>JAFYVJ010000063.1 GCA_017549185.1 Roseburia sp. | reverse complement strand
TACAGATGGCTGATGATGGAGCCGTCTAATTGTAATCTGCTTTTTATTATGCAGATTTTTACTAAGTTTTACAAGATATTTAAAAATAATATGTGTGTTTAGTGTCGTTAGATAAGTATTAGAATTTGTAGTCTTACAACACGTCATGTATGGGAACCGTATATGGAAACGTGCGAGGACATTCGTCAGACAATCGGAATGAAAGATTTATATAACCAGCGAAAACAAACCATTGAGCGTCTCTTTGGAACAGCAAAAGAGAATCATGGTTTCCGCTATACACAGATGTTCGGAAAAGCCCGGATGGAAATGAAAGCCGGACTTACATTTGCATGTCTGAATTTAAAGAAACTGGCAAAACTCATCAAGATAAGAGAGACAAAATGTATAGAAACCTTTCAATTTTTATGTCAGAATCTGAAATTTATGTTTTGTAAAAAAGAAGTGGTGCTGAGTTCGTAACTCAGCACCATGTTTGTCTACAGTCTGAAACTAGTAATAACTAGTTTTAAATTTTATATTATATTTAAGAAATCGAGTAGGAGGGAATTTTAAATAAATTTCTCGACTTCTCAGTCGAGTAAGTAAGAGGAAGCGCACCTCAAACTTCTCACAGAACCGTACGTGAAAGTCTCCTTTCATACGGCTCTTTCGTGATTTAAAATATCCACTAGGGTTACTTCATTTTCACTCCAAGAAAACGAACCTTGTCTACCAAGAAATCTATGCTCATCTTTTGATGTATAACTTTGTTTCCCTCATGATTACAGGACAGGATATTCAGTGTGAAAATCGAAAACATCAGTATATATCCAGCTTTTCGATGGCAATATATGCCTCCCATTTGTTTTTTCAAGAGAAAATATCTCAAGAAACAGTTATTATGATACTTTCTAAATATTTAACGCCTATTCGACCTGATAAAAAGGCTATTCACAGAAAGAAAAAAGATCGTTCTGTTATGAGTTTTAATTATAGATTAGCCTAATGCCTATATAAAATATCTATCTACTACAGATATTTTGTTACCTGTCTTTTTAGCATACAATAAATTTCAACTTTTAAACTAAAAATTATTTTTTTACATAATAATCTGTTAAATAAGTTATTCATTCCAAGCTAAGTTAATGACATTGCATTAGAAACGTGTGCCGCTAGGCACACACAAAAAAACCGGCATCCTTTCGGATGCCGGTTTCATTTACTGAACGTAATAATTATTTAACTAATTCTTTAACCTTAGCTGCTTTACCAACACGGTCTCTTAAGTAGAATAATTTAGCACGTCTTACTTTACCACGACGAACTACTTCGATTTTTTCTACGTTTGGTGAGTGTAATGGCCAAGTTTTTTCAACACCTACGCCGTTAGAAAGCTTTCTAACTGTAAATGTCTCACGGTTGCTACCGCCCTGTCTCTTTAATACAACACCTTCGAAAACCTGAATTCTTTCACGGTTACCTTCTTTGATTTTACCGTAAACTTTTACAGTATCACCAACATGGAACTCTGTAATCTCAGATTTTAACTGTTCAGCTTCAATGCTTTTAATAATTTCACTTGCGTTCATTTTGTGACCTCCTATTATTTGGATGTTCTTAATACCCTTATTGGTAACAGAGGACCATCTCCTTTTTCTCACAACTTTTTTATATTATCATAACCACATTCTATTGTAAAGCATTTTTTATGATTTTTCATATATTTTCGTTACACTTTGGTACTATAACTCCTAAGTATTCCTCAAGTCATAATTTTTAATATTACTTCTCTATTCTTATATAAATGAACATAACCATCTTGTGAAACTTTTACTGCTAATCCGTATTCTGATAACTGCTTAGCCGCAGCTGTTCTTCCTCCGCCATCGCTTCCACTACCATCTAATCTGATAATTGTACCAATCACATGTATATGCCCATTACTGCTAAGAACCATTGCACCGTCTAATTCCAGCAACTCTCTTCTAAGAGGTCTATCCAAAACAAAAAAATTCTTTTGTTCCCCATCTATTGATGATATCATTTTTTTAATGGCATTTAGTTTATTATCCTCATTATCCTCACATAGTAACCCCATTTTTACCATTTCCTGTAATTTTTGTGGCAACACATCCTCTACCATAATCCCCATGCATGCACCGCCTCTACTATATGATACATCCACTAAAGCTTGATAAATAGCTTCTACACTTTCATTATCTTCAAGATTTAATTCACCTTTCATTTGTTCTATAACTTTATCTGCCATACTCTGTACCCAATGTCCATTATGTCTGGTATAGCAAAGTTTACGATCATTGATAATAAGAATATCTCCTGAAATAGTCAACAAAACTCCTATTTTGTCTTCTGTACACAAATCTGCGAATCCGCTAAATGGATACGGAATTGAATATAGACCCTGCTTATCTATATGTTCAATTGCCAAGTGTTCTTTAAACATACCATCTGCATACACCTCAACTGCCGAGTACATTCCATCGTTTATCGTTGCACTATAGTCATTTTTCAAAAATTCAATATAATTAAAACTATCCCTATTATTGGACATCTGATTTTTGCAAATAATAATTCCAAACGTTTTCTTCTGTCCCTCATATGTTTTATTTGCCCAAGCTTCAATTTGTGTCAAGATTCCATATAACGTTTTCTCTGCAATATCTTCCTGTACAATTATTTTATCAACTTCGTCTTTCTTCTCCCAAACTACATTCGCTAATTCTTCACGTTTTTCCTCTTCCTGTAATCCCACCATTTTTTGATAATTCCGATATGTCTGATTAAACACCTCCATTGCCTCTTTTGATTTTCCTTTACACATCAAATTGCAAATCGTCAACTCATATGCCTGCTCACATAATGTAGGAAATGCAATTGCTACTTTATCACGTCCATAAACTGATAAATTCCCCAAATTCCAAAAAACATGAATATAATCTATAAGTGTTTGTAAATGTTCCTGTATTGTCTCAATTTGCAATTGTGCGATTGTAGAATCCATAAGTTCAATTGAATATGTAAATATTCCGTTTGTTGACTGTGCAAAATATAACGTATCATTTTTTAATTCTACAAGTCGACACGAACGATTTTCCGCGTTAATATCATCTATATCTACAAGTTTTAATTCCGTAGTTATTGGTAACATAGGAATAATGTACTTTTCCAAAACATCTTTAAACTCGCTATGAGATAAAGCATCTCCTCTCTCAAGTGGACCTAATTCGGACTTTCTAACTGATTTCTCGACAGGCATTCCCATTGCTCCGAATATGGTTTCCAGTTTTACTGTCTTTAAATTGGTTTCCAGTTCACCTACATACTCGTCAAATTTAGAATAAAATTCCATAAAAGATGCTGCATCTAACATATCCTTCAGAATAAGTATCACAACATAAACTCTATCATAGACTTTTTTTGTATCGTCCTTATCTTTACGCACAACTTTATTACGTAACTTCAAATTATAAATACGCTCATCATGTGCACAAGCATTTCGATAAATATTTAGAGCCGATAGATATGTATTTAATTCGTCTGGACGCAAATTAAAAAATCTTGCTATCTCATTCTGCTCTTTAATACTCAAACAGTCAAAAAATGTCCTGAGCATTCCAAATGAGAAAATTGAAACTAATATCCACGGTGGCAAATTACCGTAATTATCGTCATAATGTTTTATCATCGAGTTATTTTTGGCTCGCTGATGTTCCAATTCCTCACTAATTTTAATCTTCAATTCATCATAACGTTCTAATTTATTTTTTGATATTTTGCTTTCTGAGGGTATATCAAAATTTTTAATCTCTAAATAGTTTGGATATGGTTCATTAATATGATTTTTAGCAAAAAAATGTGATATTACGCTTTTCAACTGATGTTCAATATGTAAAATATACTTAAATAAAAGAGCTCGTAAATTACAATCAAATTTATATAACGCAAATAACTCATTAAAAGTTGTACCTTCTTTATATTTTTCAATTTCCTTTGTACATTTTTCATGTTCTAAAAAAGGATATTTATAACCATTTATTACAGTATAATAATTATTATGCAACAGCTTTTTCCTTACATCGTCCTTATCAGAAATATCTAATCCTCTTTTTTCCAATAACACAATCTGCTCGTCAATCGTTTTAAACGGCTTCTTCATATGTATATACCCCCTAAATAAAAAACCCCGGAACCCGTAGGTTGCCGGAGTATGATCACTAATAATATATTCTAAACATCCACTTTTTATCACTCATTATCAAATTTCCATATATTGTCAACCCGCTTACTCTACATTTTTAGAATATTGTTTTAAAAAAAACCCCGGAACCCGTAGGTTACCGGAGTATGAACCAATATTAATTTTGTTGAGTATATATATTATATCGTGCATATATTCTCTTGTCAAGTACTTTTTTATTTCTCCATCCAATAAATCAGATTTTTGGCAAAACACAATCCTAGTGATTCCTGCAATGCCACAGACCTTTCATTTCCAACTACCACTTGTGCAAATGGGATATGTCCAATTTCCAATGACAAGTTAATCATATACGTCTCTAAGGCTTTCGCAATTTTCCTTCTACGGTACTCCGGTGACACCTGTAAAATTCCCATACCACCTTCCGGATGTCTGCCAATATAACCAACCAGCTTTTCCTCTAAGAAAGCTCCGTATAACCCAAACTCTTCTAAATGCTCCCGAACATAATCTGCTCCATCCGGTCCATCGTAAAATGCTGCCGCTTCTTTGGCATATTCTACACCAATTCTTCGAATTTCCACCATACCTTCCGGAGTCTTGCCATTTGTAGTATACAAACCGGTAATTGGAAGCTTTTCTTTTTTTGTGTAAACAGCCATTTTACATGTGATAAATGGTGATACACCCAAGACTTCCTGTGCTACTTCACACATATCCTCCTGATGTAATGCTATACAGTATAAGGTATCTATTCCACCATGATTCTGTGCGTATTCCTTGATTTTTTCCATACCGAGGCAACCTTTTTCATATCCGTCCGTAGTATGGAAATAAACACCACTCACGTTATCATACAAACAAACGGTAGCTCCATCAGCATAGATAAGTTCTGCCTGCCCTCTCGCAATCAACTCAATCATATCCATATGATGCAATTTCTGCTTCATCAGCACTTGTCGACACTGATCCAATGCCTCGTACTTTGCATACATATCCGGACGACGCTCTTTTGTGCGGGCAATGGCAGCTTCTTTTCGCCATGTGCGGATATTTTTTTCATTTCCTGATAAAAGTACTTCCGGTACAACTTTTCCCATCCAGACTTCCGGGCGACTGTATTGCGGGTACTCTAACAGATTCCCTTCAAAAGACTCCGTAGAACCTGACTCCTCATTGGTTAAAACACCCGGTACCATGCGTGAAATAGAATCTACCATGACCATCGCCGGCAATTCACCGCCTGTCAATACATAGTCGCCAATTGACATATAATCAGTTACAATCTCTTCTAGTACACGCTCATCAATACCTTCATAATGTCCACAAAGTAATACCAAATCTTCTTCTTTGGCTAATTCTTTTGCCATAGGCTGTGAAAACGTCTGTCCCTGTGGTGTCAGATAAACCGTTCTTGGTTTGCGTCCTATTTTATCAGCAACTGATTTCCATGCATCATAAACCGGCTGTGCCTGCATCAACATACCCGCACCGCCGCCATATGGATAATCATCTACTTTTTTATGCTTATTCTCTGTAAAATCACGAATATTGATTGCCTCAACAGAAATTAACCCGTTTTCTTTCGCCTTTCCGATGATACTCGTAGAAAGCCCCTGCATAACCATATCCGGAAATAATGTCAAAATATGAAAATTCATACTCATTTTCCTATCTGCTACTTGATGTACATTATACATTCGTAACGATTCAGAGCTAAAGTAATTAAAAAAACCGAGACATTCAGCATTCTGAATTGTTACATATATACTGTACTCTTATTTCTTGTTTATATCGCGTAAACCTGGTAATAAATGTACCACCATGCTTCCGGCTTCTATATCAACTTCTTTTACGCATTCTTTGATGGCTGGGAGTAAAATCTCATCTTCTCCCTCCGATTTGATGACATACACATCATTTGCACCTGTCTGTAATACATCTTCAAGTACACCTAAGTCTTCTCCCTCATCGGAAGTTACTTTAAGTCCAATCAAATCAGCGATAAAATACTCATTTTTTGCTAATTTTACTGCATTTTCTCTTGTTACATATAAGCTCTTTTGACGATATTTATTGGCTGTATCCATATCGTCAATGTCTTTGAACTTCAAAATTACCATATTTTTAAAAAACTTCACGCTTGTAATCTCAAGTTCTACATCTTCTTTTCCAGTATCTAAGATAACTTGTTTTAACTTTTTAAATCTGGATGCATCATCGGTGGTCGGAAATACTTTTACTTCCCCTCTCACACCATGTGTCGAAGTGATTACTCCTACCTGAAATCTCTGTTCCATGCAATTCCTCCATAAAATCTTATATAAAAAAACCTTTGTTCCGTGCACGTAACTGCACATCGTTTGTGCAAAGCACTTTTTATTTCATAGGAAAATCATCAAACTTTACCTTTTTAAATCATCAATAGCTTTACTATGAAACAAAAAATCACTCAGAGCCATAGCTTGAAAACACTTTTCGTTTTCTCACTATGGCTCTAATGATTACATGATCTCTACAATCACTTTTTTCTCAACTTTTGAAGCTGCTGCTTTTACAACGGCACGGATTGCTTTTGCAATACGTCCCTGCTTACCGATAACTTTACCCATATCAGACTGAGCTACACGTAATTCGATTACAATAGCTTTCTCTGTCTCGTTCTGAGTCACAACTACTTCATCCGGATAATCAACTAATGACTTAGCGATTACTTCTACTAATTCTCTCATTAGTTACACCTCACAAAAATTATTTTTCGATACCAACATGTTTGAAGATACGAGCAACTGTTTCAGTAGGCTGAGCACCATTGTTTAACCATTTTTTAGCTGCTTCAACATCTACATGATATTCTGTTGGGTTCTTTGTTGGATCGTATGTTCCGATTTCATCGATGCTTCTGCCATCACGTGGTGCGCGAGAATCTGCTACGATAATTCTGTAGAAAGGTGCTTTTTTCTGTCCCATTCTTCTTAATCTAATCTTTACTGCCATTTCATTTTCCTCCTGAAATTCAAAAAAATTTGTATCTGCTCAGTTCCTTCTCAGATACAATTCGCAAATCATTAAAATCAGTTTCACTGATGGGATTTACTCAATCCTGTATCACTTTCTTTCGTACTTTGCAGTAAATGCAAAGTACTTCACTGAGCGTTTGTGTAAATATAATTTTATTAAAAAACGTGTTTTTCACACGATTCTAACCTTAACTAAAATGGAAATCCGCCAAAGCCACCGCGGCGTTTACCACGCTTCATCAAACCAGGCATCTGCTTCATCATTTTCTTCATCTGCTCTACCTGTTTTACTAAACGATTTACTTCTGCAATATCAACGCCTGCACCCTTTGCAATACGGCGTTTTCTGCTTGGATTCATAAGAGATGGATTTCTTCTCTCTTCCGGTGTCATAGAAAGAATAATTGCTTCTGTTCGCTTCAAATTCTTCTCTGCTTCAGCCTCATCAATATCCGGCATCTTGCCTGCGCCTAATCCCATGCCTGGTAACATTCCCATGATACTGGAAAGACCGCCCATTCTCTTCATCTGAGTAAAAGAATCTAAGAACATTTCAAAATCAAATTCGTTCTTACGCATCTTCTTTTCTAAGGATTTGGCTGCTTCTTCATCAATCTGATCCTGAGCTTTTTCAATCAAAGTAAGGACATCGCCCATTCCTAAGATTCTTGACGCCATACGATCCGGATAAAACTGTTCTAAATCAGAAAGCTTTTCACCCATACCGATATAAAGAATCGGTCTGCCGGTTACTGCACGAATCGAAAGTGCCGCACCACCTCTGGTATCACCATCTAACTTCGTTAAGATGACACCATCTAAGCCAATCTTCTCATCAAACATGGATGCTACATTAACTGCATCCTGACCAGTCATGGCGTCTACTACCAAAATGGTCTGATGAATCTCGATGTGTTCTTTTATCTCAATCAATTCTGCCATCATATCTTCATCAATGTGAAGACGTCCGGCAGTATCGATGATTACAATGTTAAATTCATTTTTTAACGCATGTTCAATCGCTGCTTTTGCAATGTTAACCGGCTTATGATTATCACCCATTGCAAATACTTCAACGCCCTGCTTCTGTCCATTAATCTGCAACTGTTCAATCGCCGCCGGACGATATACGTCACAGGCTGTAAGAAGAACCTTCTTACCTTTCTGTTTGAACTTACCAGCAATCTTAGCTGCTGTAGTAGTCTTACCTGCACCTTGAAGACCTGCCATCATAATGACTGTCAATGACTTACCTGGCTGAAGCTTAATCTCAGTAGTCTCAGACCCCATTAAGCGAACCATTTCTTCATTTACAATCTTAATAACCATCTGCCCCGGATTCAGTCCGTTCATAACGTCCTGTCCTATTGCACGCTCCTGTACATCTTTGACAAACTGTTTCACAACCTTGAAGTTTACATCAGCTTCTAATAATGCCATCTTAACTTCTTTTAAGGCTGCCTTAACATCGTCCTCTGTAAGACGTCCTTTGCTTCGCAGGTTCTTAAACACATTTTGAAGTTTTTCTGATAAGCTTTCAAATGCCATCTTATAACTCCTCTAATATCTGATTAGAAATCTGTTCGATTTCTCCGATTAATGCTTCATTATGATTCTCATGAAATTCCTTTGTTAAAGCATGTATCTGTTCTACTTTTGCTTTAGCCGATTGAAACTTTCTAATTAAGTGAAGCTTTGCTTCATATCCTTCTAAGGTTTTCGTACAACGCTTAATCATATCATGTACGCCCTGACGGCTGATTCCCTCTTCACTTGCTATCTCACCAAGAGATAAATCATTAAAAATATAATCTTCATAAATTTGTCTCTGATGTTCGTTTAACAATTCTCCATAAAAATCATAGAGATACGCTTGTTCAATCTTCTCTTCCATGAAAATCTCCATAGTGTCTGATACTTAAAACCCGTTACTAGTTACTTCCGAACTGTAACCAAAACCGCTATTCACACTGTTTTCTTCACGAAGTTTTTTACTTCGCACTGACACCAAGTGACATATTAACACAATGCAAAATAAGTGTCAAGCATTTTTTCTTGACAGTCTATTTTTTTCCTATATATTTTTTTACACATTCTACATTTTTTCTTTAACTTCGTTCCAATTTATGTTACACTTTATTACAATAAAGTAATATAAAAGGAGGTTCTATAATTATGACTGAAACTCAATTAAAAAAAGCCGATTCTATCGTTTTTCCTATTATAATGGTTACAATGGTTGGCATTCTGTTTAATATGTTAGGCGCTGTAGCTACTAAGAAAGCTTCCATTAATACCTATGTGGTTATTGTTTTTGCCATTATAGGCATTATTGCCAGTATCATTATTTTCAAAACTATGAAAGGTAACTCTAAATGTGGTTTCTTAATGACCACTATTGCCAGTTTTGTATATGTCACAATGATATTTTCCAGTGACGCGGTTTTGTATTATCTGCTTTATGCTATTATTTGTGTAATACAAATGACATATCTAGACCGCCGAAAACTTATTATTAACAATCTTATCGTTCTACCTTTAATCGTATTTAAAGTATTTTCCGTAGCGATAAATGGCGTTATCAGTATGGATCAGGCCGGAAGCTGTGTTGTTATTATGCTATTTGTTATTCTTGCCAGTCTCTCTGTATGTAAAGCCTGGACTGAATTCAATAAAGAAAATATTCAAACGGTACAGGACGGAGCCGAAAAACAGCGTATTGCTGCTGAAAGAATGTCTCGTGTTTCTGAAGATATTATCAATAACTTTGGTGAGGCAAATGAATATATTACCAGCCTTTCTGAAGCTGTAAATACCGGTAATTCCTCAATGCAAGATATTGCCACAAGTATCGATGACGCCGCACAGGCTGTCAGCCGTCAAAGTCAGATGTGCCATGATATTCAGGCAAATACACAATCTGTAAATGAACAGACTACTGTTATGATTAAGGCTTCTAAACAAGCTTTAGAAGACGTGGTAGATGGTGCTAAAACAATGGAAGAATTACAGCATCAGGCTACAAATGTCGCCAAAGAAAATCGTGAAACCGTACTTCATGTAAATGCATTAAACGAACGAACATCTGAAGTTACCAATATTTTAAATAGCATTGTAAGTATTTCTTCTCAGACAAATCTTCTTGCTTTAAATGCTTCTATAGAAGCCGCAAGAGCAGGTGACGCCGGAAGAGGATTTTCTGTTGTAGCAGATGAAATTCGAACTTTATCCGAGCAAACCAAAACTGCCACTGAAAATATTGCCTTAATTCTTAACGACTTAACTAATGATGTACATAGTGTAACGACAAGCATTAATAACTCTGTTAATTCTGTAGAACAACAAAATATTCTTATTAACGAAGCAAAAAATAAATTCGATGCTATTGATGGTGCTGTAAACGACTTAATGAACACAATCAATAATTTCGGTCGAACAATTTCAGATATCACTGAATCCACAGATGTAATTGCCGATGGTATCACTGACCTTTCCTCTAATACTCAGGAAATCGCAGCTTCCTCTTGTGAAGGTTCTGAATTAATGACAAATGCTGTTAACAATATGCAAAAAGTCACTACTGCACTTACCAATATTTATAATCTGGCACAAGAATTAAATCAGTAATATGAACGTAAAAAACAAGAGATGTTGTAAAATTCATTTTTTCAATTGACTAAGCATCACAAAAGGCATCTGCGAATGAAATTTCGCAGATGCCTTAAATTTAACATTATTCAATTCTTTGTAACAGCTAAAGATTCTTAAGATTATCCTAACGCAACTGCTTCATATTCTTCTCTTACTTTTCTAAAACACTCCAAAAGCTTTGGTGAAAAGATTCCGCAGTCTCCGTTCATAATCATATGGAACGCAACATCCTTTGAAAATGCTTTTTTATATACACGCTCACAGACTAATGCATCATACACATCCGCAATGGATACAATCTGAGCTGCTATTGGGATTTCATCTCCTACTAATTTGTCCGGATATCCTCTGCCGTCAAATCTCTCATGGTGATGTCTGCATATCTGATAACTAATATCCTTATACTCTTCATCCCATATACCTTCAATCTTATCCAAAATCTCACAACCTTTTATCGTATGAGACTTCATAGTCATGAATTCTTCTTCGGTCAGCTTCCCCGGCTTTAATAAAATATTATCCGGTATACTGATTTTACCCACATCATGCAAAGAACTTGCTGCTACGATGGCCTCGACAAAACTTTCATCCAAACCATATTCCGGATAATCTTCCAATACTTGATTTGCCAAAATTCTAGTAAGTCCTTTTACTCGTTTAATATGCTCCCCACTCTCTAAGTTACGGCTCTCTACTACCGTACCTAAGATTTCAATGATTTTCTCATTACTTTCTTCTAATTTCTTAGCCTGCTCTTTCAATATCGTATACTGGCGATAGACTGTTTCAGTTTGTTTTTTTACACGGCTCTCCAGACTGTTTTTATAGGAAAACAGTTTGACAATATTCCTTACTCGTGTTTTTACTAAAAGCGGATCAAATGGCTTATGAACAAAATCACTTACCCCAAGATTAAAACACTGCTTTTCAATCGCTACAGAACGCTCACTAGAAATAACCAAAATAGGAATCTCTCCCATCAGACTACGTTTTTTCATCTCTGCAATTACACTAAATCCATCCTTAATAGGCATATAAAGATCCAACAGAATCGCTGAAATATCGTCATTACGTTCTGCAATACGATTAATTGCCTGTTCCCCATTTTCCAGCAATTCAATCTCGTAATCCGCCTGTAAAATATCTTTGAGCATCTCCCTATTTAATCGTACATCATCTACTATTAATATTTTTTTCATATAGGTATTCCCTTTAAAATATGATTGCTAATTGTAAAACCATACAGACCACACTTGCAGCGAAGCACAGTCCGTATACCTTCTCTGAATTACCTTTGGTTTTAAAAAAACCTATGGTAGTAATTATAAAAATACATATCCCTAATCCCAATGGAATAAATTTCATCATTTATTTTCCTTCGTAAGTAATTACAGAAGCTACATCATAGCCTGCAAGTTTCGCTCTGCCATTTAGCCCTGCAAGTTCCATCAGGAACACAATTTTTACCACTTCACCGCCAAGCTGCTCGATTAATTTTGCAGCAGCTTCTATTGTACCGCCTGTGGCGATAAGATCGTCAATGATAACTACTTTCTGTCCCGGTTTAATCGCATCTTTGTGAATCTCGATGCAGGCTGTACCATACTCTAATTCATATTCCATACTTACTGTTTCACATGGAAGTTTACCAGCCTTACGTACAGGAATAAACCCTTTTCCAAGCTCATACGCAATTGGAGCACCGAAAACAAATCCTCTGGATTCTGCACCTGCAATCACATCAAATTCAACACCATCCAATAATTTCATCATCTCATCAATAGATAATTTAAGTCCGTCCGGATCCTGTAATACACTTGTCACATCACGGAACATAATACCCGGTTCCGGGAAGTCCGGTATCGTTCTTACATAATCTTCTACTTTTTTCATCATTATACCCTCCCAAATACTTATAAACTTGGTCTAACCAGTTTTGGTTTGTATCCTTCTTTTTCTAAGGATTTCATAATCTGATTCTTATGCTCTGTTCCGAAACACTCTAAGGTAATACGTAATTCAACTGCTGCATTACGGTTTGTTGAAATAAACTGATTATGATCCAACTTAATAACATTACCCTGTGCATCTGCAATTGTCTGAGCCACTTTAGATAACTCGCCTGGTTTATCAGGTAATAATACGGAAACAGTAAAGATACGGTCTCTGAAAATCAATCCCTGCTGTACTACAGATGACATTGTAATAACATCCATATTACCACCACTTAAAATAGAAACCACACGTTTATCCGTAATATCTAAATGCTTTACTGCTGCTACAGTAAGTAAACCGGAATTCTCCACTACCATTTTATGATTCTCTACCATATCTAAAAATGATACCACAAGTTCATCATCACTTACGGTTATTATATCATCTAAATGCTCCTGAATATATGGAAATATTAAACTTCCCGGAGTTTTTACTGCTGTACCATCTGCAATCGTATTTACAAGCGGTAACGTAGCTACTTTTCCTGACGCTAACGATGCCTGCATGCAGTTTGCTCCCGCAGGTTCCACACCGATTACCTTAATCTTTGGATTCAAAAGTTTTGCCAAAGTAGCTACACCTGCCGCCAAACCACCACCACCAATTGGAACCAAAATATATTCTACCAATGGAAGCTCTTTAAAAATCTCCATTGCAATCGTTCCCTGACCGGTTGCAACCGCCAAGTCATCGAATGGATGAATAAACGTATAACCTTCCTGCTCTGCCAATTCGTATGCTTTCTTACATGCTTCGTCGTATACATCTCCGTATAACACAACTTCTGCTCCATACTCTTTGGTACGATTTACTTTGATAAGGGGTGTCGTAGTCGGCATTACAATAACAGCCTTCGCTCCATAACATTTTGCAGCATAGGCTACACCTTGTGCATGGTTACCTGCAGACGCGGTGATCAAACCACGTTTTCTTTCTTCTTCTGTGAGCGTGCTGATTTTGTAATAAGCACCTCGCACCTTATATGCCCCCGTAAACTGCATATTTTCCGGTTTTAAAAATACTTTGTTACCGGTCTGTCTACTCAAATAATCGCTGTAAACCAGTTTTGTTTCCAGCGTAACTTTTTTTACAATCTCCGCTGCTTCTTCAAACTTGTCAAGTGTCAACATCACTTTTCACCTCTTCTATCTCTTAAAACTCTGCTATTTAACACAAAGTCTCACATGAATTTTTTTCTAGACTTTATGCATCTTTCTTCACATCAAAAAGTGCATTTACAAACTCTTCTGAATTAAACTTCTGTAAATCATCAATTGATTCACCTACACCGATGTATTTCACCGGAATACCAAGTTCAGACTGAATAGCTACTGCAATTCCACCTTTAGCTGTTCCGTCCATCTTTGTCAAAATAATCCCTGTAATATCCGCGATTTCAGAAAACTGTCTCGCCTGCTCTAATGCATTCTGTCCGGTAGTCGCATCTAATACCACTAACGTCTCACGGTATGCATCTGCATATTCTTTTTCTAAAATTTTATTAATTTTACGAAGTTCTTCCATTAAATTCTTCTTATTATGAAGTCGTCCTGCGGTATCACATAAAAGCACATCTGCATTACGTGCCTTTGCCGCTGCCACTGCATCAAATACAACAGCTCCCGGGTCAGAACCATCCTGACCACCTATCATATCTACACCGGCACGATTAGCCCATTCCTGTAGCTGGTTTCCGGCCGCTGCACGGAATGTATCTGCTGCTGCCATAATCACTTTTTTCCCTTGGTCTTTCATTTTGAAAGCCATTTTACCAACAGACGTTGTCTTTCCCACACCATTGACACCAATCATAAGAACAACTGCTTTTTCATTTTCGAAACGATATGCAGTCTCTCCCACATACATCTGGTCTTTGATACTTTTAATCAACAATTCTTTACAATCTGCCGGCTCTTTTATATGATTCTCTTTTACTTTTTTCTTTAAATCCTCGATGATAGCTTCTGTCGTTCTCACACCGATGTCACCCATAATGAGAATCTCTTCGATTTCTTCATAAAAGTCATCATCAATATGCGAAAAACCCTTAAATACTGCATCGATTCCTGCTACAATGTTTGCTCTTGTCTTGCTTAACCCTTCTACTAAGCGTCCCCAAAAGCCTTTCTTTCCTTCACTCACTATTTCAAGTCTCCTTCAACCAAATTTACAGAAACCAAAGTAGACACACCTTTTTCCTGCATTGTAATACCGTAGAGACGGTCTGCTGCTCCCATCGTACCACGTCTATGGGTGATAACAATAAACTGTGTATTCTTGGTCAGTTTATGTAAATATTTTGCAAAACGGCTTACGTTTGAATCATCTAACGCAGCCTCAATCTCGTCTAACAAACAGAACGGAGATGGTTTTAAATTCTGGATGGCAAACAGAAGCGAAATAGCCGTCAACGACTTCTCTCCACCAGACATCTGCATCATATTCTGCAATTTCTTTCCTGGTGGCTGTGCATTGATACGGATACCACATTCTAAGATATCTTCACCCTCTACCAATTCCAAAGTACCTTTACCACCACCAAAGAGTTCTTTGAATACACTGTCAAACTCACGCTGAATCTCCACGAATTTCTCCATGAACTGCTTACGCATTCCGGCATCCAATTCGTCGATAATACCCATTAATGTCTGCTCTGCTTCAATCAAATCATCATGCTGTGTCTTTAGGAAGTTGTAACGCTCTGACACTTCCTTATAATCTTCAATGGCATTTACATTTACATCGCCAAGTTTTCTGATATCATCCTTAATTCCTGTAATCAATTTCTTTAACTCTGATAAATCTTCATACTCTTCATTCTTTAATTCCATCGCTGCATGTGGCGTCAGTTCATACTCCTCCCACATGTAATTCGTCTGATTTTCATTTGTCTCTTCAAGTTTTTCTCGCTGATTATTCAAACGGAAGATTTCTTTATCAAGGTTCGATATCTGTTTTGAAATATCCTCCTGTTTTTGGAAGAAACCTTTATAAATCGCAGACATTTCTTCCTTCTTTGCCAGATTCTCTTTCAAGGCAGCATCCTGCTTATTATAGTTCGCATCAGAAGCAATGATCGTCTGTTTAATTGCTTCTATATCCTGACGTTTCTTCTCAGCATCTACCTTGGCATCTAATGCCTCTGACATTACTTTATCACGTTCCTGCTCATATTTCAAAATTTCTGCATGAATTCGGTTCATATTTTCTAATACGAATTCTGCTTTCTGTCGAATACCGGCTTCTTCCATCTGAACATCCGCTACTGCCTGAGTTGCAGCTCCTTCTTTTGCAGAAATTTCTTCTAAAATACCGGACAGCTTTTTACTTTCTTCCTGAATCGTTATCTCACGGGCATTTGCCTGCTCAATCTCTTCTATAATGCGTTGTTTATTCTCAGCAATCTCTTTCAGTTGTTTCTCGATCTCATTACTTTCCACCATAAGGCCCGCAAAAACATTTTCGCTCTCTGCCTTCTGCTGTGTAGCACGCTCTACGTTTAACTTTGCTGTATTTTGTAAAATAAACTGTTCCTGAAGTTCTATCTTATTCGCTTCAATATCATCTTTTAAAAGTTCTCTCGCCGTTTTAATTTCTTCTAAACGATTCTTGTGTTCTTTGATTTTGGCATCAAGTTCTATAACACATTTCTCTAACTCTTCAATTTCACGATTTCTCGCCAAAAGTCCGCTACTGTTCTTAAACGCTCCACCAGTCATTGAACCACCCGGACTTAAATACTCACCCTCTAAAGTTACAATATGAAGAGAATAGTGATATTTCTTTGCTAATTTAATTGCATAATCAATATGCTCCGTTACAATGACACGACCTAATAAATATGCCGCCACGCCATCGTATTTTGTATCACATTTTACCAAGGTATTAGCTAAACCAATAACTCCCGGTTCACTTAAAGCATCCTGATTTTTAAAATTACCTTTTCCATCTACGCTTGTCAGTGGTAAAAACGTAGCACGTCCAAGACGATTCTCCTTTAAAAAAGTAATCATCTTCTTTGCCGTATCTTCATCTTCTGTAATGATATTCTGTATATTACCGCCCAATGCTGTCTCAATCGCGGTCTCATACTTTTTCTCAACCTGAATCAAATCTGATACAACGCCTAATAAGCCCTTGTGTGAACTTTTCTGCTCCATTACTTTACGGATACTATTTCCATATCCATCGTAACGCTCTGCAATGTTCTTCAAGGACTCTAATTTTGACTGGGCTTTGTGATATCTGGTTACTGCCTCTTCCAGTTCACGATTGGTGTCTCCTGCCTTTTTGTGCCAATTACGACTCTGCTCTTCCATCTCTGTAGCTGTACGCTTTAATCCGGCAATTTTCTCATTAACCTGATTTAACTCCTGCTGGTAGCTATTTAAAACAGAATCTAAATCTGCTTCTTCTGACTTTCTCGACAATAATCGCTGATTTAATTGAGCTTTACGAATATTCACCTGTTCCGCCATTGTATCGAAACGCTGCTGCTTTGCCTTAATAGAAGCTTTATTATTCAATAATTCAATAATTTCGCTTTTGCCACGTTCAATACCTTCTGTACAACGTGCAATTTCCTTCTGTATCACATCTAAGGCTTCCTTTGCCTCCTGACGCTTACTTTCAATCTCTGAAAGCTGAGCATCTAATGCAAATTTCTCTGCCTCGTACTCCGCCTTAAATGCAAAACGTTCTTCTTTCTCTTTATCTAACGAATCCAAGCGACTCTGCATTAATTCATCTGTATTCTCTGCTGAACGAATCTGCTCATTCAAAAGGTTGATTTCACCTTCTAATTTGCCCTTCATTACTACAGACTGATTCATGCTCTCACGAACAGAGTTAATTTGCTCATCTATATCCGCAATATCCTGCTCCATTTTTTCATATTCCAATTTGATACTTTCGTAAGTCTTATTTGCTTCTTCGTATTCTACATTAGCAATTTCAAATTTATCACAGACTGCTTTTAACTCTGTCTCAATACGTTCTGTTTCCAATAAGAACATATTCACATCATAAGTCTTTAATTCTTCTTTTTTCTTTAAATAAATCTTTGCCTTTTCCGCCTGTTTTTCCAATGGTCCAACCTGACGTTCCAATTCAGACAAAATATCATTCACACGAACTAAATTCTCTCGCTCGTTCTCTAACTTCTTTTGTGCAGTCGCTTTTCTCTTTTTAAATTTAACGATACCAGCCGCTTCATCGAATAATTCTCGACGTTCTTCCGGCTTACCACTCAAAATACGCTCAATCTGACCCTGACCAATGATAGAGTAACCCTCTTTACCGATACCTGTGTCATAGAAAAGCTCTGTGACATCCTTTAAACGGCATGGGCTGCCATTAATCAAATACTCACTTTCTCCAGAACGGTACACACGTCTGGCAACCGTCACTTCCTCAAAATCCAATGCCAGTGCATGATCGGAATTATCCAGTACAAGCGCTACATAAGCATAACTTAACGGCTTGCGATTCTCTGTTCCGGCAAAAATAACATCCTGCATACTTGCACCACGCAACTGCTTGGCACTCTGTTCACCGAGTACCCAACGAACCGCATCACCTACATTACTCTTACCACTTCCATTAGGTCCTACGATACCGGTAATACCATTATGAAAATCAAATACAATTTTATTTGCAAATGACTTAAATCCCTGCACCTCTATACTTTTAAGATACATTCTGTTTCCTCAGTCTTTCTTTTTCAGTTCATGTAACTGTTCCGTACATTCCAGTTCACACTCTTTATATTCTACTGCTCTGATTTAAGCTTCAGCAACGCTTCATACGCTGCCTCCTGCTCCGCAGCCTTCTTCGTATGGCCGGTTCCATGTCCAATCACACGATCTCCAATTAAAGCCTCTACCATGAACTTTTTATCATGATCCGGTCCTTCTTCCCCTACAAGAACATAATGCAGTTCTTCTTTATAATTACCTTGCACCAATTCCTGTAAAATAGTCTTACTATCATGAAACAACTTTTTATGTTCCACATCTACTAAAATAAAACGATGCACAAAATCTCTGGCATTCTCAAATCCTCCATCCAGATAAATAGCACCTATTACTGCCTCTAACGCATCGGAAAGGATAGACTTACGAGTTCTTCCACCAGTCAAATCTTCCCCTTTTCCTAAATATAAATATTTCCCTAAATCTAATTCTTTCGTACAAAGTGCCAAAGTCGGTTCACAGACAATGCTTGCACGAAACTTTGTCATCTCGCCTTCTGGCATCTTGCTATAATTTTTAAATAAAAATTCACTGGATACCAGTTCTAAAACTGCATCCCCCAAAAACTCCAAGCGTTCATTATCTGACTGCTTTTTGTGCTTCTCATTGGCATAAGAACTATGCGTCAAAGCCTGACGTAACAATTCCGGGGTTTTAAACTGATAACCGATTATCTTTTCTAAATCTGCTATTTTTGACATATGTCCTCTCCATGAATTTTAATCAGGGCTTTTTATTTCATGATAGGTAAACCTACCATGAAATAAAAAGCCCTTGTGTTACTACAAGGGCCTTATAATTATTAATTTAAAGCATTCTTGATCTGTTCTACTGCATCAGCAACTGTAACAATATTCTCAGCTTCTTCATTTGCGATTTCAATATCAAATTCTTCTTCTAATCCCATAATAATCTGGAAAATATCTAAAGAATCTGCACCAAGGTCATCCACAAATGTAGTGTCCATTGTGATTTCCTCTTCATCCACATTTAATACTTCTGCAATGATTTTTTTAAGCTTTTCGAATTCCATAATTTACTTTCCTTCCTGTTCCTCTGAACCTAAAATTTTTTCTTTAATCTTACCATTAATATCTTGTTCCTTAAAAGTCACACACTGGTAAATTGCGTTCTTCATCTCAATAGCCTTAGCACTTCCATGGGTCTTTACTACCAGACCATTTAACCCTAGTAACGGTGCCCCACCATACCGTGCACTATCGAATTCCTTTAAAGTATTCTTTAAAGCTGGTAATGCCAATGCTGCACCTATTTTACTTACAAGTGTACTCATCAATCCTTTTTTAATAATACCGATTAATGTAGAACTTAACCCTTCAAACAACTTCAAGATAACATTACCCACAAAAGCTTCACAAACAATAACGTCCACTTCTCCTTTTGGAATGTCTCTCGCTTCAATACTTCCTACAAAGTTAATATCTTTACACTCTTTTAATAAAGGCATCGTTTCCTTTACAAGTGCATTACCCTTTTCCTCTTCAGCACCAATATTTACAATGGCTACTTTTGGATTCTTAACTCCTACTACATTCTCCATATATATAGAACCCATACGTGCAAACTGTACCAAATGAGATGCTCTTGCATCTACATTCGCTCCACAGTCTACCAATAAAGAAACACCCTTTTCCGTAGGAATAAGCGGTGCTAGTGGTGGTCTGTCGATTCCTCTGATACGTCCCACAATAAGCTGTCCACCCACTAAAATCGCACCGGAACTTCCGGCTGAGACAAAAGCGTCTGCTTCCTTATTCTTCACTAAATTCATGCCTACTACCATAGAAGACTGTTTTTTTCTACGGATAGCATTTACTGGCGGTTCTGCAGTCTCAATCACTTCCTCTGCATGAACAATCTCTATCTGCTCCTTTGGATAGCTGTATTTTGCAAGTTCTGCTTCTACAACTTCCTGACGACCTACAAGTAGGACCTTAATATCCTTCCTGCCTGCAACTGCATCAACAGCTGCCTTTACAGGTTCTACCGGTGCATAATCACCACCCATAGCGTCTAGAACAACTTTTATCATCTCTTGTTGCATAAGTATCTCCATTCTAACTGCTTCGCTCTTCACAATTATTGCAAAGAATTCGTTATATTTCGTCTTTAACGATGGAATTTTTGCACTCCTGAGTCACATTCTCACGGTCTACACAATAAATCTTTCGACCTGATTAATAAAAATATACTATATCTCTTGCTATAAATCAATATACAAAAAACAATGTTTAGTTACAGAAATTTCTGTTACGTTCTTCTTCAAGTGCTAAGTCTTCCGGTGTCATATATTTTTTAAATACCCTTTCTAAGATAACATTCTTTAATAAATTATACAAAACCGGCATTACAAGAGCCATAGGCGGCACCAGATAGATACCTGACCACATCACTATAAATATTATAGTAATCAGTAGCGTCCATGGTGCATGATTAATACAAATCAAAGCCGTATTCTTTAAAATCATCTTCGTTGCATTCTCAAAACGTGCTATGTATGGAAATACATAAAATCCCCACATAGTAATAAGCATCGCAAATATAAGAAAAACAATGGCTATCTGTCCAATACCTACTCCTGCCTGTGCATATGCTCTCATCAAAACATAATCTATGCCAAGCCAAATGTAAAGTATAAGGAAAATCAACCAGATAATCGTAGACTGCTTAAAATTAGTTTTAAATGCCACAAAAAATTCCCTCGTAACATATCCTCTGTCATGTTTAATTGCTTTATTCACTGCATAGTATAATGCGGTGTTTGCTGCTCCTACTGTCACTATTGGAATACAGCACAATAGCCATAAAAGACTTAACCATACACAGTCCATTATCTTTGATATAGCTTTAAAAAACTTATTATCAACATTAAAAAACTGGTCCATGGCCACATTCCTTTCCCGAATCATCCATATCGATTATCATACTAAAATATTCATAAACAAACAATATTCTCAATTTTCACTTTCCTAATCTCTTCTATTGCATATAATGGAAGATTTAACAACCACTCCTGTCTGCGATAATCCGCCATAGAAACTCTCATACACATAGTCGGTTCATATTTTTCTTTATATACACGTAGACTTTTAGCTCTCAAATTTTCTTCTGCCTTGACTTCTATAGGAGTAACACTTTCCCCATCATCAAGCAGAAAATCTATTTCACAAGCCCCTCTCTCGTTCGTGTAATAATATACATTAAGCACTTCATCTGTTACAAATTGCTGTAATACATATTGCTCTGTCAATGCACCTTTAAATTCCACAAAAAGATTATTTCCATCCAACAATACCTGCTGACGTAATCCTGTCATACAGCCCAACAATCCTACATCTACTATAAATAATTTAAATGCTTTTAAATCTTCATATGCTTTCAGAGGAAGTTTTGGTGTTGTAACCTTGCTAACCTTATGGACCAGACCACAATCAGAAAGCCACATAATCGCCGTTTCATAATCTTTAGCACGCCCACCTTCACGAACAAGTCCATAAAGGAACTTCTTATTCTCCTTTGCTAATTGGGACGGAATACTATTCCATACCATACGAATTTTCGGCACAATTTCAATCGGTGCATGTTTTGAGAAATCTTGTTCATACGCAGATAAAATTCTTTTCTGAATCTCTCGCACTTCATTGAAGTCCTTATTCTCGGAAAAATGCAACACTACTTCCGGCATTCCTCCCACAAAATAATATTGCTTTAAAGTATCAATATACTCTGTCTTAAATGCCGTTAGCATTGAAAAATCTTGATTGGATAGCAATTGGACAAAACGTTCTTTTCCCAATGCCATCATAAATTCTTTAAACGATAATGGATATAATTTTAAAAAATCCACTTTACCAACCGGAAATGACGTACCTCCATGAAGTGCAATACCTAACAAAGAGCCCGCACATATAATATGATACTGTGGTGCATCTTCACAAAAATATTTCAGACTAGTCAATGCTTTTGGAACTTCCTGCACTTCATCAAAAATAATTAGTGTATTTTCTGTATCAATCTTTCGTCCGACATAAAGTTCCAACCCTAATACCAAACGCTCTACCTTTAAATCTGTTTCAAACAACTCCCTCATTCTAGTGTTTGAATCAAAGTTTATATACACAGTATCCTTATACGCTTGTTTTCCAAATTCCTTCATAAGCCAGGTTTTTCCTACCTGACGTGCACCTTCTATAATTAATGGTTTCCGATATTTACTTTCTTTCCACTTATATAATTTCTCTATAGCAAATCGATACATAGCAACACCTCCTGAATCAAACAACTTCTATAATCATATAGTATGGCACAAACATACAAAAATTACAACGAACTTTTGTATGTTCAAAGCAAAAAAATACAACGAACTTTTGTGTATCCGTTGCATTTTTAATCAATGTCCTATTATTCCGTCTCTTCTTTCAACATCCAGAACCACGAAAATCCTTTTTATTTAATTGTAAACTTCATAGTTTACGTGTCATCATAGTTTCCATTTCCCTGTATCACCATGGTCACTGTACCTTTCTTCACATTATTACTGCAAGAAATGATATCGTAATCGTAATTATTCAGTACCTTCATAATTACAATGCAAAAATCCATTTATAATTGCCTACGGCAATGGGATTTTTGCAATCTTGCATCATGTTCTCACGTTCTGTGCAGTAAATGCACGAAACTACTGAATAGTTACTCGTAATCTATATTACATTCTGTATACAAAATTGGGGCAAAAAAAACAAGAGTTTGATTTTCATCAAACCCTTGTCGCAATTTCATTTTTAATGATTAGTCCTGAGCGATAATCTCTTTTTTGTTATAAGATCCGCAGTTCTTGCAAACTCTGTGTGGCATCATTAATTCTCCACATTTGCTGCATTTTACTAATGCTGGAGCAGTCATTTTCCAGTTTGCTCTTCTTTTATCTCTTCTTCCTTTGGAAGATTTATTCTTTGGACAGATTGACATTTACCTACACCTCCTTAAATTTGTTAAAGACATCTTGGAATGCTGCCATTCTTGGATCAAGTTCTGTTCTCTGGCAATTGCAATCACCCTTATTCAGGTTGATTCCGCACACCTTGCAAATTCCTTTGCAATCATCGTTGCACAGAACCTTCATCGGCCAGTTCACCAAAATCTCTTCGTAGATTAATCTATCTACATCCAGATCAAATCCAATCAGGTAGTCTGATTCATCCATTTCTTCTTCACTGACTTCTGCTCCGTTAATCGGAAGCTTCTTATCAATATCAAAATGGATACTTGTCGGAACTTCTTCCAGACAACGACCACACGGTATCAATGCTGTAAAATCAACTGTCCCCTGGATAAGCAGCCGCTTGTTCTCCTGGTTGGTTATCTTAAGCTCTACCGGTGATTTCTCTGTAATTGGGAAATCACCCATCCTAGACTTAAAAGTATCGAGCTCGATTTGAACTTCTTCTGTTACGCTTTTGTTCTCACAAGTTACAATGCTTGAAATATCTAAACTCATGGCTCTCTCCCTCCTTATCTACTGACAAGGTTTCACACCTAAATAATTATACATAGTTGTCCATTCTTTGTCAACTCTTTTTTTACTATTTATTGTTTATTTTCATAAAACCTATACTTGATTTGGTATCAATCAGCTTTCTTTTCCTTCTTTACCCAATCTAAGCTCATTTAATTATAATTTCCTTGCTAATCGCGTAAATAAAAGGCTGTAAAAAATTTTACAGCCTTTTATCATATAACT
This sequence comes from Roseburia sp., assembly GCA_017549185.1. Classification (GTDB taxonomy): domain Bacteria; phylum Bacillota; class Clostridia; order Lachnospirales; family Lachnospiraceae; genus Roseburia. Next base: position 50,177 of record JAFYVJ010000063.1, on the reverse strand, counting down.
TTTCATTCTTTATAAACAAAAAATAAATGGTACTCTGAATAGTTGCAATAATTTTATTATTTACCTACGATTGCAACTGTCTCTCTTGCGATTGCAAGTTCTTCGTTTGTTGGAATTACACAAACTTTAACCTTTGAATCTGCTGTAGAGATAACATTATTGAAACCACGTTTATTATTTGCTTCTTCGTCTAATTCAATTCCAAGATATCCAAGATATTTAAGAACCATCTCACGAACGATAGGACCATTTTCACCAACACCTGCTGTAAATGAAATTGCATCTACACCGTTCATTGCTGCAACATATGCACCAATGTATTTTGCTACTCTATAGCTGAAGATTTCTAATACTTCTGTACAATGTGCATCGCCTGCAAAATGTCCATCCTCAAGGTCACGGAAATCACTTGATATACCGGATAAGCCTAATACACCGGATTTTTTATTTAATACGTTCATAACACCTGCGATGTCAAGATTTTCTTTTTTAGCAATATATTCGATAATAGATGGATCAATATCACCAGAACGAGTTCCCATGATAAGACCTTCTAATGGAGTAAGACCCATAGATGTATCTACACACTTGCCATTTAATACAGCACTAATAGAAGCACCATTTCCTAAATGAGCAACAATAATCTTTGAATTATTATAATCCATTCCTAAGAAATCTGCTGTCTCTTTAGATACAAAGCTATGACTTGTACCATGGAATCCGTATCTTCTTACTCTGTATTTCTCATAATATTCATATGGAATACCATATAAATAAGCTTTTGAAGGCATTGTCTGATGGAAAGCTGTATCATATACAGCTACCATAGGTACATTTGGCATTAATTCTTTACATGCATTAACACCAATTAAGTTAGCTGGATTGTGAAGAGGTGCTAAATCATTACATTCTTCAACCACTGCAAGCATTTCATCTGTAACTAAAGCAGATGATGTAAACTTCTCTGCACCGTGTACTAAACGATGACCTACCGCACCAACTTCTGCAAGACTTGCAATAGCACCTGTCGCAGGATTAACAAGTGCATCCAATACTAACTGAATCGCCTGTTTATGTGTTGGCATAGCCACTTCTGTTATTTCTTTATCACAGCCTGCTTTCTGGTATACTAATCTTCCATCAAGACCAATTCTTTCGCAAAGACCTTTTGCTAATACAGCTTCTGTCTCAGAATCGATTAACTGATACTTAAGAGATGAACTACCACAATTAATTACTAATACATTCATTATTAAAAACCCTCCATATATTATTATTCTTTACCGCTTTCTTTCTAGTACTTCTGACAAAAAATACAAAAGCACTCTTATTATAAGTATACCCCTATTTTCTCATCTCGGCAAGCCAATTTTTACAAGAAACTGTACAAAATGAAGAACAAAATTGGTTACTGTACATCCATAACCAAAATTACCTTCATTCTGAATAGTTACGATTTCTCCACGTTCAATCTTTGCCAATCCTGTCAGATATGTTATGATATATCCAGCCGGACACTCTTTCGCTAATATACGCGTCAACCGGTACTATAAATTAATTAATGTAAAAGGATTTATATGAAAGTTATAGGAATCATTGCAGAATACAATCCATTTCACAATGGACATGCATACCAAATAGAAAAAATAAAAAAAGATTTACAGGCAGATTATGTTGTAGTTGCCATGAGCGGCAACTTTGTACAACGCGGTGCTCCTGCTATCATTGATAAATATGCCAGAACACAAATGGCATTAAGCTGTGGTGTTGATTTAGTCATTGAACTACCTGTTTTATGGGCAACTGCGTCTGCTGAGTATTTTGCCATGGCAGGTGTAACTTTATTCGATAAAATGGGATGTATCGATGGTATTTGTTTTGGTGCTGAGACAGATGATTTGGGTACGCTTTCTATGCTTGCTGATGTGCTGATAAACGAACCGGACGCCTATCGTCTGGCTCTTTCTAAATATTTAAAAGAAGGAGCTGCTTTTCCGGTGGCACGGAGCAATGCTTTGTGTGAATATTTTTCACAAATGCCTTTCCATAATGCAGCATCAGAATTGTCCCTTTCTTCTTATGATTTAGACTGTATTACATGCATATTAAACGAACCAAATAATATTTTAGCAATCGAATATTTAAAGGCTTTAAAACGCAGACATTCTTCCATTACTCCATATGTGATTAAAAGGGAAGGTGCCGGATATCATGATGAATATATTGCAGAGACCTCCGGCTCAATAGCTTACAATACTATACCTATTCCTACTGCTTCCGCTACCGCAATCCGAAAAGTTTTGCATTCCGGTATCAGTTTTGCGGATTTACCAAACCCGGAGACTCTTGTATCCGCACTGCCTGCTCCTGCCCTAGAGGTATTAAAAACATATTGTAAGACTCACGCTCTCGTTTATCCAAACGATTTTTCTTCTATGCTGGGCTACCTATTGCTTACTTCTGATACAGGCAAACTGTCGGATATCGGTGATGCAACCCCCGAACTGGCAAATCGCTTTTTTAAAAATCGTTTGAGTTTTTCTTCCTTTGACCAATTTTGTGAATGGAATAAAAGTAAAGACACCACTTACACCAGACTCAGTCGAATATTCATGCATTTTATTTTAAATATCAGCAATGATGATTATTCCTTTGGAAAAGAATTGGACTATATCCCATATCTTCGCATATTAGGATTCCGCAAGGATTCCTCGATACTTTTAAAAATATTAAAACATTCTGCTAAGATACCACTTATTTCAAAACTTGCGGATGCCTCTGCACTTTTAGATACCAGTGCTTTGACTATTTTAGAGAAAGATATTTTTGCTGCGGATTTGTATTCACAGGTTCGTACCGCCAAAAACGATGTTTTTCCGCAAAGTGAATATACACGTAATATTGTAATTGTGTAAGTATCCGTAATTATTCAGTACTTTCATAATTTCGATACAATATCACTACATTTTACACATAATAAAATATGGGACTGCCTCATTAGTTATAAAGGCAACAAGTTCTTTCCTATTAGAAGCATAAAAGAGCATGACTCCATAACCTTAATTTATCGGTTATAAAGCCATGCTCTTTTTTATTTAGCTATCTGCTTTAAAAACAACTCTCTTTTGAGCTTAAATTAACGTTTTACGGTCACTTTAAGATTTACAGTTACATCTTTAGCCACACCATCACGTCCCACTAACTGAACCGTAACCGGAACAGTGTAGGTCTTACCATTTTTAGCTGAAACAGCACCATCACAATCTGATAGTCTGACTGCCAATTCGGCATAATTACTATAACTGCCGTAGATAGAATTAGGTGTTACTACAATATCTGTTACACCATCTTTATTACAATCCAAACTACCATATATATTGGAAATTGTATAATAATTCGGCAAGGAAATATCATACATTCTTGATACACTGCCTGCTGCTGCGTACAATGTCTGATTATTGCCACTTATCGTAATTTTCGGTTTGGACTGTTTTGGTTTCACACTAAAGGTATTACTTGTAACTGTATAAGTATCACCATATGAATTTACCATCGTATACTCAACAGCCAGGTTATAAGACTGTCCTGATCTTAATTTATTTAAGCCCTCACTTGATACCGTTACAAAATAATGTCCAGCGGATTGTCCCATTCTAAAGTAGTTACTGTATTCTCCCACAACTTTATATTCATTTACATAGAATCCTTCCGGAGCATTACTGAATTTTGGATCAACCCAAACTGCATTCGTCTTCTTAGATACATTATAATTTGTACCATTTGACAAATCTACAGAACCTTTTGCACTTACTTTTGCTGTAACAGATTTTGTCATAACTTTTACAGAAAGTGTTACAGCATTTAATGCTGTCTTTTCACCATCTTCATTTGTGTAATACGGAGTCAATTTATACTTATAAGTACCTGCTTTCACGTCAGTCTGACCTAACGTTACAGCATCCTTCTGTGCAACTTTAATTGAATTACCCTCTGTACTAAGCACAAATAAATCTTTAGCCATTAAATCTTTTGACTTTGCATCCGTTCCCTGAATTGTAATATCAGAGAAATTAACTCTCATTCCATTATCTAAATAAACATTTCGATAAACAGTATTTTCACGGGTTGCCACAGTGTTAAATGTCACTGTTGTACCACCAAGCACTACCTTTGGTTTCTTTACCGTAATCGAATGTGTCACTTTTAAGGATTCACGCCATATCTCTGCATCCACAACCATGTTAAGTTTGGTATTCTTTATTCCGTTAAATGTATAAGATACCCAATAAGAACCCTGTTCTACATTTACATCTACCGCATCATTATCATAACTAAGTTCATTGTAATAATAGATACTGTTTGTATTTGTTGTATTATATGAAAGAGTAATTTTATTTGTCTTATCATAAATAGAGAAACCATTTGAAACCTGTCCTAACGTCGGAACAACTACACTGCCTGTAGTCACAAGACTTGGTTTCTTATAAATAGTCTTAATACTAAAGTTTTTGAAAGTAAAGGTATCTCTATAACCGTTAACTTTCACGGTTAATGTACCCTTCGCTACGTCTTTATTCTTAAGTGCTCCTTTTACTACGTCAATACCTGCATTCTGCGATACTCCCAAACGATAATAAGAACTATAGTTACCATATCTGCTAATACTAAAACCACTATTTGTTCCGTCTACAGGTACCCATGAAATACTAGAAACTGCTACACCTTTTGTACCTGTTATTTTGATATCACCTGTTGCATTCGTATAGAACAGGTTTACTTTAGTACTCATGCTTGCTTTTACACTAAGTTTCTTATTATTAACAGTTACTTTTAACGGATAATCTTTTGTCACACCTGCAGATGTAGTAACTCGTAAGGTACAATCATAAGTACCTTTTTTAAGGTCTGCATTTATCGGCATTACTAACCATTCATATGCACTATTATAAGAATACTGCTGAATTCTTAAGTCAGTCGATACGCTTGTTCCTGTCTTATCGTACAATTGAACACTTGTTATAGCACTGTCATAAACCGGAACAATTTCTACCACACCGGCTGCAGCTGCCAGACTCTTTCCGTAACTACTGTTATAATCGTATGCTGTATTAACAGTCACTTTATTTTTATTTACACGTGGTGCATGATTCTGAATCTCTACATTGAGTGTTACCTTGTATTTAAGCTTATCATTTGCTGTTACAGTAATTACCGCATGTCCTTCGCCTTTTGCAGTTACTTTTGCAATGTGAGAATTCGCTGCATCTGCTTTTACATCTATAACAGACTTATCCGAACTGCTCCAATTTAATTTGGTTGCAGCAGCCTCTCCTAAAGCTGTTACGATTGCCTGTAATTCAAAATTCTTATCCTCATCTGTAGTATCAAAGATAATCTTATTGTTAACAATGTCAATATGCTCACCATTCATTGTAGCTGTTAAACCAATATTATCTACCTGTGGCGTATCAACCGCGGTAATCTTATAACTGCCTTTTGCTACAACTTTATTACCTACTTTAATCACAGGTGTTAATGTATAAGCTCCTGCTTTTAATGCAGTAATTGTAAAATTCGAACCATTACGCACAATTGTAAGATTCTTAACATCCGGCATCTCAATTGTATAATCTGCCGCATTTATAATACCTTCACCATATGCACTTACATTAAGTGTAATACTGTCTTTCACACTCTCTGCGGTACTTGTCAATAACATCTGTTTATGAGAACCATTTGTCTCGTAAACAGATACGCCATTAATCTTACCGATATATACTTCTACACGAGCTTCTAATGGATAACTGTTAGCTCCTTCATAAACAACTTCAAAATCATAAGATTCTCTATTATGACCATTTGTAACAAGCGGTGTTTTTGGATTCTTCCAACTCCAGCCATCAAGTGCTTCCTGAAGTGCTTCTTCTGACATACCACGTTCTGCAGCCAATGCTTTGATTTGATCACTAAAATCAAACTCTATATCAGAAAGTTTCTTATCCACATTTACAATTGCATAAGTTGTTGCAAATTCTGAGAATGGTAATCCCTTGGTCTCGAATGTAATAACCTGCTCCTGTTTTACATAAGCTCTGCTTGTATTCGTATTTCTCGGTGATACCGTTAATGTGGTCTTTCCACCACCGCAGATTGTAATCACACCCGTTTGTTCATCTACTGTTGCAATACTTGTATCTGCAATTGTCCAGTTAAAATCTGCCGGATTAAACTCACCTACCGGACTAAGCATACCTTTTGCTGTATATGTCGTACCGTTTAACCATCCGAATGTATAACTCCCATCTGCATTTAAAATTGCAGGGATTGAATTATTACTTGTTTCAAATCCTGTAATACTAAAACCGGTCGCTTCTAAGAATGTCTCTACATAAACTGCAGCTTTGATACCGTCTTTTTCAAATACTACATAGGTATAACCCAAACCTGTTGCACTAAGCGTTCCGCTTTCTTTATCCCAATCTACAATACCATTTTTTTCAACCGTAACATCATACTCTTCCATTAAGGTTGCTTTACCATTTATATCTACTTCGTAAAAACCAAGACCTTCCATGGATTTATTCTGACCATTTTTGCTAATTGCAAGAGTCGTAAAGTTCTCATATAATGTCGGTTCTTCTTCACCTGCACAACCAACTACATATTTTTTCACAGTTACTTCACAAGATGCACTTGCATATTTACCATCAGCATCACAATATCTTGAAGTTGCTGTAATAATAGCTGTACCGACTGACTGTCCGATTACCCATCCATCTTCTCTTACAGTCGCTACTGCCGGATTACTTGATTCCCATACCACAGCATCAGCTGCAGTAGTCGGCTCAACGGCTACACTTAATTTTCCCATGTTATAACCGGATATACAATTTAAAAGCATTTCGCTCTCATTTAATGTAATAGCTGTTGGAGGGATTGCCTCTTTTGTTGTAAACTTAAATGCAAATTCTTTTGTTCCAAGGTCAATGGTATTACCATTCTCACTTACGCTAAACTGTGCAGCGGAAATTGTATACTCTGTTGAACCCAACAAATCTTCAAAGGTAACTTCCTTTGTATAATCATTGCCTGCTTTTAAGCTGACCATTTCCTGACTTACTACATCATTTCCATTACTTAAAGTTAACAATACATTTACTGAACTATCTGTACCGCCTGTTGCAGTCACAGCTACAACTGCACTCTCGTAAGTCAATTTACTTTCGTTCAATTCAAATTCTAACTCATAAGTATTCTTTTTTGTAGTAAAGCTTCCTGATGCTTTTCGTCTTTCATCTGTTATTTCATCCGGATTGCCATAACTATTACTATCAGAAACTATTGCTACATATTCATACTCTGTTCCAACATTCAAATTATTTATGGTAGCTGTTCTACTTCCTGATACTTCATATGTACCACCTAATGTTCCGATGTAAATCCATTCTGCCGCATCTTTTAATCTGTAGAAATAATGCACACAAGTGAATTCGTTAAAGTTATTACCGGTAAATGAAACATTCATTGTTGCCCGTGTATAATTCGGTGTTACAGTTACATTTGCACGACGTGGATCTTCTGCTGTCTTAAAGGTACCAGTCAACTTTTGAGCCAAAGTTTCTCTTGATTCATCATAATCACCGAAACCAACTTCATATTCATATTCCTGATCTTCCTTTAATTCAGCACCATTATATCTTCTTACATAGAAGTAAGAAGTTAATGAATCGCCATTAGAATAATAGCTGTAATCTGCCTTTTCCCAAGCTCCTTCTGTTCCCTTTTCCCTGATATATATAAGAACACAAGTGTCATCTGCTATAACTTCCATTCCGCTTAATGTATAAGGCAAGGTTACATTATGGAAATTCGCTTCCGGCTCATTCATTGTAACAGTTCTGGTATCCTTAGGAATGGTAAATGTACCTGTTACTGCCTTTTCCAGGTTATTAACAGTTGTATCATATTTTCCAAAACCAATCTTATAATCAAAGGTAGTATTTTCTTCGAACCCAGCACCATTTATATTAGCCCAAGTGAATTTTTTAATACCTTCGTAATCGGTGGACTCTTCACTGTCATAACTCCATGAAGTCGGATTTATCCATTCTGTTTCACCTTGTTCTTTTACAAAAAGCTGAACACTAGTCTCATCTACTACATCCATTCCTTCTACAGTATAAGAAATCTCTACCAAATCTAAATAAGTCTTGATTGGTTCCTCAATCACAACTTTTCTTGCATCAACCGGAGTCGTAAATGTAAATGTCTTATATTCTGCATGTTCATCCCCTATTTGGAGTCGCAGTGATAAATCATATTGTGTATTCGGTTTTAAACCATCTATTTGCAACGTAGATATGTAATCATAATCACTATCAAAATGTGTTTCTCCCAATTCACGATAAGTATTCTTACCTGTTTCTCTGACGTAAGCATTCACAATTGCAAAAAAATCATCAAAGTTAGAAATACATTCTGTATTTAATGTAAGACAATATTGCTGACTATTGATAAAACTTTTTGTTTCTTCAATTGTTAAGTCTGGTTCTTTTGTCGTAATGGTTTCAAATATACTATATCCGTTTGAACTATATTCATCTGTAGTAAGTAACCACTTTATTTTATATTCTGTATCAGGCAATAAACCTCTAAAATCTGCTGTTTTATACTTTGCCTGATAACCGTTTGCTGCATTCAATTCTACATAAGAATAATAACCAAGTTCTTTCCAAGATGTATCACCCTCTGTCATATAATACATCTTCAGATAATAAACATTTTCCAATTCTCCGGTGCTTTCCACTTTAAATTCACGAACAATATCGAATGCATTATCTTCTGCTGACTCAGCTACCGGTATCAGTTGCAGAACTGCATCCCCAACTGTCACAAGTGCATCAATTCTTCTTCCACAGATAATCAATACGAATTCATATGTACTGCCGGCCTGTAATCCACTGACATAACCTTCCTTATTATTAGGGAATACCCAAACTGCCTGGCTATTATATGTCACATCGCCTTGCAGTCTGTAATATAACATTCCATAAATCTCATCTTCTACATTAGCAATATCAACAGAATAATCAACATATCCTTCTACTTCTTCACGAGCTTCGATTGTAAACAGGATATCATCTGCCTCAACTGCTGTCTCAGGTATTGTTATCGTCTTTATCGTTTTACTATATGTTACGTCATCAAACTCTACCCAAAGTTCAATATCATAAGTCTCTCCGGCTATAAAAGCAGGACTTACTGATGTTGATATCCGGAATTCTTTTCCCGTTTCAGGATCTACTTCCAAGTTACTAATATACTTATACGAATTTCCAGTATGTTCATAACCTAATTCATCTGTATACTTATAATAAAGATATGCATAATTATCATCTCCGTTATAATTAGATACATCTACGGAAAACTTTAATGTCGTACCATCCTCTAAGAAAGCCGCATCGTACTCAAAAACTGCTGTCGTTTCTTTTGTACTCACAATCTCTCTGCCAAGCAGATTCGAATCATTATCTAAAAATTCAAAATAATACTCTGTTCCCGGCTGTAAATTATATACCTGCAAATCTTGCCAGCCCGAATTAAACACCATATAAGTTTCATCTTCTGAACCATCTGTAGGAGCATAATAACACTTGTTACTATAGCCAAACACTTCCAATTCAAAGATAACACTTGTCTCTTTAGCAGTAATATCATATAAATGATAGTTTTGGTCGGTTTTACCGGTAGTCAGCAGCATATCACCTGCAAACATCGCAAGATATTCATCAGTATCATAATCCTGCAAAATATAATACACGTTATACTTACTACCCTGTTCTACCTGAACAGATGCTATACCGGTATAATCACTATAACTATACAAATAAGTGGTGTTAGAATATGTCGATTTATATGTGCCGTCTATAGTCTCTGCCATATTCTTTACATAATAATTATTTGCTAAAACCGCACCTTCTTTTGCTGTTAATGATACCTCACCACGAAGACTCTGATATCCGGCTTTTACACTTGTGCGGAATATATAATCCTCCGTCTCAGCAGTATAACTGTCATCTTCCTGTTCTACTAATGTATATGTAGGCAATTTTTTAATGGTTACACTTGCTTCAACATCGCTTCCTGAATATGTATGCATTCTAATATAAATTGATTCGCCGGCCTGCATCTCCGGTAGTATTAAATTTGCATCAGAATACATATACGCAGAACCATAACTGATACTCACATCAAATTCTTCATCTGTATACACATTGATATAAGAAGAATCATAGCTATCCGGTGTTTTAGCATTCAACGTATAAACACCTGTTTCCGGTGCAGTAAAGGTATAAACTACATACTCTGTATCAGGCACGTATGCCGGTATCGTTACCGCCGTTGTTACCCCTACACTTAATGCCGGATATTCTGTTTCCTCCACAGGAATGATATCTTCTTGTACATCTGTTTTTTCTGTTACCACAGTCTCTATGACGATTTCTTCTGTCTCCGTCATTTCTTCTGTTTCTGTAACCACTTCTTCAGTAACTACTTCACTTTCTGTTACTGTTTCTTCTGCAAGCAGCTCCGAACCTGTTTCTTCTTCGACAAGTACAGCTTCTGAAACTTCCTCAGTTTCTTCTGTCTCTGTTGTTTCCGTTTCAACTTCTGAAACCACTTCTGTTTGCGGCTCTGCTGCCAACGCTGTAATCGCTGATGAATCAAACATCATACATGCTGTCAACAACAAAGCCAAAGCTCTTTTAAACATGAACTTTTCTCCTTTCACTCCTCTTTTTTTTCACTAATCAAATAGTAACTATCTATATAGTAACTATTTATATGTAATTCGTCAAGAACCGACTTTTTTATACACTATATACAAGAGGTGAAATTTATTATGAACAATGGATTATATATTATGCACCAATATGGTCATATTGAAATACATTTAAAAGAACATATGGACAAACAACAAATTACAAGAGCAGTGTTTTTTCTCGCTATTTCGCAAAATCTTTTTCTGTTTTCCCTGTATACTGCAAAGCAATCCGATTCTCAGGGTGTACATCACATATATAAATCACAAATAAAAACATCCATTCTAAAGGTTTCATCCATATATAAATGAAATCTGCCACATATTTTGAACGAATTAATTTTGCAACAGGAAAACCATATGTGTCATAAAAACTGCGTACCACACGATGAAACCTCGGTGTCCGTTCTTCTAATATCTGTTCAAAAGCATTTGCCACACAAAGCTGACGGTTCACTATCACTTCATGCCCATGACGCACTCCCAATCGTAAAGGTTTCACGACTTTTTCATGACCACCGGCCGCAACCGTACATAAATAATGTTCATCATAATAAATATTCTGTAGCGATACTCTCTGTGACAAATTCCAATCGCTCGTCTCTGTCCATGCTTTAATGACAGAATCCGGAGCCTGCCCGAATAACATCAACACCGCTATCATGATTCCTAAAAGAGGCCACATCACCAGAAACGCAGCCAACGGCCAGTATTCTGACTTCGCAAGTACCTGATTGCACTTTTTCAGAAACATATTTTTACTGACATTGATATTTTCATGCGACATATTTTTCCATTCGGTCATTTTACAGCAAACTGTTTTAGCGGTAATAATCAGGCAATTCACCGGCAAAAGTATCAGATATGCCTCCGACCAAATTTTCATACTGCATACCTGCATACACCAGACAATACTCTCCAACGTCCCAAGGTACATCGCTGACATACCAAGCACGAGCAATAATGGCGACATTTTTTCTATCGGTATAAAATTAACCAAAAAATATCCCACAATTCCTATCAGTGCAATCACACAAACCGTTGTCATGGACTGCGAATATATCGGTGTATGTTTTGCCGCATTAGAAAGCGTTTCCTCCCAATCCGTACCAAACATCGCATTCCCGACGACTCCTACATACAAAGAGCTATACACTATTGCCAATCCGACAGTCAGACAATCCTGTCCTTTCGTCCATAATGGAAGACTTTCCTTCTTAACTGCTGCCACGAATACGCCCCATTCCATCACAGTCAATATAATAGGATATACAAGAAGCATTCCAAACGCAATTCCTGTAAATATCAGGAAGCTAAGTAATGCCATCAGACTCTCACCGGATGTACCAAGTTGTATCAACCATACAATGCCTAATAAAACTCCTAACAAAAATGAAATCATTACAGGTGTTAATATTGGCAATTGCAATCTTAATAATCTAGTCATGCTCTTTCCCCTCTGCTTTCTGTTCCCGATATTCTAAGATATCTCCCGGTTGGCACTCCAATGCTTCACATAGTTTTGTCAGCGTGGTAATCTTAATTGCCTTCGCTTTACCGGTTTTTAAAATAGACATATTTGCAGTCGTAATTCCTACTTTTTCAGCCAATTCTGTCAGACTCATCTTCCGTTTTGCCAGCATGACATCTATATTAAAAATAATTTCTCCGTTCATTTCTATTTCCATCCTTTATTAAATCGTCAAATCTGTCTGCTCCTGCAAGTTAGCTGCCTTTGCAATCAAATGAGACAGCACTCCTGCAGCTATCGCTACTACGACACCGATGAATACAATCAGTAAAGAGCCAAGTACAATTCCCGGATGATTCATATTTAAAAACAGAAACAACACATTACCCATGAAAAAGAAGATTACATCAAAAAATGCCATACCTGCTATCCGCTTCATCAAACGTGCATTCTCCACTGAAAAAGAATTATCCTTTTGAATATTAACAGCAATTTTCCAAGCAAAAACCAAAACAGCATAGCATGGAATACCCGTCATCCAAATAAAAATCAACCACGGATAGTAGCAATACGAAAACTCCGGATACATCGTTACGAACATTTTTCCGCATTCCGGTATCATAAAACCGTAAACCAGTATTCCAAAAATACCAACACCTATAATGATTGCTTTCAACCACTTTGCTAATACATCTTGTGACATATGATTCCCTCCATAACTTTCCATTTACTTATAGAAATCTTATCTCTACTATTACTAAAAGTCAATAACTTTTTATCGTATTACGATAATTTTTTATTGTTTTTTTAAATAAGTAGTGCTACACAAATAACAAAAAACACCGCAAGTGGCTGTACTCAGTCACCTGTGGTGTTTCACATTTTATATAACTATTCTTTTATTAGTCATCGGGTGCTCATTTAAACATGTTCGGATGAGCCCCAGATGACTAGTGATGGAATAAACGAATTCCTGTAAATGCCATAGCAATATCATATTTGTTACATGTATAAATAACATGATCATCACGGATAGAACCGCCTGGCTGAGCGATGTAGCTTACACCACTTCTATGAGCACGTTCTACGTTATCACCGAATGGGAAGAATGCGTCAGAACCAAGTGCCACACCTGTATTCTTATCTAACCATGCACGTTTTTCTTCTGCTGTAAAAACTTCCGGTTTTACTTTGAAGATATTCTCCCAAGCACCGTCAGCTAATACATCCATGTAATCTTCACCAATGTATAAATCAATAGCGTTATCTCTGTCAGCACGACCGATCTTATCTAAGAACTGAAGACCGAGTACCTGTGGAGACTGACGTAACCACCAGTTATCTGCCTTGCTTCCTGCAAGTCTTGTACAATGAATACGTGACTGCTGTCCTGCACCGATACCGATTGCCTGACCGCCTTTTACATAACATACAGAGTTAGACTGCGTATATTTTAATGTAATCATAGCGATTGTCAAATCGATTTTAGCCTGTTCTGGAAGTTCTTTATTCTCTGTAACGATGTTATTGAAGAAATTTTCATCAATCACTAATTCGTTTCTACCCTGTTCAAATGTAATACCGAATACTTCTTTGCGTTCAATTGGATTTGGAACGAAGTTTGGATCGATTTCGATTACATTGTAACCGCCTTTTTTCTTTTCTCTCAAAATTTCAAGTGCTTCGTCTGTATAGCCAGGAGCGATAACACCATCAGACACTTCACGTTTGATAACTAATGCTGTTTCTTTATCACAAACATCTGATAAGGAAATGAAATCACCGAAAGATGACATTCTGTCTGCGCCTCTTGCACGAATATAAGCGTTTGCAAGTGGTGTAAACTCTACATCCATATCATCAACCCAGTAAATTTTTCTCTCAACATCTGTTAATGGAAGACCTACTGCTGCACCTGCCGGTGAAACATGTTTAAAAGAAGTAGCTGCCGGAAGACCAGTTGCTTTCTTCAATTCGTTTACTAACTGCCAGCCATTGAATGCATCAAGGAAATTGATATATCCCGGTTTACCATTTAAAACTTTGATTGGAAGTTCGCCTTCTTCCATATAAATTCTGGAAGGTTTCTGATTTGGGTTACAACCATATTTTAATTCTAATTCTTTCATATTTATCTCCTGTATCTATATATACTACACGCAGGCTCTAGAGCTTCGCTCTATCGCTGTGTGACAGTCGCCACACAGTCTGCCACCCGACAAAACCGATATTTGCAAATAAATTTGCATACCGTTTCTACCGTCTGTCACCTGCGTTCCTCGTTGTTATTACACATTTTTATTCACAATACGTGTCTCGTACTCGCCTGTTGCAATGTCAATGTATCTTACAAATAAAGAAACTTTATTTTCTTCATTTAAGTTTTCCCAAACTTCTTTTGTGAATGTATCGATGTCACCATCTAATTCAACCCACTTTGGTTCGCCTTCGAAACTTGGAAGTGGATTACCATCTTCCATATATGTATGGATGAAATGAGCTTCACCTGCGATTGGATTCTGGTATGCAAATGTGTAACGATTGCAAGCATCCGGATTGCCATTATTGCTCTTTAAAATAGACATCGCATAATTGTATGTACCATTTTCGATATGCATAATACCTGAAATTCTAGGTGTGTAGTTTGGAGCATCCGGCTCAAACTCTCTTGTACGAAGAGCCTGTTCGAAGGTCTGCTGTTTGTCCATTAACTCATAAATTGTGTCTGTCTGATCACCATTTGTTACAATAGTCTTGTTACCAAGAACACGTACAGGTGCATATATAATTAAACTTGGATCACTAAGCTTAGAAGGATCGAATGCCTGTGTACGGATACCTTCGCCATCTTCTACGAATACTCGATTACGGCTGTTTTCGCTTCTTCCCATGATAAAATATGCTGTTACCGCATATTTTCCATCTTTTGATTTACCGATTACGATTCCGCGTCCCGGATAAGAATTTCCAGCCAATTCATCTTTTAATGATAATAATTTCATAAATCCTCCTTGTTTTGCGAAGCAAAATCCGAATCCCATGATGAGGAGAGGATTTTTACCTCCTTGTTTTGCAAGCCATAAACTTTATAAAATAATAGAGTTGGAAAATTTTTTCCAACTCCATTTTATCATCAAAAATTCATATTTACAATCTATATCTTTTATTAGCTCCATAAATTTCTTTACTTAATCTAATAAGATATTCTTATATAGTATTCATCGCTTTATGCTAAAGCATTCTTCTTGCTCTTACTCTTGTTTGATTAATATATTCACACGCTTCTTCGGTCAATCCCTGTCTTTCGATGTATACATATACTTCTTCAATGAAATTCCTGATTAATAATTCTCTCACTTCTTTTGTAATTGCTGTATTTTCTTCCACAAGTATCCCACCTGTACGCGAAAAAACTGTATGTGCGATTGTCATTTTATCCGTAATACGATCTACGCTTAATTTTCTAACTACCTGCATTCCACTTTCCTCGTTCTTTCACATATTCTGGTACTATTATACCATTAACATTACTTGTACGCAATAAACTTATGAATACTATTGTTCTTCATTAGTAACAGTTCAGCCCACGCCATTCGCAAAGGCGACCTTGTCGCTTTCCCGTTGCTTCGCAACTAACTTTGCTCATAAAATGGTGTTCCGCTCATAGGCTGCATAATAGTCTCATTCATGCAAGCATGATTCGCCTATTATATTGCCTATGGCTGAACTGTTACCTTCATTAATTTTTAAAACTATGAATTGGAGCCGGAATACGTCCACCACGATTAATAAATGCATCACAAGAGAATTGATTTACCGGCATAATTGGTGCATAACCAAATAATCCACCAAACTCTACGCTTTCCCCGACACCTTTGCCGATAACCGGAATCAGACGTGCAGCTGTTGTCTTCTGATTAATCATACCAAGTGCCATCTCATCCGCAATGATACCGGAAATTGTTGTAGCTTTTGTATCGCCCGGAATAGCAATCATATCCAAACCTACGGAACATACACAAGTCATTGCTTCTAACTTCTCTAACGTAATCGCTCCTGCTTCTACGGCATTAATCATACCCTGATCTTCGCTAACCGGAATAAATGCACCACTTAAACCACCAACATAAGAAGATGCCATAACGCCACCTTTCTTTACCTGATCATTCAATAATGCCAATGCTGCTGTCGTGCCGGGAGCACCTGCATATTCTAAACCGATTTCACAAAGAATATCTGCAACACTGTCACCTACTGCCGGTGTCGGAGCCAAAGACAAATCTACGATACCGAATGGAATACCAAGCTGTCTGGATGCTTCCTGTGCCACTAACTGACCTACACGGGTTACTTTAAATGCTGTTTTTTTGATAGTCTCACAAAGTACTTCGAAATTCTCTCCACGCACTTTTTCTAAGGCTGTTTTTACTACACCCGGACCGCTGACACCTACGTTAATAATCGCATCGGCTTCTGTTACACCATGGAACGCCCCTGCCATAAACGGGTTATCATCCGGTGCATTACAGAATACTACTAATTTCATACAATCTACAGAATCCCGATCTTTTGATTCTTCTGCTACTTCGAGCAAAATCTCACCCATTAATTTTACAGCATCCATATTGATACCGGTTTTAGTAGATGCCAGATTTACAGAACTACATACTCTCTCTGTGCTGCAAAGTGCCTTTGGAATAGAGCGGATTAACATTTCATCCGCTGTTGTCATACCCTTACAAACCAGTGCCGAATAACCACCAATTAAATTCGCACCTACTGTTGCTGCTGCACGGTCTAATGTTTTTGCAATTGTCACAAAATCTTCCGGCTTTTTACAAGCAGCACCACCCACTAATGCGATTGGTGTAACGGAAATTCGCTTATTTACAATTGGAATACCATATTCACGTTCAATTTTCTCTCCAACAGATGCCAAATCTTTTGCAACTGTAGTAATTCTGTTATAAATATTTTCATTTAATTTATTCAAATCGGAATCAATGCACTCTAAAAGGCTGATACCGATTGTAATAGTACGCACATCAAGATTCTCATGTGCCACCATATTATTGGTTTCAATAACCTCATACTTATTAATCATATTTTTTCTCCCTATTAAATACGGTGCATCATGTCAAAAATCTCAGAACGCTGACACTTAATATCTACACCAAGCCCTTCACCTATTTTATTCAAAGCTTCCTGACAATCTGCAAAAGAAACTTCCGATCCACTTCTGTCTACAATCATCATCATATTAAAATAACCTGATACGATTGTCTGGGAAATATCTAAAATATTGATTTTATTCTCTGCAAGATATGTACATACTTTTGCAATAATACCTACTGTATCTTTACCTACTACAGTAATAATTGTCTTTTTTGCATTACTTTCCATTTTATTAACCTTACCTTTCACAAATTACGTTAATATTTTCACAAATTTTTGCTTATTATATTATCATATGTGTTTTAAAATATCTACCACATTTTACGTATGCTCTTTATAAAGCATATTTCAATCATAGAACCTTCCTATGTCTTTAAAATGCAATACGACAGGATGCCTGATCCCTTTTCGCCACATGCATCGGAAAATCATCTGCTCGATATGGATTTTCTCCCATATCCACCTCTACACGAACTGTCTCATACGCAAGTTGTGGATAATTATTCTCTTTACTTAAATGCCCTAAAACTACGGCTTTAAAATCATCATGAAGTATCTCACTTAACAACCTACCGCAATTTTCATTAGACAAATGTCCTCTATTTCCTAATATACGCTGCTTCAACGGATAAGGATAAGGCCCCATCTCTAACATTCTTACATCATGATTCGCTTCTAATAAAAGTGCATCTACATTTTGTAATTTCTGAACGATTCTTTCATCATAAAATCCCAAGTCTGTCATCACTGCCGCAGTCTTTTTTCCCTGTCTGACTTTATATGCTACCGGTTCTGCTGCATCATGTGAGATCTCAATCGGCTCGATACTCATATCGCCAATGCAGATTTCCTGCTCTGACTCTATCGGCTGAAATAAACTCTCATCTACTTTTCCCACCGAAGACATCCTTTTTACTGCCTCTATGGTTCCTTTCGTAGCATAAATAGGAATCCCATACCTTCTGGCTAATACTCCAAGGCCTGCCACATGGTCAATGTGTTCATGTGTCACCAAAATACCCTGCATTTCTGCTGTTTTTAAACCTATACTATTTAATCCTTCTTCAATTCTTTTGCCACTAACACCAGCATCAATCAAAATGTGTCCACTCTCTGTGCCCACATAAATACAATTACCACTGCTGCCACTCGCAATACTGCATAATTCCATATAAATTAATTCTCTTTCCAAGCCAGTGTAATCTGGTCACCATTCTTTAATACCGCTATATATGGAGCATCTGCACCATTCAACTGCGTAATCACAGCTCGACCGCCACCTGCTTTTAAGTCAAATTCGTAATAATCAAAAATATCTACAAAAACGTATTCACTTTTTCCGGTTAACATTACCGGTTGTCCATTGACAATCACCTGTATACTCTGTGTAATACCAGATGACTTCACTGCTCCTTTATCTGCTTCCTCAACGATTGCATCACTTTCTATATCGTAGTCTTTCTTATCCTCTGACTCCTCTTCCTTACCATGTTCCTCAACCACCGCATAAGCTAAAGTTGTCCAGTCCAAAGTAAAATTATCATACACACGAGTATCCATATCCACGCTACGATTATTGACAAATACATCCTCTGTCATATCCACTTCTACGTCCATAAACGCTGCTATCTGTTCTACTGTATAGTAAGAACGAATTTCAATAACATCGCCATCCTGTATCTCGTATGCCCCCGGCTTTAACTCCCCATTTACTTCTGCACATTTTGGACAGGTAACTCTGTTTCCATTCACCACAAATGTCACCTGCTGTCCGCGGTATTCTTCTAGTTTTTCAATACAAAGTACAGCATCTTCTCCCTGCGTCGATGGCTGAATCTGAATATCACAATTAGATTCTAAACGTGTATTCATACCTGCGGGATTTCCGTTCATTGTAATGACTGCAGATTCACCTGCTGCCCCGCGCTCTACTTTATCCACGCCATTGATGTTATAATGAATCTCTTTTCCACGTTTTGGGAACAAATCCTCGTTTTTTAAGCCTGCCTGTAATGCAGCGTCAACAATAGTCAATTTGTTGTTATTATATAATTTTACACGCTCCCCATTTAAACGCACCATAATAAAACTATTCTTCTGCTTATAATAGTTCATACAAATACCGATTGGTGTTACCAACAATGGGTCTTTCTTAATATCATCCTGTAAGAAGGTTACTTCCTGCAATACCTCTTCGCCACGTAAGGCTACACGCTCTTTTATGATGCCGAGCTTTTCTGCAAGACTTTCGGTATAGCCGTGAATTTTACCGCCACCACCAACAATAAACGCTGCACTGACTGCCTTATCACCATTAAGTTCTTTTATCTTAGCAGCTACTGCTGTTGTCATTTTCTCTACCGTTGACTCTGTGAGTTTCCATATCTCTTCTGATGAAATAGTATGTTCAATCAGCATAATATCTTTGTATGTGATATTGCCGCCCTTACTGCTGGCAAGTTTAATCGCTTCCGCTGTTTTAAAGTCTACCAGATACTGCTGTACAATCAAGTCTGTAATCTCATCACCTGCAAGCGGAATCATACCATAAGCTACGATACTGCCACCTTTTGTCACAGAAATATCTGATGTTCCTGCTCCAATATCTACCAACGCAATATTCAACATACGGAATGCTTCCGGAATAGCAATATTAATCGCAGCAATCGGCTCTAACGTAAGACTTGCTACATTTAACCCAGCCTGTCCTACTGCTGCATACAAACCATCTACTACATCTTCTGGAAGGAATGTTACAATCACTTCCTCACTGATTCTACTTGCCTTATGTCCTTCGAGATTTGAAAAAGGTTCCTCATTAATGTAATATTTTACTACTGTATAACCTACACAATAAAACTTATAATTTGTATCATTCTCTTCTTTTAAAATCGCTTGTGCCTTTTCAATCCCTAGCAAATCTAGCGTATGAATATCCTCTGCTGTTACAACAGACTCTTCCGGATACTCATATTCTACAGACACGTTAATCGTTTTTAACACACGTCCGGCAGCAGCGATACATACATCTGTAAGTGGTTGCTTAATCTGTCCTTCTAACGTCTCCTTTACTTTTGCAATTGTTCTGGCAACTCGGCCAATGTCATGAATCTGTCCGTCGATCATAGCTCTCGTTTCATGCTCCATGATACACTGTGCCTGAACAATAAAACTATATTCATCCTCTAAATAGCCTACGGTACCTACTACATTTCTAGTTCCTATGTCTAATCCAAATACAAATGGCTGTTCCATTCCAATCACATTCTCCTTTATTGTATCTTCAAAAAATCCAAGTGCTTTATCTATCTGTAGAAAAGTTTCCGATAAATCTCCGTTATTGTCAATGGTAACTTTACACTTTTTTCGATAAATTTCATCTGAAAGCTGGCTATCAAAGATCTGTTGTACCTTTTCTTCAGAATAACCGCGCGTTGTCTTAAGACGTTCTTTACGAACTTCCGTTGATGCATAAATATACCAAAGTTCATCGCACACCTCATCATAATGATCTTCAATTAGAAGTGCTGCCTCTAAAACCAAAAAGTCCAACTCTCCTTTTTCCTTTTCTATCGCAAACTGTTCTTCTACATATTCTTTTACTGCCGGATGAACAATCCCATTCATTTTTAACCGTTTCTCATCCGAAGAAAAAATAACTTTTGCCAGTTTTATGCGGTCAAACTCACCATTGCACGCTAATATGTTTTCATGCATAAATGCTCTCAGAATTTGCTTATAACAAGCCGTTCCCGGTTTCATTAAATCATGTGCTATTTCATCGGCCAACATGACACGGATATGTTCTTTTTCGTTTAAATATTTAAGAACTGCTGATTTGCCAGCTCCCACACCTCCGGTAATTCCGATAAATTTCATACTTATAACCATGCCCTTCCAATACCTGCAAACTTTGGACCGCAGGCACAAATTTGCATGTAAAAAATTTATTTTTCACACTACTCACCTCATCACAGAAATTTGCAAACAATGTAAATTTCTAATAGTTCGTATGAGAGTGCACGAACTATTTGGCTTCATACCAATTAACACCAGTATGTGCCTCCACTTCTAATGTCACAGAAAGCTCTGCTGCCTGTTTCATTCCTTCTACTAAAATTGCCTCTACTTTTTCAACTTCATCTTTTGCAGTCTCAATCAATAATTCGTCATGAACCGTCACCGTCAAACGCGATTTTAATCCTTGTTCAATCAATGCATCATGAACACGATTCATGGCAATCTTAATAATATCTGCCGATGTCCCCTGAATCGGAGCATTCATCGCAACACGTTCCCCAAACGAACGCTGCATGAAATTACTACTTGCTAATTCCGGAATCGGGCGGCGTCTGCCAAACATAGTCGTTACATATCCCTTTTCCTTTGCATCTGCTACTAATTTATCTAAAAATAGTTTAATCTTTGGATAGGTTTCAAAATAACGCTCGATATACTCGGCTGCTTCTTTTTTCGAAATACTCAAATCCTGACTCAATCCAAACGAACTGATACCATATACAATACCAAAGTTTACTGCTTTCGCATTTCTTCGCTGTAAGTCCGTTACCTCATCAAACGGAATATGGAATACCTGCGACGCAGTGATTCTATGAATATCTTGTGCCTGTCTATATGCTTCGATTAACTTCTCATCACCTGACATATGTGCTAACACACGAAGTTCTATCTGCGAATAATCCGCATCCATAAACACATAACCTTCTGCAGGTAAAAATGCCTTACGAATCAATCTACCAAGTTCAATACGAATCGGAATATTCTGTAGATTCGGGTCAGTACTACTAAGTCGTCCGGTTGCAGTAATCGTCTGGTTAAAATTAGTATGCACTCTGCCGTCTTCTGCAATAAAGTTCACCAAACCATCTGCATAGGTTGATTTTAATTTTGATAATGTTCTGTATTCTAATATATCGGCTACAATCGGTGCTTCCGGTGCCAATTTTTCTAACACTTCTGCTGCTGTGGAGTAGCCTGTTTTTGTCTTCTTACCGTATGGAAGTTCTAATTTTTCAAAAAGAATGACACCTAATTGTTTTGGAGAATTGATGTTAAATTCTTCTCCTGCAGCCGCATAAATCTGCTTTTCTAATTCTGCAATACGAACTGACAAATTATCACTGTATTCCTTCAAATCCTGTGCATCTAAAACGATACCTGTCGCTTCCATATCCGCCAATGTAAATACCAATGGCATCTCAATATCGGTAAAAAGATGATACATTTCGGTATCTTTTAATTCTGCTTCTAAAGTCTGTTTGGACTTCCATGCTGTATAGACCTCAAAACAGACATATTTCAATGCGTCTTCCTGTTTCTCTGTAAAAGCAACTTCAACACTTAATTTGCCAAGCAAATCCGCACGGGATGGAATCATCAGTCCGGCATAGTCTTTTGCGATATCTTCATACGGATAATCACCCTTTAACGGATTGAGCAAATATGCCGCGATAACACCATCGAACAAATTCGCCAGAGAAATCGCACCATTTTGTTTTTTCTCAATCATGCCAAGCAGTTTTAACTGTGGCTTTAAGTTCAAAGTAATATATTCACTTGCATTGCTACTAGTCAGCAATACAACCAATACATCACTCGTTAATTCTTCATTTGCTTTAAAGAAATAAGTATCTTCCTCCCCAAAGGCTACCGCCATACCGAAGAACTGATTCACCTGCGGTGTTGCAAAAAGGCTCATCTGTCCTAATTCTTCCACACCACCATTTTCTTCTTCAAATGGAATGATTTGGAATGCACATGGTACACCTTTGATTCTGTCAAAAATCTTCTCAGCTTCTTTTTTATCTGTGACACATTTAAAATATTCTTCTGCCTGGTTCTTTGGAGCTGTCACTTCAAATCTGCCAAGCAAATGTTTAAACTCTAATTTTTTACAAAGCATATAAGCTGCTTCTGTATACAAATCTGAAATCTGTTCTAAACGTGCATTTGTGATATCGTACTCGATATCTGCGTTAATCTCTATCGTCGCAAGAGTCTTGCTCATCTGTGCCAAGTCATAATTTTCTTTTAAGTTTTTGCTGGCTCTTGGCGGTTTTATCTCATCTACATGCTCATAAGCATTCTCAATGCTCTTATACTGCACAATCAAAGCTGTGGCAGTTTTCTCACCAATGCCCGGCACACCCGGAATATTATCGGAAGTATCGCCCATCAAGGCCTTTACATCGATAAACTCAATTGGGCTTACCTGATATTTTTCTAATACATCTTTTGCATAGTAATCTTCGATTTCAGTTCCTGTTTTTTTGGTCTTTGGAATACGGATTTTGATATGATCAGTCGCCAACTGTAACAAGTCACGGTCACCGGATACGATGGAAACTTCCATCCCCTGTGCTTCGCTTCTTTTTGCAATCGTGCCAAGAATATCATCTGCTTCGTAACCTTCTTTGGTCACAACCGGAATCCCCATCGCTGCAAGCATTTCCTTCATAACAGGCACCTGCTGACGCAGTTCATCTGCCATCGGTTTTCTGGTGCCTTTGTATTCCTCAAACATTTTGTGGCGGAAAGTCGGTGCTGATAAGTCAAATGCCACCGTTAAGTAATTCGGTTTTTCCTCTTCTAGGATTTTAAATAAAATATTCAAAAATCCATATACCGCATTCGTATGAAGCCCTTCCGAATTCGTCAAGTCCGGAATTCCAAAAAAGGCTCTGTTTAAAATACTATGTCCATCTATCAAAACCAGCTTTTCGCTCATGCTATAAAATCCTCTTTTTCTTAATACTCGTTACTGCTCACTTCGTTCCAACAACGCATTGATTTTCACATACAAATTTGCTTTACAAAACCAAAATCAACTATTGGCTCACTTTCTTGCATAGCAAAGCAGCAATCACTTCTCTACTGTTTGAATAATAACTATTTCTTATATAGCTCTGGTATAGTGCTTCAACCACTCATTTTCTTCCGCTGTCATATACGGTGACAGCACGGAATATACCATCGCATGATATTCATTCAACATCGCACGTTCACGTTTGGTCATTGCCTCAGGGTCAATAGCATCCAAATCGATTGGTGCATAAGTAATATTTTCAAAATACATGAACTGACCATATTCATTCTTCTCTCCCTTATGGCAAACCAGTTCATTTTCAGTACGAATACCGTATTTACCTTCTAAATAAACGCCTGGCTCATCCGTCGTAATCATACCTTCTTCTAATGTGCCGCTATCCTTACGTTCCGGCACAATTCTCCAGCGGAATCCATTTGGACCTTCGTGTACATTGAGTAAATAGCCAATACCATGTCCTGTTCCACATTTATAATCAATGTTTAAATCCCATAATGGACCTCTCGCTAAAATATCCAGATTCAAGCCACTGCAACCATATAAAAATCTGGCATTTGCAAGGTTCATATTGGAACGGCAAACTGCGGTGAAATGCTCACGCATTTCTTCTGTAATAGTGCCTAATGCCATTGTTCTGGTAATATCAGTAGAACCTTCGTAGTAGTGGCCGCCGGAGTCTACCAGTAAAAATCCTTCTAGTTTTAACTCTGCATTCGATTCCGGAGTCGCCGAATAATGCATCATCGCTGCATTTGGACCATAAGCTGAAATGGTATGGAAGCTTAACTCTACAAAACCTTCCTGCTCTCTTCTACGTGCTTCCAAGTAATCAGAAGCAGAAATCTCAGTCATTGGAATTTTTCCAATATTATTTTTTAACCAATACATAAATTTGGTAAAGGCTACACCATCTTTTACGTGTGCTTTTCTAGTGTTATCCACTTCAATCGGATTTTTCATGGCACGCATCAACTCGGTCGGATTCGACTGGTTAATAACCGTACTACCATCCTGCAAACTATTGCAAATACGGTAGTTCACGCCGCTTTCACTTAACAATACCTTTGCAGTTGCAGGGATTGTCTTCACATATTCATAAATCGAATCGTATGGCATAGTTGTAATATGATTTTCTGCCAAATATGCTTTTACGGTATCATCTAACACTTCTTCTTGTAAAAACCAGATACATTCCTCTCTGTTCATGACAAGGTACGACATAATAACAGGAACACAATCAATATCATTACCACGGATATTTAATAACCATGCAATATCATATAAACAAGTTAAAATATGTGTATCTGCCCCTACTTCTTCCATTTTTGCACGAACATCTGCTAACTTCTCTGCTACACTTTTTCCGGCATACTTTTCTTCTAAAATAAATGGTGCTGTTTTTGCTAATGCTGGTCTGTCTGCCCAAATCATCCCTACCAAATCTTCGTCCACATATAATTTGGCATTCTTTTTCTCTGCTACGGCTGCCAATTTTTTGCCCCATGCAGTATTCACCACTCTGCCATCAAAACCAAGACAACCACCTTCCGGTAATTCTTTGGTAAGGTATTCTTCAATCGTCGGAACACCTTCCTCCGCCATGCGGAATAAGGTCACACCCGTTCCCTCTAACTGGCGTTCTGCCTGTACAAAATAACGTCCGTCTGTCCATAATCCAGCTTCTGTCAGCGTCACAACCGCTGTACCCGCAGAGCCGCTAAATCCTGTCATATAAGCTCTCGCTTTAAAATATTCTCCAACGTACTCAGACTCGTGAAAGTCTGCTGTTGGAATCACATAAATGTCGATTCCTCTTTTTTTCATCTCGGCACGAAGTGCCTGTAATCTATCCTGTATCATAATGTTATCCCCTTTTATCTCTTATTGCTGTTCGTTCCCGAACGAGAAAAACTTCGTATCAATCTCTGGATACATGCGTTTTAACGAAATCGGTCGGCCGGAGCGATTCAAAAAACAGTGTGAACTTGTTCCCGTTGCACGAAGTTCACCTGTTAATTTATCTGTAATACGGTATTCAAACTCTAATTTGATACCATTATATTTTGTAATTTTCGGCTCGATTATTACGGTATCTGCAAAATGTGTCATGCTGTGATATTCGCAGGATACCGACAAAACAGGGCTGATAATCTCCATCTCTTCCATCTGTTTATAAGAAAGTCCAACCTGATCCATCAAATCAATACGAGCTTCCTCCATCCAACGAATGTAATTCGAGTGATGAATAATCCCCATCTGGTCTGTCTCATAGTACTTCGCATTGTGCTCATAAGGACGGATAAACATATTCCCATTCGCATCATTCACATCAAAAACTTTTACTTCGTTTGCCATAAAATCACGACCTTTCTGCTTAAAAATCTTGGTCACTCTATATTCATGCAACCACCTATGAATCCAATATTTTGATGATACTTTGAATCAAAACATAGATATAAATATTTTAGCATTTTAAGGGGTGCTTTTCAACAAAAAGGTGCCAGACATCTATGAAATCAATCATAAATTTCCGACACCTTACATTTTACAAATAACGTTCTAAAAACTTCTTTTGTGTATCATTCTTTTCTATTACATCAAGCATTTCTTTAAAAGTCAACAAGCAAATATCAAACTCTATTCCTTTTTCTTGGAACAATTTTATTACTGGCTGTGCCGCTTCATAAAATTCTTGAAATTCTTTCTTTTCCAACTCCAATTTTTCAAAATATATTTCTTTACACTTTTCTGACAGCACATCCATATCAGGCAACTCCCACACACAATTGACCAAACGTACTTTTTTATGCATCCCCTTATCTTCTTGCATTACATAATTGTAAACTCCTAATAAATGCTTAAACATCTGTACGCCATCATACTGCTGTAAGCAACCATAATAACTTCTATAATCTGTCACTTCATTCGTGATAATTTTTTGTGCCATTTTATAAAAAGCTTCATAAGATTCCTTATCAAAATAATGTCCTTCATCTAAATAATTTTCACTCACAAGCCCTGGTTTATTAAACAACCATTCTGTCATTTTCATTTCACAAAATATCAATTCTTGTTCAGATTCTAACAATGCATCTAAATTCGCTTTTCTTGGACTTCGTTTTATCGTGCGAAGCTGCTTTTCAAACACCACATTATATACACCCGGAGTAAAAAATTCATTTTCTTCTTTTATTGTCACATCTGTATTTCCTAATAGATTATATGTCATTGCAGATGATGAACGGATAGCACGCATTTTTTCTTCCAATTCATTTCCATCTCCAACTTTATATTGTCTTATTGTAGTCTCAGACATTTCTTCTATCAGATTATCCTCTAGATTTTTGAAATAATACTGCTTCTGCTCAGAATTCATAGCATCATCAAATTGCATCTTTTTTCCGGTTACTTCTTCATATTTGTCTACCAAATAATCTAATATTTCCTTTGTTAATTTGTTCATTTCAGTTATTCTCCAGTACTTCTATAATTTAATCATCCTCAAAGTATCCAAACTCTGCATCTTCCTCTATTTCTTCCTGTTCTGTCATTTCACAAGAATGTTTTAATAATTCTTCTGCTTCCCTTAGCAATTCCTCTATTGTTTTTTCTTCAAAAGGATATTTTTTCATGTTATTTCATACTTTCAATATATTTATAAACATCAAATTTTTCCATACCACACGCTTTACTAAGATATAACGGATGATGCGGATGTCCTTCTTTTGATTTTTCTCCAATTGTAAACCACTTACAATCGTACTTATCCGCAATCTCTACAATCTGTAATAAGCAATCTTTTAAATATCGTCTGGTCTTAATCAATGTTCCCCACGCAGCCCAAATATCACATGTTCCCGTCGATAGGATTTTCTCAATATTCTCAAAATTTTCTTTTACAATCGCCTCATCAATACTCGTATGCATATCCTGTGGGTTCGTTGCACGCATTGGATATAGATTTATCATGACATAGCTATCGTATCCATTCTTTTCCGCAAAATACTCTACATTCTTCATAGTAGGATCCAAATCTTCCGGTGATGCAAAACTAGGATTTACGCCACAACAAATTAAAGTTCTCATACCTTTTGTTCCTAGCAAATATCTATTTTTCAAATCTCCTGATTGCTCATAAATCCACTTATTTTTATCATAAGGTTTGTTCCTCACTTTCGCAATCAAGTTCTTATCTTCCTTTTCTATAATCCCTTGTTTCATTAATCTGTCTACTCGTTCATATTCCTTATATCTATCTTCGTGAGAAACCGTATACTCAGCCTCATTCACATCTTCCCATGCACATTCATGTCCATGCCCTTGCATAAATCCCGCAAAATACGGACATCCATCACAATCTTTTTTTAAAGGTTCCAACACCTGATGCTTTTTCCTGCAATATATTTCTCTATCAAAAACATCAGCAGCAAAATACGCTAGCGATTCATTAATCTCGTGTCCAATCAAATTATGGTGGTAAACTAATCTTTTTTCCATACCATATCTCCTTCTTTTGTTCATCAACATTCTTCTATAAAAACAATTCCAAACTCATCATGTTCTCTTTCTAATATGTATTTCTCCACTTCTTTAATCATTTTTTCTTCATCTTCTACCAACCAAGAAAGCGTCGTTTTATTATCAGCAAGAAATCTATATATTTCTTCCGGGGTACATTTCCAAGCATAGCTCCCCCAATCAATCGTGATTCTTTCTCTAAAATACTTATAGCCTACCGCTAATAAACTATGTCCTTTTCCATCTAAACATATTGGTGATTCTAGTACCTCATAAGGATTTGTTTCTTCATTATCCCATTTTATCTTTCTGTTTCGCTCAATGCACCGAAATAAGCCGAACACATCATAAGAATATTACCTCCTGACCACTTTTGATAATTGTTTTTAAAAAATCATATTTCTATAACCGTTTCTTAAAAACACGCTCTTAGTTCTAATCATTCATATATTCTCTATAATCTTCTTCATCTGCAAATAACATATACTGTCCATCTACAAATCCCATATATCCTGCGTCAATTACGTATCCCTTCATAATATATTCTCCTTTTATCTAATTTCTTTAAATGTTGTTCTCTTTGATAATTGGAGTATATATTATAAAGTGTACAATAAATCGGTCTGCTACACTATTAATCGCTACTTAATTGTAACTTTTTTTTAACTCTGTTTTTGTTGCCATTATATCTCCCGATTTATGGGTATATCATATAACTCATTTTTCCCTCTTCAATAATTTGAGTATATAGGATATAGCCGTGAAATTATCACCAACCCATTTCATGAGCCACATATTCTTTCATTCTAAAAATCGCATATAGAGGAATACTCCATATATGTGTATCAGCGTCCATATTATCCCCTACGTTTTTTAAAGATGTTTTAATTGCCATTTTCGGACGATATCGATTGCAGAATAAATGCAAGCTCTTAGCTCTTGTATTATCTGCCGATTTTACTTCGATTGGAAGGAGCGTGCCTTCATAATCCGTAATAAAATCAATCTCTGCATCTGCTTTTGTTCTCCAGAAATAACTGTCCACGCCCATACATTTTAACTGTGTCATAATATAATTTTCTGTTAACGCGCCTTTAAAATAAATATAGGCTGCATCGCCTTGCAATATTGTTCTATAGTTCACATTCGACTTTCTTCTAAGAAGTCCCACATCTGACATATATACCTTGAAGTATGTGTTGTCTGCCATACCGGATAATGGTAATTCCGGAATAGACACTAATTTTAATTTGTGTACAATCCCTGCATTTACAATCCACTCAAGAGCATCTTCCAAATCCTTTGCTCGTGCACCTTGTTTTACATGAGAGAAAATAAATTTGTTATTATCTCTTGCAATCTGAGAAGGAATAGAGTCCCAAATCAAACGTACTTTTGTTGCCGTATCCCCAGTAGTATGCTTTCCAAAATCGTCTGCATAGTCTTTAAGAATTCTATCCTGTACTTCTTCTACTTCCTTATAATCATGTGTATCAACCCAAGTCTGAACTGCTTCAGGCATACCACCTACAATGTAGTAATTCTTCAGATATTTTTCCAGCGGCCCTGTATATAATTCTGGAATCTCACGCTCAAATTCTAACTTTTTGATACCTTCAATATACTTTTCTCCGCCATCTGCTACAACAAATTCTTCAAAACTCATCGGGAACATTTCGATTCGATCCACCTTACCAACCGGGAATGAAATTCCTTCTTTTCGAAGTGCTACACCCAACAATGCCCCTGCTGCAATAATGTGTAATTCTGTCATGTTCTCACAAAAATACTTCAATGATTGGATTGCTCGTGGACAATCTTGAATTTCATCAAAGACAACCAAAGTCTTTCCCGGAACGATTTTTCTTCCAAGAACTACATTTGCAAGTTCATCCAGGATTCGTTTTACATCAAAATCAAAATCAAATACCGATTTCAATCCGGTATTACCATCAAAGTTGAAATATGCCATATCTTCAAATTCTTGTTTCCCAAATTCTTTTATGATATATGTTTTCCCACACTGACGAACCCCTGTCATCAATAACGGTTTTCTATTCTTTTTCTCTTTCCATTTCAATAATTTCCCTAAAGTTTTTCGTTCCATACAAATACCTCAGTTCTTTTACTGGTTACTATATTTCTAATGTTAGCATATCACTTTTCAATCTAAAAATCTAGTTTCATCTGCATTTTTCAACCGAACTTTTGCATTTCATCCTCATTTTTCGACCGAACTTTTTTGTTTCTTTATTTCGTTTATCAGTTTTAAAAACTAAACCAAAACAGAATTTCAACCTAATCTGCTAATAATTCCAACAACTCTGGAATATCATTTTTCAAAGTTTCCTATACAACGTTTAAATCCACGTTACCATAATCATGCACAATGCGATTTCTAAGACCATACATAGCAGTCCATGGAATAACACTGTGCCTCAACTTATATTCATCCGACAACTTTTTTGCATTTTCCGAAAGTTGTATCATACGAAACAACATAGAATCCAACAGTACCTCATTTACATTCAATTCTTCTATGTCAACATTTCGCATATGTTCTACTATAAACTTCAAATCATTCTGAATTTTCTGAATATAATAACTATCCGTTTTTACATTATCCATATATCTTGATTCCGTCCTTTAATATCTCTTCTGTTAATTCAATATTATCTTTTAATTGATTGATATCTAAGACATCTACTTTTTTATGCAGTTCCGTTCTTATTTCCTCCACCAATCCGTAAAATTTTAATCCTTTTATATTTGTTGAAATCAAAAGGTCAACATCACTCACCGGTGTTGCTTTTCTTTTTGCATAGGAACCAAAAAGATAGCAAAAATTTACCTCATATTTTTCAAATACTTTGGAACACTTTCTCACTATATCTTCAAATTCTAAAATACCTGTTTCTTCGTCAATATAATTTATCTTAGATAGTTGCTCAACTATATATTTATACTTTATTGAATCTTGTTTTTCTTTATCATTTTCATATGATTTGTATGAACGTAATGAAATTCCAACTAAATTCGCAACTTCCTGTTGTGTCATTTTCTTCTCAATTCGTAATTCCTTTAAATCAATCATACTTGCACCTCCAACTATATATTAATGCAAAATTTGCACTTTTGTCAACATCAGGTGCTTTTTTTGCACTTTTCATTTTCACACAGGGCATTTATAGTATTCGGTACAAATATGACTCATTATTCGATTTTCTTACATCTCAAAACATTTTATCTCGTAACACCTAATTTACTCATAAGTGCCTCTTGCAACACTTTAGAAACATTTATCTGTGCCTTCTCCGCCTCTAAATTCAACCAATTTGGCAATGTTACGTTTCTTCTTACCATTTTATTATCCATCTTTCTTCGATAAGCCACTAAATCAACATCCACAAGTGATACGATACACTTGCCTTCTTCAAAAAATACACCCTCACTAATATTAATATCTTCCAATAGAGACGCTGTTGGAATCATATCTCCTTTGTCTTCCATAGAAATACATGCTAAACCAATCGCATCCCTCGCCATCATTATCGCATCTGCCATTGTGCCTTTTGGTGCCCCTTCTTCGTTAGCCTCTGTATACAATTTCAAATCCGGTACTTCAATCAAAATATTTGTGGCTACTTCTGTAAATATTACTGGATATGCTGCTTTCATTCTTGCCTCCCACTCTTCTTTCTACCTACAAATTCCATTTTCTCAATATTGCCTGTGCAAGTCTTTCGTTAATTTCTTTATGACGAGGTATCTGTTCCTCATCCGCCCCTCTCACATACACATCATGCTTACTTCCATGTCTTAAAAAACGGAATCCGGCTTTTTCTAATCTCTTTACCAGGTCTCTTTACTTCATTCGTTTCTCCTTTTATTATACACATTTTTTACACATTTTCAATCATATTTATGTAGCTAATTCCACAATAACATGTCATCATTGAAACTGCACGCTGCGTATCGCGAATCGTTGTGCGCAACGCGTAATATGCACGCATGTAAAAAATTACCTCACCAGTAATTAGCTTACTGATGAGGTAAAACTGCTTTTATTATATATAAACTTATCTTCCACTCACCTGATATTTTACAAAAACACGCTCTGTAACAATAGCTGCCACCACTCCGATTCCGGCATACAGCACAGGCACTACCTGCCATCCCTGTAAGACGTTCCCTAACAATACCACCATTCGAGGGCTAAAACAACTCCAAACCGCCACAATATCACTTGGCAAATAGCTCCACAACTGTGCAGCCACTCGATATTCCTCAGGCACAGAAATCATCATTGGCAGAACAATCAATCCGGTTACAATGGAAAGCGTTCCTACGCTACTATGCAGGTTTTCTGACAATGTCATCACCAAAACACCGATAAATGTACCGGCACACAAAATAATGCCGTAAATAATCAGAACTGCCTGACCAACACTGATTGGGCAGGAACTTCCCGCATAAATTATCTGAAATGCGGCATCAAATCCTTCCATCCCATATATAAAAAATGCGGTCACAAAAGTTATCAGCACAAAAACACATGCCAGGCCAAAAGAGACCAACGTACCGGCACACAACTTTGCCCAATATACATCTTTTCGTCCATACTTACTACTGAGAATCTGTTGATCTGTTTTTCTTAAATGCTCCTCCGGGAAAACACCAGCCATACAGATTGCTATCATAAATATGCTCAAAATTCCTACTGTATATGCCAGACTCAATAAAGCTGAGTATCCTTCTGCATACCGAAATACAACAGGATTTTCAATCTCTTCTTCCGCCGCTCTCCAATACTCCTTTTCGACTTCAGAAAGATAATATTCCTCCCATCGCAGTTCTCTTAGTTCCAGTCTCATTTCCTTTAAAGCTTCGGTGCTTGCCTCCAGATTTGTGACACCCGTAGCTGACAATCCCGTTGTCTGTCTGACATAATTAAAAATTGCACTATAAGGTCTTGCATAGGTTTGATATTCTTCTGTCAAAGAATATTTTTTCTCATTTAAAGGTACTTTTTCATACGCTTTTTGCATTTCCATAAAAAGAATCTCATCTATGGCTCTACCGTCCAATCTTTTTTGGTATGCTGCATCCTTCTGAAACTCTTCGTAATTACTCCCTAAGCGTTCCCCATTTACGACATAATCACCAACTAACGGACCTGCCACAGAAAATGCTAGAAGTAAGGCACCACAAAGCATACATATCCACAAAATTTTCCGATTTACAATCTTTTTCAGTTCATAGAAAAATAGTGTTGCCATGCCATCACCTTACCTTCCACTTACCTGATAATTCTTGTAAACCTTACTTCCACCCCACACCATAACACCAATCAGAATCAGATACAAAATCGGTGCAAACTGCCATGTGGTAAGCTTTGTACCAAAGAAATGAACCAGTCTTAAGTCCGTAAATCCCTCATCTATCTTTAATATATTAATCGGCAAATAGCTCCATAACTGCGAAAGGATTCCCAAGGATGGCGGGATGGATACCAATCTTGCAACAAAAAGTCCACCTGTCACAATTGCCATTGCACCAACACTGTTTTTTATTACTTCCGCTAAAAGCATAGTGAATATCGTCACCATAACTGACGCCAGAAAAAGTAAGCCTATTGCTATCAGCGTAGTTTCCCCAACGGACAATGCATATGGATACCAATATACTATTATCAATTGCAATGCGGCATGAAACCCTTCCGGCCCATAACTAAAAATTTTACCAATGACGGCAGTAATAACAAAAAGCATGTTTATTGTAAATACCACCAGACTTCCTGCCACTAATTTTGCTATATACAATTTATCTTTTCCATATCTCGCACACAAAAGTAACTGGTCCGTTTTTCTGTTATGCTCCTCCGCAAAAACACTTACCATTGAAATTGCAATGAAAAAAGTAAGCAGCATGCACATCATATAAATTCCCTGACCACCCAGCATGCTGTCAAAACCGGAAGCATACTCATAAGTAAATGGTACTTCAATTTCAGCATCCTGTTCCTGCCAGTATGCAATATCCTGTTCTGATAACATATAACCATCAAACGCCTGTTGCTGTACTTCTTTTCTTATGGTATAAACTTTCTCTGTTGTTGACTGATTCACCATTTTCTCTGCAATCACCTCTGACAACGCATTTCCCCAAAGCCCCATTACCTTGAAACGTGTTTCTAAGTCAGAATATTTACGTACTTCTTCTTTATAAGTGTCTGTCCACATATAATCTGGTGTACTCCAGTCAACTTTCTGATAAGCTTCTGACATCTCCGTTAAAAGTTCTTCATCTATCATTCTACCGGATAAAGCTATTCCATTTGCCCGATCAATTTTATTCCTCTCATAATGTGTTTCGTAAAATTCTCCGTCTACGTAAGTAGTTCCTAAGCTTCCGGAAATACACACAGCAACAAAATGCAATGCAAACAATATAATAAACGCAACCAGTGTGCTTTTTTTCTTTAGAATTTTTTTCACTTCATAACTTACTAACGTGCCCATCTAGTCCACCTCGCCTTCACCAAATTCGCTCAGGTAGAACTCTTCTAAATCACCACTGATTTCTTCTCTGGTTCCATCAAATACCAGTTTGCCATTATTCATCATCAATATCCGGTCTGCGATACGGTCAATATCAGAAACAATATGTGTAGACAAAATGACAATATTATCTTTTCCAATGTCAGCGATTAAGTTACGGAAACGCACACGTTCCTTTGGATCCAAACCCGCAGTCGGTTCATCTAAAATCAATATCTGCGGATTGTTAAGGAGTGCCTGTGCAATCCCAAGTCTTTGTTTCATACCACCTGAATAGGTTTTGATTTTCTTTTTTGCCACGTCAGTCAGTGACACTAGCTCCAGCAACTCATTCACACGCTTTTTCGCGCTCTCTTTTGAAAGTCCCTTTAATGCTGCCATATAAAGCAGAAAATCTCTGCCTGAAAAATCCGGGTAATACCCAAAATCCTGTGGCAAATAACCTAATATTGCACGATACTCTTCCTCCGATACATCTATGCCATTATACGTAATCGTACCGCTGGTTGGTGTTAAAATACCACAAAGCATACGCATCAAGGTCGTTTTGCCTGCTCCGTTTGCGCCAAGCAGACCATAGATTCCTTTTTTTAGTGTCAAATCTATGCGGTCTACTGCGATTTTATTTTTATACTGTTTTGATACTCTATCAATTACTAATTCCATGCTAAATCCTCCGTCATTCGGATAGTCCGATAGCTTTCTTTTGCTGTCATAACAATTCCCATTGCAAAAAATACTGCCCATACCGGCATATATTCCGGTGCCAGTATCTCTTTAAACCACCCCGGCAATACCATCTGTAAGAAGCTCACTACAACTGCCAGTATAAAACATAAAAATGTATTCTCATTTCTTCGCACAGTTCGCACAATGTATAAACTGCCTCCTGCCGTCAAAAAATACGGTGTCAGAATATGCAGTACATGATACCCTGCACGTTGTCCGAGTACATTCACTATCACAAGAAGCAATGCCAGATTCCCCACTCCCAGCATCGCCATCCTTGCCATGACAATACTCTTTAGCGAAAAGCGAGCAGACAACTCCAGTTCTTCCATTCCATAACGATAGCTGCGCGTACTTTCTGTCACTGAAACCAGTACTAAAAATGGTACCAGCCCATATACCTCACTTACATATTTATCATCCATGACATATGTCGCCGCATAAATGAGCGCACAAATACCTCCGGACACCAGCCATACCCACTTTGAAATATATCTTGCCTGCTTCCAAACTAAATACGGTAAGTTCACGTGCGGCACTCCGAACCGTCTTACAAATTCCTGCTTCCGCTGTGGTTTTGGTGCTTCGTAATAACGGCACAATTCCTCTTTTAATTTACGTTCCATCCGAAATCCTCCTTTCTAACTTACTTGTAATCTTTGAAAACTCCCTATACAATGCAAATCTGGATTTTCCATACATTTTAGATAAGTCTGCAAGCGAAACCTCATTCACATAACGCAGTAGCAAAAGTTCCTGTTCCTCTTTATCTAATGCTGCCATCGCCTGATGCAGATTCTCTTTGTCCACCACTGCATCCTCAAATCCATTCTGCACAATTTCTTCCTTTAACTCCTCTGTATGTACCTTCCGAAACTCGTCAATACATAAATTTCTCGCAACCGTATACAAATACGCCAGCGGCCGTCCGGTGTCTCTATAACTGCTGCTTTCGAAAAAACGCAAGAAGGTTTCCTGCGTAATATCTTCCGCCAAATGCTGATTTTTCACTCTAAAATAGCAGTAACGATAGACCTTATCATACTGTTCATCAATATCAATATGCATCAAAAAACCTCCTTTCACTTTGTTTAACGTTTCAAATCATGATATGTGCGGACTAATTTTATTTTTTGCTCACCAGTTTTTTCTCAATTTTTTCTCTCACCTGAATAGTCCTGCACTAAAAAATGTCACCTACAAACTCGTAGATGACATTTCATTTCCTATTTTTTTACAATCGGTACAATCGCCAGTGTATATCCAAGCGGTGCTAAAATTTTAAAAAGTGTATCAATCTGCGGTGTTGCTTTCAAACTCTCCAACCTCGCAATCGCAGGCTGCTTTACTCCACATAGTTTTGCTAATTCTCTTTGCGATAATCCCCGCTGCTCCCTTGCTTCAATCATTTTCCCAATCAGTGCAACTTCAAAATAGATTTTCTCTCTTTCAGCCGGTGATACTCTGTCCTCGTCTGCCATATACTCTGCTACCGTTCTAATTTCCCTAATATCTTTCATCTCACTCATTCCTTTCTAAATAATCTTTCAAATTACTTTTAGCCTTTTCAATCTCTTTTTTCGGTGTTTTTTGCGTCTTCTTTATAAAATAATGCAGCAAAACATATCTATTGTCTTTCCAATAAAAAAAGAAAATTCTATTCCTTAATGGACGCAATTCCCATAAATCACCTTCAATATGCTTAATAAATGGTTTCCCTATTCTCGTACCATACTCTCCAAGTGCAATCATATATGCTAAAATCTTATCTTTATTTACTCGTGCATTTTTATCTGTTTCGGATTTCTTTTCTAAATCATCTAAATAATCTGAAATTTCTGATTTTCCATCCTTATCCCTATAAAACATTACTTCGAACATGTTTCTTCCTCCTTTACGATAACAAATTTGTTATCTAGTGTCAATTCCCTATTTTTCTTTTCTTCCTTAATTTTCAACACAATTTTCCAACTCACTATGTTTCACACAATCCCACAGTTCCACCATAACACTCTCCCGAAAAAACTACACGCCGCGTATCGCGTCATCTCTGTGCGTATCGCGTCAATACCATTTTCATTTGATATATATTTTTCTTATAAATACCATACCTATTTTATATAGATACAAACACCATTTTCATTTGACCTCACTATGCTAACGTGTTATAATAAGTACAATTTTTAGAAGAACAATGACTGTGAAGGAATTATGCTTCTTCTCTGAGGGTTTCAGAGAGCCGGTGGTTGGTGTGAACCGGTACGGACGGAAGATAGCAATCTCACTCCTGAGTCGACTCTGCAAAGAACTTCGGGGTAGGTCGAAGCATTTACTGCTGAGATCGTAAGAACGTGATGCAAGTGTGCAAAATCCCCCTTGCGAAGCAATCTCAAATGGATTTTGCAACGCAAACGAAGTTTGCGTAGTGGAGTACGGTTGCCCCGTTATCGGCTTTGGACTTAATAATGAGTCCGAGAGAGATAGTCTGCTGTAAGGCAGCTATAAGCAAGGTGGTACCGCGAATTGTCCATTCGTCCTTGAGGCTTTAATAGCTTCGAGGACTTTTTTGTTTTCCAAACAACCACCAAAACAAGGAGGCCAAATCCTCTGCTCGTCAGAGGACTCGCATTTTGCTTCGCAAAACAAGGAGGATTATATGAACCAAATCAGAATCAGTGACGTTACAATGAAACAGACAGGAAAAGAGTTTTCTCTATCCTTTAAAGAAAAATTAGAAATTCCAAAATTATTAGACCGTTTAAATGTAGACGTAATTGAATTAGAGGGCATCACACAGCCTAAGATTGACGCACTCCGCATCAAATCTGTAGCCTCTACTGTAAAAAACAGCATCGTTGCTGTACCGGTTGCCCTTTGTCCAGAAAGTGTCGATGCGACTTGGAACGCTTTAAAGGAAGCAAAGCATCCTCGTTTACAGGTATTCGCTTCCGTAAGCCCGGTGCAGATGGAATATCTTTTCCATAAAAAACCAGATGCAATGTTAAAAGCAATCGAAGAAACAATCACTGCATGTAGTGCGAAAACTTCTGACGTAGAATTTATCGCAGATGATGCTACTAGAAGTGATGCCTCTTTCTTATATCAGGCTGTTAAAACCGCTATCGCAGCAGGTGCTAAAACGATTACCGTTTGTGATGCTACCGGAGCAATTCTTCCAGATGAATTAGGTAGCTTTTTAGATAATCTTTACGAAAATGTAACCGAATTAAAAGATATCGTACTTGCTATCTCTTGCTCCAATGAATTAGCAATGGCAGATGCATGTGCTATCGAATCTATCAAACACGGGGTTCGCGAAATCAAAGCTGCTGCCTATCCAATTAACCAGATTTCATTACCACACGTATCCAGACTTCTTGCTACAAAAGGAGACGCCTTCGGAGTTACTTGTAATGTTCGTACTGTAGAGATGAAACGTATCATCAAACAGATTGACTGGATGTGCCAGACCAGCCGCAGTAAAAACTCACCATTTGATAATGGCGTACAGGATGACGTAGAAGAAATGACACTTACCAGCCACGACAACATGACTACTGTAATCAAAGCCGTTGAAAAATTAGGATACGATTTAAGCGAAGAAGATGGTGCTCAGGTTTGGGAAGCTTTCCAGAAAATCGCAGAACGTAAAGATGTCATTTCCTTAAAAGAATTAGACATAATCGTTGCTTCTGCTGCAATGCAGGTTCCAGCAACTTATACATTAAATACATACAATATTACCGCAAGTAATACATCTTCTTCCATGGCTTATATGAAATTAGAAAAGAATGGACAGCTATTAGAAGGTATTGCATTAGGAGACGGTCCGGTTGACGCAGCCTTCCTTGCACTTGAAAATATTTTAGGATGTCATTATGAATTAGATGATTTCCAGATTCGTTCCGTAACAGAAGGACGCGAAGCAATGGGTGAAACCGTTGTAAAATTACGTTCTAATGGCAAACTCTATTCCGGACGCGGAACATCCACTGATATTGTTGGTTCCAGTATCCAGGCATATATCAGTGCATTAAATAAGATCGTTTATGAGGAGGCTTGTGTATAATGAAACTTTCATTTTCTACCAGAGGCTGGGCGCATTTAAGTTGGGAAGAATGGCTTGATGCCGGTGTAAACATGCACTTTGAAGGTGTGGAAGTTTACAACTTACCAAAGTTCCCGGAATTAATGGAACGTAGCGGTCCATTTCACAAATATAATATGGCAGCAACTGTCCGCCAGTTAAGAGAAAAAAATATTACCATTCCTTGTTTTGATACTTCCTGCGACTTATCTTCCGATGAAGAAAATGCAGTTCCTTCTATCAAAGAATTAATTCAGGTTGCAAAACAGATGCAGGTTCCGTATGTGACAATTGTAGCGTTACATGATAATGAAGCATTGGTTCGTAACCGTTTAACAGAGTTAATAAAAGATGCCGAAAAAGCTAATATTACTATACTGATTAAAACAAGCGGTATTTTTGCAGACACTGCTCGCCTTCGCTCTTTAATGGATGACTTCGCATGTGACCAGCTTGCAGCTTTATGGGATATGCACCATCCATACCGCGATTTTGACGAAAGTGCTGATACTACTATCAAAAATTTGGGTGCTTATGTAAAACACGTACACTTACGTGACTCGGACGATAAAGATACTTACAACTTAATCGGCGAAGGTACTCTTCCAGTTGCTGATATGGTAAGAGCTCTTTCTTCCATTGATTACGATGGTTTTGTTTCTCTCGAATGGAAAACAGACTGGATGGAAGATTTACCGGAATACGAAGTTATCTTCCCTCATTTTGTAAACTACATGAGCCGTTTTGAAAAAACCAGAGGTCTTAAAAAAGCCCTTTATCCAAACCACAATGGAACTGGTCAGTATGTCTGGAAAAAGGACGAACTGATTAACCTTACCTTCTCACAGGTATTAGACCGCATGGTTGAGGAATTCCCAGATCAGTATGCTTTCAAATACACAACATTAGATTATGTACGTACTTATGAAGAATTCCGTGAAGATGTTGACCAATTTGCAAAGGCGTTAATCTCCATGGGAGTAAAAGCCGGTACAAAAGTTTCCATTTGGGCTACCAACGTACCTGCATGGTATATTACTTTCTGGGCAGCTACCAAAATCGGTGCAGTACTTGTTACCGTAAATACTGCTTACAAAAGACATGAAGCAGACTACTTATTCAGACAGTCTGATACCCATACATTAGTTATGGTAGAGTCTTGTCTGGATTCCAACTATAAAGAAATTATTAACGAAATTTGTCCTGAAATTGCCACAAGCAAACCTGGCGAACCTCTTCATTGTAAGCGTCTCCCATTCCTCCGTAACGTTATTACGGTCGGATTCAAACAGCCGGGATGTCTTACTTTTGATGAAGCAATGGAACGCGGCGATTTAGTGCCACAGGAAGAATTAAACCGTATGGCAGCACGTGTAAGACCGGACGATGTATGTAACATGCAGTACACCTCAGGAACTACCGGTTTCCCAAAAGGTGTTATGCTTACTCACTACAACGTAGTAAACAATGGTAAATGCATCGGTGACCGCATGGGACTTTCTACCGCAGATCGTATGATGATTCAGGTGCCAATGTTCCACTGTTTTGGTATGGTACTTTCCATGACTGCATCCTTGACACATGGTGCAACTGTTTGTCCAATGCCATATTTCTCAGCGAAATCATCATTGGCTTGTATCAATCAGGAACGCATCACCTGTTTTAACGGTGTACCAACCATGTTTATTGCCATGTTTAATCATGACGATTATAGAAAAACCGATTTTTCGCACATGCGAACCGGTATTATGGCAGGTGCCGGATGTCCACCCGAATTAATGAGAAGAGCTGCACAGCCGGATGAAATGAATATGACCGGAATCGTCAGCGTTTATGGTCAGACAGAATCTTCTCCTGGAAGCACTATGTCAGCATGGACAGACTCATTGGATGTTCGTACCGATACGGTAGGTTACAACTTCCCTTATATCGAATGTAAGATTATCAATCCGGAAACCGGTGAAGAAGTTGGACCTGGTGAAAATGGTGAATTCTGCTCCCGCGGTTACAACACCATGAAAGGCTACTACAAGATGCCGGAAGCAACTCGTGACACCGTAGATGCAGAAGGCTGGCTCCACTCAGGTGACTTAGCTTGTAAGGATGAAAACGGCAACTACCGCATCACTGGTCGTTTGAAAGACATGATTATCCGTGGTGGAGAAAATATTTATCCAAAAGAAATCGAAGAATTTATTTACACCCACCCATTTGTACAAGACGTACAGGTTATCGGTGTGCCAGATAAAAAATATGGTGAAGAAGCAATGGCTTGCATTATTTTAAAAGAAGGCAAGACAATGACAGAACCAGAAATGCGTGAATACATTGTAGCCAGCATGGCAAGACATAAAGTTCCAAAATATATTGAATTTGTAACAAGCTTCCCAATGAATGCAGCTGGTAAAGTATTAAAATACAAGATGCGTGAAGATGCAACTAAACGCCTTGGCTTAGAAAACGCCGCAGGTATTGACACTGCAAAAAGTACGCAGTAGAATGAATTATTCAGAGCAAAAGAACAGCCTCACCGAGGTGTTTTGGCAAATATAGCTCTGAATCATTTACAATATACAAATGAAAAAGATATATATGAAAAGGTAAGGATAATGACAATGACAAAAAATTATGTAACTATGGATGGTAATGAAGCCGCTGCACACATGGCCTATCCCTTCACAGAGATAGCAGCGATTTATCCTATTACACCATCCTCTCCTATGGCAGGACTGACAGACTCATGGTCCGCTAAGGGACGTAAAAATATATTCGGCCAGACCGTAACATTAACAGAAATGCAGTCTGAAGCAGGTGCTATCACTGCCGTGCATGGTGCGCTTCAAACCGGTTCTTTAGCAACTACATATACTTCCTCACAGGGACTTATGCTCATGATTCCGGTACTCTACCGTATTGCCGGTGAAAAACTTCCGGCAGTTCTGCATGTAGCATCCCGTACTGTAGGTACTCATGGTATGAGTATCTTCGGTGACCATTCCGACGTTATGGCTTGTCGTCAGACTGGTTTTGCTATGCTCTCTTCTGGAAGTGTTCAGGAAGTTGCAGACTTAGCTCCAGTTGCACATTTAGCAGCCATTGAAGGACGTATTCCATTCATGCACTTTTTTGATGGTTTCCGTACTTCTCATGAGATTAATAAAATCGAATTACCAAATCAGGATGCCGTTGCAGCATTATTAAATGAAGACGCGTTAAAAGCGTTCCGTGATGGTGCCTTAAATCCAGAACATCCAACACTCCGCAACACCGTACAAAATGGTGACGTTTACTTCCAGCTTCGTGAAGCAAACAACGGTTTTTATGATGTCCTTCCTGATATTGTAGAAAATTACTTAGGAGAAATTTCTAAGATTACCGGACGCGAATATCACGTATTTAACTATTATGGTGACCCTGATGCAACAGATGTTATCATCGCTATGGGTTCTGCCAGCGGTGTTATCCGTGATGCCGTAGATGCCCTCCGCAAAGAAGGCAAAAAAGTTGGTTACTTACAGGTACATTTATATCGTCCGTTCTCTGCAAAATACTTCTTACAGTTCCTGCCTAAGACAGTAGAACGCATCGCTGTTTTAGACCGCTGTAAAGCAATGGGTAGTGCCGGAGAACCATTATTCGAAGATGTATGTAGTGTACTTATGAACACAGACCGCCAGATTAAAGTCATCGGTGGACGTTACGGTTTAAGTTCCAAGGATACAGATCCAGCTCAGATGATTGCCGTATTTGAAAACCTTGCTTCTGCTACTCCAGTACGTAGCTTTACCATTGGTATCAATGATGATGTAACCCATCTTTCTTTACCGGTAAAACCATTTAATGCAGCAAAAGAAGGTATGATTCGCTGTAAATTCTGGGGATTAGGTGGTGACGGAACCGTTGGTGCCAACCACAATACTGTTCGAATCATTAATGACAATACCGATAAATTTGCTCAGGCTTATTTTGAATACGATGCAAAGAAATCTTTCGGTGTAACCAAATCACATTTACGTTTCAGTGATGATCCAATTACCAGCTCCTACTATGTAAAACAGGCTGATTTTGTGGCATGTCACAATCAAAGCTACATCAGCCAGTATGACATTGTAGACGAAATCGTAGATGGCGGTACTTTCCTTTTGAACTGTAGTTGGGACGTGAATGAATTAGATGCTCATATTCCAGCGTCTGTACGCCGTAAAATTGCTGAGAAAAATATTCAGTTCTACATCATCGACGCAAATAAAATCGCTCAGGATTTAGGACTTGGCAGCCATACCAATACCGTATTACAGGCTTCTTTCTTTGCATTAATGCAGGTAATTCCTACCGAAGATGCCTTAGGTATGATTAAAGAAGCGACACGCAAGTCTTATTTTACAAAAGGTGATGAAGTTGTTGCTCGCAATATCGCTGCTATCGACGCTGGTGCAACAGGCATCGTAAAAGTTGATGTTCCTGCTAATTGGACAAATGTTGAATTAGAAACAGTTACTATCGACGAAAATGTACCAGAAGTTGTAAATAGATTATTAAATCCAATTAACAAACAAAAAGGTGATGATTTACCAGTCAGTGCCTTTAAAGATTATGAAGACGGACACATTGATATGGGTCTTACCGCTTTTGAAAAACGTGGTATCGCCTTAAAGGTTCCTGTATGGGATGCTTCAAAATGTATCCAGTGTAACCAGTGTGCTTTAGTATGTCCACACGCAGTTATCCGCCCATACTTATTAAATGACGAAGAAAAAGCTAATGCTCCGGCTGGT
This sequence comes from Roseburia sp., assembly GCA_017549185.1. GTDB lineage: Bacteria > Bacillota > Clostridia > Lachnospirales > Lachnospiraceae > Roseburia. The sequence continues at coordinate 5,193 of JAFYVJ010000063.1, read as the reverse complement.
TTTGAAACCATCCCTGCAAACGGCGCTGCTGCAAAAGGACTTCATTTTAGTATGCAGATATCTACATACGACTGTACTGGTTGTGGAAGCTGTGTAAGCTGCTGCCCTGCAAAGGAGAAAGCTATCTCCATGGAACCAGTCACATTAGATGAAACTCAGAAAGTATTGTGGAATTATGGTCTTTCCATTTCCGATAAGGGCGATTTATTCGCTCCATACAGTGTAAAAGGAAGCCAGTTCCGTCAGCCATTATTAGAGTTCTCTGCTGCCTGCGCAGGCTGTGGTGAAACACCTTATGCGAAATTATTGACACAATTGTTCGGTGATCGTGTTTACTGGGCAAATGCTACCGGCTGTTCTCAGGCTTGGGGCGGACCAATGCCAGGTATTCCATACACCACTAACAAGCGTGGTTTCGGACCAGCATGGACCAACAGCTTATTTGAAAATAACGCTGAACTTTCTCTTGGAATGTTCTTATCAGTAAAACAGCAGAGACTTTCCCAGAAAACATTAGTAGAAGCTTATGCTACTGAGACAGACAGTGTTATTGCAAAAGAATGGCTTGCAAACTATGATAACTTTGATATGTCTCGCAAATATACAGATGACTTAATCGCAGAATTAGAAGCAAACGGCTCTGATGTTGCCAAGAAAATCTTAGAACGCAAAGACCAGTTAGCAAAGAAATGCTTCTGGATGTTCGGTGGTGACGGTTGGGCATACGATATCGGATTTGGTGGTCTTGACCATGTAATTGCCAGCGGAGAAGATATTAATGTATTTGTCGTTGATACAGAAGTTTATTCCAATACAGGTGGACAGAGTTCTAAAGCTACTCCACTTGGTGCTGTTGCACAGTTTGCTTCTTCTGGTAAACGCAGCCGCAAGAAGGACTTAGGTGCGATTTTCCAAACTTATGGCAATGTGTATGTAGCCCAAGTTGCTATGGGTGCTGATCCAAACCAGTTAATCAAAGCACTCCGTGAAGCCGAAGAACACAAAGGACCTTCTGTTATCGTAGCTTACACACCATGCGTAGCCCACGGTATCAAAGCTGGTATGGCAAATGTTCAGCAGGAAATGAAACGTGCCGTAGAGGCAGGTTACTGGACCTTATACCGTTATAATCCAAATAATGAGAATCCTATGAAAGTAGATTCCAAGGCTCCTACCATGGACTACGAAGAATTCTTAGACGGCGAGACCAGATACGCTTCCTTAAAACGTACCTTCCCTGAAAATGCAGAAACCTTATTTAAAGCTGCAAAAGAAGATGCCGAAGTAAAATACCAGAAATATAAATCATTAGAGAATTTATAAAAACATATACGAAAAGTGGCATTGCAAAACAAATGATTTATGCAATGCCACTTTTCTATATAAAAATTTTGCCATTCTCATCCAGCCACTTTTTCCGTATTTTATAGTCTGGCAACACCTTTTCCACTTCATCCCAAAATGCTTTACTGTGATTCATCTGCTTTAAATGGCACAACTCATGCACCACTACATAATCAATAATATCCTTCGGCATCCTAATAAGCCGCCAGTTAAAATTCAAATTCCTATCACTACTACAACTTCCCCAACGCTTTTTCTGGTTCTTAATCATAATGTTTTTATATTGTTCCCCCATCTGACTGGCAAAAAAACGAACCCTTTTCGGAATCCATATCTTTGCCTGCTCTACATACCAGCCATTTAGAACATTCTCTACTATATCTTCACTATCCTCCTTAGAAAATACGACTATCTTATCTTCTAAAAGCCCTACCATTCCGGCACGACCTTCACTGATTCGTACCTCTAATTCGTATTCGCATCCCAGATAAGATACTTTCTCACCAGTTCTATATCGTTTTGGTGGATTAGCATTCTGTTGCTCTAGTACCTTTTCACGTTGTCTGATAATCCATCCTGTTTTTGATTTTATCCATTTTAAAATCTCACCATCTGATAATCCTAACGGTGCCTTTACCAAAAGATTGCCATCCGGCTGGATGGCAATGGATAATGTTTTTCTTTTACTTCTTATGACGGTAACTTCTATTGTCTCTGTTTCATACTGAAATACTAGTTTTTTCATATCAGTTCCACTTCAAAAAATATTTGTAAGCTTATTCCTCCTGTCAAATAAAAACTTACTAACCCTCAAACTCTGCTGCAAATGAGGCATTTATCTCCGCAATCTCCCGCTCGCCATTGATATAATCGCGATACATCTCCCACAAATCAATCTCACAGTCTTCTAATCCATCCTCTACCGGAATCCACTCCCTAATCAGTGCAATACGTTCTTCCTTTGTAGTGTCTTTGATTAATGTACTTTTCATGCTAATCCTCCATGCCTCTCCAATATCTTTAAACTTTGGGCCACAAACACAAAGTTGCGTGTAAAAAATTTATTTTTCACACGTTCCTCTCTGCATCATTCTACAATGCAATCAAATTTATAGCTCCTCTATATACTGAATTCCCTTTGCTTTCGATAATATATCAATCACCTCTGAATGAGTACGTTTGCTATGACTCATAACTGTCATTGTAACGCTTAGAATTCTCTGCTTTCCTTTTTCGTTATGATAAAATTCATTCTGACTCATCTGAATATTCGACACATCAAAATGATTATCTCTTGCATATTCTAAAAATTCCCCCAAGGAACCTTTTCCACAATTATAATCAATATACAAATCCATGTATTTGGAATGTTTTCTTGTCCACACGTCGAATTTCTGTAGCCCCGACATAATAAACACAATTATCACACCACATGTCACAGCACCTTCGTAAAAACCGATTCCAATCGCAAGACCACTACACGCCGCCGCCCAAAGACTCGCTGCTGTTGTAATACCGGTAATCTTATTCCTTCCGGTAACAATAATCGTACCTGCACCTAAAAAACCGATACCGCTGATAACCTGTGCTCCCATACGCACCGGATCTCCTATCTCATATGTAAGATATACATACTGATTCGTCATCATCACAAGTGCTGCACCCAAACACACTAAAATATACGTCCTAAAGCCTGCCGGACGATTTTTACGCTCACGTTCTATACCTAAAACACCACCAATTAGAATTGCCAAAACAACTCTCACTATAATTGAAAGTAAATTCAGTTCACGTAAATATTCCATGGCTTACCTCCAATCCTTTTTTCTTATTGTACCATATTTCCTACAAATACTACAGTTACTTTACTAATTTATTCTATACTGTTCTCACCATTGACCTAAATAATTCACAATGATGTTTCTTGAAGCTGTCAAGCATATCAAATAAAATATATGAGGAAAGGAAAAGCAGCGGCGATCTGGCACACAAACACAATGTCGACGCTGTCTTATTTCAAAAGAATTTCAAAAAAATATTCCAAATCACGTGACGCAACGGAAATTTCCCGGTGTATATAGGTGAAAGACCTTATTACTATGAAAGGAGAAAACGCATGGACGATAAACAGATTATTGATTTATATTGGGCGCGCTCTGAATTTGCTATATCAGAAACTGCGAATAAATATAGCAAATATTGTCATACTATTGCTTTCAATATTCTGCACAATAACGAAGATTCCGAAGAATGTGTCAACGATACATATATGAGGGCATGGAGAGCAATGCCACCACAGAATCCTAACCGTTTATCAACATTTTTGGGGAAAATCACACGCAATCTTGCCTTAAATAAATATGAGAAATATACAACTACGAAGCGAGGTTGCGGACAAATGCCTTTAGCACTTGAAGAATTACAGGATTGTATTCCTGCCACTAACAGTGTTGAGCAAACTATAGAGGATGTAGCTTTAGCAGAAATATTCAACCGTTTTCTTGCGAGATTACCAACAAACACACGAAAGATTTTCATGCGGCGATATTGGTATTTAAGTCCTGTGAAAGAGATTGCAGCAGACTACAATTACAGTGAAAGCAAAGTAAAAATGATATTGCTACGGGCAAGAAATGAACTGAAACAACTTTTAGAGAAAGAGGGTGTTGTATTATGAATGCAGAAAAACGCATTATGAGTGTTATCGGACAAGTAGACGAAAAGTACATTGAAGAAGCAGCTCCCGAAAAAAAGGAAGGCAAAAAGCCTGTTTGGTTGAAGTGGGAAACGATGGCAGCTTGTCTTGCTGTTGTAATGGTTATAGTTCTTTGCATTTTACCGCAATTTTCAAAAGAACCGATTATTACACCGCCGGACAATACCGATAACATTACTGCTAACGATCCTAACATTGGTGAAAACATACCACCGATAACTTCTGAAATCCATATTAGTATGAGCAATATTTTTATTAATCAATTTGATGGTTTTGCAGATATGGAGTATTCACGATATAAGCTGGAAACAGATGTCGAAACCATTTGGGACAAAAACGATATTATCTCCTATTATGGAACAGATTTACTTCCTGCATATATCCCAGATGGTTTATCTGCTTCTGAAAAAAATGCCCATGCAACAGTTTACATTAGTCAGGACGGTATTGTTGTTGAAGATACCATATTTCTCAACTATTACCACGACTATTATGAAGATGGAAGTCCGAAACTGACTGAAAATATTGCGGCTGCAAAAGGCTTTTCCGTTACTATTTCAAAGTTGGGGATTATGGAAAGCTGCTGTTATCTTCTGCCCGAAAGCGGTATAAAAACCTCTGACATTGACAAAACAGCGGTTACATTTGGCTATTGTTCTATGCCTTATGGTCCTTATCATTCTGAAACACATGAGCCTTCCGGCTACTATGATATGTATGTAGCTCAATTTAAAAAAGACGGAGTTGAATATCAGATTGTAACGCAACAAATGGAAATTGAAGAATTAGTAAAAGTAGTCACCTCAATTATTCGAGGTGACGCAAACATTATAATTACACAATAACGATACGGAGGAAAATGATGAAAAAAATTTTGGTTTTTGGTATTACTGCTGTTATGCTGTTTTCACTTGTAGCCTGTGGCGGAAAAGATAATACCCCTGTTGTGGTAGATGAAACGGAGGGCATATCTACTTTTGTGGCAGGAGAACCTAACTGGGAAGATATCACAGAGGCGTGTTATGACGAAGCAGATGGTACATCTACTTTTAAGGTGGGCGAACCCAACTGGAATGATGCGACAGAAGCAGTAAGTGAAGAAACAGACGATACATCTACTTTTGAAGTGGATG
>JAFYVJ010000062.1 GCA_017549185.1 Roseburia sp. | reverse complement strand
TTTGTTCATAGTAATCTTTAAAAATGTTCTGAAGTATATTAGCCATAAGATTATTATGAAAGAAAAAGAGAAAGAAAGCAACTCCCAAATTCCCTCAAGATTGAGGGTTAGGGAGTTGAGGTGTCGAAGACACTTTTTTACGAAAATTACATCTCCTCTTATGAAACAAAAATATGTGCAAGGAGGATAGAGAGAATGCAATTGGACATTTTTAGTATGATTTTAGGTGGTGTGCTATGGGAGGTAGGAGCTGCATACATGCATTTTGTGGCAAAACCAGCATTTAAGCGATGGCGAGTAAAATATGCGAGGAAAGGTGTAGCGTCACAAAATCAAGGACAAGAGATTGATTATAAGGGGACTGCAATGGGATTTAACTGTAGTTTGAAAGAAGAGGTGAAGTAGAAATGACACAGATTCCAGAATTTTTAACAGAAGCGTATGCGATGAAACATCGTAAAAGAAAGAGAAGAATAGGAAACACCGCATTATCATGGGCAAATTCAATGGACATTACAGAAAAAGAGTTTAACCAATATTTGGTAGAGTTAGGATATCAGATTAAGAATGACAATACACAGATATGGGAAAGAACACCTAAAGGCATAGAACATTCTCGGAAAATCTTTCGTAAAATATACTGGGATATAGATGCGTTCTTTGACGTGTTGAAACGCAGAGGGCTTGTGACTCGTACATACTTCTATTGTGAAAAGTGTGGAGTGTATAATCAAATCCTAGATGAAGAGAAACAGGGAGAAAGATATAGTTGCCATGTGTGTGGGAAAATGACAGAAAAATTAAATTAAAAAAGAAGTGACTGCACGTTGCGTGCAGTCATATCATATTTATTGGGATATTTTTCCGTCGATTATGGCTTTGTCTACCCACAATTGTAAAGAGTCAATTGCAAGTGAGATTTGCGATAGCTGAGACTGGATTTTCTTAAAATCTTCTAATTCATCATCAGAGATTAAACCATCTACGGTTATCTCTATGAGACGATTTTTCTCTTTTTCAAGAGAATTTAAGGACGCCAGCATTTCGAGTGTGATTTGTGAAAGTTCTTTGAATGTAACTTCCGGCACATATTCCTGTCCAATAGGACATTCATGTGAGCAGTAGTAATTGCAAAGAGATGGATTCTTATAGCATTTTGCCATTGCAAGCACCTCATCTGGATGAGGAAGAATTTTTTCATATTCGATTTTCTCAATCTTGCTTTCGGATATAAATTCGAGTTTTTCAGCGGCTACTTCACGAGTAAGAGAAGCATTTTCGCGACTTTGCTGATATATGTTTTTATCTTCTTTGGTAGAATTGCGACCCATAGGAGACTCCTTAAATGTTATTTCGCCGATTTTGACGAATTAACAGTAGTTAAGTCGCCTGCTTATAAGTGTAATCAACGCTTAGATTATTATAAACTTAAATCAAGTAAAACGAAATAGGAAATTAGAAATTCAAAAGAAAAGGAGCGTGTTTTATGTGTAAATATGTAGTATTTGATTTGGAAATGTGTAATGTTCCATATAGTGTAAGAAAAGGAACAGGATTTATTCCAATGGAAACAATTCAGATTGGAGCAGTTCTAGTAGATGAAAAACTTGAAATCATAGATGAGTTTTCAACATATGTTTCACCTGAAAAAGGATGGATTGATTCTAAAATTCATAGACTCACGGGTATTAGCAATGAAGATATATCAGGAGCACCGGCATTTAAGGAAGCAATAACATCATTCTTCAATTGGATTCCAAAGGATGCAAAAATGGTGTCATGGAGCGACAGCGATGAAATTCAGATAAGAAGTGAACTTACAAATAAAAATATAGAAATAGCAGGTCTGGATGATATTTTTGATGGTTTGATAGATTGTCAGAAGGCATTTGGTGAAAGAATTCATGTTGAAAGAAGTTATGGACTAAAAGATGCACTTTGTGTAGCAGATATCATATATGAAGATGGTTTACATAATGGACTGGTAGATGCTTACAATACAGCATTACTTTTCATAAAAATGGAACGTGAGCCGGTATTAAGGCTGAATTCATATTATAAGAATATTCTTATGGATGAAGAGGAAGAAGAAAGTAGATGTTCTTCAACACTTGAAAGTTTATTTAGTAACTTGGATTTATCTGGTATAGCAGTAGCATAGGAGTGAATTAAATGAGTGTAGCTGAAAGAATAAGACGTTGTCGGCTAATAGAAAAAATGGAACAAAATGTAGAATATGCAGAAAAACTTGGGCTGTCTAACAGCTCGAGCTTTCGCGAAAAAACCAAGGCATATTCAGAAGTTAAATTACAAAGTGAGGTGGAAAAATGATTGAGTTTATTTTAATTGTAGGAATTTTAAGTGTGTTTTTCTTTGTGGCATACCATATCACGGGAGCTATATTTAAGGCACTGGTATGGTTAGTAATATTAGTACCAGTAGCATTGGTACTATGGGCATTAGGACTAGCATGTTGTTGTACATTGCTTTTAATCCCAGTAGGAATAAAGTTATTTAAGACGGGATGTAAAGTATTATTACCAAATTAGTAAAACAAAGGAGAAGAAGAAAATTATGGCACAGAATTTTATATCAGAAGAGGAAGTAAAAAGAGCATTACAAGTTAATACTTTTAGAGAAATTTCAAAAGAAAAAATAATGGAATTTGTTTCCTTAATTCCACAAATGGATAAGGAAGTGGCTATTGCAATTATCAACCAGTTTCCTACATATGCAGAGTCTGCGAGTAGTATGATCACGCAGTTGACAATAATGTGTGATAATATTATTAAAGATAATACATCAAGCCAGAAGGATGCAGTAGAAGCATATAAGAAGATTCTTGAAGACCTAGGTGTATTACTGAAGAAAGAAACTATTTCACAAGAAGAACGTGAAATTATTACAAATCAGATGATACTTGTTGCAGATAAAATTGCTTTAAAGGACACAGAAAATAAGAAATTTTTGATTGATATTATAAAACACAATGCACCGATTATTGGTGGAGCGCTAATTCTAGGAGCAACAATATTAGGAGTAAGTGTAAAGGGGACAAAAATTCCGAGCATCGGACAAAAAAGTTAAGATACAATATAGCATGCATAAAGCTTCGCGAAAAAAACATCTTCTCTTCCGAGGAGATGTTTTTTTGTTGCCAATTATCCTGAAAAAAGATGTTGACTGCACGTTACGTGCAATTTTAGGGTAGAAGGAGGTAGCGAGGTGAGTGATATGACATTACGAGAGATATGTGAAGCTGCATCTGTAACAAGGCGCGCTGTTCAAGTCTATGAAGAAATGGGATTGGTTATGCCAACAGGAAAAACTTCACGTGGTTATCTGTTATATGACGAGAATGCACAGGAGCGAATAAAGATAATCCGTAGGTATCAAGGATTAGGTTTTTCACTAAAAGAAGTGCAGGAAATTATTGATGCGTCTAGTGAGGTGAAAAGAAAAGCATTGCTTGAGAGGATTGAAAAGTTAAAAGATGAAGGTAGAAATATAGAAAACCAAATTAAAGTGGCAAAAGAATTGTTGGAATCACTTTAAATAGAGTTGGCAACAATGCCATTTCCTCAAATAAATAAAAAGGAGCGAATTTTTATGAAAGAACAGGTAAATGAAAAGAAAACAGTTTCAAAAAAATTTATTATTGCGGTAATAGTATCGGTAGTTTTGGTGGCAAGTTTTATAGCGGTATATTTCTCGTATATAAAACCAGAGCATGAAGGTGCGATAGTAACGTATTCAAAAACCGTACAGGAATATACAGTGGCAATGTCAAACTTCGATGCTAAATGTGAGCAGTTTCAGAGTGTAAATAGTAGATTAGAAAATGAAATTATTGACTTGCAGGATATCATTACATATGGTGGAGAGCCTTATGATAAAAATATGATTGTGTTAGCAAATGATGCTATAAACCAAGGGAAGATAGCGATTAAGGAAGTGCCAGTACTTGATTTTGAAAGAGGTGTAAAGCAAGTAGAAGAGTTCTTTTTTCTGCAAGTAAATGCTATTAAGGAAGAGGATAGTATTGTAAAAGAAAAGACAGAAAAATTGAATAAGCTCATAGAAGAAATAGAAATTCCAGATTATTCAGAGGTAACAACTGGAATCAATACAGCACAAACAAATTTAGAGAATAGCATTCGTCAGCTAGAGCAAGTGACAGCTCCATCCGAATCGTTTGTATTAGGTCGTATTATGGAAATCAAAGATGAAGCAGGAATGATTGATGTTATTGCTTTAACAGAAGATACTGATCCAGAGAATTTAATTGGAAAAAATGGGTGGTATACTTCAAAAATTATTTTTAGGCATAAGGATGTAAAACATTATGGTCTGGATAATGGATTAAAAACTTTGGCAGAGATAGGTAATCCTGCCGGTGGTTGTGTGGAAACTTATGCTACAGTAGTAGATGCGGAGAGAAGAAATCAAGAACTTACAGACATGGAAGGTACTGTACGTTCGCCAGGTGCTCACTTTGTATGTGGAACTATGGTTGTGCGTATATCAGAAGATATGAAGACATCTACGCAAAATATATTACTAGAAATGATAATTGATGCACTTCTACGATTAGAAGAATAAGGAGCCAATCTTGTCCCATTAGGGAGTATACAAGAACATTTTTATAAGAACTGTTTTGGTTTAGACTTAAAGTGAAGTCGAAAATAATCAGGCAGTTCTTTTTTTTATTCGTGAAGTGGTAGAAAGTGCTATGAAAAAATGATAGCATTGCTATCACTTTATCCCGAGTGATACTACGGGTTGTTTGGAAAAACTCCGAGCATCTCTCGGTTCTAAAAGTTGGTTCATGAGGCTATTATTTTGTATATGTGAACAGGTTGTTCCTAAAAGAGTATAAAAAATAAGATGAAATTTGAAAAAGGGGTGCCATTTTGCGTTTCTCGTCGGCTACATATTGAGAGGAGGTTTGCCCAACATTTTGGGGTGAACCAAATCCGAACTATAATGATGTGAGATGTATATTACTTCTCTCGCGAGTGGCTTTACTACTATTGCGAGATGTTAAATCACTTTCATTTGCGTTAAAATCAATAAACAAAAGTAACTGAGATGTGACGCAGATTACTCCTCTCAGTAGTAGATTACTCCTGCTAGGGGATAAAAATACACTTCCTCACACGATAAAATAATTTAAGCAGGTTCGATTTTTACATATTTCTTTTGGCTGAATAGTAGAGAATTCCATATATCTTCTAATGCAATTTGCGTGAATATATATGGAGTGATCAAGCGGCGAAACGCTTGCCCCCTAGTTTGGGTTTTCCCAAACTAATAGAGGGATATTACTTTCGGACGGAAAGAAATATTACAGCAAAATATTTTGAGAAAGGGGTGAAATATTGCCGGGGCATTATAGAACTATATCAGGTGCATTTCATCAAGAGCCGAATATCGAGCATAACAATCGTGACCATATTCCGTGGAATGCACATAGTGAGAGGGCAGATAACAATGTGATATTTGTAAACGGAACGAAGAATTTTACGTTGGAGCAGGCATACGACAAATTATTTCAAGAGTCCTATGAGAAATGGTTAGAAAAGGAACGTCGTAAATCGAGAGCGAAGAATGCACCATCAACCTACTATGAAAAAATCGAACAGGATAAAAAGAAGCATTTATCCTATGAGGTTATTTGGCAGATAGGGGATATGGATGATACAGGGTATGATACCAACCCAGAGAATGCAAAAAATGCAGAAGAAATTCTATGGAATTTTGCGATGCGATTAATGTTTGATTTGCCGAATGTGACATTTATATCTAAAAACAAAATCGAAGATCCTGATTGGAAACCACCATTTGATGCAGGGATTATCATTACAAATTTTGCTTTGAATGGAGATGAGTCCACGCCACATCTTCATATGACATTTGTTCCCTATTCGGATAATTGTAGCAGAGGACAGCAAACGCAGAATGCGTTATCACAGACGTTTGCTCGAATGGGATATAAAACCACAATGAAGCATGCAGTGGATAAAAATAATGAGCTTGTGTGGCAGAACACACAAGACGGGAAGAAACCGCAGATGGTACGCGATGCTTTCGGTGCTATTGAATGGATTGAAGAACAGAAGGAATGGCTTGCGGAGCAAATAGAGAAGCGGATGAATTGCGAGCGATTGTTCAAGGGTAAAAATGAGCGTGGCGATTTAAAATTATCTGATTATCGCAGAGAACGAGCTGCGGAGAAAGCACTCGAAGCAGAGTTGGAATTGCAACGGACACAGCAAGTGCTAGAGGTGGCGAAAGTGCAGACTGCCGAGGAACTAGAGAAATTAGATAATCAAATAACGAATAAAAAAGAATATTTGTCTATCCAGCAAATGTTGCTGGATGACTCAAAAGAATCTTTGAAGGAATTGGATGAAGAAATATTAGAGAAAAATCGCAAGGTGGAAATCGCGGAGGATTTGTATCGTGAGATGGCATCGAACTCTGGGAATTCCAATCTTTTTGATATGGTGGTCGATTTGAGATATGAGAATCAGACACTTCGTGAAAAGATACAGCAATTGCAGGCAAAACTACAACAAGCATACGATTTCATGAAACAAATCGTAATCAGCGGAAGAAATCTTTTTGAGATGTTCTGTGAGCATGTAGGAGAGATTTAAGGATAATGTTGTTACACGAAAAGGGAGGTCTGTGTAGATAAATGAAGGATAAAGCATTACTGACAGTAAAAGAATTCTGCACCTATTTGGGAATTGGTCAGACGAAAGCTCGTGAGCTATTAGCAGAAAATGCTGATGTGTTTGCTGTTCGTATTGGAAACAGACTATATGCTCACAAGGGCAAGTTGGATGAGTGGCTTTTGAATCAAATCGGATGCTAGAAATTCGATTTTTTGGAAGACCATGAATTTCTTTAAAGACCATGAAACCAATTGAAAAAAAGGCGTGTGTATGCTACAATCGAGGGGACTGATGGTTCCTTTCCACGTATATACACGCTGGAAGGAGGCAGATATGGGAAAATCCATAAAAGGTAAAGAACTTGATAAAGGTATTACGCAGAGAAAGAGTGATGGACTTTATCAGGGAAGATTTGTGAATCGTTTCGGCAAGACACAGACCATATACGCAAGCAATCTGAATGAACTTCGCAAGAAAATGCGAGAGGAACAATATGAGGATGCAAAGGCACTAAACGTTGTCACTAAGGATATAACTCTTGATGAATGGTATGAGATTTGGATGAATACTTGTAAGAAGAATTGCAGGAATTCTACCAAAGAATCTTACGCCACACATTATAAGAGGATACAGAAAGAACTCGGGTGGCGTAAGTTGACATCCTTGAACTTGATTATCATGCAGAATGCACTCAATGGACTGGTTTCTGACAATGCCAGAAAGAATACGAAAAAGATTCTGGTGGATATGCTAGAAAAGGCAATCGACTCTGATTTACTTACAAAAAATGTTGCAAAACAATTAAACACGGTGATTTCTAAGGAAGATAAAAAAGAAAGACGTGTATTGACCGTAAGTGAAGCAGAGTTATTTTTAGGTGAAGCACAGAAAAGTTTTTATCACAATTTGTTTGTGCTTGCCTTAGAAACCGGAATGCGTATCGGAGAACTTTGTGGACTTCAGTGGCAGGACATTGATTTCGAGAAAAAGGTTTTGTATGTGCGTCACACATTGTGTTATTTCAGAAAAGATGGGAAGTATATCTTTGAGATGCATGATGCAAAGACAAAAAATGGCAGACGAACGATTCCACTTACAACAAAGGCGTTGGAAGCATTAAGACGACAACGCATTCAAAAACAAAAGATTCTCTTTAAGGGAATCGAAACAGAAGAACAGTACAGGGACTTGGTGTTTGTTACGAAAAACAACAGACCTACACAACAGTTCATAGTACAGGAAGCAATCAGTTCCGTTGTGAATAGAATTTGCAAAGTACATTCGGACTATGAAATGTTTTCACCACACTGTTTGCGTCATACTTTTGCAACCAGAGCAATCGAGAATGGAATGCAGCCAAAGACATTGCAGAAGATTTTGGGACATGGTTCTTTGCAGATGACAATGGATTTATATTGTCATGTGACAGAGGATACACTGTTTACAGAGATGATGAAGATGGAAAAGGCTGGCTAACGTCAAAAGTGTGTAGTAAGTGTGTAGTAAGGCGATTTTGAGAATATTGGGGTTCCCAGAAACCCTGTGTTTATAGGAGGTTTAAGAAAAAATGGAACAGTATAAGAAAGAATTTATTGAATTTATGGTTGAGAGCGACGTGCTCAAATTTGGCGAATTTACATTAAAGAGTGGTAGAAAGTCTCCATTCTTTATGAATGCAGGTGCATATGTAACCGGTTCTCAGTTAATGAAACTTGGTGAATATTATGCAAAAGCGATTCATGATAATTATGGTGATGATTTTGACGTATTATTTGGACCGGCTTACAAAGGTATTCCGATTGCAGTAGTAACAGCGATTGCATACAGTCAGTTATATGGCAAAGAAATTCGTTACTGCTCAGATCGTAAAGAAGAAAAAGATCACGGTGCTGATAAAGGAAGTTTCCTTGGAAGCAAATTAAAAGATGGTGACAGAGTTGTTATGATCGAAGATGTTACAACTTCTGGCAAATCTATGGAAGAGACAGTTCCTAAGGTAAAGGGTGCAGCAGATGTAGAGATTATTGGTCTTATGGTTTCTTTAAACCGTATGGAAGTCGGACTTGGCGGAGAAAAGAGTGCTTTAGACGAGATTAAGGAGACATATGGTTTCGATGCTCGTGCGATTGTATCTATGGCAGATGTAGTAGAGCATTTACACAACCGCGAATGTCAGGGCAGAGTTGTAATCGATGACAAGATTAAGACTGCAATTGATGAGTATTACGCACAGTATGGCTGCAAATAAAAGGAAGAGCACGGGTATCCGTGCTTTTGCCATTGTGTTGTTTTTTCTATACTTTGTAGTACTGTTTTATTTTTTGTTTTTTTCAGAAGAAATGGGTAGGACTTATTTAGAGAGAGAATATCACTATAATTTGATTCCATTTCATGAGATTAATCGTTTTATTCATTACTATGAAGTACTAGGGATGGAAGCAGTACTACTGAATCTGGTAGGGAATGTAGCGGCATTTATGCCATTTGGATTTTTTCTTCCGATTTTTTCAGAACGTTGCAGGAACATTTTGAATACGATTTTGTATAGTTTTGAATTGAGCGTATTGGTAGAAATGATTCAGCTAATCACTAAGGTAGGCAGTTTTGATGTGGATGATATTATTTTGAATACTTTAGGTGGTGCTTTAGGCTACGTGGTTTATAAGATTGTCCGTAGCTGGTGGTATAGAAAATAAATAGAGACTAAGGTGGAGTTACAGGCGGAACGAATCGTCGTGGGACGAGGATAGGTGATAGACAATGGCAATTGGATTTAGAAAAAAAAGAGGACGCGGTAATTATAAATTTACAGAAAAAAAGCAGTCAAAACGTGGGATTGTAGGATTTTTAATTGCAGCGGTTTCTATAGGGATTTTTGCTTATGTGATTTGGAATTCTTATTCCCATGAAGGTGCGGGAAGCATGTATCTTGGAAGTGCAGGAGTCAGTTCTATGATTCTGGCAATTGTGGCAGTGGTACTTTCTGTGATGAGTTTGAAGGAAGAGAATTCTTTTAAATTGTTTCCGTATTTGGGAACATTTTGTGCAGTATTAGCATTAGGCACATGGATTGCTTTATATATTATGGGAATGGTGCTTGCTTAGTCATCGGATGAGCACCCGATGACTAGGTAGACTAAAAGGTAGAAGAAAGGTAGAAGTGAGTTCATGTATTACGAAGAACTTTATAGAGAATCAAATGAATTGGCAGCAGAGAGATTTGAACTTGTGATGGAACGTATCTCTTCGATTGTAGAACATACAGATGTACCGGTTCAGTATGATTCTTATTTTAAGAGAACAGCAAAGTTTATACTTACATTAGCAGATATTTTGCAGCGAAAAGAAAATGGAGTGCTTGCAGATAGAAGTATGGAAGAATGCAGACATGATAATGAGGCGGTGTACGGCGATATTTTGCCGGAGAACTATGGCAAAAGTTTTGCAAATCCAACTTATGCGGTAGCAGAGCTTGGTTCAGAGTATGGCCAAATTCTTTCTGCTTTACTGGTAATGATTCGCAAATGTGTTACAGATGCTTTTATGGGCAAAAAAATGAATGTAACCATTTATGCAGAATTATTTGTAGAGATTTATAATCATTTTGAATCAGAGGATGGAATTGATAAAAAGGCTGTAGAGCAGAGTATTTATTGGTTCTGGCATGACTACAGTGAGATATTTGTAGGTGATGCATATCGTTCGATGGTATCGCCGAAAGAAGATTTCTTAAAAGAAATTGTAATGAGTAGTGATTTGACAGATTTACGATATCTGTATTTGAGTGGTCATTATATTAGTGAGAATGAGCTTGGAATTGCAGAATTCTTAAATGCTATGTCGGAAGAAGAGATTCAGGCGATGGCAGATACTTACACGGAAGGGTATCGCATCGGTTTTGTGAACATGGGTGTGGATTTAAGTAAGAAATCTTCTGCTCGTGTGATTTATCCGCTTGCTTTTGAAAGAATGGTTCGTGCGGCGATTAAGAATTTTGAAAAGTTGGGATTAGATGTGACCATGTATGCAGTGAGTACACTTGCGAACAAGCAGTACAGCTACTTTGATCACAAAGATGATGAGGCGTTATATTATGATAAAGCATTTGTAGAACGTCGCTTAGAAGTGATGAAGACTACATTGGAAGAACTGAAAAAAGAAGCGAACGGACATGCAGGTCCGGCTGTTATCGAGACATTTGGTGAGGTTCCATTCTCTCCGGAGATTAAAGAGGATGTTATTAAAATGAATGAGAAACAGCAGCAGTTAAAACTTTACGATATGAGCCAGAGTGGTCAGATTCGTAACCAGTATATTATTCCGGAAGAGCGTAGCTTTACTATTATTGCGTATCCGATTCCGGCAATTGGAGAACAGTTTAAAGAGATTTTTGCAGAGACAGTAAAAGTGAATACATTGGATTATAAATTATATCAGGGTATTCAGCAGAAAATGATTGATGTGTTAGATACGGCAGAAAAGGTACACATTACCGGAAAAGGTGTGAATAAGACAGATCTTTATGTATCAGTCTATCCGCTTGATAATCCGGAAAAAGAGACTGCATTTGAGAACTGTGTAGCAGATGTGAATATTCCGGTTGGTGAAGTATTCACTTCACCGGTTATGAAAGGAACTACCGGCAAGTTGTTTGTAAGTCAGGTATTCTTAAATGAATTAAAATATGTGAATTTAGACATTGACTTTGAGGATGGCGTGATTAAGAATTATACATGCTCCAATTTTGAAGACGAAGCAGAGTGTAAGAAATATATTAAGGATAACGTATTGTTTAAGCATGATACGCTTCCAATGGGAGAGTTTGCTATTGGAACAAATACGACTGCATATCGCATGGCGAGAGATTATAATATTGCAGACAAACTGCCAATATTAATTGCAGAAAAGACCGGTCCACACTTTGCTGTGGGTGATACCTGTTTTAGTCATCAGGAAGAAGTGATTTCTTATAATCCGGACGGTAAGATAATTCGTGCAAAAGAGAATGATTTTTCATTACTTCGTACAGAGGATATGTCGAAAGCATACTTTAACTGTCATACTGATATTACAATTCCTTATGATGAATTGGACAAGATTACGGTTATACGTAAGGATGGTACAGAGATTGATATTATTGCTGACGGAAGATTTGTGCTTCCTGGAACAGAAGAATTAAATAAACCATTAGATGCATAAACATTTGGTTGGTAAAAATAAGAGAATACAAAAGTGCCCTAAGAGGCAGAAAAGGAGACTATTATGGCAAAAGTTGGTATTGTAATGGGCAGCGATTCAGATATGCCGGTTATGGCAAAGGCTGCAGATATTTTAGAACAGTTAGGAATTGATTATGAAATGACAATCATTTCTGCACATCGTGAACCAGACGTATTTTTTGAGTATGCGAAAAGTGCGGAAAGCAAGGGATTTAAAGTAATTATTGCAGGTGCAGGTATGGCAGCACATTTACCTGGTATGTGTGCAGCGATTTTCCCAATGCCGGTTATTGGTATTCCAATGCATACGACATCATTAGGCGGTAGAGATTCTCTTTATTCTATCGTTCAGATGCCATCTGGTATTCCGGTTGCAACTGTTGCAATCAATGGTGGTGCGAATGCAGGTTTACTTGCAGCAAAAATTCTTGCTACATCTGATGCTGAGCTGTTAGAAAAATTAAAAGCATACTCTAACGATTTAAAAGAGCAGGTGCAGGCAAAAGATGCAAGATTACAGGAAGTTGGATACAAGAATTACTAAAAATAGGGGCAGTCGATATAGGCTGCCCTCTTATTTCTTTATAGGAAAATGCGATTTTTGAAGCAACAAAAAAGAACAAGAGTTCATCGAACATATGTTAGATAAACTCTTGCAAGGGTAAGATGATAAGACGACACAGCTTAGAAGATATAAAAACCTTCTACGCCAGCCTCGTCA
>JAFYVJ010000007.1 GCA_017549185.1 Roseburia sp. | reverse complement strand
GACCAAGAGTTTGCCTACAGCTTCCTTCAGATTCCACCTCGCGATGGACACCCTTGCTGTTCAGCTATACACTTCCTCGTTGCCTAGGCGTGTTCGGGACTTTCACCCGTTAGAGCGCGCCCATGGCGCGCAAACAAATAGTGCCTTGCAAACAAATTGCAAGGCACTATTTTTTAAGCAACTGCTATAACAATCACAGCATCTTCCCCCTCTCTAATTCCGCAAATCTCAGGGCTTTGTTGATTACAAAAATTATAATTTTTCCAATTTGTGCACAATTTTTACTATTCTATTTGACAAACTTGTGTTATAATAATTGCTACTATATTTAGGAGGGACAGTTGTGGGCATCAAGCTAACTGAAATTGTAGAAAATACCCGAATTATTTTTCACATATATCACGGTGAACAGCAAATGGATTTAGGTGGTGTTCTCAAAAAACATTTAGAAAACAACATTGCATTAATTTCTTTAGACTATACCGGTTCTCAGACATTAGTATTTGAGAATGTTGTCATTGATATGGAGTATCCACAGGAAGACGGCATTCCGCTGTTATGGTCTAATGTTAAAATTGTTAGTTATAAAAATTCTTACATTATGCAAGCCCCTATAGATGGTGTACGCAATAATCGTCGCAGTTCTTTCCGTCTTTCAGTTGGTAAAAAGGCATGGTTTACCATGCATGGACGCGACCCTCAATATGTCATGCTAAAAGATATAAGTGTTTCCGGATTTTCCATCTCTGATCGCATGAGAGAATTGAATCTCAAAAAAGGAAATATGCTAACAGTGACTTTCGAAGATGCTGGCTACCGCTTAGAGTTAGCCGGTCGTGTAGTCCGTATTGAAGAACGCGATGATATGGTTGTTTATGGTATGAGTATTACCAATATTTGTAACGACTTATCTGCATACATTAACGTTAAACAACGCCCAACCAAAAGATAAGAATAAAGGAGAATTCAAAACTATCATTTTGAATTCTCCTCTTTTTTACTTTAACAAAAAGTCATATACGCGTTGATTAAAATCCTTCGCTTCCGAATATAGACCATGTCCATATTCCGCATACATATATAATTCACAATTATCAATTTGTTCTGCAATCTCTTTAGACGCTTCACCCGTTACTGTCTGATCACGCTCACCACCGACAATTAAAGTAGGGGCTTTAATCTCCCTTAATTCTTCATAAAGACTATGCTCAGCACAAGACTTTGCCATCCGCAAAAAACGAATCTTATTCTTCGGTCCCGGAAAAAGACCTAATACGCCCAATATCAGACGATATCTTTGAATATACTCCGGTGTATACATACGAACTGTAATATCTTTCATTGCTTCGCCATAGCGGTTCTGTTCCGCCAATTCAATCCATCTTTTTACGTTAGATTGTATACATTCGTTCTGTCGACCTACTGTTACTACTAATATCAGCTTATTTACCACTTCCGGGTAATCAATAGCCATATATTCTGCTATCATACCGCCTTGGGATACTCCCATAATGTCAGCCTTTTCAATTCTAAGTTTATCCATAGCAATTTTCAAATCCCTTGCCATATCCCGGATACTATAGCCTTCCTCCAACTCATTTTTCCGACTAAACAAGTAAACTGTAAAATCCTTTGCAAACTTACGGTATTCCCACGCAAATGGTAATGCCTTCCCTTTTACTGTCATCATACCATCACCTAGTCCGGGTATCATGATAAACACTCTTTTTCCTGTTCCAAAAGATATGTAGTCCATATCGGTATTTCCAATTTTCAAATTTCCGTTTTTTGCATTGTAGAACATATTACAACTCCTTTATATACCAAACATCGCATGCATAGTGCTCTGTCTGTGACAACGGTTTTTCCAATTGTATAAATCCGTGTTTTCTATAAAATTTATTTGCAGCTTCCATATTATGGAGCGTCTCTATATAACACTTCTTATAATATACTTTAGCATATTGAAGTATAAGCTGCAACACTTCCTGTGCTATTCCGTTACCTCTGGCTTCTTTTAAAAAATACATTTTCTGCAGTTCACAAATGCCCTCTCCAGCCGACCACGGCCCAACGCCCGCTCCGCCTACGATTCTGCCATCCGAACTTTCTACAACCCAGTAGCATGAGCCTTCTGTTTCATATACTTCCGACAATCTCCCCATATCTATTTTTCTAAAAGTTCACTTAGATACTCCCCACACTGCTTTATAATCTCTTCCGCGCTATCTGTCACGAATGTATCTTGTTCTTTTGGCGATATATACGTTTCTCTTTCTTTTACTTTTTCTACACCATCACGGTAAAAACCTATTATAAATTCTCTGCGATTCTCAAAAGCATCCTCCGCAAAAAAGTCTAAAAATGTATTCTTAAATCCGATCGTTTTTTCATAAACTTGAAATGCACGAAAATCAGGATTCTTTTTTAAATACATGAAATCCAAATCATACCAGTCACGCTTTACAAAACACCAGAACTCAGCATTATTTTCTCTGAACAAATCCTCCATTTGCGTCTTTGCAGAATAAACAATCTTGCTTGCCCACATTTTGTCCGTAAGCAAGTGTGTAAGATATCCCAAATAAAACAAATACTGCTCTTTGCTATACTGCTTGCGCTGTTCTTTCAAAAGATACTTTGCAACAAACAACTCTTCGTGTACACCTTTGATTCCATTCTCATCTTTTTGATTATAGTGAGACACTTCGATACTCGGAACGAAACCGGAACCATCTTCATTTGGCACACCGCTATCCGGCGCGATATTTCCCATGATAAACTCCGTTACACATTCAATTTTGGTTCTTTCCATTAATTCTTGCGCCACACGCAAATGTATAATCCACGATGCCATATTCACTCGTTACCTTTCAACGCTTCGTTAATTACATTATAATCTCCATACTGTCATATGCAAAGCGAATTCTATCGTACTGTTTCACGTTTTTCTCTTTAAAGTTTTCCGAATATTAGCACTCTTAAAAAGAATTATTGAGCTTTATTTCATTATTGTATTTTTATAAGTACAATCTTGGCTACTAAGACACTTTTGGAAAATTAACGCGTAACGCACAATCCAAATATTGAAACTAAAATTTATCTTATGCTACACTCCTGCTAGATTTTCCGGAAAATTTAAAATCACCTTGTAAACAGGAGGCAATCTGATATAATTAATGAAACAGAAAGATATTACTGAAAAGCTACTTGAAGATTATGAAGATGTATTTGCAGATATTGTTAATGTCCTTCTTTTTGGTGGAAATCAACTGATTTCTCCTGATGCATTAGCCACTTCAAATGCAAAATCTCATTATAAAGCGACCGATAACCAATTGCACGAACAGGAACGAGATGTAATAAAGCTTTGGAAAGATAAAGGCGTGAATATTGCACTCTTCGGCATTGAAAATCAGACAAAAGCAGAAAAAGTCATGCCGCTTAGAATCTTAAGCTACGATGGTGCTTCTTATCGGACACAATTACTAAGAAACCCTTCCGGCAGGCTATATCCAGTTGTTACGATCGTATTATACTTCGGTTGGAAATCTCACTGGAATCAACCTAAAGCACTCAAAAAGGTGCTAAACATCCCCTCCGAACTAGAGGCTTACATTAGTGACTATCAAATCCATGTTTTTGAAATTGCATGGCTATCCGACAAACAAGTATCCATGTTCAAAAGTGATTTTCACATTGTAGCAGACTTTTTCACTCAGCTAAGAAAAAATAATAATTATATACCATCTGACACAAAAATCAAACATGTGGATGAAGTTTTAAAAATGCTGACAGTATTTAGCCATGCACCACAGTTTGAAAAACTGGTAACAACAAAAAAATCAAAGGAGGTTCATACTATGTGTGAAGCAATCAACAAGATTGAACAAGTTGCCAAATTTCTCGGCATTGAGCAAGGCATACAACAGGGCATTGAACAAGGTATACAACAGGGCATTGAACAAGGTATTGCTCAAGGTATAAACCGCGAACGCCATTCCCAAATCGAACAAATGCTAAAAAAGGGCAAAACACCTGAAGAAATCATAGATTTCTGTGGCTACACTATAGACGAAATCCTGAACGTCCAGAATACACTTCCTTCAACAGTATAAAACAAACGCCGGCTATCATTTTGATAGACCGGCTTTATTTATGCTACACCTATTAATCTCGTTTCTTCAACTCTTCATCGATATACTTCATAAGCGGTTTCTTAATCACCAAGTCTTCATGTTCTCGGTACCATTCGAATGATTCCTGCAATCCCTCAAATAACGACTTTGTATCCGACATTAATGCCTCCTGCTTTGTCACATCCAGATAATATTCATAATCATAAAAACTGAAATACTGACGTTGCGGGCGACTCACATCTACATTGACTGTTCGAAGTTCCTTTCCCACTACCTCATAGCACATCGCCACCCATTCGTTGATGGTAACTGCTTCTTTATTTCCCACATTAAAAATCTTCTGCTCCGGCTTTTTTTCTAACAGGGTATCTATAAATCGGCACAAATCTTCCACATAGAAAAACTGCATTTTCATCTTTCCATCTTTTGGTACGTAAAAGGTTCTATTTGCCATGGCGCAATCGAAGACAAACGGCTCACGATACACGTTCTGCATCGGTCCGTACAGGTACGGCGGACGCAGGATATACGCTTGCGGCACATGCTCTTGCAGATATTTTTCTGCTTCCAGTTTATTGGTTCCGTAAGTGCCCCAGATGCTATTTGGTCCACATTCCTGTTCTTCATGAAATGGTTGCGACAATGTCTCAGGATAGACTGCGCTTGAGCTAATAAAAATGTACTCTTTTATCGTACCAAGAGCTTTCACCAGATTTTCTACATCTGCTTTTGTGTAAGATGTCACGTCTACTACAACATCAAAATCATAGTTTTTCAGTTTATCACCCAACGCGTTGCGGTCTGCTTCGATTAGTTTTACACCTGCTGACTGTGGTCTGGTGTTACGGTTGAGAACGTATACGTCCTCTCCTTTTTTCACAAAATATTCTGTGACATAGCGACTGACAAAAACGGTTCCTCCGGTTACTAAAATTTTTCGCATCAGTACTTGTGCCTCCTTACCTGTTCGTCTAACTAAGTTTTTTTACCTACACATCAGATTTACATCTCGCGAACAAACGGTTCAATATATTCTTGAATAAAATCAACTCTATCGAAGATAGTAGGCTTAAAATAAGATGATACCGTTATTACAATATTCTTTTCCGGGTTAATGTAAATAACATTTCCACTATTTCCGATAGCAGCATATATATTCTTTTTGCGGTCAATAATCCACCACAAATACCCATATTCCATGCCCCTAAAGTTATTACTTTCAACAACTCTAGACCTTGTCATTGCTTCTATCCAACTTGTAGATATGATTTGTTTATTATCATAAACACCTTTATTCAGACATAACAATCCTATTTTAGCCATATCTTCTGCAGACATACAAAGTCCATATCCAGGAGTTCCTAATCCATCCGTATCGCAAAACCAGATATTTTCTTTCGGCAGCTTTCCGATTGTAAATTGCTTATGTTCTTCGGCTGTCTCTGCTAAATAATTTACATGCTCTTTAATACCTAATGGCTCAAACAGGTATGTATTTGCATAATCTACAATTTTCATATTTGTAGCTTTATATAAAATTCCGGAAAGTATATGAAGACACACTGTTTGATAATTAAATTCATCCGTTAAGCCTTTTCTTCCTCCCAAAAAATCAAGTGATGCATAGGTCCAATTATCACTAGAACACACCTTAGACCAAGGGTCCCCCTTACACTTATATGGTGCTCTCATGGTTAATAAATGTCTTATCGTAACATCATAAATTGTTTTTTCCCCTCTTTTCACCTTATAATCAGGGAAATAATCTAAAACTTTATCATCAACACTTCCTATTTGCCCCTTATCTATGGCGATTCCGATAAGTAATGACATGATACTTTTTGTAGCAGACATGATGTGTGTACAATCATCTTGCTTATAATCATTCCAATTATCACTATAAACAATTTCATTGTCCTTGACTGCCACTATCTGACATATATTTGGTTGATGTTTTTCTATAAAATTATGCAACTCTTCTTTGTTCATAAAACCATATCTCACTTTCAACTTCTCTTATGATTTGGACGTCCATAAAATAAGCCTAAGTGAATTTAAAATTGTTTTCAATAGTTTTTTACAAAAAAAGATATCTAAGTTACTAGATATCTTTTTCACTACATGTATTCACTTAAATAACATCTTCGCAGCTTGTTCCAGTGCTCTTCGCTCTTCTACATCATCATACGAATTTTGCTTATCATCAATACCCTTCACAACATTGATAGAAAACAAACCATCCTTGTTACAATAAAATAGTATCTTTTTTACACCATTTATCTTTATTCTCGCTTCCGCATTACCTTCTGGGTAAAGCTTTATCATCTGTAGTTTGTCCGAAGATAAACCTGCGATAAAAGAAATATAATGTTGTTTTGTCATATCATGGTCAATACGAATAAAATATTCATCTTCCACTCCCTCAATAAAAATCATATGCTTCTCATCTGTTTCTTCTGCCTGGCACGGCGTAAGAGTTATACCATGACAATGCATAACAACTTCCCCCATACTGTGAATCACATTTCCACAAACCGGGCACACATAAAATTTGGAACGCAACATATTTGCTGACACATTTACATTTCTGACCGCGTTTCCGGAAATGAGTTCTGTAATAGAAATCCCAAAAATCTTTGCTATCGGTTCCAGCAACGAAATATCCGGATAGCCTTTCGCTGTTTCCCATTTTGAAATCGTCTTATCCGAAACGCATAACTTTTCTGCAAGTTCTGCTTGTGTCATATGATTTTTCTCTCGCAGTTCCTTAATCACTGTTCCTGTTACATACTGATTCATTTTTCCACCTCCATGTCTATATCATAGTTGCACGAGGGCAATTTGACTATCTATGCAAAGTAGAGTGACAATAGATTACAATAATTGTTTTATCATATATTTTCCACAACCCGCTTGCCGCAGGATTTGATAACCACACTTTTCATATAGCGCTCTTGCTACATCATTACTATCTGCTACAAACAACATACTTTCCTCACACCCTGCTTCTACTGCATTCTTCTCTACCAAACGCAATGTCTCCGTCGCATATCCTCTACGGCGTTTCGATTCCCATATAGCAAAATCGCATACAAAACTTTGCTTCTTTCCTTCCGTCTCCTCATGAATCGTCCAGATAAATCCGGCACTTTCTTCACTATCCTCTTCCACAATCGTCATCAGATAGTTATGCTCCGTATTCAAACCATTAGGAAGCATCTATATCACTTCTTCTCTCGCCTTCATTATTGCCTCTGCTTGAGACATCTGACACTCTTCCATGAGCTCCTTTGCATGGTCTTCAACACTCCATTGGCAAAAGTTTTTGAATTCGTCATTTGTCATTCTTCTAATCTTTACTGGCATACGTTTTTTCTCCTACGAATTGGCATTTAATCGGTTATTTCCGGATCCCTGATTTCCTCATTCCCCAAATAAACTTTATATGCTTTTCCTTCATACAAATTCATAATCTGTCTGCGCAGCTTAGAAGGATATAACGGCGTTGTATTCAATGTCTTCCGCCAACTGATACTCGCATAATTTCTCTCGCGGTATCCAGAAAACTTTTCCCTCATGCGAAGATTTCAATTCCCCCGAAAATTTATTTGTCTTATAAAACAAGATTACATAGCGTGCATCGTCAGTTCCCTGTTACAGTCAATGCTATTTTTTCTGCAAGATTTGTTAATATTAAGCCTATTTTATCCATCTGCATTGCTTTGTCCAGCAGATGAACATATGCTTTCCGGCCATCTTCATGAATCGCCTGATACACCCTGCGCTGGTATTCTACTTCGCCATATACTGTCTTAATTGTTGTACTTCGTTTTCCTTTGTCACGATACTTTGTACGGTCTCTGGCACTGGCTAATTCATTATCGTATGACTCCAATATGATCTGTGTTATTTCTCTGGCAAGTTCACACACATAATTAAAAATTTTCTGTTCTAACTCCTTGAATGAAATGTGGTTTTCTTCTATAATAGTATTCATCATATAGTTTCCTTTACTTGTTTTCTTGGTCGTTAACATCATAAAGAAAAACTATATGATTGGGAAGTGGATTTTTCTGCTTCCCTTATTTTATTTCTAGGAACAATTCCTATATTTGCCAATTAAAATTATACACTAACATATAACAATTCCACAATAAAAAAGAGTTCGCAAAAGAACTATCCTTTAATAACTCTCAGACTATAGACAAAGCAAAAATTAAAGGTAGCCTCCGTATATTAAATGAAATATTATGCTGCGACTGTTTTTTCGAACAAATTATGTTATAATGTGAGTGTAAATTTGTTTTTTTGTAGGAGGTTTATGTAGATGAAAAAAACAGTAGTAATTACCGGTGCTACAGATGGAATTGGACGTGCATTAGCAATTTTATTATCTAAGGAATACAACCTTGCTCTTTGCGGAAGAAGCGAAGATAAGATGAAAGAGTTAACATTGGAATTGGGCGACTGCCATATTTATACAGAGTGTTTCGATATTACAGATGCCAAAAAACGTCATACATTTTGCGAACATGTGAAGAAAGAATTTGGTAGCGTAGATGTATTAGTCAATAATGCCGGTGCAAATACTAAAAAAGACAAAGTAATCGATATTAATTTAGAAGATTTACGTTATATGTTTGAATTAAACTGTGTCAGTGCAGTTGGCATGATTCAAGAAATCTATCCTCTTATGGCCGAAAAGCAAAGTGGTTTATTTGTGAATGTATTAAGCAGTTGCTGTCTCTTTAACAATCCTATGACAGGAAGTTATAGCGCTACTAAAGATGCTATGGAAGGTATTAGTAAAATTCTCACGAAAGAAGCCAAATCACACAACATCGGCGTTTGCAATGTATATCCTGGCGGAGTAGACACAAACTTTAGAGCAACGGCAAACCATAATTATCTAAAACCACAAACGGTAGCAAAGATGATTAAAGATTGTATAGAAATCGAAGAAGGTTGTGTCCATGACATTGTAATCAGACCTTTTATTGAAGATAATATGGCATAAACATCTGCACATGAAAAACAAAGTCTGAGAGTTCAATGATAGCTCTCAGACTTTGTAGTCTTAATATTTCTTATTTACCACAATAAATTTCAATCGCTTTCGCTGTAAATTCTGCGGTTCCTTCACCACCGGCTTTGTCGATATTCTCGGTAAACTCACCGCCTTCATTATACATGTGTCCGAGTCCCGACAAAATCTGTGTTGTGCAGTTGTAGTAATGCTTTGTAATATAATCCTGCAATTTCTTTACCTGCTGCTGAACCTCTTCATCCGCAGGGTCTTTGTCCTTCATGGAACCAAATACTACAAACATTTTCATAAGGCCGCTAGCAATATCCTTTGAGGTCTCTTCGGCCCAATCTTTACTTTTTTCTTCAAATTCCTTGTACGCTTCCGTCTTTCCCCACTGTGCTTTTGCACGTTCGCTGTACTCATCCATTTTTCTTGTATCAAATGCTGAAAAATCCATATGCTTCACTCCTAACATTTTTATTCCACGAGCAAAATGTATCAGGTTCTCCAGATGCTCTTTTTTCAGCGTCAACAACTCGATTTGCTGTTCCAACGCCTTGTTTCTGTCAAAGTTCGGTGCATCCAAAATCCCTCTGATTTCCTTTAATGGGAATTCCAATTCACGAAATAGTAAAATCTGTTGTAACCGTTCCAAAGCTGCATCGTCATACAACCTGTACCCGGCCTCTGTCACCTCCGTCGGATGTAACAATCCAAGGGTGTCATAGTAGTGCAGGGTGCGTATACTCACCCCACTCAATTTGCTCACTTCATTTACTGTCATCATGGTAATCCTCCTTGTTTTGCAACGCCAAATGCAACTCCTATGACGAGCAGAGGATTTTTCTCCGCCATTTCCGCTCGTGTAAGTATAGCATAAAGTATGACGTAACGTGAGAGTCAAGAGTTAATTTAGATTTTCCCACTTCATTTTCAGCACCCTGCACAAAATAAAGGTTTACGCAATTTTTCAAAATTCGTGTAAACCCTTATTTTTTCTGAATTCTAATATTCTCTCACTTCTGCCCCTACCAAGGAGTCTCCCCGATAGGTAAGCTTCAACGAAAAAAACTTGTCACTTTTTACCAATAGTCGAAAGAAGATTTTATCTCCTTCCCAAATATTTAAGTTCTCTATCTCTGATTTTGGCACCCATACCAACTCACCTTCATCACAGGTTTTCATCTCACCCTCAAATCCAGTCGCCGTAAAAAGATGCATGTACTCCGTGCCCCATTCATCCGACACAAACGTAACCAATCCTCTATATCGATAATTCGTCAGCGACAGCCCTGTCTCTTCTCTCACCTCTCGTAGCAGACAATCTTCCGGACTTTCGCCCGCTTCGAACTTCCCGCCAACGCCAATCCACTTGTCATGGTTCTCGTCATTCACCTTTTTTACTCGATGAAGCATTAAATACGCATCATCTTTTTCAATATAGCAAAGCGTTGTATTTTTCATTCCCAATCTCCATAATCCAATTTGCAATATCTATAATGACTTCTTCGCTAATGTGCTGTTCAACATTATACTCCTGCTTTACTTTCGTAATGTTTCCATACACCGAAGGTACAAACGCATGATTCAGATTTTCATATAACCGGAATGTAACGTCGTTTTTATCCGATAAAAGCTGTTTATATGCCTCGAAATCTTTCTCTACAGTAGCCTGAAAATCTTTCTCCCCCTGCATAATTAACATTGGCTTTTGGGTAGCAGTTAAATAATCGGAAGCGGCATGTTCTCCCATTTCCTTGAAATAATACAAGGTGGTTCCATTGCCAACTTTCTTTTTCTTTGCATCCTCATCGGAAAGCTGATATAATCCGTCAAACATTTCTGTAATTTTTGCTACCTGCTTTTGTACGATCCAATGAACCAATCCTTTGGTCGTTCGCAGAACCTCTTCGTTTTGGTCTAGCATAATCTCTTCTAGCTTTCGTGGAGAACCCGCCATCATAATAAGACCTCTATAATTTCCTCCCTCCGCATCGATACGCGGTGCCAACATTGCTCCCATACTGTGACCAATAATAAAAATATTATCTTTATCAATGCGAGGATCTTTTTTCAGCATTTCTGTTGCCAAAATTGCATCTTCAATGGTTTCCATTTTCACAGTGACATCTTTTTCTTTTACAAGCTTTAGGCCATGGGTAAAACTTCTTTTATCGTATCGGATAGACGCAATTCCGTGTTTCGCCAATCCTTCCGCCAAATCTTTAAAAGGTGTAAGTTTCCCGACTCTTTCATCCATATTACTGGCGCCGGAACCATGTACAAAAACAACTGCTGGCACTAGGTTTGTTTTGGCACAATCCGGTAAGGTCAATAATCCGTTTAAAGGATATTTTGTATTTTCACCTATAATAATTTTTTCTTCTATCATATATGCCGCTCCTTATTCAAAATCTAAACTCACTCAGAACATCCATGCTTTCTATAATACAAATATGAATAAATCGTCGGCACTAGTACTGCCACCGCGAGCACAACCGGGAACAACCAATCCCACTTCAGGAAAATATTTGCCAATATAATCAAACCACCTAACATCCACAGATAGCCCGCCATACGGTGCGTATGATTCCAGTTTTCCTCATCATGAAGCGTCCACGGAATCTTGATTCCCACTGTATAATTTTGTCTACATTTTGGAAGGTAGTTCCCTATCACAATAAAGAAAATACCCAAAATCGCAAACGCAATACTTCCTTCAGAAGTCTCATAACCCAATGCGTATCCATAAGTTACAAAAACCAGTATCAAAGATACTATCGGCACTAACCACAATATAAGTTTAAAAACTTTCTCGCTCAAGTTTTTATGCTTCGGATCTGAAAGCGTAGCGGCTGCTGCAATCCACTGACATACTAATAAAAACAGCGGAATACCAAACACTGTAAATCCTCTACTCGTCCACCCGTTTGGATTCCCTTCAAAATCAAAATGCGTCGCCACCTGCTCCGGCAGGCGGTCCCACAATAGCACACCTACCAATATCGGCAATAACATAACGATACTGGTAAGTATCATCGTTTTCTTATATTTCTTCAAACCTTCCATTTATCTGCACTCTCCTTTATCTAGTCATAGGATGCTCAGCCGAACACGCCTTGACACCTTGAAATATCCGCAATTGCTTCGTTATCATCCTTCGGTGTACGTCCAGTACACCTCAATCTTCTGCCTTACACTTGCAGATATTTCATAGGTGCAAGGTCAAAGATTTATAATCAGCGTGCATCTAGTTCCTGCAAATTCACCTTATTATTTTTCTGATATAAAATCCAAGTTATAACTGCAAACACGACGCAAAGAGCACCCTTTACTAAACTACTGTACTCTGCAGGAACAAGTAATACTGGCACCATACACAAAAGAATCACCACAAAACCACCCAGACCACCTATCGCAGCCGAAGCACTCTGCTTTACAATGTCCACTTCGTTCTCCCATTCAAAAACAGGCATTTTTAAATTAATAGTCAGACCAAACACTTGACTAAATACAATCAGAATCAGCGACAACAATACTAACCATATCAGTTCCATAACTCCTGGGCGTAAGGCGATAATTAAAAGAATTACTGCTACAAACCAAAATGGTAAAAACAAACTTAAACCAAACAACAATTTACTATCCAGCAAATCCTTTGTCCGAATCGGAAGACTCTTCACAATCCACCATTCTTTACCTTCCATGGAAATCGATGTACAAGTCGTCGTCATCATCCCAAAAATTCCTGCAAGTAATACCGGAACAGCTCCTGCGATATCAATCGGAATCTCCATTGTCTGCTGTATGGTATCTAATCCGACACCCAGCACTGCAACAGCAAAAATAATTGCCATAATCGGACCAACAATCGTATTCTGCACATAAATACTGCTTGCAAAATAGCGCTTCATTTCTCTCTTATATAAGGTTCCCAAAACAGTAGTCTTTTTTAACTGCTCCATTTTGTAATTATGTTTCGCATGGGTGCCGTATAAGCCTCTACAAATCTCATGGAATTTTACAGAAATCAATGCAACCGTCACCGCGAATGCCGCTAAACCACCAAGTACACACAAAAATCCTATCAGGATATCGCCTTTTAACATGGCATTAGAAAGCCAGATAGCCGGTGGATAAATATCCCCTATCGCCTGTGTCACAATTTCAGACATATTCTGAAGCATCTCAACAGAAAACTCTTCCTCCATCGTACTCATCGTTCCGGTAAATGCCATAACTGCAATCACAAGTCCCACAGACAACGCTGCACTAACCAGACTTTTATGCTTCATGTGTGAAGAAATCGCCGTCACCAATGCACCAAAAAATGTCGCAATTGTTATCGGAATCAACGGCACAAAAACAGTTACCACCACACCAATCAAGTAAAAACTTAATGTCGGTTTTACAATAACGCCATACATCACAATTCCCGGCACCATGACCAGCAATGTCAGCAGCAGGTTCTCTACATACATACGTAAAAAACGACTTACCACAATCGCAGTCTGGCTCACCGGAAGCGAACATAAAATGTCATAAGCATTTTCCTGAAAAATAACGCTTCCTGCCTTAAAAATAGCAAATGCCAATATCACCATGCTTGCAAGCATAATCAAATATGCCGGAACAATTTCTTCCATACCTAGGTACACATAACCAAATACTGCTGCACCGATATATCCTGCTATCATCACAATTAGCAATGCCCAGACTACACTAAGGCCGATTGCTTTCTGTTTCTTCTTTTTATCCTTTGTATAACGAAAAACATTCAGCCCGTACAGGTTCTGCAACTGAAGCTTCGTTAATGTCTTAATTTGCTTCATCATCACACGCCACCTCCATAAAGATGGATTCTAAGGACTCTCCCTGTTTTACAATTTCATCCATGTTACCAGATGCGATTAATACTCCGTCTTTAATGATTGCCACTTTATTACATAATTTTTCTGCTACATCCAAAACATGTGTCGAAAAGAAAATCGCTCCACCATTCTCACAGAGTTCACGCATCATATCCTTTAAAATAACTGCCGCTTTTGGGTCTAGTCCTACAAATGGCTCATCTAAAATTAACAGTTTCGGTTCATGCACCATTGCTGAAATCAATGCAAGCTTCTGCTTCATACCATGCGAATAAGAGGATATTAAATCACCCAAGGAAGCTGTTATTCCAAAGGCCTCTGCATATTTTTCGATACGAATTTGACGTACCTCTGCCGACACCTCAAAAATATCTGCAACAAAATTTAAATACTGGATACCAGTCAAGTATTCGTACAGATCTGGATTATCTGGAATATAAGCAAACTGCTGCTTGCAAAGCATCGGATTTTCTTTAATAGAGGTTCCGTTAATTAAAATCTCACCTTCATCAAAGCCATGGATACCTACTACACACTTTAAGGTAGTGGTTTTTCCGGCTCCGTTATGTCCAATAAATGCATAAATATCGCCCGGCTCAATTGCCAGGTTAATATCGGTAACACCTTTGTTACTTCCCTTGTAATGTTTTGTCAAATGATTAATTTTCAGCATCGTAATCTTTCTCCCTTAATTCAGATAACCAGAGCATGATTTCCTCAACTACCGAAGTGTTCAGCTCGTAATATACAAAATTCTTCTGCTTCGTCTCTTTTACTAGTTCTGCCTTCTTTAAAATACTCAAGTGATAAGAAATCGTTGCACCTGTCATATCAAAGTGACTGCCAATCTCGCCTGCCGACATACGGCGCTTTTTGAGCATTTCTAAAATTTCCCGTCGAATCGGGTCTGATAATGCTTTAAATGTATCTGCGAATCCCATAATCGCACCTTTCTTATTTTCTATGTTTTAAAATCTATGTCATCTATTTAGAAAAATTTCTAAATACAACATAACATCCTCTAGTCAAAAAAACAAGAGGTATTTAGAAAAATTTCTAAATACCTCTCTGTATATCTCATATTTTTACTATAACAAAACTATTTAGCTTATAATACTTTTAATTGCTAAATGCTCAGCCGAACATAATTATTCTTCTTTACCATCCCAACAGTAAGTACAAAGCTGACATCTTTCAAGTCCAGTAGCATCCAACATATCATCCAAACGACAATACTGCAAACTTGTAAAGTTCAATTTCTTTCGAATCTCTTCTACCATTGCTGCATATTTTTCTGATTCTGGATTTGTGTACTCTTCTAATACTTCTCTGGAAACAGAACCACCTTCTAATTCTTCAATCACTCTTCTACTAATCAAATCCATTTCTGAAGTAGAGCGTGAAAAATTCAAATACTTACAGCCGAACATAATCGGAGGACATGCCGGGCGAATATGAACCGCTTTTGCACCACGGTCATATAAATACTCTGTTGTCTCACCAAGCTGTGTACCACGCACAATAGAGTCATCTATTAATAAAATACTCTTGTCTTTAATTAATTCGTCAACTGCCAGCATCTTCATCTTCGCAATCATCTTACGTTGACTCTGAATAGTCGGCATAAATGAACGCGGCCAAGTCGGTGTATATTTAATAAATGGTCTAGAGAATGGAACTCCAGATTCATTTGCATAACCTACTGCTGCCGCAATACCAGAATCCGGTACACCCGCTACAATATCTGGTTTTACGGTATCTCTCTGTGCCATTTTTGCACCACAGTTATAACGCATCTGCTCTACACTTAATCCTTCGTATGCACTTGCCGGATAACCATAATATACCCATAAGAAGGTACATATCTTCATATTCTTACCTGGTTTTACCAATTCTAAGCAGGCTCTATCATTAATAACTACAACCTCGCCAGGTCCTAACTCTTTATAATCAGTATATCCCAAATTCTTATATGCATAATTCTCAAAAGATACGCAAAACGCACCTTCTTTTTTACCAATGACAATCGGTGTTTTACCATATTTGTCTCTAGCTGCATAAATACCAGCCTGGTTCATCAAAAGAATTGATAACGAACCATCTACCATATCCTGTGCATACTGAATACCTTCAATTAAATTCTCTTTTTGATTAATCAATGCTGCAACCAATTCCGTCGCATTAATCTCTCCACCGCTCATTTCCAAGAAATGTGCATGCCCAATATCGAACAACTGCTGAATTAATGCTGATGTATTATTAATTTTAGAAACAGTAGTAATCGCATATGTTCCATGATGTGAACGCACAATCAATGGCTGAGGTTCATAGTCTGAGATACAACCAATACCATATCTTCCCCTCATCTCTTGAATATCGCTGTCAAATTTCGTACGAAATGGTGAATTCTCAATATTATGAATCGCTCGGTTAAATCCATCTTCTCCCAACACTGCCATACCGCCGCGTCGCGTTCCTAAATGCGAATGATAGTCAACGCCAAAAAACAAATCAAATACGCAATCTCTGTGTGATGTTACACCAAAAAATCCGCCCATGCTCTGCCTCTTTTCTTAAACTCTTTGTATGTAAAATTATCTACTCCGCAGTGCAAACTCACAAGATTTCGCCTCGTTCGTTCACGGGCGTTCGCCCTATCATCCCTTATATAGACAACATATCCTGTAAACTGGAATTTTGTCTATATCTCGGTCTGGCACTGCTCATCGCTTTCGCGAATATTATACCACAATAACCGCTACTATTTTACATTAATTTAAATATCACCGCAATTTATTTCATCTAATAAATATCATTAAAATCTCTAATGTACTTTTTTTAAAACACATACCTATTTTTCTACATAATCATGAACACGTTTAAATATCAGAACCACTTTAAATAAATCTCCATCCACAACTAAATCAAGCTGTCCGTGCATCAGCTCCATTAGACTTTGTGCGATAGAAAGCCCTAATCCACTACCTTCTGTATGACGAGATTCATCTCC
The DNA here is from genome assembly GCA_017549185.1 of Roseburia sp. Classification (GTDB taxonomy): domain Bacteria; phylum Bacillota; class Clostridia; order Lachnospirales; family Lachnospiraceae; genus Roseburia. The sequence goes on along the minus strand of JAFYVJ010000007.1, from coordinate 12,381 downwards.
CCTTACAAAACGCTCCATTAACTCTTCGCTCGTAATATTTAATGGATACTTAGACGTATTTCTGAAGGTTATGTAAACCTCTTCTTCCGTTGCCTCTAAGTTAATATATACACGAGTGTTTGGCTGTGCATATTTACAGATATTATTCATCAAATTATCAATGACGCGCCAGAAATGTCTGCCGTCTGCATTGATATAGATTGGTTCTTCCGGTTTCTTAATGATTAACTCTAAATCCTGTGCTGCTGTTTTTTCTTCGAATTCACCCACAGTCTGCACCATGAAAACACCTGCTTCTAGCGTTTCAAAGCCAACCGGAAGTGTTCCTGTTGATGCTTTTGAAGCTTCAAGTAAATCCTCAAGTAACTTCTTAAGGCGTTTGGACTGGCGCTCTAATACCTCTAAGTACTCTACAATCTTTATATTATCCACTTCTTCTTTTTGCATTAAGTCTACATAATTAATAATGGAGGTTAACGGTGTCTTAATGTCATGCGAAACGTTCGTAATAAGTTCTGTTTTGAATCGCTCACTCTTCATACGCTCTTCTACTGCAATTGACAAACCTTCACTCACACTATTTAAATTCTCACCATGACTCTTGAAGTCCCAGAATAACCCCGTTGTATCTACACGATAGGTCAGGTCGCCCTTTGCCATACATTCTCCGGCTTCTTTTAATTTTTTTAGTTGGGAAACGGCACTTAATGCAAGTAGCAACATAATAATACACTTTAAAGCAAATGCAAGAAGCCACACTCCGGTCGCATGTGACATTACAATTACTACAAATTCAACAATTGCAATGACTCCTACTCCTAAGACTGCTTTCCATACCAAACTCGTATGATTCGACACAAATTTCAAAGCCTGCTTCATACCACCGAATAACTTACTAATTATCCAACAGCAAATGGTATTTTTCCAAAAAACTTTTAACTTTATACGCGTGATTACTTCTAACCCTGCAATCGTTAAAAGCAGCCCTGCAAAGAGCACCATGATGAGTGCTACGCCAATCCAAAAAACATCTCCAAAGTCTCTTATTCTCCAACTTGTCTGATCAGCCAGCATGATTAAGAACATCTCTAAAAACACCCATACAATCGCATAGATTTCAAGTGGTATGCGATTAGACCATGACTGCACTAGTTCAGCCTGACCTTTTTTATGTCCTGCTGCACAACATAGGAAAATAAATGACGCTACAAACACTACCAGACAAGCAAAGAAAATCGCGAACACCTGATAACGCATACTATAAAGTGTGCGAAACACAATCTCATATTGTCCAAATAAATCGGTTTCACCTGCCGTTAAATCCGTAACATACGCATATCCCTCATCGTGATATGATACTACAAAATAAGAGGTGGACTTCATATTTACCGATTTTACATATACATACAATTCACCGTACTCGTTAATCATCATACGCACTTCTTTGTTCAGATTTTTTGAAGCTTTCTCCGAGTCTAATGAGGTACAAGAAAATTCTACACCAGAAGTCGTCGCAGTTATATAGCGACTACCACTGTCTATCGCAGGATTTTCATCCATTAGACCTGCAACCGTCGAATCAGTGACCATTTCGGTATTCTCATAAAATTCCTGTCTGGTAGTAAACTCCATGTTAGCCCAATTTTCGATGCCAAGTAACGTACCTTCCAACCACGAGAAATCTATTCCATCATTGCCTGCTTTCTCATGAAGTGCATTTAAAAACTCAAGAACACTTACTGTATCTGCATCCGCTGTAACCGATATCCCTAACACAGCATCATACTGATGCTCCCCAAATTCCGCATGTATATTATCTTCCAACTTATATTTACCGTATTCTTTTTCAAATACAAATCCCTGCTCCGTGATATTTCCATGATTATCAGAGATGTGCATCAACACTTTTGGAATCGGATAAACTTCATCATTGGCAGCAATAAACACAATCCCGTGGGTCAAATCAAGCAAAATAATATCTGCTTCGTACCGATTCCAATTATCGTTGGTATTCGAAATCCAATAATGTCCCCAAAGTGATTCGGGATTCTTATAAGAAAAATAAGTATTTTCATTAATCGTGCACTGAAACACATGCATATTTTCCAATAACAAATCTTCAGCAAAATTAAAATTTGTATCTACATAGTTACTCGAATCATTCAAATTCAGTTCTTTAATGTCTGACAGAAAATCTGCTTCAATGACTCCATATTTAAAATTCTTATTTGAAAAATATGCCCGATTATTATTTTCCTTTTCACCCAAATAATTTAACACACGAGCCGAGTAACGATCATGAAATGTCTCAAACCGTTCATCTCTTATTTCTTTATACGTCATGTCATAAAATCCCGACTGCTCCATACCAATGGCTGCTAACCCGCTTCCGACCAGTCCTAAACCTGATATCGCAATCAGAATCCATGCCAGTACTTTTACTAAAATAGATGTTCTTATTCTCATAATTCCTCTCAATCTGCCTTCCCTTTAATGATTTCCACCAGACACTCTTACTCCGGTGTTCTTTCATTGACCGGCAATAATAATTATCATTCGTTTATTCCAACGCATCCAATAACTTCATACTAATATTTTGTATCCTCGATTTTATATCCACGTCCCCAAACTACCTTCAAGTAGCGTGGCTCCGCCGGATTGTACTCTACTTTTTCACGCAAATGTCTGATATGTACCGCGACCGTATTCTCCGTGCCATATGGGTTGTCTTTCCACACCTGCTCATAAATTTGATTCGGTGAATACACCTGTCCCGGATGCTCCATTAAAAGTTTTAAAATATCATATTCTGTTCTGGTCAAAGATACTTTTTCACCATCTAATGTTACCCCCTTAGTTCGGTCATCCAACTCAATTCCTCCGATTACCAAATTATCCTGCTTCACCTGTCCGCCGCCCAAAAGCATATAACGTCTCAGCTGTGACTTCACACGCGCCTGCAATTCAACCGGATTAAACGGTTTTGTCACGTAATCGTCCGCACCCACAGTAAGCCCCAAAATCTTGTCTGTATCTTCACTCTTGGCCGTCAGCAAAATCACCGGCACATTCGAAAACTCTCTGATTCTCGTCATTGCAGTAATGCCATCCATTACCGGCATCATGATATCCATTAGCACCAAATGAACCTCCTGCGTCTTAATCACTTCTATCGCTTCCTTGCCGTTATACGCCTCAAACACTTGATAACCATCGGCGGTCAGATATATTTTTAATGCGGCTACAATATCCTTTTCGTCATCGCATACTAGTATGTTGTACATAGGTAACCTCTTTTTCTAATTAACATTTTCTCCGACCCAATAAACGTGCACTTTTATTCCGGTCAGCTTACTTACATTGTAGCGGTTTAATTATGAAATAAAAAGATGGGAAAAGATTAAGATTTGATTAACTTTTTGAAGCTCTTATTTATTCTCCTCTATCACTTGGTACCTAAAAACCTTTAACCGGGTTAATAATTCCATTTTTCCAATCGAAAACCCTTCTCTTTTAAAGCACAAGGGTTTTTGCCTCTATATACTTAATTTTTCACCCATTTTACTCCAAGATGACGCTTTTTTCTTTTGATTTTGGGTTTTTTCATATATTTGAAATCCGTTTACACCCACAAGCATTTATTAATGCCGCAGAGTTTACAAAAAGTACTCTTTTATAATCCTTTCGACGGTTTCCGCACTAAGCGGATTTTTCATTGTCTCATAGGTAGTAATTAGTCGGACAGACGGAATAATACCTTGTGAAATATATGTTTGAAGCTTTATAGGCACATTTCTATTATACGCTTCATCATCCATACGCCCAAAATGCTCCCAATAATATATTTTTCTCGTTTCCGGATGCAAAATTGTAAAATCCGGAAAAATTATAATTTCTCCTAATTTCAGTTCACATTCATATCGAAATGGTATTTTATTTGCTGACAATAAAGTGCTTATTATTGCCTCCGATTTAGACCGAACACATTTTCCTGACGTTGTTTTGTGAATTAATTGTTGTGGATATTTTTGATTTACTGGATATGGTGCCTCTTCCCACTCTTGCAACTCTTTTGTAAGTGGTTTAAAGTTTGGCAATAAAAGTTTTTGATATTCGCTATTATTTATAAGAAGTTCGTCCGCCACATTCTGATTTTCATCATGCTTTTCCAAGTAACTTTCTATTGCTCTTTTTTCGTTTCTTAGCTCTTTTAATTTTAACACAAGATACTTTTTCATAGCCAATTGCTCCGCGAATCCCCGATTTCTCTTTGGAATATAAATCTGACCATGACCATCGCTATAGTACCATTTATAATGTGTGCCATTGCGTGCACATGTTAAACTCCCTTCTGGCAAGCCCTCTAACTGTCTTTCTATGGAAAGAATCTCTTCTTCTATCCGTTGATATTCAATTCGCATGCGTTCATAAATCAAACACTTCTTCCCCCTATTCATCTGATTATTAAAACTAAACTTGGATTTTTCCCCGAAATATTACGCTGGGATTTGATTAGATTTTGATACCGGAATCATCTTCCAGAAAATGATTATTTTTGATGTTGTCAGTGTAGCATGCAACCATTTAAATTACAACCCTATTTTATACAGTATCTATTTTCTGCCTTCCGCAGATTGCTATTACAAAATATCATTTTGGGTTATATATACAAAATATGCGTTGAGAAAACCCTTTGCCCTATGAAACAACGGGTTTTCTCAACGCATAGTCATCCAAACTACCCATTTACAACTTTTTTCTTATATTTTCCTATTAATTTGGGTTTTTTAGTGTTTTTTCTTTATATGAAGCCCACACTGCTCTTTATAACAAAAATTTGTCACTTTCTATTCCAGATAATTCAATACTTCTAACGGTGTTTCTACCTGTAAAAAACTCACCATGCATCTCGACAGTTGTGTACTTCCCATAAAAACCAAATAGCCCTAATCTACTTCATAAATAAAATCCGGGTATCTTGGATGTGCTGTTCCCTTCGGTCTGTCGATTACAATTTCAGATTGTGTCACGAGCTTATCTAAGGCATTCCAAAATTCTTCATTTACCATAGTGTCCATATCTCCCGTCTTCTTTTGCTCTTATTCTTTTATCAGCGAATATATCTGCAATACTGCCTTTTGTGCGCCCTCTATTTTTTCTAAAGAAAACGTTTCTTCTTCCAAATGCTTGTCAATAAAACAAACCATTCTTCCCGATAAGTTATCAAAAAATCTTTTACAAACCGTTCCGGATGCACCTGCAAGAGCATATAGCAACGTAGTATTGTTCAGTTTTCTTAAAACGAGCTGTATCAGCTTATCATCCACATCAGCTAATTCATCGAGCAAATTCATATTTCCGACTCTGTTCTCGTATTTCGTAATCACACTTTTTCGTAATTCTAAGTCGTACTGTTTCATCGAGTTTTTACTATACTTTTCTTCTTCCGGGAGCAGACAATTTGCTCTCCCCAAAAGCTCGTCTACGCTTATTTCAAAACAATCCGCCAGCTTACAGACCATATTTAGTTCTGGTGTACTTATTCCTCTTTCCCACTTAGAAATCGCAGCAGGACTCACATCCAGTTTTTCTGCAAGTTCTTCCTGTGTCAATCCTCTCTTTCTTCGTTGTGCAATAATACTTTTACTCATGAATTCTAACATACGCACCTCCATATTATACGAATCTACAACTCTATTATGGTGCATAGCAGATACCTTTTCCACACCCCCGCGTATGAGTTTTCTCAACGAGTGGTCACATTTTCATACAAACGAAACTACTCTTTTACTCCTCATCCGGCTGCTGTCCATCATGTGCTAACCATTTACACTCTGTAATTTCCATATTTGTGAAGGTTGCCTTAAACGACGAATCTTCCGGGCTGCATGCATAAATACCAAATTGAATTTTTCCGCCACCGTTCCACATATGGCACACACGCATCTGCTTAAATGTAACACCATCTTCAGAACACTCAATACAGTAATCGTCTTCTCTACGACTAAAGCGATACCACATAGATTTTATATTTGCATCAATTTCAGTAGTTGCCCAATCCGAATATCCGTTATTCGTCACTACACTTCCGAGATGCTGGAAGCTTTCATTTTCATATTCAATGGAACCCTTTAACCAATTCTCGCTATCAAGATACATTACGATTCCGCACTGGTCAAAACGATGCTTACTTTCAAACTCTGTCTTAACTGTAAAAGAAAAATATTTCTCCTCTGTTTCCATCTGCAAAACTGGAGCATTATCGTTTCTAAAATGATAATAGGTTCTCTGCCACAAATCTGTGTGTGGTCTTGTGATTATTTCGATTTTCTCTGCTGTTACAGAATAATCCGCAGGTTCTCTTGTCCATTTTAAATTATTTACACTAAAATTCATATTCTCAACTCCCAGACCTCTATTTCTATTCGCTGTACTTTTTATTCAAAAACTTACGCTTTTACTTCATCTACGCTCATCTGCAATAAGTAAAATATTCTTCATCATCCAATCTTTTAAAATACCGCCACATTCTCTCAGCACATTGTTTGGAAGATATAGCGGATTCGAATCAGCCGCGATTCCACAGACACCTTTTAATCCCTGGGCTTTTGCAATCTGTACAGCACGAAACACATGAAAATTATTTGTTACAATTCCCACATTCTGATACGACAAGTCCATAAGTATCTTACTATTTCGGATGTTTTCTACGGTATTCGTTGATGTATCTTCTAAGATAATTCTACTTTTTTCTATCCCATTTTTTAAAAGATATTCTGCCATACCTTCTGCTTCTGAAAATGGTTCGTTTGCACCTTTTCCCCCAGAAACAATACACATCGTATTAGGATTTTTATTCAGATACTCTATCGCAGCATCCAATCGGTATCTTAACACCACACTCGGTCCATCCTCCCGCACCTGTGCTCCTAAAACAATAATATAATCTAGGTTTTGATTACCGGATGCTGTAAATTCTGTCGCAATCATTCCACAAAACGTCACCAACACAATTACAGCAACTGCTACCAGCCCGTAAAAAAGTACTCCAATTTTTCTATATGTAGCAAAAAATCCACAATGCAACAACACTGCCCAGAGAAAGAACCCAATTCCGATTACTTCCCATACCAACCAAAAGGAAGTTCCCGAACCAACCAAGCGAACTAAAATGCCATATAAAACTGACAATATACCCAGAATGATTAAAATACCAATTTTCATGCTCGAATCCCTTCCTTTTCACTACTGCCCTTTACTTATTTTAGCTTAATTATTCAGTACCTTCCTAATTACCATTTTAGCTTATTTATTGCTCGTATGTCTTATACCATGTGTCAGATATCTCCCGGTAAAATGCCGCTGTAGCTGCCTGTCTATAAGGTGTCAGCCATAAATCGCCTATCCCAAATGTAAATGCGCTCAAAATAGCCCATCCGATAAAACTAAATTCTAAACAAAATAAACGACATCGATTTCCTTCCATCATTTGTTTAGACATGCTGATTGCTTCGCTCGCAGACATCTCTGGATTCTCTGCCAAAATGTAATCTGTCATGGCATAGCTAAATGACGCAATAATTCCCGGAATAATAAAGAGTAACGACCATAAAAGAATATAAATATTTTTAAGGAATTTTGCTGACGCAGTCGTCTTCCAATGTGAAAAATATGCAAATAAATGATCAAAGGAACCCTCTAAACGATCTACTATCATTAGATTAAATTTTGCATATCCTACAGAGATAATGCTTCCTAAAATGAAATATAACGCTCCCATTATTAAGCCCGCAATCATTATGTATGCAGAACTTCCAATGAGAAATGCATGAACTTCTGAGTTAGGACCACCGCTTGTCGTAAAAATCGTCTGTCCTGCAAATTCAATACTTGCATCCACGTTCCCAGCATCAATATTAACCCGCACTTCCGGTCCCATGCCTTCTACTGCCCCCAAAAGTGTCGCTACCAGTCCAACCAACACAGCAATCTTCCATTTTCCGTTTAATACATCTCTTGCTATCCATCTAAAATCTTCTGCTAGCTTCATACCGCTCCTCCTTGTTTATCTCCCTGCCTTTATACACTTTAAAAGCAAAATTCCTTTTATCACCAATAATATCATTCTGCTCTTTCATTCTCATTTATCGGATAAAATTCGTACGCTGTGGTGCTTCCTTTTCCGGCAAGCCAAATTGCTCTTTTCCAAGCGCAATACTCTTCATTAAGAACGCCATATTTTTTGCAAGTGTACGCATGGTCTGTAAACCTTCCGTATCTTCTTCCGCCTGTCCTGGTGCCGCACCATGCACACTATTCCAATACTGGCTGGATGCTACCGGCATTCCGCTGATAGTAAAATATTTATTGAGCTGGTCAAATGTCGCCGAACAGCCACCTCGTCTTGCTACTGCCACACTCGCACCGACCTTCATGCGTTTATCACAATGTGAACTATAGAATAAACGGTCTAAAAATGAAATCAATGTTCCATTTGCTGATGCATAATAAACCGGACTCGCAACAACCATACCATCACACTCTGCAAACTTTTCTGCACATTCATTTACAATATCATCAACGACACATTTTCCATCTTTATAGCAGGCAGTACAAGCTACGCAACCGCGAATGTCTTTGTTTCCTACATGTACAACTTCTGTTTCAATACCTTCCTTTGCAAAAACTGTCACCATTTCTTCCAATGCACGGGCTGTGTTGCCGTTTGCTTTTGGACTTCCGTTAATTAATAATACTTTCATGATTTTCCTCCTTTTTACTCCACCATATCCTTACATCTCAATGTATATTCTATAAAACTATGTATATCACTTAAGAGCCCTTTTTTTAATTTGTCACTTGTACTAATCGCAAGTTCAAACTGCTCCTGCGTAATGTCTTTTTTATATAAGGCATCTTCTAATTCGTCCATATCATCTACAATAATGCTCCCATCTGGATATACGACCAAATCTAGATATAAATCATCAAAGTACGGAATCCCATCAACATCCATTCCTTGCGCCGCAATCATATCGATATACCATAGCAAAATATTATCATCAGCATTCATCATTGCCGTAATGCAGTAAAAATCATCCCGCGGCAAAATTGATATCCATTTCAAGCCATTATCACAAACTATGATATCTTCACCATTAAATTTCCATATTTGTTTTTCACTTACTTCTTCTATTTCTAAGATACCAATATATCCTTCAACGAAATCCGTACTTATTTGCTTTCTTTTTAAATTCTTGGACTTTATACATGTCCACTCATCATAGGATAATCTGCACCTCTTCATTACTTCTCCCTCAAATTGCTTGTTTATCATATAATTTATATTTCAATCCCCGACTCTTTTTGCAATAAGTCAACGTTCTTCTAATCACGTTCTTTTATAAGCAACAAAGAATCGTAAAATTTCTATATTTGTTAATATTATATTATTTTTTATCTCTCCACACTCTAATTATAGAAAAAGAAACGAGGAAAACTCCGATACAAATAATGAACAACATATCTTTATCCGGTCCTATTAAACCTAATTTACTTAATATAACATTTGTAAGATTATTTCCTATATGAATAATAATGGGATATATAATATTTTGAGTCTTAAAATAAATGTACCCCATAAACATAGCAATAACCAATGCAAATAGAAATCCTTTTCCATGGTAGAATGCAAACAAACCGGCACTAAGAATAATTCCCCACTTTATACCAATATATCTTATAAAAAGTTCTTGTATCGTACCGCGAAATAAGAATTCCTCAATAATCGGCATAATGATTGCTGTTGATAGTAACATAGGAATCGAATTATATAATTTCGCAAAAGATTCTTCTGTAAAACCATTTGGAATTGATGTATTAAACCACGAAATGTAATATGCAAATACGCAAAAACATTGCCACCCTACTCCTCCTAATAGTGCTGGCATCATATATTTTTTGCCGCTATAATCATTCGAATCTTTTATGCCAAAAGTAATTTGATTTTCTTTTTTTAGATGACAAGTCCATAAAATTAAACTAAGATAAAAACATATCCTTTGTACCCAATACTTAAATTCTATTGTTGCGGAAGGAGCAATCATTTGTAAAAAGAGTGCAACAATCATAGGTAAAACATATATGATAATACTTGTTTTTATTACTAGAAAACTAACCATTTTTTTCATAATCAATTCCCCTCTCGCTTTTCACTATATCATACTCACATTCCAAAATCTATGAACAATTCTCCTCGGTTTTAAAAGAAAATCCCATTCCAACAAATTAATTCATACAAACACAAAAGGCTGCCCCTCCACTATGACTCTCTAAAAATCATAGTTTTGGACCAACCTTTTCATGGTCATATTATCTATTTCTGATTCGCCGGTTCTACACTCACCGCACGCCCTTTAATCTTCGCATTTTTCATCGCTTCTAATACGGTTCTGCCATATTCACGTGGCACTTCCACGAATGTATATTTATCATACATATCAATGGCACCAACCACCTTACCCGGAATCTTAGATTCGCCTGCAATCATACCTAAAATATTGCTTGGTTTTAAGCGGTCTTTCTTACCCACGTTTACAAACAGACGCACCATACCTTCTTCTGCTCCGGTTGCATCCCAATCAATGCTGCCATCGCCATCATCCTCTTCATTAGCCAGGTTCACCTGTCCAAGTGCCTGTTTCAAGAACGCTGCTGCAATATCCATCGCGGTATAGTCTGCTTCGTTTACCTGACGTTCGATAATATCAATCATATCGCGTAGGTTTTCATTCTCAATAATTGCTGCAATACCTTCCATGACCTTTTCTGCTTTAATCTGTGCTACATCATCCGAAGATGGAATCGGCATCGCAAGCACTTTTGTCTTGCAGTAACGCATGATATCTTTTAATTTGTAAACTTCTTTGCCTTTCACAAACGTAAATGCACGTCCGGTTCTTCCTGCACGTCCGGTACGACCAATACGATGTACATAGTACTCGTCATCCTGCGGAATATCATAGTTGAAAACTGCTTCCACATCATCTACATCGATACCACGGGCAGCCACGTCTGTAGCAATTAAAATCTCAACTCTTCCTGTACGGAATGCTTTCATAACACGATCACGCTGTACCTGCTTCATGTCTCCATGTAAACCTTCTGCTAGATAGCCACGACCTTTTAATGCATCTGTGAGCTCATCCACCATTTTCTTAGTATTACAAAATACAAGCGAAAGCTTCGGATTATAGTAATCCAATAAACGCGTCAATACTTCTGTTTTATCTTTACGTTTTACGTCGTAATAATACTGCTCAATGCTTGGAACGGTTAATTCTTTTTTCACCACTTTAATAGTAATAGCATCATGCTGGTATTTTTTTGTAATCTCTAAAATTGGCTTTGGCATAGTCGCGGAAAACAATACTGTCTGGCGGTCTTCCTGCGGAATGTATTCTAAAATTGTCTCGATATCTTCACGGAAACCCATGTTTAACATCTCATCTGCTTCGTCTAAAATCACAGTATTTACTGCGTCACAACGAATGGTTCTTCTACGTAAATGATCCATGACACGCCCCGGTGTACCAATAATAATCTGTGCACCACCTTTTAACGCTTTAATCTGACGTGTAATATCCTGTCCTCCGTATACTGGCAAAACTTTAATGCCGTGCATATATTTTGCTAATTTACGAATCTCATCTGCCACTTGAATCGCTAACTCTCTTGTTGGTGACAAAATGATAATCTGTGTTTTTTTACTATTTACATCCACTTTGTGAAGTGCTGGGATACCAAAAGATGCTGTTTTTCCTGTTCCTGTCTGAGCCTGTCCGATTACGTCTGCTCCAGACATCACTGCTGGAATTGCACGGCTTTGAATCGGTGTCGCTTCTTCAAATCCCATTTCTTTAATCGCACGAAGCACCTGTGGATACAAATCTAATTCATCAAATCTAACTGTTTCCATTAATTCGCTTATTCCTCTCAATATGTATGCCTCCTTCTTCACAAAAAGAAGGGGCAATTGTAATTATAGAAAGCAATCGATAAAAGTACTTTTACTAGGGGATTTGCAAAACTGGCTTCATATCTTTTGTAAAAATGTGAAGCATCGATTGCGAATTATACCCTATTATATTCGATTGATTCTAATTGGTTCCTAAATTTGGCAAAACGCCGTCTGTTATTATATCTTAGACCGTCTGCACTTTCAAGGAATTTTCTCGTTTAACAGCAATAAAGAATAAATCAAATTATTTTAACCCTTTTCACAATCTCACATGTTTGTTTATAACTAAAAACATTTTTGGGATTTTTAGAAAAGTTATCCACACCACTATGACATGGGAATTCCTTACATAAATTTTTGTG
>JAFYVJ010000006.1 GCA_017549185.1 Roseburia sp. | reverse complement strand
TGTTCGTAGTAATCTTTGAAAATGTTCTGAAGTATGTTGCTCATAAGATTATTATGAAAGAAAAAGAGAAAGAAAACAACCCCCTAATTCCCTCAAGATTGAGGGCTAGGGAGTTGAGGTGTCGAAGACACTTTTTTATGAGAGGTTAGTATAATTTTATAAGATATAATATAATCTACAGGACTTGGGTTTTCCAAGTCCTGTAGTTGTTTTCTAAAGAATCGTGTTTCGTTCTTGTGTTTTTGTGGGCATAGTGTTACACTAAGAACATTAACAAACGATACATAGAAAAGTGTATCTGAGAAGGAAATGGAACAGATACCAAATCGTTTATAAGCATATACGAGTAATATCAGTTTATCTAATGCCGAAAATGCTGTAGTTTCGGCTATCAAAAACAATTCATTCCCAGTGTCTAATCCGGGAGTTGTTTCAAGTATTAAGAAGAAAAAGTGAAAAGAAGAAAAGTGACAGTTGTTTGTTAAGTGTTTTTTTCGTATAATTCTTATAGACTTTTTGTTCTATGCAGTCACGGAAAGGATGCATATGAAAAAAGATGTAGGGTGGAAGTCATTTTTTGAGGACAACCATCGATATGCCGATGTGATTAATGGTGTAGGTTGTAATGGCAAGCAGTTTGTAAAAGACACCGATTTACAGGAGGTGGAAACTGCAGTAAAAGGGAAGACGAGGGATTTACTTCGAAGAACAGCTTTTGGAGTGAATTTTGCATTGATTGGAGTTGAAAGTCAGGAGACGATAGACTATAGGTTTCCGCTTCGTAATTTACATTACGAGGTAAATCAGTATGAGAAGCAGGCGGCTAGAATAAAAAAAGAAGTGCAGGATAATTCGATTGGTTTGACTTCGGGGGAATATTTGTATGGATTTAAGAAGGACAGTAAACTTTATCCAGTGATTACCTTTATGATTTATTCTGGAAAGGAACCGTGGGATGGGCCGATGTCTTTGCACGATATAATTGATTTTACCGATATTCCAGAGGAATTAAGAAGTAAGGTTGCAGATTTTCCAGTTAATATGATAGATATTCGCAGGTTGGAGGATACTAGTGTGTTTCAGACAGATGTGAAATATGTGTTTGATTTTATACGGTATTCGGAGAATAAAGAGAAGCTATATGAGTTAGTAAGTATGGAACCTTATTATCAGGCAATGGACGAGGATGCTTTTGATATAGTGAGCATGTATACGAATTCAAAAGAATTGGTTGGAATAAAAGAGTATGAAGGAAAGGATGGGAAAAAAGACGTGTGTCAGGCAATTAAAGATTTAATGGCAGATAGCAGGCAAGAAGGTAGAGAAGAGGGAATAAAAGAAGGAATAAAAGAAGGAATAGCAGAGGGGATTGAACAAAATAAGTTAGAGAATGCTCGTAATTTACTGGGATTCTTATCGGATGAAATTATAGCGGAAAAAATAGGATTGCCATTAGAAAAAGTAAAAGAGCTTCATGTGCAGGCATAGTGAAGTAATATAAGGACGGTAAAGAAGTTTGGGAAAATCGTTGATTATCACGGAGAAACCGAGCGTTGCGCGTGATTTTGCACAAGTATTAGGAGTATCCGGAAGACAAGATGGTTATATAGAAAATGAAAAATATGTCATCACCTGGTGTGTAGGTCATTTGGTAGAAATGGTATATCCGGAGGTGTATGACGAGCGATATAAAAAATGGAAATTGGAAGATCTCCCATTTTTGCCACGGGATTACAAATATGATGTAATTCCATCTGTAAGTAAGCAGTACGACATTGTGCACCGCATGTTGCACCGTGAAGATATTGATACTGTTTACTGGGCAGGTGACGCGGGAAAAGAAGGTCAGACGATTGAAGAGAATATTCGTAACTTTGGTGGTGTGCGAGAGGGTATGAAAGAGCTTCGTGTCTGGATTGACTCACAGACCGAGGAAGAGATTAGACGAGGCATTAACGAAGCAAAGCCGATGGCGGATTATGCCAATCTAGGTAAGTCCGGCATTATGCGAACGATTGAAGACTATGCTATGGGTATCAATTTTTCACGAGCGATGTCTGTAAAATATGGCAATCTCTTAAACGACGCAGCAGGAACTTCTAGTTACACGGCGATTGCAGTAGGGCGTGTTATGACCTGTGTACTTGGTATGGTTGTTATCCGTGAACGCGAAATCCGTAACTTTAGAGAGACTCCATTTTATCGTGTTGTGGGTAGCTTTGCACCGATGGGGATGTCTACCGATGTCGGTGTAGCACAGGCTGAATGGAAAGCAGTTGATGGTTCTAAGTATTTCGAATCGCCATTTTTATATAAAGAGAATGGATTCAAAGAAGAAAGTACGGCACAGCAGTTGATTTTAGAATTGACCGGACGTAAAGCGACAGTTGCATCTATTGAACAGGGAATTTCTAAGAAAAAGGCACCATTGTTATTCAATTTGGCGGAACTTCAGGCAGAGTGTGCAAAGCGTTTTAAAATCAGCCCAGATGAGACCTTACAGGTAGTGCAGGATTTATATGAAAAGAAACTGACTACCTATCCGAGAACGGATGCCAGAGTATTGTCTACAGCGGTGGCAAAAGAAATCGGTAAGAACATCAGCCGTTTAAAAGGCTATGAGCCAACAGCAGTATATGTAGAGAAAATCATGAAGGAAGGTCTGCATTATAATATTGCAAAGACTGCTTATGTAGATGATTCTAAAGTGACGGACCATTATGCAATTATTCCGACGGGACAGTTGACCGAGCTAGGCTCTCTTAATTCATTACAGCAAGCTGTGTTTGACGTGATTGTCAGACGCTTTTTAAGTATTTTTTATCCGGCGGCAGAATATCAGACGGTGAAACTTACTATTGAGATTGCATATCCGGGTATCAATAGTGATTATACAGAGAAATTTTTTACTTCTACCAAGGTGTTAAAGTCACCTGGATATTTGGAAGTGGCAAATTATAAGAAAAATAACGATAATACGGCAGAAAATGATATATCAGAGCATGGTGGCGATAGAGACGGCGGTAATGAAAGCGAAAAAGATGAAAACCATGGATTGTTGGTACTGGCACAGCGAATTAAAAATGGCGATGAATTAAGTGTACATGGATTTGAAATAAAAGAGGGTAAGACATCACCGCCTAAACGTTATACATCAGGTTCTATGGTGCTTGCCATGGAAAATGCAGGACAGCTGATTGAGGATGAGGAACTTCGTGCTCAGATTAAAGGATCAGGTATTGGGACGTCTGCGACTCGTGCAGAAATCATTAAAAAATTAGTCCGCATCGGTTACCTGAATTTAAATAAAAAATCTCAGGTACTTTCACCTGAAACATTGGGTGAAATGGTATTTGAGGTAGTAAATATGACTGTTCCGGCGCTTCTTAATCCAAAGATGACGGCTTCTTGGGAAAAAGGCCTAGATGGTATTACCAGAGGTGCCGTTGTTATGGAAGAATATCGCGAGAAATTAGAGGATTTTATCCGTAGAGAGACGCTTGCGATGGTACAGAATGACCAAAAACAGCAATTAATTAACCAGATTCAGCCGTTGACAAAAAAAGGTGCACGTGGTATTGCGGCTAAGAAGAAATTAGGCGTATCATGCCCGATTTGTGGCGGTGAATTAGAGACGACACCTTTTGGCTATGGTTGTAGTAATTATAAAAAAGATGGAAACGGTTGTAAGTTCTCTTTGGGAACAGTAGCGGGACGTGATTTAAGTGAAGAGGAATTTAAGTCACTTATTGAAAAAGGTCGTACAGAAGTCTTAAATGGATTTGTGTCTAAGAATAAAAAGAAATTTAGTGGAGCGTTGGTATTAGAGAAAGACGAGGAAGGAAAGGTTTCTGTAAACTTTGACTTTTCGGAGAATAAGCCGGAAGTCATTGAAGATTTATTCTGTCCGACATGTGGAGGTGCTATTGTAAAGACGCCGTTTGGATATGCTTGTGAAAAGCGTAATCGAAATATGGAAGGTAGTTGTACTTTTGCAATCGGAAAAATGGCAGAAAAAGATTTGAATCCGACACAAGTAAAAGAACTTTTAACAGAAGGAAGAACATCTACTATTCGTGGTTTTAAAGGTAAGAGTGGCAAGAAATTTGACGCCTGCGTAGCTTTAGAAAAAGATGAATCAGGTAATTATACAACGAAGTTCGATTTTGAACACGTAGAGACGAAAAAAGTCAAGGACGCATTTTGTCCAAAGTGTGGTGGTGAGATTTTAGTGGTATCTTTCGGTTACGTGTGTGCGAATCGTAATCCGAATACACCGGACGGCTGTGATTTTTCGATCGGTAAGATTGCAGATAAAGACTTAAACGAAGCACAGGTGAAGGAACTTTTAGAGAATGGAAGGACATCTACCATTCGTGGTTTCAAATCTAAAACAGGTAAAAAATTTGATGCATGCATTACACTTGATAAAGACGAAAATGGTACGATTAAAGGTTTGAAGTTTGACTTTGAGAATGTGGAGGCCAAAAAAGTAAAAGATGTGAGGTGTCCAATCTGTAAAGGTGATATTGTGCAGACACCATTTGGTTTTGGTTGTGCGAAGTATTCAAAGGATAATCCGGATAGCTGTCGTTTTTCGGTTGGAAAAATGGCGGAGAAAGCGTTGAATGAAGCGCAGGTGAAGGAATTGCTGACTTATGGCAGAACATCTACTATTCGCGGATTTAAATCTAAAGAAGGAAAGAAATTTGACGCAAGAGTGGCATTGAATAAAGATGAAACTGGAAAAGTAACCGGTTTGAAGTTTGATTTTACTGATTTGGAAGCACCTAAAGTGAAAGATGTGAAATGTCCGCTTTGTAAAGGTGATATCGTACAGACACCATTTGGTTTCGGTTGTGCAAATTATTCAAAGGATAATCCGGATAGTTGCCGTTTTTCTATTGGTAAGATTGCTGGTGTGAAGTTGAAAGAAGCACAAGTGAAGGAACTTTTGATTAAGAAGAAGACGGAAGTAATCAAAGGTTTTGTGGCGAAGACTGGTATGAAGTTTGATGCACCACTTAAACTTACAGAAGATGGTCAGGTAACATTTGATTTTCCGGAAAAACCAAAGCCTATAGAGACGAGTGTTACATGTCCGAAGTGCCAAAAGAAACTGATGAAAGCACAGTGGAATTATGAGTGCGAATGTGGTTTTAAAGTATCACATACAGTGGCAAAAGTAGAAATTTCTGAGGAAGTGATGAAAGAATTACTAGAGACAGGAAAGACAAAGGATAAAGTAATCGGATTTACTTCTAAAGCGGGGAACATATTTGATGCCTGTTTGAAATTTGAGGATGATAGAATATCTTTTGATTTTGATAATCCGGGAACTGGTTCTGGTTCTGATGGAACGGCCAATAGAGAAGAACGGCCATTTTATGAAGAACTGGATAGTAGACCACTTACAGTTGATGTATCTGATGGGATAGATGATAGGAATCTCGGTGATGATAGTGCATTTGATATGATGAATATGCAGGATGATGCACAATACATTGATGATGATGTTCCGGCATTTTATGATGCAATGGCAGCAGAATATGCAGCGTATGACGAGCAGGATATGCAGGAACAGGCATTAGCTAATCAGTTGCTGGGAGATTCGTTTTTACTTGAGGATGAGTAGTAACGGCATGGGGTTAATAGTTTTTTACGCATGAATAAATTTAGGGAAAAAGAATTCTTGCAAGGCAACATAAGTATCGTTAAAATCAGTCGGTAAGCGGAATGCTTACTAGGAAGGAATAGCAAAAATGGAAAACGCAAAAATTTGTAATTTATATGATTTGGAGCAGACAATTGCAAAAGAATATTTAGAACAGTTTACATATCCATGGGAAGCGTTAAAAGGAATTAGCGAGTATATCAAATCCTTGGGGCAGACCTTAGATCCAGAGAAGTTTGAGCAGCGAGGAGATGATATCTGGGTGGCAAAGAGTGCGACTGTTGCTAAAACAGCCTGTTTAAACGGACCGCTTATCATTGATGAAGAAGCTGAGATTCGTCATTGTGCCTTTATCAGAGGTAGTGCAATTGTAGGAAAAGAAGCCGTTGTGGGCAATTCTACAGAGTTAAAGAATGTGATTCTTTTTAATGCAGTGCAGGTTCCACATTATAACTATGTGGGGGATTCTATACTCGGTTATAAATCGCATATGGGTGCTGGTGCAATTACATCTAATGTAAAAGCTGACAAGACGTTGGTAGTAGTAAAAGACAAAGAGGAGCAAATACCTACAGGATGTAAGAAGTTTGGTGCCATGCTAGGGGACTATGTAGAAATCGGCTGCAACTCCGTGTTAAATCCTGGAACTGTTATTGGAAAACATAGCAATGTGTATCCAACTTCCTGTGTACGCGGTGTAGTTCCTCCTAATTCCATCTACAAGAATAAGACAGAAATTGCTGAAAAACATTAAGAAGTATAAAAGGGAATGTTGCAGAATGAATTATTTGGTGCAACATTCCCTTTTTGTTAGTTCCCGATAGATAAATTGGTGGGGCTGTTTTCCAATTGTTTTTTGAAGAGAAATTCAGTATACTTAGAAGCAGAAAATATAACAGTAACAGTGGTGCTTCATGTATAACTTAAATTGGGAAAAAACGAAAGATGGAACTGCCAGACTTCTGGGTGTAAATGATATGCCGGGAGAGTTGGTATTACCGGAAAAAATTGAGGGATTGCCACTAACAGAGGTGGGTCCTTATTGTTTTGCAAAAAATAAATATTTGGAACGGATAGTAATACCGGATTCTGTCACAAAAATGGAACGTATGGCATTTTATAATTGTACAGGTTTAAGAGAACTAGAACTAGGAGCAAGTCTTGTGGAACTAGGGGGAGATGCTTTTATGAATTGTCACAATTTGCGTATGTTAAAAGTGCGTTGTGATGTGCGGGAGGCAAGTTGTGCACGTTTGGTTCTACGACAGATTTCTTCGGATCTGACAGTTCATTTTCTTGGAAAAAAGCATCAACAAGAAGCTATCATACTTTTTCCGGAATATTATGAGAGCTATGATGAAGTGACGCCGGCACATCTGTTTGGTCGTAATATTGAAGGAGAAGGATTTCGGGCACGCCAGTTTTTTAAAGATGGTGTATTTGAATATGGTCGTTACGACGGAATTTTTCAAAAGGCATGTGCAGAGGAGCGTGAAATTACGCTGTGTGAAATGGCAATGAACCGTCTGCGTTATCCGGTGGAATTATCAGAAGAGGCAAAAGAACAGTATGCAGAGTATGTTCGCTCACATGTGAAATTGATTTGTGAGAAGGCAGTTCATAATAGAGATAGGAACATATTGGAATTTTTGTGCAAAAATAAGTTGATGACACAAACCGATGTGGATTATTGTGTGGGCATGGCAGCTGAAAGAGAATGGGTTGAAGGCGGTGCATATATGTTACAGCTAAAGGCACGATATTATACAGGTAACAATGGCAGTAACCGATATGAATTTGACGATTTTTAAGGATAGAGTAACTGTTCCGAGAACCATTGCAAATTACCTTGGTTTTGAATCGTTTTATATTTGATTCGTCATAGGGGACTCATCCGAACCCGTTTTAAAAGGCAGGAAAGGAGGCAGGTGGATGAAGCAGCATATACAAACCCAAGAAGAATGGGAAGTAGAAATGGCGTTAAAAGTATTAGATTACATACGTCATGAGATTTATCTGGATTTACGATTTCTAAATGTGGCTTTGTCTGCATTGAATCCCAAAAGTGACAAGGCCGTACAGACTTTTGCTACAGACGGAAGTTATCTGTGTTTTTCTACAGAGCAGGTGCTTCGTGTGTTTAAACAGAATGCAAAGTATTTGAATCGCTTGTATTTACATACGATTTTGCATTGTATTTTTTCGCATCTTTGGATAATGCCGGGAAGTATGGATGGTGGTGAGTATCGCAGGTTCTGGCATTTGGCATGTGATATTGCGGTTGAGTATGTAATAGACGGAATGAATAAACCATGTACAAAACGAATCTTAAGCGGACTTCGCCAGACTACTTATGAGAAATTGTGTGCAGAAAAAGGAAGCATATCGGCAGCAAAGATTTACCGGATGTTGTGGGAGATGCCGGAGGAAGAGATTGTTGCACTAGAGATAGAATTCTATACCGATGACCATCGTTACTGGCCGAAAAAAACAGATTCAGAGGCAAAACAGCAGATTGCTATGGAGAATCGAAAGAAATGGGATAAAATCGCAAGACAGACCCAGATGGAACAGGAACGGAATGGTGATGAGAAAGAAGAAGGAGAGCGAATGTTAGCTTCTTTGCTTACAGCAGAACGAAGTAGAAGAAGCTATAAGGATTTTTTGCAGAAGTTTTCCGTGTTGCGAGAAGAACTGAGACAGGATCCGGATGAGTTTGATTTGAACTATTATACTTATGGATTGCGTGTATATGGTAATTTGCCACTGATTGAACCGATGGAGAGTAGAGAGAGTAAGAAAATTCGTGAATTTGTGATAGTAATAGATACTAGTTATTCAACCAGTGGAGAATTAGTAAAACAATTTTTGCAGGAAACGGCGAATATTTTAAATCAGAGTAATAGTTTCTTTGAAGACTCTGTAATTCGAATATTACAGTGTGATAATTCAGTACAGTGTGATACTGTGCTTCATACAGAAGAAGAGTTGAAATATTTTATGGAGCAGTTTAAACTTATCGGTGGTGGAGGAACAGATTTCAGACCGGCTTTTTCTTATGTGAATGAATTGCGTAAACAGGGTGAGTGCAGGAATTTAGGCGGGTTATTGTATTTTACAGATGGAAAAGGAATTTATCCGAAACAAAAACCGGAATATAAAACAGCATTTCTCTTTTTGGAAGAATATGATGATACACAAGTGCCGGCATGGGCAATTCGATTGAAATTAGAACCGGAAGAATTTTGCAAGCTGAATTCTGGTATTTTATGAAAATTGCCTTGGCCTGGAATAGTTTTATTTTTAGAAAAGGAAAACGAAAGAAGTATGAATATTAAGCAGGCAAAAAATGAAATTAAACATACAGTGCAGGCATATTTGGCGAAAGATGAATCTGGAGCTTATAGGATTCCTGCAATCAGGCAGCGTCCGATTTTATTAATGGGACCTCCGGGAATCGGAAAAACTCAGATTATGGAACAGATTGCCCGAGAAGAAAAAATTGGTTTGGTTGCATATACGATTACGCACCATACCAGACAAAGTGCAGTGGGGTTGCCATTCATTCGTGAGGAAGAGTTTGGCGGAAAGAAGTATTCTGTGACAGAG
Organism: Roseburia sp.; assembly: GCA_017549185.1. Classification (GTDB taxonomy): domain Bacteria; phylum Bacillota; class Clostridia; order Lachnospirales; family Lachnospiraceae; genus Roseburia. The sequence continues at coordinate 4,082 of JAFYVJ010000006.1, read as the reverse complement.
TATACCATGAGTGAAATCATTGCTAGTGTTTATCGAAAAATAAGAGATAGTAAGCAGAAAGAGGGTATTTTATTCATTGACGAGATTAACTGTGTATCTGAAACCTTAGCACCTACCATGTTACAGTTTTTACAGTGCAAGACGTTTGGTAATCAATCCGTACCGGAAGGCTGGATCATTGTAGCTGCAGGAAACCCTCCGGAGTATAATAAATCTGTTCGTGATTTTGATATGGTAACATTGGATCGTTTGCGTTATCTGACAATTGAGGCAGATTTTAAAGTGTGGAAAGAATATGCAAGAGCACAGCATTTACATGGTGCGATTATGAGTTATCTAGAACTTCGTCCGAGGAATTTTTATCGTGTGGAGGCAGATGTTGACGGATTACAATTTGTAACGGCCCGTGGCTGGGAGGACTTGAGTAATCTGATGGCTGTTTATGAAGAGCTTGCTGTGCCGGTAGATGAAACCATTGTGCATGAATTTTTGCATCATGGAGAAGTGGCAGAAGATTTTGCGGCGTATATTGATTTATATCAAAAATATCAGGATGATTATGGGATACCGGATATCTTAAATGGAAGAGTAAAGCCGAATGCTTTTGCACGAATCTATGCAGCCGCCTTTGATGAACGTTTGGCCGTGACGCATTTGCTGTTTGATGGATTACAGGGATATTTTGTAAAGTATAGTGAAGAAAAATACATTACGGATAACTGGTATGAATTCTTAAAAAAATATAGAGCAGGTATTGTTGAAGCGACCAATCCTGCGAAGTATTATGAAGAATTATTGCAGGAAAAAGAAATGCAGATGCTAAGGTATAAAGAAGCCGGATTTTATACCCGTAAAGAAGAGGAACTACAGAAACGATTACTTGGTAAGTTGAAAGAAGGGCTGTCAGGTGTTGAGATGTCTCTTTTTACAACAACAAAAGATATGGCAGAGAATTGTTTTTTAAATGTAAAACGAGGATTTGATGTACAAAAAATCGTGTTGGAAGAGGCGGAAGAAGTTGCATCAAAAGCATTAGAGTGTGCCTTTGACTTTATGGAACAGGCATTTGAAAATGGACAGGAAATGGTCGTGTTTGTAACAGAACTTACGTTGGGAAGAGAGGCGGTTATCTTTCTTGCAGAGCATACTTGCCAACGTTACATGAAATATAATCAGGAACTTTTGATTGGTACAAAAAGGGCTGAACTTTTACAAAAGTTAAACGAAATATAGAGAATGTTTCATTTTTTTTAAATTAGTATGACATTCGTGAGAAAAATTTGCTGTCTATATTTGCATGAGGTAAAATGGATATGTAGAGGAGGGCGTGCTATGAAAAAAAGAATGGTAATGGCGTGTCTGCTTGCCGTGATGGCAGTGGTAATGGGATGTGGCGGACAAGATAACGAACAAAGAAACGATGAAATTGCAAATAGCACGGAAATCACGGAAGAGACAGACGTGGTATTAGAGAGTGAGAGTACAGAAGAAAGTCAGGTACATTCTAGTGTTACCAGACGTATTTCTTATCCGGGAGAAAAATTTTCGTGGGAGGAAGTTAGTATTATTATACCACAGGCGTGGAGTGATAAATATGTAGTAAAAGAGGATGCAAATGGTGTATCTTTTTATCAAAAAGCCTCTAACGAGAAAGAAGAAACGATGGGATTTCTTTGTGGAGTTTATCGTAGTGAGCAGTATTCTAATTTCGGAACAGGGGAGACGTTAGTTGCTTATACGGATGAAGGTATGCTTTATTATGTAATTCAGCCTTCAGATGTGACGTGTTATGTAGAAGACGAAGTAATTGTAGCTGAATATGATGAGATGATGCACTATGTGACCTGGATTGCAGGTAGTGTGGAGGTTTTGGCAGAAAATGTTCATTATGATGTGGAACAGTATGAGATACCGGTAAGCGGTATTTTGCCATTAGAAGAATATAATGTTGTTAATATGACAAATAATCAGTTGTGGATTGCAAGGAATGAAATCTATGCCAGACATGGTAAAGTTTTCCAAAATGAGTATTTAGCATCTTATTTTGGGGCTTGCAGTTGGTATGAAGCAAAAGAAGGAAAGAATGAGGTTAGTGACAGAGAGCTGAATGAAGTAGAGATTGCTAATCTGAAATTAATCGTAGCAGCAGAAGAAGCATATGCAAAAGAGCATCCATATCCAAAGCAGTATCCCGTGGGAACTATATTTGAAGTTGCTTTAAATGAAGAGGATGTGAAACAGAAGATCCGTTATGAGGTGACAGCGAACGAGGATTGGGAGTATCAGTGTGTATTGAGCATTGATGAGAACACATATGATTTGAGTGATTATGTGATGTTGGTGACTCCGGTAGAAGATGTATGTTATATTACAGATATTGCTAATTATGATGGGAAATTAGAGATTGCCATCTTAGATGATGGTCCAAGTGATGATCCGGTTACTTATTTCTTCCAATACTATGGCGAAGATTTGCATTATGTTGGAGAAGTACAGGGATTCCCATTTGAAGATTATGGTAATAATTATTTTGATGGTTTTTCAGGGCAGAATAGCGTTATCGGAACAAGCAAGCTTGATTTAATTGAGTCAGTATATGTCTACACTTATAATTGGTATAATAGCAGTGAGGTTACATTAGAACGAATGGAACGCATACGTTCTAATTATACAGGGTTTAATCCACATGAACTTTATGTGGATATTCCGGTGTATTATAGTATGGATGCAGATTCTCCGGTACTTACTATGCAGGCAAAAGAGAGAGTATATTTTATTTCGACAGATTGCCAGGAATGGATTTTAGTTCGTAGCGAGAGTGGTATACAGGGATATATTCAGATAAAAGATGGACAGATATTGAATATAGGTTTGCCTGCTGAGGAAGTTTTCTCAGAATTATACTTTTTTGATTAAAATAGGACTTTACTAATTAGGTAAAATATGCGAAAATAGTACTATGTTAAATGAATAACAATTACATATTTAGTTATGTGAAAGGAGTTTTATAATGATTTACACAAAGGAAGTTGAAAACATGTGTCCAGTTGCTAAGGGCGCAAAACATGAACCTGCTCCTATCCCACAGGAAGGAAAATGGGTTCACTCTAAAAAAATCGAAGATATTTCTGGCTTTACACATGGTATTGGCTGGTGTGCACCACAGCAGGGTGCTTGTAAGCTTTCACTCAATGTAAAGAACGGTATCATTGAAGAAGCTTTAGTTGAGACTATCGGATGTTCTGGTATGACACATTCAGCAGCTATGGCAGCTGAAATCTTACAGGGCAAAACAATCCTTGAAGCTTTAAATACAGACTTAGTATGTGACGCTATCAATACAGCAATGAGAGAATTATTCTTACAGATTGTTTATGGACGTACACAGAGTGCTTTCTCTGATGACGGTCTTGCAATCGGTGCTGGTCTTGAAGACTTAGGAAAAGGTCTTCGTTCACAGGTTGGTACAATGTACGCAACAAAAGCAAAAGGTGTTCGTTACCTTGAAATGGCAGAAGGCTATGTAACAGGTATCGCACTTGATGAGAACGACGAAGTTATCGGATATCAGTTCGTATCTCTTGGAAAAATGACAGACTTCATCAAAAAAGGTGATGATCCTAACACAGCTTGGGAAAAAGCAAAAGGACAGTATGGTCGTGTAGCTGACGCTGCAAGAATTATCGACCCACGTCATGAATAGAAACGAGCGCAAGAGAGTCAACATGCTTGCATGATTGACGAACGGCGAGTTTCGCTCGCATACTTGTATGCGAGGAAATAAAACGAGCGTAGTAGAGTTATCATGTTCGCATATTTGACGAACGGCGAGTTTCGCTCGCATACTTGTATGCGAGGTACATTTGAAAGGAGATAAGAACAATGGCATTATTTGAATCATATGAAAGAAGAATTCCACAGATTAACGCTGTGTTGAATAGTTATGGAATCAGCTCTATCGAAGAAGCTGAAAAAATTACAAAAGATGCTGGACTTAACATTTACGACCAGGTAAAAGCTATCCAGCCAATCTGTTTCGAAAACGCTTGCTGGGCTTACATCGTAGGTGCTGCAATCGCAAT
>JAFYVJ010000061.1 GCA_017549185.1 Roseburia sp. | reverse complement strand
GCGTTGGTGGACACAAAACGTTATTCCGGCATTCTGCGAAAAGAATTTCTAAACTTTTCTCTAACACAACTAAATTTACTGTTTTAAAATATTCGCACTTTCTATAGTTTATCATACGAGAAAATCCTGTGGTCGGTGCGTTTTCCATTTATGTTGCTAAACGAAAGTTTATTACACCAACGATTAATTTTTTAATAATCTCGTTTTCTAGTTATATTAGGATGAAGAGTCATTTTCTACAAAACAGGCACGTTTGATAGAATCATCTCCGTATTTGGAACGAATTTTATCAATGGCAGAATTAAGTTTGGATAAGCGTTCATATTTATCCTGATCAAAAAGATTATACTGTTCATAGCTTTCGTTGGATGCTTTGCTAGTGCTGACACCAAGCAAGCGAATAGGCGTATGGTTCCAACCTTCAGAAAATAGTTGTTTTGCACAGGAGTAAATTTTTTCTGTGACATTGGTGGTGGATGGTAGAGTAGTCTGTCTGGAATGATGAACGAATTCACAATCTACAATCTGTACTTGGACTACGCTGATATAGGCACCTTCTGCACGGATGCGTGCTCCTACGGTTTCACAGAGAGAAAGTAGGATTTTATTGGCAGTATCCGCATCAGTTACGTCATAAGGAAGAGTAACTGAATTACCATATCCTTTATTAGCAGGTGGAATGTAGGTAAGGTCTGCGGATGCGATACCATTGGCAGAGTTCCATATATATTCGCCTTGTGATTTGAAATTGGATATCAAATATTGCTTATTCGCATGGGCTAAGTCTCCTATGGTACGAAAACCAAGAGCGTGTAGACGTTTGGCAGAAGATTTGCCAATGCCGAATAAATCTTCCAAAGGAAGCGGCCAGAGTTTCGTTGGAATCTCTTCTGGAAAAAGAGTATGAACAAGATTCGGTTTTTTGAAATCCGATGCCATTTTTGCTAAAAGTTTATTTGAAGAAATTCCAATATTTACTGTGAATCCTAATTCATTATAGATTCGATCCTTTAGTTTGTTGGCAAAGACAATCGGATCACCATAGAGACCGGTTGTGCCGGTCATATCACAAAATGCCTCATCAATACTGCATTGTTCGATAACGGGTGCAACTTCTTCAAGGATAGCAATAAAACGCTTGGAATATTCAGCATAGAGGGCGTGATTAGGCGGAGCAATCACTAAATTAGGACATTTTCTACGTGCATGAGACAAGGGTTCGCCTGTTTGTACACCATATTTCTTAGCGGAAGGAGATTTTGCTAAAACAATGCCATGACGTTGTTCTTCGTCGCCACCAATAACAGCATTCACTAATCGTAGATCTAATGAATCAGGGTTTTGCTCTAGGCGATGTGCGGATTCCCAGCTTAGAAAAGCGGAATTAACATCTATGTGAAAGATAAGTGGTGTTGGCATAAGGACTCCTTTCTGAAAAATGTATTATTTTCTAACTAATATAATAATATATAATTATAACAGTATCATACTTTTATGTAAAGAATAAAGCGAACATAAGTTCTGATTTGCTTTGCCTTGTAAAAAAGTATAGGGATGGTGGTATAGGGATAGTATATAATTTTTTTGAATTGCCTATATTATAGAATATAAAAAGTGAAGGAAAAGTTTTTAATATGGCAAGTTTAAAAGGGACTAGAACAGAAGCGAATCTGATGGCTGCATATGCAGGAGAATCACAGGCTGCTAATAAGTATATGTATTATGCCGTAAAAGCCAAAAGAGACGGATATGTACAGATAGGAAATCTTTTTGAAGAGACTGCTGGAAATGAGAGAGTGCATGCAAAAATCTGGTTTCAATTACTGCATGATGGCGTTATTCAGAAAACAGAAATTAATCTAAAGGATGCTGTAAACGGAGAGCACTTTGAATGGGCGGATATGTATGTGAAGTTTGCAAGAGAAGCTAGAGAAGAGGGATTTGAAGATATTGCAAAGCTTTTTAAAGATGTGGCAGCAATAGAAAAACAGCATGAAGAACGTTTTCGCCGATTGCTTCATAATATTGAAAGAGGTGTTGTTTTTTCAAAAGATGGAGAGTGTGTTTGGCAGTGTTTGAAATGTGGTCATATTGTAATTGGTAAAAAAGCACCGAAAAACTGTACGGTGTGTAACCATCCACAGAGCTATTTTCAGCAGCGAGCTGAAAATTATTAACAGGTTTTGAATTCATTGACATTGCAGGAGTATTGTGGTAAAGTTAAAGTTGTGTATATTCTAATTTTCATTGTTTAAATTACTATGAAAATTATAGGTTACTGTTCAGAGTGTTATCGGACACTTGCTATCTGATAGTGAAAGAATAGGATTTAAGAGTGAGCAGTAATGTTATGGGCGATCGTAGTCTAATGGATAGAACGCAGGACTCCGACTCCTGTAATGTGGGTTCGATTCCCGCCGGTCGCATTTTTTACAAACCGCTGTAGATGGAGAATCTTGAGAATAAGATTCTATTTCAAGAGAGGATAAAATATCATGGAGACATCTAAGGATATTAAAGATATAAAATATAATGATAGAAAAGAACGTAAGCTTGGAGATAAGATAGAATTTGTGAAAAAAAACGCCATATATTTTGTGGCAGGTATGATTGTAATATTGATAATTGTTGCATTAGGATTTTTCTTCAATAGGGAGGAAGAGCCGACTGGAGGACAGTATTCGGAAGAGGGTGTAGAAGTTTTCGAGGTGAATGCGTATCCGGATATTATGGCTTTGATAGAGGAATATTATGCTTGCTATGCAATAGGTGATTTTGAGACATTGCAGACACTTGCTACTCCATTTTCAAGTCATGAATTGGCATATATGGAGTTGCTCAGTCAGTATGTAGAGAGCTATCAGAATCTGACATACTACACCAAGTCTGGTTTGGATGCCAGCTCTTATATGGTGAATGTATATTTAGAGATGAAGTTTGAAGGTGTTGAGACGTTAGCTCCGGGATTAGATTTTTTCTATGTACGTACTAATGAAGAGGGAAGTTTATATATTGATAATTCCTATAGTGAATACAACATGAAGAATAATGATAATCCGTTAGATATGAATGTACATAATCTGATTAAAGAGCACGAGCAACATGAGGACTTGATTGCGTTGCTTACAGATACAACAGTGAAATTTAATGAGGCTATTGAATCAGATGTGAATCTTTATAAAATGGTGAACGAGACGATTCCGGCGGCTGCGTCTGCATGGATGGCAGAGCTTGTTCAGGGTGTAGAGACTCCGGAATCAGAAGTTCCAGAGACTGAAGTTCCTGAGAATTCAGAGACGGAGACTGAAGTGGAATCGGAAGTTGAGTCTGAATCAGAAGAAGAGTCAGAGGTTGAGCCTGAATCAGAAGTATTATCTTTTCCAGAAGGTACTGTTATCACAATTGAGGAAGCTACAAAGGTTCGTAAAGAGATGACAACAGAATCAGATGTTGTAGCTACTCTATACAAGGGAGATAAGGTAACCGTTGTGATGAGTTATGCAGAAGGCTGGACAAAGGTTAAATGGGGCAATAAGACAGGTTATATCAGAACAGATTTATTACAGTAAGAATGAAACGGAGACTTAAGATTAGTCTCCGTTTTTTACCTAGAAAGAGGCGTAGTGGTGGAGAATACAGGCGTTAGAATTAATAAGTTTTTAAGTGAAGCAGGGGTGTGTTCCAGGAGAGAGGCAGATCGTCAGATTGAGGCAGGTAATGTAACGATTGACGGTGTAGTAGCAGAAACAGGTTCAAAGGTAATGCCCGGGCAGACGGTTTGCTTTCATGGAAAAATCATTACGAAAGAAGAAGAGATGATTCTCTTAGCATTTCATAAACCGGTTGGAATCGTTTGTACAGCTGAAAAGAGAGAGAAGAATAACGTAATTGATTATCTTAACTATCCAAAGCGTATCTACCCGATAGGGCGTTTAGATAAGGATTCGGAAGGATTATTATTACTTACGAATAATGGTGAAATTGTAAATAAGATGATGCGTTCCGGCAATATGCATGAGAAAGAATATATTGTGACAGTAAATAAGCCGGTGACGGATAGTTTTTTGCGAGGGTTAGCTGGTGGAGTACCATTAGTTGAGTTAAATACAACGACTAGGAAATGCAGAGTAGAAAAGGTCGGAAAAAAACAGTTTAAGATTATTTTGACACAAGGGTTAAATCGTCAGATTCGCCGTATGTGTGAGTATTTCGGATATAGGGTAGAAAAGCTGGTTCGTGTCAGAATTATGAACATCGAACTGGCAGATTTAGAAGTTGGTAAATATCGGGAAGTGACAGAGGAAGAATACAAAAAATTGCAGAGCCTGATAAAGAATTCTTCAAATGAGACGGTAAAACTAGGAATGCATAAGAAAACTGCAAATCCGAAGGATACGAAAGAAAGAATATATAAAGTCGTTCGAAAAATAGATTCAGAAAAGCAGGTATAAGAATGAATCCACAGGAAAGAGTAGCAGAGTTAAAGAAAACGTTAGAGTATCATATTGACCGATATTATAATCAGGATAGTCCGGAGATTTCGGATTATGAATATGATATGCTGATGCAGGAATTAAAAACATTAGAAAAAGAGCATCCGGAACTTGTGACACCTGACTCGCCGACACAAAAAGTTGGTGGTGTAGCAAAAAGACAAGCAGGTGTATTGGTGCGACATAATGTACCGATGTTGAGCTTGCAGGATGTTTTTTCAAAAGAAGATGTATACCATTTTGTAGAAGAGATGCAGGAACAACTGAATGATCCGGAATTTGTGGTGGAGTATAAAATAGATGGTCTTTCTATGTCTTTAAGATATGAGAATGGAAGTCTTGTGATGGCAGAAACCCGAGGAGATGGCATTAATTTTGGGGAAGATGTAACTGCTAATGCAAAGGTGATTGGTGATGTGAAAACCAAGTTAAAATCAGCACCTGAGTATTTAGAAGTCCGTGGCGAAGTTTATATGAAAAATGAAGCTTTCGAACGGGTGAATGAACGCCAGGAATTACTAGGAAAGAAGACTTTTGCCAATCCAAGAAACTGTGCAGCCGGCACGTTGCGACAGCTAGACAGTGCTGTTACAAAAGAACGTGAGTTGTCGCTTTTTATTTTTAATATTCAGCAGGTTCGTGGTATGGAATTTTCTACCCATACAGAAGGGTATGAATATTTAAAAAAACAGGGGCTTACCGTTATTGACGATTATAAAATCTGCAAAAATGCAGATGAAGTATGGGAAGCAATTTGTGCTATCGGTGAGAACAGGGGTAAGTTAGAGTACGATATAGATGGAGCAGTAGTAAAAATCAATCGTTATGCAGACCGTGAACAGTTGGGTGCAACATCTAAAGTTCCAAGATGGGCAGTAGCATATAAGTATCCGCCAGAGGAAAAAGAGGCAAAGTTGTTGGATATTGAGTTATCGGTGGGAAGAACAGGACGGATTACCCCAACTGCGGTATTTGAACCGGTACGTCTGTGTGGTACTTCTGTGTCTAGAGCTACGTTGCATAATCAGGACTTTATTGACGAGTTAGATGTGGGAATTGGTGATACGATTGTTGTATATAAATCAGGTGAAATCATCCCAAAAGTAAAGCAGGTAAATAAAGAAAAACGTGAAGCCGGATGGACGAAGTTTGTGATTCCGAATGTGTGTCCGGTATGTGGAGCCAAGACAGAACGTGAAAAGGATACGGCAGATATTAAGTGTACGTCCCCGAATTGTCCGGCACAGTTAGAACGCCACATTATGAATTTTGTTGGTCGTGATGCTATGGATATTAAAGGTTTTGGTACAGTTTATATTGAAGAATTGGTTCGTGGCGGTTATATTAAAGATATTGCAGATGTTTACAGTTTAAAAGAACATCGTGAGGAATTAATAGAAAAAGGCATTATTGGTAAAGAAAAGAATACGGATAAATTACTTGATACGATTGAAAAATCCAAGGAAAATGATGCTTATAAGCTTTTGACGGGTTTTGGTATCCCAAATGTAGGAAAAGCTGCGGCAAAAAATATTATGAAGCATTTTAAAGATATTGAGACGTTAAGTCATGCTTCCATAGATGAATTACAGGATGTAAACGATATCGGTGAAGTAAGTGCAGAATGTATTCGCAGATTTTTCTTGGACGAAGAGAACCGCAGTGTGATTGCCCGTTTAAAAGAATCTGGGGTGAATATGAGTACAGAGGAAGCGGAAGTGTTAGAGTCGCCAATTAGTGGAAAAACTGTAGTAGTGACAGGGACACTGCCAACCTTAGGAAGAAAAGAAGCTCAGGAATTAATCGAGAAATATGGTGGAAAAGCAGCAGGCTCTGTTTCAAAGAAGACAGACTATGTGTTGGCCGGTGAAGCAGCAGGCAGTAAATTGACAAAAGCAAACGAGTTGGGGATTCCTGTGTTAAACGAAGAAGAATTTAAAACATTACTTGGAATTTAGGAGGATAGGCAGGTATGCCAATTAGAACACAAAATGATTTGCCAGCAAAGGAGATTCTGGAAAAAGAGAATATATTTGTAATGGATGAAAATCGTGCCACTCACCAGGATATCCGTCCCATTAAGGTGGCAATTTTAAATTTAATGCCATTAAAGGAGGATACGGAACTTCAGTTGTTGCGTTCGATGTCTAATACACCATTACAGGTGGATGTGACTTTTGTAACGGTATCTTCCCATGAGTCAAAGAATACATCAATCAGTCATTTGAATCAGTTTTATGAGCGATTTAAAGATATTAAGGATCAGTATTTTGATGGATTGATTATTACGGGTGCTCCGGTAGAACAGATGGATTTCGAGGAAGTAGATTACTGGGAGGAAATGAAGGAAATTTTCGAGTGGAGCAAGACACATGCAACGTCAACATTGCATTTATGTTGGGGAGCACAGGCTGGAATGTATTACCATTATGGTTTACAGAAACATATGCTGTCAGATAAAATGTTTGGTGTATATGAGCATAAAGTAATGAATCGCAAAGTTCCTTTGGTTAGAGGTTTTGATGATTGCTTCATGGCACCACACTCGAGACATACTGAGGTTCGTATGGAAGATATCCGTGCGGTGGAAGAACTGACAGTTTTAGCAGAGTCAGATGAAGCGGGATTTTTCTTGGCTATTGCAGATGAAGGAAGAAAAATATTCGTTATGGGACATCCGGAATATGATCGTTTGACTTTAGATAAGGAGTATAAACGTGATAAGAACAAAGGATTGCCAATTAAACCACCGGTAAACTATTATCCTAATGATGACGAGAATCAGAAGCCGTTGTTACAGTGGCGTTCCCATGGAAATATTTTGTATGCGAACTGGCTCAATTATTACGTTTACCAGACCACTCCGTATGATTTTATCAATACGGGTAAAATCGTAGGGAAATAGAGCATTATTGACTTGGGAGAAGGGAATCGAAGGATATGAAAAGTGGAAAACTCGTAATTGATTATAAATTGTTTTTTGAAGCGGATGACGTTGCACAGACTAGAATTCTCTCATCGGAGAGTTATATTAAAAAATCTATTTCTATGCATAAAAACTGTTATATTGCAAAAGCAAATCCGGATAGTGAAACAGATTTGGACGAATTTTTGCTACGTTTATATTACGATGAACATATTGAGGAAATGGAGTGTGCAGATGTAAATGCTGCGGAAGGTTTTTTAGATGAACTAGCAGAATTATTAACAGAGATTGCACGTATGCAGTCGTATTTAGATATGGAGGGTAGTTTTTCTATTTCTTTTGCAGATGAACAGATCGCATATCGTTTCAGTTCAGAAGCTGGTGATACAAGAGTCATCTTTACACAGCAGTAGGGAAAAGTAGCGATTTAAGCATTTTTTTAGTTTTCAAAAACAGAATAATCTGTTATAATGAACACATAATATCACTTAGGAGGCGTATACCAATGGCTGAGGATAGAAAATCATTTAAGATAAAGGACGGTAACTTAGGAGAAGTTAAAATTGCAGATGAAGTAGTTGCTATTATTGCAGGACTTGCTACTACAGAAGTGAAAGGTGTAAGTTCGATGGCTGGTAATATTACCAATGAGCTAGTTAGCAAGTTGGGGATGAAGAATCTTGCAAAGGGTGTTCGCGTAGATGTATTAGATGGTGTTGTGAATGTAGATGTTGCTATCAATATCGGATATGGATACTCAATTCCAGAGGTTTCTGGTAAAGTTCAGGAGCGTGTTAAGAGCGCAATTGAGAATATGACTGCTATGGAAGTATCAGTAGTAAATGTACGTATTGCATCTGTTGATATGGGCAAGGACAAATAGACCTTTGACAATGAAACAACGAATGATAAAAAGGATGTCCATAGTGGCATCCTTTTTTTGGAAATAGAGAAAGGATAAAACAATGACAAGAAGAGCATTAAGAGAGCAGGTATTTTTGATGTTGTTCCGTGTAGAATTTCATGATACGGAAGAATTCAAAGAACAGATTGAATTGTACAAAGAACAGTTAGAGGAATGCAGTGAAAAAGACTGTGATTATATTGTAAATAAGTTTAAAAATATTGCAGAAAAATTAGAAGAGATTGATGCTGCAATCGGTGAGGCATCTAAGGGATGGAAAGTAAGCCGTATGGCAAAAGTAGATCTTGCTTTGATTCGTCTTGCTGTATATGAGATGAGATATGAGGAGGATATTCCGGTAAAAGTGGCAATTAACGAGGCTGTTGAACTTGCAAAGCAGTATGGAACGGATGATTCTTCATCATTTGTAAATGGAGTGTTAGCAAAATTAGCATGATGAAAAATGTTTATTCTGTTGGACAAGTGAATATGTATATCAAAAATATGTTTGCACAGGATTTTATGATGCAGCGTATTTGTGTTAAGGGTGAAGTGTCCAACTGTAAATATCATACATCAGGACATATCTATTTTACCTTGAAAGACGCAGTGGGAACCTTGAATGCAGTGATGTTTGCTGGATATCGACGTGGTATGAAGTTTAACATGAAAGAAGGTGACAATGTGATTGTCACTGGTTCGGTTGAAGTTTATGAACGTGATGGAAAATACCAGCTTTATGCCAAGGAGATAGAATTAGATGGTGCTGGTAATTTGTATCTGAAGTTTGAGGAATTGAAGCGTGAATTAGAGGAAATGGGGATGTTTGCCCCAGAGTATAAGAAGCAGATTCCGAAGTATGCGAAACGGATAGGAATAGTAACAGCACCAACAGGAGCAGCAATACAGGATATTCGTAATATTTCCAGTAGAAGAAATCCTTATGTTCAGCTTATACTATATCCAGCACTAGTGCAGGGTGATGGAGCTGTGGCAAGTATTGTAAAAGGAATTGAAACGCTAGATCAGATGAATCTGGATGTGATTATCGTAGGACGTGGTGGAGGTTCTATTGAAGATTTATGGGCGTTTAATGAAGAAGAGGTAGCCAGAGCTATTTTTAATTGTAATACCCCGATTATTTCAGCAGTAGGACATGAGACTGATACTACGATTGCGGATTTTGTGTCAGATATGCGTGCACCTACTCCGTCTGCTGCGGCTGAGTTAGCAGTATATGATTATCGTATTTTGAGTGAACAGATGGATGCTATGCATAGACGTATCTATCAGAATATGGCACAGAGGATTAATGTAAGCAGAATGCGTTTGCAAACCATAGAGATGAAGCTGCGAAATGCATCTCCGGAGAATAGAATGCGGGAGAATCGCATGTATGTGGCAGAATTGCAGCAGCGAATGGAACAGCGAATGCAGCGTATTTTTTCAGATAAAAAGTATTACGTTGCGATTTTAGCGGAACGTATGGAACGAGTATCACCGATTCGTAAATTAAGTAGTGGCTACGCCTATGTGGCAGATGAAAACGGCAAAGCAGTGACGAGCACAGAACAGGTACAGTGTGGGGATGAATTATCGATTCATTTACTAAATGGCAGATTACAAGTAGAAGTGAAGGATATAAAAGTACCCTAGCAGGCAAATTATTGTATTTACGATGTGAAAGAATGTGAGTTCATATCAGTTGGAAAGGTGTAGATAGAAACTATGGCAGAAAAACAGCAGGAATCATTAGAAGAAAAGCTTAGTCAAATAGAAGCAATTATTCATAAAATGGAAGAACCGGAAGTATCTTTAGAAGAATCTTTTCAGTTATATCAGGCAGGCATTGAGCAGTTGAAGAACTGTAATCAAATGTTAGATGCCGTAGAGAAAAAGATGCAGATTCTAAATCTTAATGGAGAATTAAGTGATTTTTAGGTAACAGTTCAGCCATAGACAGAATAATAGGAGAATGTGGCGTGGACTGAGTAGTTACATTTTTAGAATTGTAGAATGAGGGAAAGCTATGAATATTAAGTCAGAATTAAATACAAGAGTGGAAGAAATTGATAAAATAATAGCAGGATATCTTCCAGCAGAAGAAGATTACCAGAAGGCTATCATGGAAGCGATGAATTATAGTGTTTTGGCAGGTGGCAAGAGACTTCGTCCGATGCTGATGTTAGAGACTTATCGTTTGTTCGGCGGAACTTCTAAGGTGGTAGAACCGTTTATGGCAGCTATTGAGATGATTCATACATACTCTTTGGTGCATGATAATCTTCCTGCCATGGATAATGATGAATACCGCAGAGGCAAAAAAACAACTCATGCAGTGTATGGAGAGGCAATGGGTATCTTAGCAGGAGATGCACTCCTTAATTTTGCCTTTGAGACAGCCTTGAAGGCATTTGATATGGAGCCGGATAATAGAAATATCGGTAAGGCATTACAGGTATTAGCAAAGAAGGCCGGTATTTATGGTATGATTGGTGGTCAGGTTGTAGACATTCAGTCCGAAGGTACTTCTGATATGACAAAAGAGAAACTGGACTTCATTTACCGTCTGAAAACAGGAGCATTGATGGAATCTTCTATGATGATAGGAGCAATTTTAGCTGGAACAGATGAGAAAGAACAGCAGATTGTCGAAAAAGTAGCCGGTGAAATTGGTTTGGCATTCCAGATTCAGGATGATATCTTAGATGTAACTAGTACGGCAGAAGTATTAGGTAAGCCAATCGGCAGTGATGAGAAGAATCAGAAGTTTACATATGTGACCTTTGAAGGCTTAGAAAAAGCGAAAGAAGACGTTGCAATCATTACAGATCAGGCAATTGCACATATGAATTCTCTTGCAGGAAAAAATGAATTTTTGAATGAATTATTACTTTATTTAGTTGCTCGAGAGAAGTAGGATTACTGAGAACGGAGTGAGCAGTAACGAATTACATTTTAAGCAGAGGTACCAAAGTATGGTATTAGAAAAGATTAATAAACCAAATGATATTAAGAGTCTCAGTGACGAAGAATTAAAAATATTAGCAGATGAGATTCGAGAATTTTTAATAAATAAAATATCTGTGACAGGTGGACATTTAGCATCTAATTTGGGTGTGGTAGAACTTACTATGGCACTTCATTTGGCATTGGATTTGCCACAGGATAAAATAATATGGGATGTAGGACACCAGTCATATACGCATAAGCTTTTGACAGGAAGAAGAGAAGGGTTTGATGAACTGCGTAAATATGGCGGTATGAGTGGTTTTCCAAAGAGAAAAGAGAGCGAATGCGACAGTTTTGATACCGGACATAGTTCGACTTCTATTTCGGCGGGGTTAGGTTATGCTCACGCCAGAGAAATCATGGGTGAGGACTATAAAGTAGTGTCCGTTATCGGAGATGGAGCCTTAACCGGTGGTATGGCGTTTGAAGCGATGAATAATGCAGCGGCTTTAAAGAGCAATTTTATCATTGTATTGAATGATAATAATATGTCCATCTCTGAAAATGTAGGCGGAATGTCTTCTTATCTGGCAGGATTCCGCACGGCGAATGCATATTTGGATTTGAAAAATAATGTCATGAATTCGTTGAATAAGATTCCGGTTTATGGCGATCGCATGGTAAAACGCATCCGTAAGACAAAAAGTGGTATCAAACAGTTTTTGATACCGGGTATGTTATTTGAGGATATGGGGATTATGTACCTTGGTCCGGTAGATGGCGGAGATTTAAAAGGGATTGAAAAATTATTAAAAGAGGCCATGAATGTGGAGGGACCTGTTTTGGTACATGTTTTGACACATAAAGGCGCAGGATATGCTCCAGCAGAACGTCATCCGGCACGTTTTCATGGTACAGAACCATTTGACATCGAGACAGGATTACCAAGTAAAAAGCGTATAAAGTCCAATTATACGGATGTGTTTTCTACAGTTATGAGAAAACTGGGAGATAGAGATGAAAAGGTAGTAGCGATAACTGCTGCTATGGCGGATGGAACAGGACTGAAACGTTTTCATAACATGTTCCCAGACCGTTTCTTTGATGTGGGAATAGCAGAAGAACATGGGGTTACCTTTGCGGCAGGTTTAGCAGCAGCAGGTTTAAAACCAATTTTTGCGGTTTATTCGTCCTTTTTACAGAGAGCTTATGATCAGGTGTTGCATGATGTGTGTATTCAGAATTTGCCAGTGGTATTTGCTATCGACAGAGCAGGATTAGTAGGCAGTGATGGTGAGACACATCAGGGTATTTTTGATATTTCGTATTTGTCAACGATACCGAATATGACGATTATGGCTCCAAAGAATAAATGGGAGCTTTCGGATATGGTGAAGTTTGCAGTTGATTTTGCTTCGCCGATTGCTGTTCGTTATCCAAGAGGAGAAGCTTACGATGGTTTGCAGGAATATCGGGAACCAATTGTTTTTGGAAAGAGCGAGTGGATTTATAAGGAATCGGAGATTGTATTGTTTGCATTAGGTTCGATGGTGAAAATAGCGGAAGTAGTGCGAGATGCGCTAAAAGAAAAAGGTTATTCCTGTAGTTTGATTAATGCTCGTTTTGCAAAGCCATTGGATACAGAGACTTTAGACGCTTTGACAGCAGGACATAAGTTGATTGTTACGATGGAAGAAAACGTGATAAATGGTGGTATGGGTGAACATGTGACAGAGTACTATCATCAGGCAGAAAATCGCACAATCAGAGTGTTAAACATTGCGATTCCAGATGATTACGTAGAGCATGGTAATGTAGATCTTCTACGTAAAGAGGTAGGCATAGATGCAGAGAGTATCACAGAACGTACAATAGAAGTGTACAAAAAACTGTAACTATTCAGAATCAGGGCTGTTTTGACGAATGGTGCTATGAATAGTTGCAAAAACATAAGGGCATGAGTATGTGATGCGTATGGAGATATTAGATTTATGAAGGAAAGATTAGATGTACTATTAGTTCAAAAGGGACTGGCTCCTTCCAGAGAAAAAGCAAAAGCGATGATTATGGAAGGCAATGTTTTTATCAATAATAATCGAGAAGATAAAGCCGGAACCATGTTTGATGAAAGTGTAGAGATAGAGATAAAAGGAAATACCTTAAAGTATGTAAGCCGTGGTGGATTGAAATTGGAAAAGGCCATGATACATTTTGGTATTACTTTAGATGATAAAGTGTGTATGGATATCGGTGCTTCTACCGGTGGTTTTACAGATTGTATGCTTCAGAATGGAGCAAAAAAGGTATATGCAGTAGATGTAGGATATGGACAGTTTGCTTGGAAACTGAGACAGGATGAGCGTGTAGTCTGTATGGAAAAAACGAATATTCGTTATGTGACACCAGAGCATATAGCAGATAAACTGGATTTTGCATCGGTAGATGTATCATTTATTTCTTTGACAAAGGTATTAGGTCCTGCCAGAGCATTACTTACTGATGACGGAGAAATGGTCTGCTTGATTAAACCGCAGTTTGAAGCAGGTAGAGAAAAGGTAGGAAAAAAGGGCGTTGTTCGAGATAAGGCAGTACACGAAGAGGTTATTGTTAAAGTAATTGATTTTGCAAAAGAGATTGGTTTTGAAATTTTAAATTTGGAGTATTCGCCAATAAAGGGACCGGAAGGGAATATTGAATATCTGGTCTATATTCGTAAGTGTGAAACGGGTATGAGTGAGGAGAGGGTGGACATTCATGCAGTAGTGGAAGCTGCCCACGGAGAATTAGATAAGTAAAATGAAACATTTTTTTATAATAACAAATCAACAAAAAGATAATAATCTGGAATTGACCAGACGTATGCAAGCGTTTATAGAGGAAAAAGGTGGCACCTGTTCCTATTTTGCAATGGAAGGGAAAAAAGGTGTGGATGCATTACCACAGGCAGACGCCATTCCAAAAGAGATCGAATGTATGATGGTCTTAGGTGGTGATGGTACCTTAATAAGGGTTGCAACAAGGTTTGTTAGTTGTCAGATACCTCTTATTGGCGTTAACCTGGGAACGGTAGGGTATTTGTGTGAATTAGAAACGAAGAACGTTTTTAATGCTATAGAACGACTTATACAGGATAATTATGTAATAGAAGAACGTATGTTGCTTACCGGACGGGGAGAGATGCATGGTGAGCAGACTGCAGAGCGTTTGGCGCTTAATGAGGTTGCCATAAGAAGTGTAGGGAGTCTGTCTATTCTAAATTTAGTGGTATATGTTAACGGAAAATATTTGCATAGCTTTCATGGAGATGGTGTTTTGGTCTCTACGCCAACAGGTTCTACAGGTTATAATATGTCTGCAGGTGGTCCTATTGTAGATCCAAAAGCTAATTTATTACTGCTGACACCGATTAATGCACATAATTTGAATACAAAAAGCATTGTAATTGACGCAAAAGAAGAAGTTGTTATTGAGATTGGTAACAGAAGAATTGAAATGGATGAATCTGCACTAGTAAGCTTTGATGGTGATAGTGTTGCTGAATTGGGAGTAGGGGACAGATTTTTAATCAAGCAAGCAGATGTAAAAGTGAAGGTGTGTAAGTTAAGCGAAGAAAGCTTTTTGGAAATTATGAGAAAGAAAATGCAAGCACATTCCTAAGGACAGGAATACAGAGAGTGTTGTTTTGCCAGAAATGGAGTGAAAGGATGAAAACAAGGCGTCAGACTAAAATTTTAGAATTGATAAAAAAATATGAAATTGGGACACAGGAAGATTTGACTGATTACTTAGAACAGGAAGGCTATCAGGTAACGCAGGCTACCGTTTCGCGTGATATTAGAGAATTAAAGCTGACCAAAGTTTCTCTCACAAATGGAAGGCAAAAGTACGTGGCACTTTTAGAAACGAATGAAGATTTGGCACAGAAATATGAGCGTATTTTCCGTGACGGATTTATATCCATGGATATTGCCCAGAATATTTTAGTAATAAAGACTGTTTCAGGCATGGCAATGGCGGTGGCGGCAGCATTAGATGCATTACAACTTCGTGAGGTAGTGGGGACGATAGCTGGTGATGATACGATTATGTGTGCTGTTCGAACTACGGATGATGCGATTGTTGTGATTGATAAATTAAGAAAATTGATTGAATGAAAACCATATGACTAAACTTCGGGGAGAGCAGAAGGAGATTATATGTTACAAAATCTGCATGTGAAAAACTTAGCATTGATTGATGAGACGGAGGTAGACTTTACAAACGGATTAAATATTCTTTCCGGTGAAACGGGTGCTGGTAAGTCTATTATTATAGGATCTATCAATCTGGCGTTAGGGGAAAAAATACAAAAAGAGATGATTCGTGAGAATGCGGAGAATGCTTTAGTAGAATTAGTGTTTTCTGTAGAAAACGAAGAACAAAGAAATGCATTGTCAAATCTGGATGTTTTTCCAGAGGATGATTATGTGATTTTAAGCCGAAAAATTGCAAATGGCAGGGGCATTGCAAAGATTAATGGAGAAAGTGTAACTGCATCAAAAATGCGGGAAGTGGCAGCCATTTTAATCGATATTCATGGTCAGCATGAGCATCAGTCCCTTTTACATAAGAAAAAACATTTAGAGATTTTAGATGAGTTTGCCAAAGAAGCTTTGGCTGAAAAGAAAGAGGCGTTGCGAGAGGCATATACAGTTTATAAAGGATTGTTAGAAGAGCTGAATCATGCGGACGTGGATGAAGAAGAGCGTTTGCGAGAGGCATCTTTTTTAGAGTATGAGATAAAAGAGATTTCAGAAGCGAAGTTGCAGGAACATGAAGATGAAACAATAGAGGAAGAATATAAACGATACCGCAACGGGAAGAAAATTATGGAAGCTCTACATATGGCATATCAGTATTCCGGTAATGGTGGTGAAAATGCTTCAGATTTTACGACAAGGGCTTTGAAAGAATTGCAGGCGGCATCTGGATTTGATGAAAAAGTAAGAGAATTAGAAGCACAGATGTTGGAAATTGATAATTTGTTGAATGATTTTAATCGTGAAATTGCAGATTATATTGATGAGACAGAGTTTGATGATGAGACGTTTTATGAATTAGAAAAGCGTTTGGATGAAATCAATCATCTGAAATCCAAATATGGTAAGTCGATTGCGGATATATTAGCTGCATTAGCTGAGAAAGAAGAGAGGCTTGTAAAATTACAAGATTATGATGCTTATTTAGCAGCATTAAGAGGAAAAGTGGCAGAAGCAGAACAGGAACTTAGAGCTATTTCGATGGAAGTGTCTAAGATTCGTCAGGCGTATGCAAAAGATTTAGTTGCAGAAGTGACCTCTGCTTTGCAGGAATTGAATTTCTTGGATGTGCGATTTGAAATGCAGTTTGAAGAACTTTCTGGTTATACGGCTAATGGTCTGGATGAAGCAGAATTTTTGATTTCTACTAATCCGGGTGAGCCGGTGAAAGCACTTGGAAAAGTAGCTTCTGGTGGTGAGTTATCGCGTATTATGCTGGCAATTAAGACAATATTGGCAAACAATGATGCGATTGAAACCTTGATTTTTGATGAAATCGACAGTGGTATCAGTGGAAGAACAGCACAGATGGTATCTGAAAAAATGAATACTTTAGGACGTAATCATCAGATTATCTGTATTACACATCTTCCTCAGATTGCGGCGATGGCAGATGCACACTATCTGATTGAAAAATCAGTTGAAAATAGTACTACGGTATCTAGGATTCGTCTCTTGAATGATGAAGAACGAGTGGATGAACTTTCGCGTATGCTTGGCGGTGTAGAGATTACTGATAAAGTGCGTGAGAGTGCAAGGGAAATGCGAGAACTTGCTTTACAGAAGAAAGCTTAAAACCATTATCTGTCAAAGCGAAATTAGGATTGAAAACTGAAAAAAGAATCATAATAAAAGAGATAGCATGGTACATAAATGTTGTCTCTTTTTTTGATGAATCAAAAAAAGAGACATTATATGCACAGCTCGCGGAAAAGAAGTTCATTGCTTCGCAATACCGCGAGCGCGCAAAGAATTCGCAAGCGAATTCTGCTTATTCGTAGAGGGGAGTAGAGGTAGATAGAGGAGGAATTATGATGAGAGCAGGGTTTTTCAAGTGGTTGACAGGTGTTGGTTTTTTTGCATTATTACTTTTTTCGGTAAAAACTTTCTGGGATGCGTTACCGGATCATATTTATGTGAAAGTGGGAGATAGCTTATCCTATGATTTTCAGGTGCCGGTGACAGTTTCGGTGAAAGAGGAGGAAGTAGAAGCGATTTTTGTAGAAGGTCGTGCAATGATGAATGATGCAGAACCTTCTTATTATGTGACATGTAAGCTTTTTGGCGTGGTTCCGGTAAAAGATATTGCAGTGACCGTTGTAGAAGGGGAGGCTGTGTTTGCAGGAGGTATGCCGGTGGGAATCTATGCAAAAACAAATGGCATTTTAGTGATTGGAATGGGGGAGGTGACGGATAGTGCGGGAGTAAAAAGAAGTCCTGCAAAAAATATGATTAAAGAGGGTGACTATATTGTTAGTGTGAATGGAAAACCGGTAGAGGAAAAAGAAGAGTTAATTGAGTTGGTTCATGAAAATGGTGGTACAACAGAAGTAATAGGCTTATTTCGGGATGAAGAGTTTATGGAGGTAGGAGTAGATGCGGTACTATCCGGACAGAATCGTTATATGTTAGGTGTCTGGGTGAGAGATGACATGGCAGGGATTGGAACACTTACCTTTTATCGCAGTGATCAGACTTTTGGTGCACTGGGGCATCCTATTAATGATGGGGATACGGGTGAAAAACTTGTGATGTCAGAAGGGGAACTTTATGAAACGGATATCATCGGAATAAAGCGAGGAGAGAGTGGGAATCCGGGGGAATTGTCCGGTGTGATAACTTATAGCCGTGATAGTTATTTAGGAGCGATTGATACAAATTCAGAAATTGGAATTTTTGGTACACTGGATGGAAATCTTTCGAAGCTGGAAGATGGTGAGTATTGTGAGATTGGGTATAAACAAGAGATTGAAATAGGACCGGCTGTTATTCTATCTGCGGTGTCAGGTGAAGTGAAAGAATATGATATTGTGATTGAGAGTGTGAATTTTGGAGGATACGAAGCAAATAAAGGGATTCTTTTACATGTGACTGATAGAGGACTTTTGGAATTGACGGGAGGAATTGTACAAGGAATGTTCACGAGTTATAATGGGAGCAACAACAGGAAAGCTAGTAAAATAAAGGGTTTCTTGATGTTCTAGTCCTATTTCATTGACCACGAAATAGTGTACTCTTGCGCAAGATACAACAGAATACTTACTAACCAATGTATT
>JAFYVJ010000060.1 GCA_017549185.1 Roseburia sp. | reverse complement strand
TATACGGATAATTGTGTTTTCGCAGATTCAATTATACTAGTGATTTAGGGGGTAATCACCTTTTTTGTGCAAAAATGTGAGAATTCCTTGAAAATATAAGGTTTAAAAAATAAAAAAGGTAGTAGATTTGACACTACCTCGCAAGACAAGGAGGATTAACTATGAGAATGTATGACTTAATTGCTAAAAAGAGAAACGGAGAATCGCTGACAGAAGCAGAAATTAATGATATGATTAAGGAATATGTAGCAGGCAATATACCGGATTATCAGATGTCAGCATTTCTTATGGCAGTTTATTTTAGAGGGATGACAGAGGAAGAAACTGTTGCAATGACACAGGCAGTGGCGCATTCTGGTGATATGGTGGATTTGTCAGGTATTTCAGGGATGAAAGTGGATAAACATTCTACAGGAGGTGTCGGTGATAAAACGTCTTTGGTAATTGGACCTATTGTAGCAGCATGTGGTGCGAAAGTGGCAAAAATGTCTGGACGAGGATTGGGACATACCGGTGGAACGATTGATAAAATGGAATCTATTCCTGGCATGAGAACAGCATTGACCCAAGAAGAATTTTTTAATGTGGTAAATAAAACAGGATTAAGTATTGTAGGCCAGTCAGGTAATCTGGCACCAGCAGATAAAAAATTATATGCACTCCGAGATGTGACGGCAACGGTAGACAGTATTCCGCTGATTGCAGTGTCTATTATGAGTAAGAAACTGGCGGCAGGAAATGATAGCATTCTGTTGGACGTAAAGACCGGAAGCGGAGCTTTTATGAAGACCGTTGAAGATTCTATCGCATTAGCTGAAGAGATGGTTAAAATCGGCGAAAACGCAGGCAGAAGAACGGCAGCGTTAATTACAAATATGGATATTCCACTAGGTAATAACATTGGTAATAGTTTAGAAGTGATAGAAGCAGTGAATACTTTAAAAGGAAATGGACCAGAGGATTTTACGGAAGTGTGCGTGAATTTGGCTGGAAATATGCTTTTCCTTGCAGGTGCAGGTGAGATTGAGGAATGTATCGAAAAAGCAAAAACAGCTATTGCAGATGGTAGTGCACTAGAACGTCTGGTAGCGATGGTAGACGCACAGGGTGGAGATGCAGACTATATCCGTGATACAGAAAAATTTGAGAAGGCGACACATACGTTTGATGTATTAGCGGAAAAAGAAGGATATATTGTATCTATGAATACAGAAAGCTGTGGTATAGCATCTTCTATGCTAGGTGCGGGAAGAATTACAATTGATAGTGAGATTGATTTTACAGCAGGAATTATTATTCATAAAAAAACCGGAGCGAAGGTAGTAAAAGGTGACGTTTTAGCTACTATGTATACGACAAAACCGGAGTTGTTTGAGGCAGCAGTAAAACGATATCATGAAGCAGTTGTCATCGGTGATGAGAAACCAAAAGAACAGCCACTTATCTATGCACGTGTAACAAAAGATGGTGTTCTGTATAGTTACTAAGAATGAAAATAAACAAAGGTAGGAAAAGAATATGATGAATCCGGCGGATATAATGAAAATAATGAGTGCTAAAAATAAATTTGATGCGAATCATCCGAAGTTTTCGGCATTTTTAAAAGCAGTTTTTTCACGACCAATCGAGGAAGGTACTATTATAGAAATCACAGTAACAAGACCGGGCGAAGAACCGATTACTACGAACTTAAAAGTACAACAGTCGGATCTTGATTTAGTGCAGGAATTGCAGCACCTTGGAAGATAAAATGAGGGACAGACACGTCTTTTGGATAACAGCATAAAGTATATTGATGTTAGAAATTAGGAGTATTACGTGGATTATAAATATCAGCCATACTCGTATATGCAGCAAATGGACGTAAATAGAATGCCTTTTTATATGACCTATCCGATGCAGAATCTTTATTTAACGGAGATGGAGTATGAAAAAGACATGGAAAGAATGAAAGAGCTCTATCCGAGAGAAGTAAAGCGTATCTTAGATTTAGTAGAAGAAGAATGTGATAAAATGGAATATGAGGGAAGCCTTATGTTCGATGAGTATCCGGACCGTTTTATGTTAGAACAGATTGCAGAGCGTATTGCAGAGAAAATGAGAGATACAGAACGAGGGGATATGGAAGCCAATCAGAGAAGAGATGAACTTCCACCATACAGACCTCCGATAGGACCAAGAGATGATTTGCGTAGTTTAATAGCAGTCTTGTTGAATCATGAAATGTATCGTAGACGTTGCAGACACAGGCGGTGTAATCGCTGGTGGTAGGTTTTCGTAACTTTATTTAAGAAAAGATTGCGTAAATGAGAAAAAGTGAATAAAATAAAAGAAACATTATGAAAAGAAAAACATAAAAAGTGCATGCAGATTACTGCAAAAGCATTTTTTATGTTTTTTCGATTGCTGATAGAAAAGATAGAAAAATAGGAGGAGAACGATGCAAAAAGGAATCATCAAAGCAATTGTATTATCTGTGATATTCTTTGTGGCAGTAGTCGTTTTCAGTATTTTAACAAATCAGGTGAATGAAGATTTGACAACGGAAATGACAGATGCGTCGTTGCCAGTTTTAAGTTTATATAGTAATAATATAGAGATTAATGAACTGCATGGTTATACAGAGAAAATGGATGCGGCTTTTATGAGGGATACCATAACTCCGATTTCGAAGGAACGTATTCTTCCGATAAAGGTTACCACATATTTTAAAAACATTGATGCTATTTCTTATGAGATTCGAAGTTTAGATGGGAAGCGTTTGGTGGCTGATGCACAGGTAGAAGAATTTGTGCAAGACAAAGGACAGATATATACGCAATTCCAGATTCAAAATCTATTAGATGATGGGATGGAATATTTGTTTATTATTTGCTTGGAAAGTGAAGGGGAAGAAATTTACTATTATACCCGTATTATGGAGCCAGTGGATGCATATGTATTAGAGACACTGAATTTTGTACGAGAATTTCATAATAACACATTTAGCAAAGAAAATGTGGGTGCATTAAGTACGTATCTTGAAAGTGCAACAGGGGACAATACGACTTTGCATTATACGACATTGAATTCTACGTTAAAACAAGTAAGTTGGGCTGATTTTGGCGGAGAACGATTAACAACAGTGGTGCCGTCAATTAAAGAGATTACTCCTACGTACAATGTGTTTGGGATGAATTATGTTATGAGCAGAGTAGGGGAAGATGGAGTAAGTGAGTATTTTAATGTAGAGGAAAGTTATCGGGTACGTTATACCAAGCAGCGAATGTATTTGTTGAATTATGAGCGTACGGTGAATGAGATTTTTCGTGGAGAAACAGCTGATGTAAGAGATCATTATATTCAATTGGGTATTCGCTCAGAGAATATAGAATATAAAGCTAGTGATACGGGTAATATTGTATCGTTTGTGCAGGAAGGAGAACTGTGGAGTTATAATCAGAGTGAGAATACACTTGCAAAAGTATTTAGTTTTCGTGGTTATGAAGGAATTGATGAGAGAGAGAATTATAACGGACATGATATTAAAATTGTAAACGTAGATGAGGCAGGAAGTATTACTTATATCGTATACGGTTATATGAACAGAGGAATTCATGAAGGAAAAGTAGGCACAGCTATTTATCATTATGATAGTCTTGCGAATACCAATGAAGAAATTTTGTTTATTACGTCGGATCAGTCTTATGAGGTTATGAAAGCAGACCTTGGGGAATTGATGTATGTAAATGAAGGCGGCGTATTCTTTATTATGCTCGGAGAGTCAGTATATGGTATCGATTTGGGGAATTATGAGATAAAAGAAGTAATTGCAGATTTGAAAGAGGGAGAGTATGCAATATCAGAATCGAATCGTCTGTTTGCATGGATTGAACCGGGAGAGGAGTTGGGAAGTAGAGAAATATCCATCATGGATTTTACCACAGAAAAAGTGGAAAAGATATCTGGCAGTACAGGAGACTATTTACGACCACTAGACTTTCTTGGGGAAGATTTTGTCTATGGTGCAGTGAGAGTAGATGATGTAAAGATAGATGCTGCAGGGCGAGCAGTTTATCCGATGTATGGTGTGAATATTGCCAGCTTTACTGCAGGTGATGTAAAGATTTTAAAGAATTATGAAAAAGAAGGTTATTACATTTCTGATATTGAGATAGACGGATTCACGATTTATTTAAAGCGTATGCAGTACAATGGAGATGGGTACGTGGCGGCAATGCAGGATATGATTATGAATCGTGAAGGTGATAATAATAAGATTATAAATGTACAGAAAACTCAACATGGCCAGAAACAGGCACAGATGCAGCTGGTATTGAAAAAAACTGTGGATGAGGATTCACCAAAGCTTCTAACACCTAAATTAACGATTTTAGAAGAGGTGCGGGAAGTGGCATTTGAAAAATCTACGTTAGAGAGTGAATATTATGTGTATGCACAGGGAAAGGTATTGCTGTCTACAGATAATATTGCGGATGCGGTAAGTGCGGCAAACGAAGCCATGGGTGTAGTTCTAGATAAAAACCAGCAATACGTATGGAAACGTTCAAGAAAGACCATGCAAACGGCGTATAAAGACATGATAGTAGGGGATGAGGACAAAGGGGCGAGCAGTATCGCTCAAAGTATCAATGCAATGTTAGAACGCGAAGGAATTAATATTAGTGTTAGTGCACTGCTTGAACAGGGAGAGACTCCAAAAGAAATTTTGAAGAACACGATGCGCGATGTGCGGGTATTAGATTTAACAGGGTGTACAGTTGATGATGTACTATATTATGTAAGCAATGGTGCTACAGTATTTGTAATGACAGATGTAAATGAGGCGGCACTAATTATCGGATATGATGCCAGTCATATTACCATTTATGATCCTGTTAAGAAAATCACATACCGGAAGAATATTGAGGATGCAGATTTGATGTTCGAAAATGCAGGAAGTATTTTTATTACGTATCTGTAATTATTCAGAGCCAAGGCGATGTTACGAATGCAGATTTGAATAGTTACTTATAGAATAAGGGTTTTGTAAGGAAAAACATAGAAAAGTGCCTAAAAAATATAGGGATAATGATTATCATTAGTTAAAGTTTAACATATTTTCAAAAACACCTTGAAAAATAGGCTTTTATAGGGTATATTTTGTATGGTAAAAATTGAAAGAGGAAGTGAATGGCATGAGTACGAAAGAAGTTGTGATATCTAATGTTGCTGAAGGACATAGCAACCCAGTCGCAGAGCTCGTTCAGGTAGCTTGTCGTTTCGAGAGTGAGATTATATTAGAAAGCAATAATCGTCGCATCAATGCTAAGAGCATTATGGGAATTATGGCATTCAACCCATCTAAGGGAATGACAGTGAATATTGTGGCTACTGGAAGCGATGAAGAAGAAGCAATAGTAGCAATGGAAAAGTTTTTGGTTTGTGAGTAAGTACATTTTTTAGGGAGGAAAAGAAAAATGGCAACAAAGAAAACAACTGCACCAGCAGCAAAAGTAGAGACTAAAGTAGCAGCAAAAGTAGAAGCTCCAGTTAAGGAAGTAGAAGTAAAGGTAGAAGCTGTTAAAGCTGAACCAGTTAAAGAAGTAAAAGAAGAAGTGAAAAAAGCTCCAGCAAAAAAGGCTGCTGCAAAAACAGAAACAGCTAAAAAAGAAACTGTAAAGAAAGAAACTGTAAAGAAAGAGGCAGCAAAGAAAACAACAACAAAGAAATCTGTTGAACCAGCAGTAGTTGTTCAGTTTGGCGGACAGGAAGTAGATATGGCTACTGTTATCGAAAATGCTAAGAAAGCTTTCGAAGCAGAAGGTAATAAAGTATCTTCTATCAAAGAAATCCAGATTTATGTTAAACCAGAAGAGTATGCAGCTTACTACGTAATCAATGGTGTATCTGGTAGAATTAATTTATTCTAATTAACATACATACATTTTGTACGATAATTTTATAGAATGAAAGAACAGGGCGTCTCGTATGAGACGCCCTTGTTTGATTCATGGGAGTGTTGTGAATAAAAACAGGTCACCATTAAAGTGACCTGCCTGTAATTAGTCATTATGAGCAGCTTTATATTCTGCAACAAATTTCTGAATTCTATCGTAAGGATTTAATAAATCGCTGATAGAGGAATCATGATTTAAAGTATCGATGATATATGCGATATATTTGCTCATGTCACAGCTGATATAGTAATCTCTTGCGAGGAGTTCAGGTGTCTGATAGCAAAGGTTAGTAGTAACTACACGATAGATAATACCTTCTTCAACAGCCTTATCGAATTTTTCCAAACCATTAGTAAATAAACCGAATGTTGAAACGACGAAGATACGGTTTGCATTTCTTCTCTTTAATTCGGTAGCTACGTCAATCATGCTTTCACCAGAAGAAATCATATCGTCGATGATGATAACGTCTTTGCCAGTTAAATCTGTTCCTAAGAACTCGTGAGCAACGATTGGGTTACGACCATCTACGATGCGGCTGTAGTCGCGGCGTTTATAGAACATACCCATGTTAACGCCAAGAACAGTAGCAAGGTATACGGCACGGTTGGTACCACCTTCGTCAGGGCTGATGATCATTAAGTGATCGCTGTCAATCTTTAAGTCATCTACGTTATTTAAGATACCTTTAATGAACTGGTATGCTGGCGTAACAGTTTCGAATCCTTTTAAAGGGATTGCATTCTGTACACGTGGGTCATGTGCATCAAAAGTGATGATGTTATCAACGCCTATAGCTGTTAATTCCTGTAAAGCGAGAGCACAGTCTAAAGATTCACGTGAGGTACGTTTGTGCTGACGGCTTTCATATAAGAAAGGAATAATAGCAGTAATACGTCTTGCTTTACCGCCTGCAGCAGCGATGATACGTTTTAAGTCTGCATAGTGATCATCTGGAGACATATGGTTCTGATGTCCGGATACGGTATAAGTAATGCTATAATTAGTTACATCTACTAAAAGATATAAGTCGTAACCACGAACAGATTCTTTGATTACAGCTTTTGCTTCACCTGTACCGAAACGTGGGACAGAAGTGTTGATGATATAAGAATCACGGCGATAGCCCTGGAATGCAGCATCATGCTGATGCTCATGTTCTCTTTTTTCTCTCCATGTAACAAGGTATTCGTCAACTTTGTTTCCGAGTTCTTTGCAGCTCTGCAAAGGAACAAGACCGAGTATACCATCTGGTGTAGTTTCTAAGATTCTTTCGTTATTTGGCATTTGGTAGGCCCTCCATGTGTTGTATGTTAATATTAATTATATATTAATGAATCCGCTTTTTCATGCGAATATCATCGCCAAACATTTTAATGATGTTGTAATGACCAGCTATACGTGAAAGTACACGTTCTGAATAAATATCTGCAATCTGACCAAGATTTAAATTGGTGGAGATAATCGTGTTTTTTTTGCGAAGGATTCTTTCGTTTAAGCACAAAAATAATTGTGATGTAGTGAAAGAATTAACTAATTCAGTACCAAGGTCATCAATAATCAATAAATCGCAATCAAAAATATTTTGATGTGTATCGATTGCTTTATTATCTTTGTCAAAAATCCCCTTACTTAATATATCAAATAATTGGAAAGCCGTAAAGTAGATAACAGAATATCCTTTATCTAATAATTCTTTGGCAATACAATTAGATAGAAATGTTTTACCGGTTCCTGTATCACCATAAAAAAGAATATTGGAAAAAGTGATATTGAAATTCTTTACAAAATCCTGACAGGATGTATAAGCAGACTGTGCTGTCTGTAAAGATGTAAGTCCGGTAGATGGATTAACATCTGTATCAGAGTAATAATCCAAAGAAAAAGTGGAAAAATTCTCTGATATTAAAACGTCTTTGATATTAGATTGGGTATAAATCATATCTATCGCCTGTTGTGTAAAACAATGACAATGCTGACCGTTTATATAACCGGTATCCTTGCAGTCAGAACAGGTATAGATTGGTTGTAAATAATCTTCGGGATATCCGGCGGATTTTAGTAGATCAGCTCTGCGTTTGCGTAAAGCAGCAATTTGTTGTTTTAAATCCGCAATGGCATCGTTGTCTCCATCAAAAAGCTTTCGTGCAGAATTTACAGAGCACTCTGCAATGGAGTGTTCAATCTGTTGAAGCTCAGGTACTCTATGATAGAGTTCATTGATACGAGCTGAGAGAATATCCTTATTATGCAGTTGCCTGTCATCGTATCCACGTTGGATTTCGTCATATTGAGAATTTGTTAATGCCATGGTAGTAATTCCTTTATATTAGTCATAGATGATTAAACGGGTTCGGATGAGAACCCTATGACTACTGAGTCGAAGTATTTAACAGCATTTTTTCTAAGCGGCTATCATCATAGCTACGCTGATCAAAGGCTGTAAATTTATTAGAGACAATCGTACGTGTTGCAGTGACAGGAGTTTTTTTCCGTTTTTGATGTTCCGTGTCTGCTTTTGCAACGTCTTCTAAGGATGTAATATTACATTCTTTCCAGTTATTTAAAATACGGTCTGTATATTCGAAACTAGGTTCATGAATTGCCTGTATGGTTTTTTCACAGGCTTTTTGGATAAGCTCTATTGAGAATCCTAAATTATTTTTCCATTTCTCAATATATGTAGTCTCTGAAGTAACCAGATTACGACCGGTGATACCTAAAGATTTCATAACCGCAGAATAGGTCTGGTTGTACTGTCCATTGGCCTGTTTGGCCTGTTCTACAGTTTGATATCCGTTTTCAGCCCATGCAAGAGCAACCTTTTCTATGTACCGGATGCTGGTATGGTGGTTAGAAACACAGTATTCAATCAGATATTCGATCAATTCAAGGGACAAATGCAATCCATCATAGAAATAGAAAATTGTATTTAGGTCAGTAGCAGTTAAAGTACGACCAAGATACTGCTCTGCAATAAATACCAATTCGGTAACGGCATCTTGATTTGTAAACTGTTTTATGTCATCTGCTGAATAAGATTTCTTAGCAGGGACTTTTGGAACATTACTTGAAACTGCTTGAGCAATTTCTGTAGAAGTAGTCTGCTGGGCAGAAGTTTTTTCGACACCTGTTTTTGAAAGAGCATCCATTAAACGGATTGCAATCAAATTCTCATCGGCGTCATAATCCAAATGCAGAAGCTGCATTCGCTCCCAATAGCAGAGTGCTCGTTTCACATCTTTTTCCGTATGTTCAAACTTGTCTGCAATTTCAGACAGAGAAAAATCTGCATTAGCAGAGTTTAACTGACGCAGTAAGTATAAGTATATTTTTACAAATTCACCATTGGCACCAGACATATATTCATCAATAAATACATTGGAAATGCTGGTTGTGGTTGTATCTTTATCAGAATATAAGTTAATTTTTGACATGAAACATTATACCTTTCTAAATCCCATAAAAGAATGTCAAACTGTTGATTAGAAACATAGTCTGACATCTGTGTGCTTAGAGTATAACACAAGAGTTAAAAAAAGAGAAGAAGAAAAATTTGCTCAAACCCTGTAAAATCAAGGGGTTGAGAGAATGTGGACAATGTGGATAACCTGTTTATTTGTTTGGAAAGATAATTTTATGGTAACCGGAAAAATGGCAAAAAACCAATAAGAAAAAAGGAATTGAGAAAAAAAGAATGAAGAATTATGTAAACAAAAGAAATCCACATTAGGAAGTTGATGTTTTCAACATTCCTAATGTGGATAATGTGGATAAGTTATTTAGAAAGGAGATTTTCTCCAATATTTACAACATCTCCGGCGCCCATAGTTATCAACAAGTCGCCGTTCATACAATTTTTTTGTAAAAAGTTTTCGATTTCGTCAAAACTAGGGAAATAATAGCACTCTGTACCATATTCTTTTAGTTTTTGTAACAAATCTTCTGAAGATATGCCATAAGTATTTTTTTCACGGGCGGCATAAATATCGGCCAATACCACTACGTCAACAGTATGCAGTACTTCAGCAAACTCATCTAGAAATGCTTTAGTACGTGAATAGGTGTGTGGCTGGAATACGATGAAGAGTCGCTCATGCGGATAATTGGTGGCAGAGTTTAATGTTGCACGAATCTCTGTTGGATGATGCGCATAATCGTCTACGATAGTAACTCCATTTAAAGTGCCTTTGTATTGGAAGCGGCGGTTGGCACCATGGAAAGATAAAAGACCTGCCAAAATATCTTCTTTTTCTAAGTTTAATTCCATGGATAATGCTATCGCTGCAAGTGAGTTGGATACATTGTGCATACCAGGTACACTTAAGGTTACATCCATAAGAGCTTCACCGCGGTACATGACGGTGTAAGAAGCACAGGCTTTTTCATCAAAGGTAATGTTAGCCGGATAATAGTCATAATCTTCTTTCGGTCCGTATGTAATTATTTTTGCGTTAAGATCTGAAACTAGTGCTTTGTAATTGTCAATCTCACCATTAATAATGATAACACCGTCATTCTTGGTATTACCGGCAAAAGAACGGAAGGAATTGCGGATGTCATCTAAATCTTTGAAGAAGTCTAAGTGATCAGCTTCTACATTTAAAATAATACTGTACTTTGGATAGAAATTTAAAAAACTGTTAGTATATTCGCATGCCTCGGAAATAAAATATTCGGAAGTGCCTACGCGAAGATTTCCGTTAATCGCTTCTAAAATACCACCTACCGTAATAGTCGGGTCACAGTTGGCAGATAATAAAATCTGGCTAATCATAGAAGTGGTAGTAGTTTTACCGTGAGTGCCGGAAACAGCAATGGAATGACTGTAATTATCCATAATCTGTCCTAGCAGTTGGGCACGGCTTAACATAGGGATGCCTTTTGCTTTTGCACAGGCAAATTCCGGATTGTCCTCTGAGATGGCAGCAGTATAGACTACTAAATCAATGCCGTCTATAATGTTAGAAGCAGTTTGACCATAAAAAATCTGCATGCCTTTTTCTTCTAAATGCTTCGTTAAAGCTGATTCTTTGGAATCAGAGCCCGAAATAGTAAAATGTTCACCTTGTAAGATTTCAGCAAGACCGCTCATGCTGATGCCGCCAATTCCTATAAAATGTACGTGAATTGGCTGATTGAAATTAATTCTATACATAAAACGCATATCCTTTCTTGGAAAAATACTTTTTATAATTCAAGTAAATGATTATTTATATAGGTAATTATAACGATATATTCAGAATTTGGGAAGTGAAATATGTTTAAATTGTGAAAAATCTTGTGCCAATTTCATCAATGTGTTATACTTAGAATAATACCTAATGAGGTGAATGCGACCGATATAAAAGTAGGGTAATTAGGAAAATGTGGGGTGAGTGACATGGTTAGGAAAGAAATGATCGCAATGTTACTGGCAGGAGGACAGGGAAGTCGCCTGGGTGTACTTACTGAATCTGTAGCAAAACCGGCAGTTTCGTTTGGTGGAAAGTACCGTATAATTGATTTTCCGCTTAGTAACTGTATTAATTCCGGTATTGATACAGTCGGAGTATTGACTCAATATCAGCCATTGCGTTTAAATACACATATCGGAATAGGTATTCCGTGGGATCTGGATCGTAATTATGGTGGAGTGACCGTATTGCCGCCATATGAGAAAAGCACGAGTAGTGAGTGGTATACGGGAACAGCGAACGCTATTTATCAGAATCTGGTTTATATGGAACAGTATAGTCCCAAATATGTTTTGATTTTGTCAGGCGATCATATTTATAAAATGGATTATGAAGTAATGCTTGATTTTCATAAGGAAAATAAGGCAGATGTTACGATAGCTACTATGCCGGTGCCATTAGAAGAAGCAAAACGGTTTGGTATTGTAATTGCCGATGAGGATAAGAAAATCAACGACTTCGAAGAAAAACCAGAGAACCCACGTAGTAATTTGGCTTCTATGGGAATTTATATCTTCAACTTTAAAGTATTAAAACAAGCGTTAATTGCGATGAAAGACCAAAGTAATTGTGATTTTGGTAAGCATATTATTCCATACTGTCATGGAAAAGGAAAGCGTCTCTTTGCATACGAATACAATGGATATTGGAAAGATGTTGGTACATTAGGTTCTTATTGGGAAGCTAATATGGAATTGATTGATTTGATTCCGGAGTTTAATTTATATGAAGAATACTGGAAGATATATACTAAATGTGATATTATTGAACCTCAGTATCTTGCACCGGAAGCTGTGGTAGAACGAAGTATTATTGGTGAGGGTGCCGAGATTTATGGTGAAGTGTATAATTGTGTTATTGGTGCCGGTGTTACAATTGGACGAGGTACAATAGTTCGTGATTCTATTATTATGAAAGGTGCTACAATTGGTAATAATGTAACCATAGATCGTGCGATTATCGCGGAGCATTGCGTGATTAGTGATAATGTAACTATGGGCGTTGGAGAAGAGGTGCCGAACAAATATAACGAAAGTATATACGGATTTGGTCTGGTAGTAGTCGGAGAAGAATCGCACATACCAGCCTACATATCAGTTGGAAAAAATACTGCGATTTCCGGTTTTACAACAAGGGATGATTACCCGGATGGAGTACTTCCTAGCGGTGAAGTAATTATTAAGGCAGGTGACGCAGAATGAAAGCAGTAGGGATTATTTTAGCAGGTGGTAACAGCAATCGTATGCAGGAATTATCGAGTAAAAGAGCCGTTGCAGCGATGCCGATTGTCGGAAGCTTCAGAAGTATAGACTTTGCTCTCAGCAATATGAGCAATTCTCACGTGCAGACAGTAGCAGTATTGACACAGTATAGTGCCAGATCTTTGAACGAGCATTTAAGTTCGTCCAAATGGTGGGATTTTGGTAGAAAACAAGGTGGTCTGTATGTGTTTAATCCAACTGTTACAGCAGATAACAGCTGGTGGTATCGAGGTACTGCTGATGCGATGTACCAGAATATTGATTTTTTGAAAAAGAGACATGAGCCATATGTAATTATTTGTAGTGGTGATTGTATCTACAAGATGGATTATAATAAAGTATTAGATTATCATATCGAGAAAAAGGCGGATGTGACAATAGTCTGCAAGGATATGGAGTGTGGAGAAGACGTAGATCGTTTTGGTGTTATCCGTATGGATGAAGAGTCTCGCATCCTGGATTTTGAAGAAAAGCCAATGATTACAGAATCCAACACAATTTCAACAGGTATTTATGTGGTGCGCCGCAGACAGTTAATAGAGATGCTAGAGCGGAGTGCAGTAGAGGGCAGATATGATTTTGTTACAGATATCTTAATTCGATATAAAAATATAAAACGTATGTATGGATACAAGATGACCGAGTATTGGAGCAATATTGCTACAGTAGAGTCTTATTTCCAGACGAACATGGATTTCTTAAATCCGGATGTGCGTAAATACTTTTTTAGGGAAACACCGGCTATTTATTCCAGAGTGGATGATTTGCCACCAGCGAAGTACAATCCGGGATCAGAAGTTCGTAACAGTTTGATTTCCAGCGGTTGTATCATTAATAGTAAAGTAGAGGATTCTATTTTATTTAAAAAGGTATTCGTTGGTAAGAATTGTGTTATTAAGAATTCAATTATTTTAAACGACGTATATATAGGAGATAACACACATATCGAGAATTGTATCGTGGAAAGCCGCGGTACATTAAATGCTAATTCTTATTACAAGGGAGAAGACGGCATAAAAATAGTATCTGAAAAAAACCACAGATACGTGCTATAAATAACAACAGGATAACGACAACAGGGTATGACAGCAGGGTGTATAGCAGAGTAAGAAATTAAAGGGGGCATACATTTATGCAGATTACAGATGTTAGAATCAGAAGAGTAGAAAAAGAAGGGAAAATGAAAGCTGTCGTATCAATTACAATCGACGAAGAATTCGTAGTACATGATATTAAGGTCATTGAAGGCGAAAAAGGTTTATTTATTGCGATGCCGAGTAGAAAGGCCGCAGACGGAGAATATCGTGACATTGCTCATCCTATCAACTCCGAAACAAGAGAGCAGATACAGAAACTGATTCTTGAAAAATATCAGGAAACTGTTGTTGCAGAAGAATAACGAATAAAAGGGGATGTCTGAAAACGGCATCCCCTTTTTAGTCGCTTTTGAAGATTGCTTAATACTTAATAGGTCAAAGAATTATTCAGCTTCTTGAAAAGCATGTTCCCATCTTGCAAAGATACATAAAAATAGGGTATGATAAAGGGTAGCGATAAATTTTGGAAAAACAGAGGAAGAGAAAATGTATTTGATAGTAGGACTTGGAAATCCGACGAAGCAGTATGAAAAAACCAGACATAATATTGGTTTTGATGTGATAGATGCGTTGGCAGATAAATATAATATTAGTATTACAGAGAAGAAACACAAAGCTTTGTGTGGAAAGGGTGCGATAGAAGGACAGAAGGTGATATTGGCAAAACCTCAGACTTTTATGAACTTAAGCGGAGAGAGTGTTGTAGAATTATTGAATTATTATAAAATGGATCCGGAAACAGAGATGATTGTGATTTATGATGATATCAGTCTTGTGCCAGGGAATATTCGTATTCGAAAAAAGGGAAGTGCGGGTGGACATAATGGTATCAAAAACATCATTGCATTGACCGGAACACAGAACTTTTTGCGTATCAAAGTCGGTGTGGGAGAGAAACCAAAGAACTGGGATTTGGCAGATTATGTACTTGGTCGTTTTAGCGAAGAAGACCGCAAGTATGTAGAAGAAGCAATGAAAGATGCCATCAATGCCTGCGTACTCATGGTATGGGATGAGGTGGACAAGGCCATGAATGACTATAACAGCAAAAAACGAGAAAGCACGGCGGAAAATTTGGAGAAAAGCAATTAGCCGAATGTGTTGGTGTGCTGTAATATAAAGGGAAAGGACAGGTATTTTTGTGAAAAGTTTTACTGTGCCATTGCAGGAATTGCAAGGATATGAAGAAGCGAATAGTGCATTGAAAAAGGCAGCCGCTCTGATTCAGATATCGGGTTGTATTGATGCTGTAAAACCGCATATGATATATAGCATGAACAATGGCAAGGGAAATCGGGTCATTGTTACTTTTCATGAGCAGAAAGCAAAAGAATTATACGAGGAATACTTGTTTTTTGATAAAAGAACAGCTTACTATCCCGCTAAGGATATTTTGTTTTATCAGTCTGATATACGAGGCAATGTATTAACGGCAGAGCGTATTAATGCATTAAAAATGATTGCAGAAGAGGAGGAGTGTACAATTATCACTACCTTCGATGGCTTGATGAATCCAATGCCTTCACCGGAACGGTTTGTAAAAGAGGTTATTACCTTAGAGTCAGGCGGGGATGTGGATTTAGATGAACTGGTAAAACGTTTGGTGGAACTAGGGTATGAGAAAAATTATCAGGCAGAGACTAGAGGTGAATTTTCTGTTCGAGGTGGTATTATCGATATTTTTCCCCTGACAGAAGAGAATCCGTTTCGAGTAGAATTGTGGGGAGATGAGATAGATTCGATTCGTTCGTTTGATCCGGAGAGCCAGCGTTCTATTGAGAATTTAGAAGAGATACACATTTATCCGGCCTGTGAACTGGTGTTAACGAAAGAAGAACGCCAGGCAGGTGTGGATAAGATTTTAGCAGAAGCTAAGCACGTTTCTGAAAAATTTAGGAAAGAGATGAAGACAGAAGAGGCATATCGTGCATTGTCTAGTGCCGAGCAGTTTGCGGAGCAGACGATTGAATATAATGTGAGTGCCGGTATGGATGCATATCTATCTTATTTTTGTGAAGAACGAGCTTCTTTGTTGGATTATTTTGATAAAGAGAATACGATTGTTTTTCTGGATGAAACGATTCGGACTATTGAGCGTGGCATAGTAACAGAGTCGGAGTTTTCTGAAAGCATGAAACAACGTTTGGAAAAGGGATATATCTTGCCGGGGCAGATGAAGGAACTTTTTTCTTACAAAGAAATCCTTGCTAAAATAACGGCCAGAAAATGTGTAGCGTTAGCGGCACTTGATATGAAATGCAGTCATTTAGAGATGAAAGAACATATTTCTATTCAAAGTAAAACTGTGAATCCATATAACAATAGTTTTGAACTGCTTGTTAAGGATTTGAATAGGTATAAGAAAGATGGCCATCGCGTAATCTTGTTATCAAGTTCTAGAACCAGAGCAAAACGTCTGGCAGAAGATTTGATGGAAGAAGGCTTAAATGCATTTTATAGCGAGGATTTTGATAGAGAAGTACAGGCGGGAGAAATCATGACCGGGCATGGCAAACTAAAAAAAGGATATGAGTATCCGATGATTAAGTTTGTTGTGATATCGGAAAGCGATATATTTGGCGGGGAGAGAAAGAAGAAAAAACGTCACCGCACTTATGAGGGAGAGAAAATTGCCAGCTTTACGGATTTAAGTATTGGTGATTATGTTGTGCATGAGAACCATGGTCTAGGTATCTATCGGGGACTTGAGAAGATTGTGGTAGATCGTGTGGAAAAAGATTATATTAAAATTGAATATGCCGGTAGCGGTAATTTGTATATTTTGGCAACTCAGTTAGAACTGATTCAGAAGTATGCCAGTGCAGATGCAAAGAAACCGAAATTAAATAAGCTCGGTGGTCAGGAGTGGAATAAGACTAAGACGAGGGTGCGTACTGCCGTTAAAGAGATAGCTTCTGACTTGGTGGCACTTTATGCAGCACGACAGAGTCAGAAAGGGTTTGTGTATGGACCGGATACGGTGTGGCAGCGTGAGTTTGAAGAGATGTTTCCGTTTGAAGAAACTGAGGATCAGGAACTTGCTATCGAAGCTACCAAGCAGGATATGGAAAGTGATAAAATCATGGATCGACTTATCTGTGGAGATGTGGGATATGGAAAGACGGAGATTGCGATTCGAGCAGCATTTAAAGCAGTGCAGGATGGTAAACAGGTAGCGTTTTTAGTTCCGACTACGATTTTGGCACAACAGCATTATAATAATTTTTTACAGAGAATGAAGGATTTTCCTGTAAATGTAGATTTGCTTTGTCGATTCCGAAGTACGTCTGAACAGAAGAAAACCTTGGATAATTTGAAAAAAGGTCAGGTGGATATTATTATCGGGACACATCGCCTACTGTCTAAGGATGTAGTATTTAAAGACTTAGGACTTTTGATGGTGGATGAGGAGCAGCGTTTTGGTGTAACTCATAAAGAGAAAATAAAACAGTTAAAAAATAATATTGATGTACTGACGTTGACAGCGACACCGATACCTCGAACTTTGCATATGAGTTTGATAGGTATCCGTGATATGAGTGTACTAGAAGAGCCACCTATGGACAGATTACCGATTCAGACCTATGTTATGGAGTATAATGAAGAGTTTGTAAGAGAAGCAATTTCTAGAGAATTAGCCAGAGGCGGACAGGCGTATTATGTGTATAATCGAGTGAAAGAAATTGGTGATGTGGCAACGAAGATTGCTAAAATGCTTCCGGAAGCAAACGTAGCATTTGCCCATGGACAAATGAAAGAGACGGAGCTCGAAAATATCATGTACAACTTCATCAATGGAGAAATTGATGTACTGGTATCTACGACTATTATTGAAACAGGCTTGGATATTTCAAATGTAAATACCATGATTATTCATGATGCCGATAACATGGGGCTTTCTCAGCTGTATCAGTTGCGTGGTCGTGTGGGGCGTTCGAACAGGACTGCATATGCATTTTTAATGTACAAACGTGATAAGATGCTAAAAGAGGTGGCGGAGAAACGTCTGGCGGCAATAAAAGAATATACAGAGCTTGGAAGTGGTTTTAAGATTGCTATGCGAGATTTGGAAATTCGCGGTGCCGGTAATTTGCTGGGAGCAGAGCAGCACGGACATATGGAAGCGATTGGATATGATTTGTATTGCAAGATGTTAAATGAAGCAGTAAAAGAAGCAAAAGGAATTACTACAGAGACAAGTTTTGATACCTTTATTGATGTAGAGATTGATGCTTATATTCCAATGACATACATTCCAAACGAGTACCAGAAATTGGATATTTATAAGAGAATCGCAAGTTTAGAAACGGAAGAAGAGATAGATGAGATGTTAGAGGAATTAATCGACCGTTTTGGCGACTTGCCAAAATCTGTGACCAATTTGCTTTATATTGCAAGGATTAAAGCCATGGCACATCAGGTATATTTGACGGAGGTACAGCAGAAGGAAGATACGATTAAATTCACGCTTTACGAAAAGGCAAAGCTGGATGTTTCTAAAATTCCGGTACTAGTGGCAGCACATCCAAATAGTGTAAAATTTGTTGCAGATACTAAGAACCCATATTTTATTTATTATTTAAAAAAGAATTCCAGAGAAAAGAATAAAAAGCCGTTGGAAGTGCTAGAAGATTTCTTAAAGGAATTATATGCATTGAAAATAAAAGAAAACATGTAACAGTTCAGCCTAAGCCATATTCACCTATTAAACTGTTTATGGCTGAATTGTTAGAAAAACTTTGTGAAAAATAATGAAAAACCTTGCAGTATGCAAAAAAAAGCACTATAATATATCAAGTATTTTTAGGAAACTAGTGAAAAGATATAGGAGAGGAACAATATGAAAAAGAGATTAACAGCATTACTTTTAAGTGGTGTGCTTGCAGTATCTATGTTCGCAGGATGCGGCACAGAAATGAATAAAACAGCGACAGTAGCAACGGATGGAACAAATAATATTACTCTTGGAGTTGCTAATTTTGCATCACGTTTAACACAGGCACAGTACGATGATTTTTATGTATCATACTTTGGTGAAAATGTATGGCGCACAGATATGTACGGTCAGGGTACTACAGCAGAAGACGATTTAAAAGCCAATGTTATGGAGAATTTATATGCAATGTATGCACTCAAGAATCACATGGCTGATTATGGTGTAGAGATTACAGCAGAGGATACAGCTGCTATTAGCACAGTTGCAGAAAGCTTTATTAGTGCTAACAGTGCAGAAGCAATTGAAGCATTAGGTGCAGATAGAGAAATTCTTGAAACGTATTTAGAGTTACTTACTATTCAGAGCAGAATGCATGCTGAGATTATCAAAGATGCAGATACAAATGTAAGTGATGAAGAAGCTGCTACAAGTGCATATAGTCAGGTATATGTTTCAAAAACTTCTTATACAGATGCAGAAGGTAAAACAGTAGAATATACCCCGGAAGAGGTAGAGG
This sequence comes from Roseburia sp., assembly GCA_017549185.1. GTDB lineage: Bacteria > Bacillota > Clostridia > Lachnospirales > Lachnospiraceae > Roseburia. The sequence goes on along the minus strand of JAFYVJ010000060.1, from coordinate 25,712 downwards.
CACTTGCACAGAAAGTAGGGGCATTTGCAGCGGCAGCAAAGGTAGATGGTTTAAAGGCAGCAGCAGAGGCTCACGAATATACGGTGTCACCAGCCACATATAATGCTAAGTCTTCTGTATCAGCAGAGATTAAAACTGCATTAGAAGCATTAACAACAGATGGTGCAGTTTCTGATTTAATTGAAACAGAGACCGGATATTATGTATTACAGATGGATGCCATTGTAGATGCAACAGCTACAGAAGCAACACGTGATAGCATCATTTCTGAAAGACAGAATGCGTTATATACAGAAGTAGTAGAAGGTTACTTAAACGAGATGGAATGGGATTTAGATGCAAGATTATGGAGACAGATATCTTTCGATAATTTATTCACTGTTTATGAACCGGAAGTAGAGACAGAAGAATTAGATGTAACAGAACAATAAAAGTTTGTTAAAAGAGGACGTCAAAAGCGTTCTCTTTTTTTTGGCTTTATTATTGAAAGATAGCGGATTTCGTGCTATATTCAAAATTAGGATATTAGAATATAAAATGGGTAATTAGGGAATTTAGCATGAAAAGTAATATTGTATTAATTGGTATGCCGGGTGTTGGAAAAAGTACAGTGGGTGTTATTCTCGCAAAAGTATTGGGATATCAGTTTGTGGATTCGGACTTAGTGATACAAAAAAAAGAAGGTAAATTGTTAAAAGAAATCATTGCTGAAGTAGGACCGGAGGGGTTTATTCAGGTAGAAAACCGGGTGAATGCATCCTTAGAGGTTACTGACTCGATTATTGCAACTGGGGGAAGTGTGGTATACGGCAAGGAAGCAATGGAACATTTGCGTAAGATAGGGACAGTAGTCTATTTGGCACTTCCTTACGAAGAGATAGAGAAGCGATTAAGTGATATTAAAGGCAGGGGCGTGGTACTTCGGGAAGGTCAGACGTTAAAAGATTTATACGAAGAACGTACTTTGTTGTATAAAAAGTATGCTGATGTGCAGATTGACGAGACGGGATTAAATGTAGAAGAAACTATTGACGCGATTTTAAAATCAAGGGATACGAATAAATGGTAAAATTGGAAATTACTAAGAAAATAATAATGCGACTTTTTTGGGTGACAGTTTTGTTTTTGGGCATGCTATATATAGCTGCATCCCAACATATAAGTTTAGGAATGTCTTATCAGAAAGTTCTATTTAATGAGAATCATATCTGTAATGTTGCCAGTGATATAGATGTGAAACAGATAGAAAAAGAGGTGAGAAGAGAACTTGCTTTAGCTAGTGAGGACAAGCTTCCGATTGATTATCGTATGGAGATAAATCAGGCGCAAGATTTATTTGAACCGCTTATAACAGAGGATGAATTAGAAGGAGTTTTAAAGGAGTACTTAACAGCAGCGATAGTAAATGATGGTCTGAAAAGTTATACGTTAGAGATAGAAGGTTATGCAGCAACTTTTGCCAGCTTAGAAGAAGTGAAAAAACTTTTTGACGGTGTGAAGGCATCGGTAGATGAAAAAAGTGATTTTGCTCCTGTGATTAAAATGCAGGATGGACATGTGAAAGGGATGTTGACCGCATCCTTAGAGCAGGTAGAACCTAGCGTATGGGAATCGAATATCATTCCGGAAGAAAAGATAGGGGATGGTATTTCTGCCGGAGTAACTGCATCACTTATGAATAGTTTGGAATATGTCATGGCAAATCCATATAGAGATACCTATCAGACAGGTATTTTAGATATTGATTTTATTGAGAGCATCGACATATATGAAAGTTTTGCGGCAGAAGAAGAATTAGCGGATGTGGAGACAGAGCTAATAGAAGTAACAAAAGAAAAAGAAACGAATAAAATATATGTAGTACAGAGAGGTGATAGTCTTTCTCTTATCGCATATGAAAATGATACAACAGTAGCTTCGATTATGGCATTGAATGGTTTTAAGGACATGAACCAGATTATCCGTATTGAGGATGAACTTATTATTGCAGTTCCGGAACCGGATTTAATGCTTCGGGTGAAAAAAGGTGAAGTATACGAAGAAGACTATAGAGCAGAAGCGACGATTATACTGAATGATGATTGGTATACTACTAAGGAAGTAGTTCACTATGAAGGAACGGTAGGACATAGAGAGCGAAATGATGTTGTAACCATAGAGAACGGAATAGAAGTCAAGCGAGAGATGATACATGAAAATATCATGGTTGTTTCCGAACCGGCAGTAATTGAACGTGGGACAATTATACCGCCAACTTATATCAAACCGATTAATGGTGGTAGAAAGACATCGAACTATGGATGGCGTTGGGGTCGATTGCATAAGGGTGTAGACTGGGGAATTCCGACTGGTACAAAGATTTTTGCATCTAGTGCGGGTACGGTTGTTCGTGCAGATTATAATGGTGCATACGGTCTGTGTGTATTGATTAGTCATCCGGATGGAAGAATGACAAGATATGCACATTGTAGTAAATTACTGGTATCTGCCGGTCAATCCGTAAAGCAGGGAGAAACCATTGCTTTAAGTGGTAACACAGGACGTTCAACAGGACCACATCTGCATTTTGAGATTATTATTAATGGTTCAGCCGTGGATCCGCTAAAGTATATAAATTAGTAACTATTCAGTTACAAAATTTGCGAAAAATAAAGTATTATGGTATAATAAAACTTGACAAAAGCACTTGAAAATTACTATAATTACGTGTTTGTATGAATAGTTCATAGAGGTGTAGGATGGAACAGTATGTAATTAAGGGTGGAATTCCACTTGTAGGTGAGGTAGAAATTGGTGGTGCTAAGAACGCAGCACTTGCGATTCTTTCAGCAGCTATCATGACAGACGAGACTGTTACAATAGATAATTTACCAAATGTTAGAGATATAAATGTTTTATTAGATGCCATTCGTGAGATTGGTGCACAGGTGCAGCGTGTTGATGCCCACACTGTTAAGATTAATGGTTCTTTTATTAGAGACTTTAATGTAGATAACGAATTTATTCGTAAAATCAGAGCTTCTTATTATTTGATAGGAGCGATGCTTGGCAAATATAAAAAGGCCGAAGTAGCATTACCAGGAGGATGTAATATCGGAAGTCGTCCGATTGATCTTCATATGAAAGGGTTTCGAGCATTAGGTGCAACAGTTGATATAGAACATGGTATGTTGATTGCATCTGCGGAAAGATTAAAAGGTACGCATATTTATTTAGATAAGGTATCAGTAGGAGCTACAATTAATATCATGATGGCTGCATCTATGGCAGAAGGTAAAACCATTATTGAGAATGCAGCAAAAGAACCCCATGTAGTTGATGTAGCTAATTTTCTAAACAGTATGGGAGCGAATATTCGTGGAGCAGGTACAGATGTTATACGTATTGTAGGTGTAGAAAAACTCCATAAGACAGAGTATTCTGTTATTCCGGATCAGATTGAAGCTGGAACATTTATGTTTGCAGCTGCTGCCACGAAAGGAGATATAATGCTGAAGAATGTAATTCCGAAGCATTTAGAAGCTACTACAGCCAAGTTGTTAGAAATTGGCTGTGAAGTAGAAGAGTTTGATGATGCAGTACGCGTTGTTGCATCTAAGCCGTTGCATCATACGCAGGTTACTACGTTGCCATATCCAGGATTCCCGACTGATATGCAACCTCAGATGGCGGTTGTATTAGGGATAGCAACAGGAACTAGTACTGTGACAGAAAGTATTTTTGAAAATCGTTTTAAGTATGTAGATGAATTGACCAGAATGGGTGCCAATATTAAAGTAGAGAGCAATATTGCTATTATTAATGGTGTGGATCGTTACACCGGTGCCAGAGTAAACGCACCTGATCTTCGTGCTGGAGCAGCACTTGTAATTGCAGGTCTTGCAGCAGAGGGAATTACAGTAGTAGATGATATTTATTATATCGAGCGTGGTTATGAAGACTTTGAGCATAAGCTGAGTTCTTTGGGTGCACTGATTGAGAAGGTTAGTACGGAAAAAGAAATTAAAAAGTTTACTTTGAAAGTATCATAACAGAAAAATGTATTGACAGATGTGTAAGATGGTAGTATCGTATGCATAGAGATTTGAGAATTTAATAATAGTGAAGATTTTCTTATTCAGAGTGATGGAGATACAAAGGATCTGAGAAGTCACGGCAACCCCGATATGGAAGGTGCCAGCCTGAGCGAGCAGTAGAGCTTGAACAATAAGAGGATTTGATAATCAGCAAAGGTATCATGTCCGCTTGTGTGTTCACAAGCGGATTTGTTTTGTGTTAAAAACAAAGACAAGTTTGCTCCGTAAGGATGCACAGCACACAGAGAAGTTTGTAAGCAAACTTCTATTACAAATAAGCAGAGAAAATAGGAAAAGGAGAAGAACCATGGAAAAATTATTATTTACTTCAGAATCAGTAACAGAAGGTCATCCAGACAAATTATGTGATGCAATTTCAGATGCAATTTTAGATGCTTGTATGGAGCAGGATCCAATGAGCCGTGTTGCTTGTGAAACAGCAGCATGTACAGGATTTGTATTAGTAACAGGTGAAATTACTACAAAGGCACAGTTAGATGTTCCAACGATTGTTCGAAAGACTGTAAATGAAATTGGTTATGATGATGCAAAAACTGGATTTGATGGCAATACATGTGCAGTTATGGTAGCGTTAGATCAGCAGTCAGCAGATATTGCAATGGGTGTTGATAAAGCGTTAGAAGCAAAAGAAGGAACATTAACAGATAATTTAGATACAGGTGCTGGAGACCAGGGTATGATGTTCGGGTTTGCATCAAACGAGACACCAGAGTTAATGCCATATCCAATCTCGCTTGCACACAAACTTGCATTACAGCTTACAAAAGTTCGTAAAGATGGTACATTAACATATTTAAGACCAGATGGAAAAACTCAGGTTTCAGTAGAATATGATGCGGCTGGTGTTCCAACGAGATTAGAAGCAGTTGTATTATCTACACAGCATGACGCAGATGTGACACAGGAGCAGATTCACGAAGATATTAAGAAGTATGTATTTGATCCAATTCTTCCAGTTGAATTAATCGATGCAGATACAAAATTCTTCATTAATCCAACCGGTCGTTTCGTAATTGGCGGACCACATGGCGATGCTGGTCTTACAGGTAGAAAAATTATCGTAGATACTTATGGCGGATATGCTCGTCACGGCGGCGGTGCATTCTCAGGAAAAGACTGTACAAAGGTAGACCGTTCAGCAGCATATGCAGCACGTTATGTTGCAAAGAATATTGTTGCGGCAGGTCTTGCTGATAAGTGCGAAATCCAGTTATCATACGCAATCGGTGTTGCACAGCCTACATCTGTTATGATTGATACATTTGGTACAGGTAAGATTTCTGATGATAAGTTAGTGGGAATTGTTCGAGAACATTTTGATCTTCGCCCAGCGGGTATCATTCAGATGCTTGATTTAAGAAGACCTATTTACCGTCCAACAGCAGCATATGGACATTTTGGACGTACTGATATCGAACTTCCATGGGAAGCAACTGATAAAGCGGAAGCGTTGAAAAAGTATTTAGCATAAGTTATTATAACTATTCAGTGCACTTTATAAAAACTTTATATAGTTTTAGATAAAAGAAATTTGATTTTATTTTTTTCGTGGTATAATAAGTCGTAGGCTGGGGTTCCTACGACTTATTTTTTGTTCTTCTATAGGAAAGACCTTGATACGTTAAGTTGTGAAAGTCTATGACTTTCCTATAGAATAAAAGCACTACGTGCAAACGATGCACAGTAGGGAGGAAATAAATGAAGTTTCGTAATAAAATTATTATTTCATTTTGTATTATTTTATTTGTGCCACTAGTATTGGCAACAGGTGTAATTGTTGGTTTTCAAAAAATTCAGATAAAAATGATTGAGCAGACCTATGGTGTAGAAAATAGTGATTATGGTTATTTGTCCAATTCAGTGCAGCTTTTGAACAGATTTACAAAGGACATTTATCAGGAGTTACAGGCCACTACAGAGAGAGCTGCACAGAAGTTTGAAAAGAAAGAATATTTAGATCAGATGAACGCTCGACTAGAGGGAAAAGCATCTTATCTGATTGTTAGAAAAGGCGGAGAGTTGAGTTATATAGGGAGAAACGCATCTACTGCTCTCTTGACGCAATTGCCGGATTATGGAAGTTCGGATGGAAATATTAATGCAGGCGTATATATGGATGTGGGAGAGCAGGTGTTAGTGAAACAGATTGACTTCCATTTCCCAGATAAAAGCGAGGGGAGCGTTTTTATTGTTACTCGTATGGAGACAGTGGTTCCAGAGATTAAGGATTTGGCAATAGATGCGATTATTTCCATCGTGGTAATTCTTATATTTACGGCATGTATGCTGAGTGCATGGATTCATACCAGTCTGATGAAACCGATAAAAAATCTTCAGCTGGCAGCTCAGAACATAAAAGAGGGGAATCTGGACTTTACGATTGAAGCGGAAGGGGATGATGAAATCGGAGAACTGTGCAAGGACTTTGAAGAGATGCGCCAGCGTCTGAAGGAAAGCACAGAAGAAAAAATGCGAGCGGAACAGGAGAGTAAGACGCTCATTAGTAATATTGCACATGATTTAAAGACCCCGATTACAGCGGTAAAGGGATACGCAGAAGGCATTTTAGATGGTGTGGCAGATAGTCCGGAAAAAAGAGAAAAATATCTCAGAACTATTTATAATAAAGCGAGTGAAATGGATACGCTTATCAATGAGCTAACATTGTATTCAAAGATTGATACCAATCGCATTCCGTATAATTTTGCGAAGATTAATGTGTCTGGATATTTTGAAGATTGTATTGAAGAGTTGGGATTGGATTTAGAAGCTAAAAATGTAGGACTGGCATATTTTAACTATACAGATGAAGATACAGTGATTATTGCAGATCCGGAACAATTACGAAGAGTGATTAATAATATTGTAGGAAATTCCTGCAAATACTTTGATAAGCAGAAAGGCCTTATTAATATAAGGATTAAAGATGTAGGGGATTTCATACAAGTAGAGATAGAGGATAATGGACGAGGTATTGCACCAAGAGATCTGCCATATATTTTCGATAGATTTTACCGCACAGATGCTTCTAGGAATTCAGCAACCGGTGGTAGTGGTATTGGATTATCTATCGTAAAGAAAATTATTGAAGATCATGGTGGCAAAATCTGGGCGACCAGTAAAGAGTCCATTGGAACAGTTATGTATTTTGTAATTAGAAAATATCAGGAGGTGCCAAATGAGTAAGGTATTAATTATAGAAGATGAAGAGGCGATTGCAGACTTAGAAAAAGATTATTTAGAATTGAGCGGATTTGAAGTAGTAGTAGAAAATAATGGTACAGATGGTTTGGCGAGAGCGTTAGCGGAAGAGTTTGATATGTTTATTTTAGACTTGATGCTTCCAGGGACTAATGGTTTTGAAATCTGCAAGCAGATTCGAGAACAGAAGAATACACCGATTTTAATGGTTTCTGCAAAGAAAGATGATATTGATAAAATTAGAGGTCTTGGTTTGGGGGCAGATGATTATATTACAAAACCATTCTCTCCAAGTGAGCTAGTTGCACGAGTGAAAGCACATTTGGCACGATACGAGCGTTTGATTGGAAGTAATGAAGTGAAAAACAGTGTGATTGAGATTCGTGGTATCCGTATCGATAAAACCGCCCGCCGTGTATGGGTGAATGAAGAGGAAAAACAGTTTACTACAAAAGAATTTGATTTACTTACCTTTTTGGCGGAGCATCCGAATCATGTGTATACGAAAGATGAACTTTTTCGAGAAATCTGGGATATGGAGTCTATTGGAGACATCGCAACGGTAACAGTGCATATTAAGAAAATTCGAGAGAAAGTGGAATTAAACACAAATAAACCTCAATACATTGAGACAATTTGGGGCGTGGGATACCGATTTAAGTTGTAAGCTGATGAGCCCCAAATTGCCGCCAATGTGCATACGCACGCGAAAGTGACAAGCACTTTCGTAGTTGGGGCGTGGGATACCAGTTTAAACTATAACTTTAATTTATAAAACAGAAGACAGCAGGTTTAGAATATGAGTGTAAAAAAGATAAATAATATTTCTGTGCTAGGTATTTGTATGCTTATAGCATTATGCATGGACGGAGGATTTTTTGATAGTTCCGTGGCTATAATAGGATTGTTTATAGCAGGAAGTATTTTGGTGTTAATGAAAAAGGGCGTAAATTTTTATGGGCGTGATAAAAGAAATGTTTTTGCAATTCCGTTAGTATTGGTAGGGATTGCAGGCGTAGTTAGTTTTTGGGCCATAGATTATATGGAAAATCTTATGGGCGTTATGCGTCTGGCGATTATATGTCTTTGGATGTATCTTGTGCAAAACCGGGCAAATGAGGAACGATTTGCAGTGAAAAATATGATTCCATTGATGGGTTGTATTTCAATAGGGATGTCGATGATTAGTTTTTTGATTACAGACTTGCAACCATATTTTTTGGAAAATAGCAGAATATCAGGATTTTTTCAATATGCTAATACGAATGCATTACTCTTTGCACTTGGAATAATGATTTTAATTTATCAGTTGAAGGAGCAAAAGAAACCGATTTACAGTATTTTACAAATAATAGTATTACTAGCAGGTGTATTTTGGTCCGGTTCAAGAAGTGTTTTATTGCTATTGCTGATATGGGGAGTGTGGTACGCCATTCGAACGGCTGAGTTTCGTAAGCCATTTCTCATCGGAAGTATTATGGCATTTTTAATGGGAGCTGCATATGCGGTGATTACGGGAAGTACTGCTAATATCGGAAGAATCTTTACTATCTTTACGAATAGTTCTACATTATGGGGACGTTTACTTTATTATCGAGATGCGATTTTATTCCTTGGTAAAAAGTTCCTTGGAATAGGAAGGTTAGGATATTATTATAGTCAGGGTACGTTCCAGAGTGGCGTATATAATATAAAATATGTACATAATGATTTTTTGCAGGTTGCGTTAGACTATGGTGTAATCGCATTGGTGTTAGTATTACTATTTGTCGGTTGGCAAATTATTAAGGGTAAGCAGAGTCAGACAGATAAAGAATTATTGGTGTTTATAGGTGTAGCATCATTGGTAGATTTCCATTGTCAGTATCTTTTTATCGTTATGTTGGCATGTTTGTTTTTTGACTATGGCGATTGTGTAAAGGAAAAGAAAAAACTGACAAAGGAAAAATGTATAGTAATAAGTGGTCTTTTTATAATGTTTGTTTATATAGGTATTGCAACGGGAAGTAATAGATATGGCAATTATGACATGGCATTAACTATGCTTCCAAATTATACGCCGGCTGAGGAAAATAGGCTTTTAGTATCAATGGGAACGGAAGAAAGTTACGTGTGGGCAACGGAATTGATAGAGAAGAATCCATATAATATTACAGCATATACCGTCAGAGGGGCTTATTACGGTTCTGTGCTTCGGATTCCGGAGTGCATCAGGGATTTGGATCAAATGTTGGAATTGGCTCCATATAGTATTGATAACTATAGACAGTATGAGGGATTGCTTAAAAATATGAAAGAAGCCGTGCTTGCTATGGGAGAAGAGGGAGAAGCATTAGAATTAATCCAAAGCAGAATAGATTCCTTGCCAGCACAATTAGAAAGTATGGAAGAACGCACCAGTTCGTTGGCATATAAAATAAATGATTTGCCGGTATTTTCTTATAAATAGATAAAGGTTACTGTTCACTCAGCAGTTAATCATTTACTGATTTGCTACGTAAAAACATGATTCAAGAGATAAAATGTTAAAAGGATTGGTCGGGTAGATGAACCTTGACAAGTTATGTTTTTTGTATTATCATCATTAAAACGAAACAGGCTATGAAAAGAGATAGTAAGTAATAGGAAGATTTCAGAGAGAAGCCGGAGGTGCAAGGCTTTATCGGAGAATTGCTGAACCAGTCTTGGAGCTGTGTACCGACTGTTAGGAAGGCTACACTGGGAACGCCCATTACAGCGTGGAAGTATTTGTGAGAATATTCGGCTAGTCGACTTGCGTTGGCGAATGGTGTGAGAATGTAGGGCAAGTACTTACAGAGGTTTCTGTCGTAAGACAGGAATGAATGAAGGTGGTAACACGAAGCATTAAGCTCTCGTCCTTGAAGAATATTCGGGAAGGAGGGCTTTTTTTAATTCATAGACTAACTATGAATTAAAAACACTCCGTGAGGATGCACACGCAAAAGCAGATGAAGCATGTCGCTAATGCGACGCTTTTGCGGCGCGAGAATGTGCAAAGCACATTCTTTGTTTTACATAGGCTGTGACGGAGGTGAATAGATTGGAAATTTTATATGAAGATGATGCCGTTATCGTTTGCGTTAAGCCGGCAGGTGTTGCGACACAGACAAAACGTATTGGTGAAAAGGATATGGAAAGCATATTGCGAACTTATCGTATGCAAAAAGGGGAAAACTCCTATATAGGGGTTGTGCATCGACTAGACCAACCGGTAAGTGGTGTTATGGTATTCGCCAAGAGTAAAGAAGCAGCGGCCGATTTGAGCAGGCAGGTGGCCACGAAAGTGGCAGATAAATATTATTACGCAGTGACGGATGGTGTGCCGGATAAGGAAAACGGGATATTGGAAGATTATTTGCTGCGAGATGGTAAGACTAATTTATCCAAAGTAGTTACTGGCAAAGAGAATGGTGCAAAACGAGCAGAGTTATCCTATGAAGTATTGGGAAAAAATGATGTGAAAGCATTGATTCGTATCAAACTTGCGACAGGAAGACATCATCAGATTCGAGTGCAGATGGCACATGCCGGTTGGCCTCTTGTGGGAGACCGAAAGTATAATTTTAAAGAGAATATGAAGCAGGGTGCAACTACGTTGAGTTTATGTTCCTATAAATTGGGATTTCATCATCCTGCAACAAAGAAGAAAATGGAATTTGAAATTAACTGTCCATTTTCAATTATATAATAAGATATAAAATAAAGGAGATATATTATCATGGCAAAAGACAAGAAATTAGTAGAAGCCATTACATCTATGGATGTAGACTTTGCACAGTGGTACACTGATGTAGTAAAAAAAGCAGAATTAATTGACTATTCTTCAGTAAAGGGATGTATGATTATCAAACCTGCTGGTTATGCAATCTGGGAGAACATCCAGAATGAATTAGATCGCAGATTTAAAGAAACAGGTGTAGAGAATGTTTACATGCCAATGTTCATACCGGAAAGTCTTTTACAGAAAGAAAAAGACCACGTAGAAGGTTTTGCACCAGAGGTAGCATGGGTAACACATGGAGGACTTAATCCATTACAGGAACGTCTATGTGTAAGACCTACATCAGAGACATTATTCTGTGATTTTTATAAGAACATCATCCAGTCTTATCGTGATCTTCCAAAGGTATATAACCAGTGGTGTTCTGTTGTAAGATGGGAAAAAGAGACACGTCCATTCTTACGTTCCAGAGAGTTCTTATGGCAGGAAGGACATACTGCTCATGCAACAGCTGAGGAAGCAGAAGAGAGAACAGTACAGATGTTGAATCTTTACGCAGATTTCTGTGAAGAAATACTTGCAATGCCAGTTGTTCGTGGTAAGAAAACAGAAAAAGAAAAATTTGCAGGTGCAGAAGCTACTTACACAATCGAAGCATTGATGCACGATGGTAAAGCTTTACAGTCAGGTACAAGCCATAACTTCGGTAGCGGTTTCGCAGAAGCATTTGGTATTCAGTACACAGACAAAGACAATAAATTACAGCATGTACACCAGACTTCTTGGGGTATGACTACACGATTAATCGGTGCCATTATCATGGTACATGGTGATGATTCGGGTCTTGTATTACCACCAGCAGTAGCTCCAGTTCAGGCAATGGTGATTCCAATCATGCAGCATAAAGAAGGTGTACTTGATAAAGCAACGGAAGTCTGTGAACGTCTTGGAAAAGTATGCCGTGCAAAATTAGATGATTCAGATAAGAGTCCGGGATGGAAATTCTCTGAACAGGAAATGCGTGGTATTCCGGTTCGTATTGAACTTGGACCAAAGGATATTGAGGCCGGTAAGTGTGTAGTAGTACGTCGTGACACTAGAGAAAAGATTGAAATGTCTTTAGATGAAGTTGATGTAAAAGTGCCTGAATTGTTAAAAACAATTCAGGTAGAGATGTTAGAACGTGCGAAGAAACATCGTGACGAACATATTTGGGATGCACATAATTACGAAGAATTAAAAGATATCGCTACCAATAAACCAGGATTTATTCGTGGTATGTGGTGTGAAGATCAGGCTTGTGAAGATAAGATTAAAGAAGAGTTTGCAGTAACTTCACGTTGTATGCCATTTAATGATCAGGAACAGATTTCAGATGTTTGTGTTTGCTGTGGAAAACCTGCACATAAATTGGTATACTGGGGCAAGGCTTACTAAAAGTTTTAAGGAATGTATAAACTATGAAAATGATTTTACCTGAAAAAGTAAATTTCATAATCCGCACGTTGCAGAAGCATGGATTTGAAGGATATGCTGTAGGTGGTTGTGTCCGTGATGCCATGCTTTCACGTGTGCCACAGGATTGGGATATTACTACCTCCGCTAAGCCGGAGCAGGTAAAATCATTATTTAAACATACCATTGATACTGGAATCCAGCATGGAACTGTTACGGTGATGCTGGATCATGAGGGATTCGAAGTAACTACGTATAGGATTGATGGAGAGTATGAGGATGCCAGACACCCCAAAGAAGTGCAGTTTACATCGAATTTATTAGAAGATTTAAAACGCCGGGATTTTACGATTAATGCTATGGCATATAATGAAAAAGATGGATTAGTGGATGCATTTGATGGTTTGGGCGATTTAGAGCTGGGGATTATCCGTTGCGTAGGTGTGGCAGAAGAACGTTTTACAGAGGATGCGTTGCGTATGCTTCGTGCAGTACGATTTGCCGCACAGTTAGGATTTTCCATCGAAGAGCAAACGGTAGCAGCCATTGGGAAATTAGCACCAAACCTTGCAAAGGTCAGTGCAGAACGTGTCCAGATAGAATTAGTCAAACTTTTGACATCCGCACATCCGGAGGAGATAAAGACAGCCTGGGAAACGGGGCTGACAAAGGTATTTCTACCAGAATTTGATACTATGATGGAGACGGAGCAGAACAATCCGCATCATCAATATTCGGTAGGAGAACATACCATAATCAGTTTACAGGAAGTAAAGGCAGAGAAAGTATTGCGCTTGACCATGTTATTGCATGATGTTGCAAAGCCATTTTGCAGGACTACCGATGAAAATGGTGTGGATCATTTTTATGGTCATGTAGAAAAAGGTGCCGAAATAGCACGTACCATTCTTCGACGTTTGAAATTTGATAATGATACTACAAACCGTGTATGCAGACTGGTGGCGTGTCATGATCATATGCCATCCTTGACAGAAAAATCCGTGAGAAAAGCAGTTTTTAGAAATGGAACGGAACAGTATCCCGCACTTTTCGATGTCAAACGGGCAGATATTTTTGCCCAGAGTAATTATCTGCGCGAGGAAAAATTGGAAGCAGTTGCATCTTATGAAGAATTCTATCAGACGATTATGGAAAAGCAACAATGTCTGTCGATTAAGGAGTTGGCGGTAGGAGGCTCCGATTTGATAGAACTAGGCATGAAGCCTGGAAAAGAGATTGGCGAGACTTTAAAACAGTTATTGGAACTGGTATTAGAAGATCCGCAGTTAAATACAAAAGAGAAATTAATACAACAGGTTCATAATTTAAAGACCCCTCACATATGATAAAGAGACGTGGTAAGCAGGTTTACCATAGTTTTGTCATTATGGAGGGGTTTTTATGTACAGCAGGCCGGAAGAGCTATTAGAAAAATATTCGATAACGGTAAAATCTATTTCAAAAGGAAGAGAGTGTTATCTTTGTGATACCAGCCTGGGAGCGATGGCATTGCGTGAATACAAGGGCTCTAAAGAGCGGGCGGCATTTTTAGAAGAGATGTTGAGACATTTAAAAACCTGTGGTTTATTGGTTGAGGGAATTGTGCAGACGAAAGAAGGAGATGTATTGGTAGTTGATGAAGAAGAACGAAAATTTCTTCTCTGTGAAAATTATTATGGTGCAGAGTGCGATACTCAAAACAAGGAAGATATGTATATGGCAGTAAAAGTTCTGGCAAGTTTACATAATGCATCTGCAAACTTTCAGGGAGTATATCCGGAAATGATTAGACGAAATCAGAATTCCTTATTGGATATATGTGAACGGCACAATCGGGAAATCAAACAGGTGCGGAATTATATTAAGAATAAAAAGAAAAAGAACAGTTTTGAAAGATTGTTTGTTAGTCAATGTGAGCCGTTTTTAAAAAAAGCTGTGTCAATTACGGATGCTCTTAAAAATGTAGAATGTGAACCGGAATTGTATGGTTTTTGTCATGGAGATTATAATCAGCACAGTATCGTTTTCGCAAAACAAGGAATAGCGATTGTGGGGTTAGAGCGTTTTACTTATGACCTACAAATTAGAGATTTAGCTAATTTTATACGGAAAATGATGGAAAAAAATAATTGGGATGTAGAGCTTGGAAGGGGACTGATAAAGGAGTATAACGAAATACATTGTTTAAAAGAACAAGAAACGAAATATCTCTATTTTTTCCTAGCCTATCCGGAAAAATTCTGGAAACTGGCAAATCATTATAATAGTGCCCACAAGGCGTGGTTGTCAGAACGGAACGTGGAAAAATTAGAAAGGATAATTTTGCAGGAAGAAAAGCGAGAGGCTTTTCTAGCTCTTTTATTTTGTGAAGGAATCGGTTATACTTAAAATGATAAAATCTGATGTTATCTATGTTAGAATCGGAGGTTTGGATTGAGATACGAAAAGAAGATAAGAAGGTTAGGCATTATCCTATTGGTGATTTTGTTAACAGGGTGTGGAAATAATGGAAAAGGAACTGTAACAGGTACAAATTACTATTATCCGGAACAAATGGAGAAAGAGACACAAAAGGAAGCTGCAACTGAGAGTGTAAAAGCAGAATTTTCAACTGAGTATTATATGATAATTGTTAATAATATGGCAAATGAACACATGCTCTTAAAGCATATCAGTTCAGGAAAGTTACAGTCGCGTGTGTACTCCCTTACAACAAACTTTAAGGATAAATATGGTAATAGCACATCTGTCAGTTCTTTTGAACCAGGTCGAATTATTACGGTAGGGGAAGAAGATTCAAAGGGAAGGATAAAATCTGCTCAAATATCTGACGAGGTATGGGAGTATGAAGACGTGGTTCGTTTTGAGATTAATGAGGAACGAGGGGTTTTCCAGATTGCTGACACGAAATATTACTTTGATAAAGATGTATATGTAGTATCCGGAGACAATATCATTAAGATTTCCGATATTAAAGAGGAAGATGAACTTCGAGTAATCGGTAAGAATAAAGAGATTATCTCGGTGGCAGTGACCACGGGACAGGGAACGATTGCGTTAAAAAATACGGAATTATTTGAAGATAGCTTTATTCAGATTGGAAATAAAATTTTCGCAGAAATAACCGGAGAAATGGAATTAGAAGTACCGGAAGGAAACTATACGATAACGGTGGCAAATAAGGGGTATGGTGGAAGCAAAGAATATGAAATAGAGCGAGATAGGACGACAATTGTTGATCTAGATGAGCTAAAGGGAGATGGTCCTAAAATCGGTGTGATTAGTTTTACGATTGGGACTACAGATGAGAATGAGGATGCAGAGGTTACATTTTGGGTAGATGATAAGGAAGTGGACTATAATGAACCGATAGAATTAACATATGGTATTCATTCTATTAAGGCGGAATCTTTTGGCTATGAGACCTACAGTAAAAAATTATTTGTTAATTCAGAGTCGGCAACGATTATCATTGCATTGGATATGGACACGTCGTCCGGTGTAACAGTAAGAGACGAGGAAACATCTAAAGTCAATACAAATCTGGCGGGAAGCCTGGCAGGAAGTACCTCTAATGACGAGTCGGATGATAGCTCAGATAATGATGAATTGGTAGATGCTTTAAAGGAAGTATTGTCAGAAGATTCTTCTACAGACTATCTAAGTACCCTGACAGAACTTCTTGGAAACATCATGAATTAAATGTAAAAAAAGCCCTGTTTAAGGGCAAATTTGCTTGACAAAGCATTTGAAAACAAGTATAAATATGTTTGTAGGTATTTTGGGTTGTAAACCGCAGAATATGAAAATTATTATTTTTTTTATAAGGGATAATCTAGAGGAGGAATTTATAACATGAACAAGGCAGAATTAGTTGCAGCTATGGCTGAGAGAGCTGAATTAAGCAAGAAAGACGCTGAAGCAGCATTAAAAGTATTTACAGACATCGTTGCTGAAGAATTAAAAAAAGGTGAAAAAATCCAGTTAGTAGGTTTCGGTACATTTGAAGTTTCTGAAAGAGCAGAGAGAACAGGTAGAAACCCACAGAGCGGTGCTGAAATGGTTATTCCAGCTTCTAAAGCTCCAAAATTCAAAGCTGGTAAAGCTTTAAAAGATATGATTAACGCATAATATATATGTTAAATTGGCGGATTCAGTTATCTGAATCCGCTTTTTGTAACTATTCAGAGCCAAGGCAATTTTCGTAAAATGCAGGCATTCAGTTTGCTGAAATGCAGGCATTTTTGAAAATTTCTTTGGCGAGAAGCCAACATGAGCAAAACGTAAGCCTTGAAAAGGCGGTTTGGCGAATGGTGTTCTGAATAGTTACCAGTTTTAAAATCACAGGAATCTAGGGGGATAGGGATATGAGACTTGACAAGTTTTTAAAAGTATCCAGAATTATTAAACGAAGAACAATTGCAAATGAAGCATGTGATGCAGGGCGTGTTATGGTGAATGATAAGCCGGCAAAGGCATCTTTGAATGTTAAAGTGGGCGATATTATAGAGATTGCTTTTGGGACAAAAACAGTAAAAGTAAGAGTATTGAATCTTCTGGATACAACAAAGAAAGAAGAAGCAAAAGATTTGTTTGAATATATAGCATAATGAAAGATACCTCCTAATATAATAGATTGTAGTCTAGTGTTAGGAGGTTTTTCTATGGAAGAAAAGAATAGTAATGTGGCAAAGTCACACAAGGTGCTGCTAATAAATCGGAAAAATGGTGCGTTCAGTGGAGTAGTGGACGTATTGTCATTTGATGTGGCAGAAATTCTGCTTGAAACGGAACAAGGAATGCTTTTAATAAAAGGACATGACCTTCATGTGAACAGGTTATCCTTGGAGAAAGGAGAAATCGACATTGAAGGTCGTATTGATTCTTTGACTTATTCTGAAGTGAAATCTGCTAGCAAACAGGCAGAATCTCTTCTAGGAAGGTTGTTTCGATAATGCAGGTGAGTGAAGCAATTGGTAATGAGGTAATATTTTTTCTGGTATCTGTGTTGTGTGGAGTGGGACTAGTTTTAACATATGATTTTTTTCGGATACTTAGACGACTAATACCTCATGGAAATATCTGGATAGGAATAGAAGATGTCTGCTATTGGATTTTTGGCACAGTAGTAGTCTTTTTGCTTCTTTATCAAAAGAATGATGGTATGTTACGGGCATTTTGTTTTTTGGGGATTGCACTGGGTGGTGTAATTTACACTTTTCTTTTTAGTCGCTTTGTGGTAAAAATATTTGTAAAGGTTTTGGGAACGATAGGTAAACCATTCGTAAAAACCGGAAAGAAAATAATTACTTTTATAAAGAAAATAATTGCTTTTATTAGGAAACAGTTGAAAAAGCTGTATAAAGCGATTAAAATAGGTTTATGTAAACTATAATGTGTGATAGAAAGGTATGGTCATAAGCATGGCGAAGAGAAGAAGAAGCTCAAGGCAGGATGACAACAGAGTAGGTAAGATTTGTATCGGTATTATCCTAATTGTGTTTGTGGCAGTTATGACGGTTCAGATTAACAAAGTATATCAGAAGGATTTAGAGAAGATAGCACAGGAAGAGGAGTTAAAGGAACTACTTCAATACGAGAGAGATAGACAGGAAGAGTTGAAGGAGTATCAAGAGTACATAGAATCGCAGGAATATGTAGAGGATCAGGCTCAAAGTAAGTTAGGGTTGCTCTATGATAATCAGATTATTTTTAGAGAAAAAGAAGATTAAAGGTGATAGTAAAGTAGAAGAGCTTCGCGGTAACGCGAGGCTCTTTTTTGCTGTAATTTGACGAAAGATTCTTAAAAAGCATACCTTGCTTTGACAAACATTTTAAAAAACTTTTTATATAATCGGTGCTACAGCAGATGCCGGATTGCTTTCATCCGGATATGGAAAATGAAAAGAGAGGTAGAGGAGATGAAGAAAAGTGGTCTAAGACAAATGATGCTAAGTATTGTGAGTGGGTTGGCGTGCAGCGTACATATTATGGAGTGCTATTTGCTGGTGCCGGCAGCTTTTGCAGCCTTGTATATGGCTGGAGTGAAGGTTGGATGGATATTGACTTCGATTTATGTGGGAATGATGATTTTTATGCCGTTTTCAGCGATGGTAAAATATGCAGTAATCATATTGGTATCTATAGGGATTGTAAAATTGGTGGAATGGGCTACGGACAAATGCCCTGCCTATCTGGTAGGGATGCTTACAGCACTTACTACTATGATAGTATCTTTTTGCGGGAATTTGCTGGAGTGGAAAAATCAGATTATCTGGCAGGCAGTGTTATTTGAGGGAATGTTTGTATTGGGTGCGGTGGTCTTGATTCATCGTATGGTACATATAGTTTTAGAATGGCATTACGAGCCACAGAAAGAAAAAATACCGGTGCAAAAAAGGGACGAGCGGTTGAGAGGATATGCAGAGTCGTTTGAAGATTTGTCAAAAGTGTTTTTTCATATGAGTCAGCAAAAAGAAGGATACACAGGGGAAGAATATGGGAGAGTGCAGAATGAGTTGACGGGAAAACTGTGTCTAAACTGTGAGGCATGTGCACTTTGTTGGGAGCGAGAAAACACACCGATTTATGAAGTGTTGCCTAGGTTGATTAATGAAATTATGGAAAAAGGAAAAGTATCTAAGGAGCAGCAGGAACGATTGGCAAAGTGTTGTAAGCGGAGTAAAGATATGGTAGAGGAGGCAGTTAGGGTATTTGAACGATTGGCGTTGAATAGAGCATGGTATAATCGTTTGCTCGCAAACAGACAGACGATAGCAGAACAACTGGATGCTATGGCATATATTTTGCAGGATTGTGCAAAAGAAGAAGTTATTCTGGATGCAAAAGAGAAAGGAAAACTTTCAAATATCCGCTATCACGCGAAAGCAAATGGTATTTTGATAGACGAGTTACATTTGTATGAGTCTGTGGACGGGCATTTAAAATTAATCGTACAGATGCAGAGTAAAAGAGGCTGTGTATCAGTAAAAACATTTTTAAATCTAGTTAGTCATGTTCTGGGAAGAAATATGCGACTTCAAGGGGATGCAAAGAGTTTTGTGGGAAAGGAAAAGACGGAGTTTATATTTTTAGAAGATACAAAATTTCGAAGTGTACAGGGAATTGAACGACGTAAAAAAGATGGTGCACAGGTGTCAGGTGATAATTTTTCGATTCTGGAAATGGAGAATGGGAGTTTTTTGATGGGGTTATCAGATGGCATGGGTTCAGGTAGTACTGCCTGCAAAGAAAGTGAATTAGTACTGGATTTAGTGGAGCGTTTTTTAGAAGCAGGTTTTTCTATGGAAACAGCAATCCGTATGATGAATTCGGCGATGGTGTTAAAGGGAGAAGCAGATTTATTTTCTACTGTAGATTTGTGCAATATTGACTTATATAATGGAAAAGCATCATTTTTTAAGATTGGAGCGGCGAGCAGTTTCCTTAAGAGGGACGGTGAGGTAAGTTTCTTTTCTTCTGATTCGCTTCCGGTAGGTGTAGGAAACAATCCCGAAATAGACCAGAAGGAAGTGACATTGAAAAATGGTGATTTTGTTGTAATGGTTACGGATGGTGTGTTAGAATATCTACATGTACCAAAACCGGAGGAAACGATGCGAGAGATTATTGAAAGTATTGATTGCAGACATCCGGGCGTTTTGGTGAAAAAGATTATGGAACGAGTTCTGTTGTTTACAGGAGGAAAGGTGCAGGATGACATGACCATTCTGGCTACCTGCGTTTGGGAGAAATAATGTTTCGTAAATTTTTACAGTATTGTAAAAGAGAAAAGTTAATAGAAAAAGATGATTATGTGCTGGCGGGGGTATCTGGCGGTGCTGACTCTGTATGTATGTTACAATTGTTGGTAATGTTGCAAAAAGAAGTGGAATTTTCGCTGAAGGTAATCCATGTGGAGCATGGTATCCGCGGAGAGGAAAGCATACAAGATGCAGTGTTTGTGGAGCAACTGTGTAAGAACTTGCATGTTCCGGTGCAGGTTTATCGTGTACGAGCCATAGATTATGCCAGAGAAAAAAAACTGGGATTAGAGGAAGCGGCTAGAATTTTACGATATGATTGTTACAGGGAGGCTGCAAAAGAAGTGGCTGGTTCAAAGGTAAAGGTGGCATTGGCACATCATGCAGATGATAATGCAGAGACGGTTTTGTTTCAGATGGTGAGAGGAAGCGGCATTGCTGGTATGAGTGGAATACGTCCTAAGCGTGAGTTAGTGCCGAGTGTGGAGGTTGTGCGTCCCCTGCTGACTGTGACGAGAAAACAGATTGAGGAATATTTGGAAAAAGAAGGATTATCTTATTGTGTGGATAGCACTAATACTGACGTGACTTATAGCAGGAATAAAATACGTCGCCATATTCTTCCGATGTTAGAGGAAGTGAATGTTCAGGCAGTAATGCATATCAATCAAAGCGCAATGTTGCTTCGGGAACTAGACGATTATATAAAGGGGCAGGTTGATAATGCTGCGGTCGATGTGCTGAAAGAGCAGAAAGCGGGATTTTTGATTTTAGAAGAAAAATGGAAATTACTTCCTGAATTTTTGAAAAAGGAAATGTTACATTATGCGATTGGAAAGGTGGCGGGAAGTAGAAAGGATGTCGGATTAGAACATGTGGAATTATTGGCAGGTCTTATGGAACTTCAAGTAGGAAGGAGTATTTCTTTGCCATATGAGATACGGGCTAAGCGTGTTTATGAAGGCGTGCTCTTAGAGCGGAGAAAAGAGGCGGAAGCATTTGTTTCACAAGAAAGTTTTTTCTTGGATTTAGAAGAACAGGAACTTGATGACAGGTTACAGAAAGGGGACGTTATAATCGAAGTTCCAAAAGCCCGAATGAGTTTTTCGTTATTGGAATATGACGATGAAAATGCAGAAATTTCCAAAAATACATATACGAAATGTTTTGATTATGATAAAATAAAAGGCGGTTTTCAAGTGAGAACCAGACAAGCCGGTGATTATTTGATAGTAGATGATGATGGACATAGGAAACGTTTGAAAGAATATTTCATTAATGAAAAGATACCATCAGATAAGCGAGATAGGATATTGCTTTTGACAAGGCGGGATAAGGTGCTATGGGTCATTGGCGGTCGTATTAGTGCAGATGTGAAGGTAGACGGAAATACCAGAAAGATTTTAAAAGTACAGATTGTAGGAGGAGATTATTATGAAAATTAAAGCAGTACATGAGTATTTATCAGAGGAAAAAGTGACAAAACGTGTAGCAGAGATGGCAGCACAGATTAGTGAAGTATATGGTGATGAACCAGTGTGTCTGATTTGTATTTTAAAAGGCTCTGTGTTT
This sequence comes from Roseburia sp., assembly GCA_017549185.1. Taxonomy (GTDB): domain Bacteria; phylum Bacillota; class Clostridia; order Lachnospirales; family Lachnospiraceae; genus Roseburia. The sequence goes on along the minus strand of JAFYVJ010000060.1, from coordinate 3,882 downwards.
TTTACGGTAGAATTAGCAAAGCGAATTACTGCACCGGTTGAGTTAGAATTCATGTGTGTGTCAAGTTATGGTTCAGACACAAAGTCTAGTGGTGTTGTTAAGATTACAAAGGACTTAGATGTAAGTATTGAAGGAAAGAATGTGTTAGTAATTGAAGACATTATAGATTCAGGACGTACGTTATCTTATTTGCTTGAGAATTTGAAAACTAGAAATCCAAAGAGCTTACGTCTTTGCACTTTATTAGATAAACCGGACCGTCGTGTAGTAAAGGTAGATGTTGATTATGTCGGATTTGAAATTCCAGATGAATTCGTAGTAGGATTTGGATTGGATTGCAATCAGCAGTACCGTAATTTGCCATATATCGGTTATGTGGAAATTGAGGAATAAAAGGAGAGTAAGGTTTTGAATACAAAAAAAGGAAACAGTTATCGTGGGTTCGGCTTTTATCTGTTACTGATATTGTCATTTGTGATAATGTGGTATTTCTTGGATGGAAGAACAACTACGAATGCATATACCCGCCAGCAGTTTGAGGCAGATGTGAAGAATGAAGCGATTGCTGCTTATCATATTGTGCAGAATCGTGAAGTGCCTACGGGTTATGTGGTAGTAACATTTAAAGATGAGACGCAACAACGTTTAATCGTGTCTGATGTGAACGAGATTACAGAATATTTGCAGGAACAGGGGATTAAGAATTATACACAGGCAGATATCCCGGCAGAAAGCTGGGTGATGACGATATTGCCGTATCTGTTGATTTTTGGAGCAATGTTCATTTTCTTTATGATATTGACCAGTCAGAATGCGGCCAGTTCCGGGGGCAATGCCAAAATGATGAATTTTGGTAAGAGTCGTGCCAGAATGATTAAACCGGATGATAAGCAGGTGAAATTCGCAGATGTAGCCGGTTTAAAAGAGGAAAAAGAAGAATTAGAAGAAATTGTTGATTTTTTAAGTGCACCGCAGAAATATACTTCATTAGGAGCACGTATTCCAAAAGGTATCTTGTTGGTGGGACCTCCGGGAACCGGTAAAACATTATTGGCAAAAGCGATTGCAGGTGAAGCAGGTGTTCCGTTTTTTAGTATTTCGGGTTCGGACTTTGTGGAGATGTTTGTCGGTGTAGGTGCTTCCCGTGTGAGAGATTTATTTGAGGATGCGAAGCGGAATGCACCTTGTATCATATTTATTCATGAGATTGATGCAGTGGCGAGACGCCGTGGTACCGGTATGGGCGGTGGTCACGATGAACGTGAGCAGACGTTAAACCAGATGCTTGTGGAGATGGATGGTTTTGGTGTCAATGAAGGAATTATCGTGATGGCAGCTACCAACCGTGTCGATATCTTAGATCCGGCGATTATGCGTCCGGGACGTTTCGATAGAAAAGTGCATGTGGGCAGACCGGATGTAGGAGGTCGCGAAGAGATTTTACATGTACATGCCAAGAATAAACCACTTGGTGATGATGTAGATTTAAAACAGATAGCCCAGACGACTTCTGGTTTTACTGGAGCTGATTTGGAGAATCTGTTAAATGAGGCTGCTATTGTGGCGGCAAGAGAGAACCGTGCCTTTATTGTACAGGAAGATATTAAGAAATCTTTCGTAAAGGTAGGAATCGGTGCAGAGAAAAAAAGTCGTATCATTTCCGAAAAAGAGAAACGTATCACTGCTTATCACGAAGCGGGGCATGCGATTTTATTCCATGTGTTGCCGGATGTGGGACCGGTATATTCGGTGTCTATTATTCCAACCGGTGCAAGTGCAGCAGGTTATACGATGCCATTGCCGGAACGTGACGATATGTTTAATACTAAGGGCAAGATGTTACAGGATATCATCGTGTCATTAGGTGGACGAGTAGCCGAAGAACTGGTATTTGATGATATTACAACCGGTGCTTCGCAGGATATCAAACAGGCGACGCAGCGTGCAAAAGCGATGGTGACTAGATATGGCTTCTCGGAGAATATCGGTATGATTTGTTATGAGAACGACGATGATGAGGTATTCATTGGCAGAGACTTAGCACATACCAAAGGCTATGGCGGTGCAGTGGCTGATGAGATTGATAAAGAAGTGAAGCGCATTATTGACGAGTGCTATGCGAAGGCAAAATCGCTTATCGTTGAGAATCGCAGCATTTTAGATGCTTGTGCAGAACTTCTCTTAGAGAAGGAAAAAATCGGCCGTTCAGAATTTGAGGCATTGTTTGAGTCTTCTTTATAAAAAATGACAAGGTATTTTTAAATGGTGTACAATACGTGGTGTAAAAGTGCACAAAAACTTCTGGTAAAAATTGTTAACTTTGTGCACACTTATTTGGTGGGACGTGCTATTATAATACCTGTAAAACCCCCCAATACATTATATATTTTTTGCTATACCCCATAGTAAAAATACCTTCTCCTAAAAAGGCAGCATTCGTAGCTGTCTTTTTTACTGTCTATTTTACAATAAAATAAGGTAAAGAAAAAATCTTTGTTCTCTTGATAATACTGAATATGTGGAGTATAGTGGTATTACATCTTTTATCAAAAATCAAATTTTATAACAAAGAGATTGAGGGCTTTGTTATCTGTGGTAGTTCGCCATTTTTATTCCAAAACAAATGAAAAATATCAAGGGAGAAGTATGCCTATGAGTAATGTTAATAATACAGAAGCGATTTATGTGAATAAGAAGTATAAAGACAGGTTATTTAAGCTTGTTTTCAAAGAGAAAAAGGATTTGCTGGAATTGTACAATGCCATTAATGATACAGATTATGATAATCCGGATGATATTGAAATCAATACGATTGAAGATGTAGTTTATATGGGAATGAAGAATGATGTATCATTTTTAATATGTGATATTTTAAACTTATATGAGCATCAGAGTACATTCAGTCCGAATCTACCACTAAGAGGAATGTTTTACTTTGCAAGATTATATCAAAAAATAGTAGGAAATGAAAAACGGTTATATAGTAGTAAAAGGATAGATCTTCCATATCCGCAATTTATTGTATTTTACAACGGAACATTAGATGAACCGGAACGTCAGGTGCTAGAATTAAATGATGCATTTCCAAAGGGAATGAATAAAGAAAATGCGGCAATACAGTGTAGGGCGGTTGTTTTGAATGTTAATTTAGGCTATAATAAACGTATAATGGAAAGATGTAAAATGCTTAAGGAATATGCACAGTATATAGCATGTGTACGAGTGTATTTAGAAAATGGATACAGTATCGAAAATGCCATAGATGTAGCGACAGATGAGTGTATAAAAAATGGTATCCTTGAGCAGATCTTACGGGACAATCGCGGGGAGGTACGTTCTATGATATTAACAGAATATGACGAGCAGGCTCACATCGAATATGAAAAGGAGATTTCCTACGAGGAGGGTAAAACGGAAGGAAGAGAAGAAGGAAGGGAATGTATCTTAAAGCTCATTCAAGTTTTGTTATCTGCGGGACGCGTAGATGACATTGATAAGGTCACCAAAGACAAAACTTATTGTAATCAATTAATGCAAGAGTTTAAGATAGAATAATCGTAATTATTTAGTGCCTTCATAATTACGATTCGCAAACCAATTTAAAATCAGCTTCGCTGATGGGGTTTGCTCATTCTTGCATCATTTTCTCACGGTATGTGCAGTAAATGCACATACCTATTGAATAGTTACGAATAATCAATAATAAGGAGATTGTACCTTGAATCATACGGGTACAATCTCTTTTTTATTCTATAGGAAAGACCTTGATGCGTTAATTTGTGAAAGTCTATGACTTTCCTATAGAATAAAAGCACTACGTGCAAACGATGCGCAGCTACGCGCGCGGAACAAAAGCTGTGCTATATCAGTAAATGAGGTCGC
>JAFYVJ010000005.1 GCA_017549185.1 Roseburia sp. | reverse complement strand
GTAATCGACCTACAGCAGTTCTTTTGTGTGTTGTCAAGGGTGGCGGACGCCTACCTCAAACTGAAATATCTGCAATTTTCAAGGTTCATATGAGCCTTTTTCTTTTTGCTCAGTTTTTCATAGGTCACTTGACACTACCCCATCTTACGATTATATTTTTAAAAAAGGATGAAAGAAATTCTCTCATCCTTTTTATTATACTATTACTGTGCAAGTTTTTCAAACAATGCCTTAAAACCACCAATCTTAATTGTAACAGAAGCAAGTAAATCTGTATCAGTTGTTTTGCCTGTTTCGTCCACTGCAATGCCTGTTACTTCAGAAATTGTTTTGCCTGTTGCATAAGCCGCAAATGAAGCTGCCTGTTCATTCCATTCAGCAATTGCTCCACCCCATGCTACCATTCCGTAGCCTTCACCTAATTCATTCTTTGTAAGAACTGGTGCTGTGATATCTGTTGTAACCTTACCTGTTGTACCAAAGTTCACATTTGCCTGAACAGCATCGATTACACAGCTTGTAATTTCATCATAGTGTGTTGTTACTGCTGCAACTGTTGCATATGCAGAAGCTGTACCAGCTTTGTCTGCTGTTGCATTTGCGTTGTCTGAAGGTTCTGTAACAGAAACTAACTGTAATGTATCCCAGTGAGCTGCTCCTAAATCCTTTGCATTATTTACTGCTGCTACGATTGGATCAATGAAACCTGCAACAGCCATTGTTGCTTTTGATGCTAAGTCTGCATCTCCAGCTTTACCGCCTTCTACGATAGCGATGCCTTTTACTTCTTCTACTGTCTTACCAACAACATATTCTGCAACTGCTGCTGCCTGTTCATCCCATTCAGCAATTGCTCCGCCCCATGCTACCATTCCGTAAGCTTCACCTAATTCATTCTTGCTTGGGAATGCTGTCTCTGTTGTTGTGATTTCACCAGATGTATTAAATGTGTTCTTACCCTGAATCTGGTCGATTACACAGCTATTGATTTTGCCTTCTGCGTCTACTGTTACAGCTACGATTGTGATATCAGCCTGAGCTGTACCTTCTGCATCTGCTGTTGCATCTGTACCAGAAAGAGCTGTTGTTACTGATAAACCTGTCTTAACTGGAATTGGATCTGATGTAGAAGCTGATGTACCATCTACTTCTGCGTCATCAGAAACTACTTCTGTTGCTACTTCTGTAGAAACTTCTGTGTTTTTGTTTTCGTTTTCCTTTTCTACTACTGCTGTACCGCCACATCCTGCGAATACGCTAACAGACATAGCAAGTGTTAATAAAAGTGCAAGTGTCTTTTTCATGTTATCCTCCTTGTTTTTGTGAAGCAAGATGCAATTTAACTCTCATTAGCATACTGCTTCATTTTGATTTTTTAACATATTGGTGAATATTTTAACAGAATTTTCTTAACATGTAATTGATACAATCTTAATAAATATTAAGATTCAACCAAAAATATTGGAAATTCAACCAAAAATGTAGTTCCTTCTCCCTCTTTACTCTCTACCTCGATGCTTCCATGATGTGATTCCACTACCTGTTCTGCAATTGCCAACCCAAGTCCAGTTCCTTCTCCACCTTTTTTTGTTGTGAAAAAGGGTTCAAAAATACGCTTCATAGAATCTTTTGATATTCCGTAACCATTATCTGATACCATTAATAATAACTTCTCTTCCTTTACTTTGGTGCTTACATCTACCCTGCCGGAAGTTGGCTCCGTTGCATGAAATGCATTAATAAGCAGGTTTAACAATAATTGGGAAATCTGAGTTTCATTTCCCATAATATAACATGCTTTTGCGTTCAGATTAACATGAACTTCCACTGGTTTAGGCTTCGCCGGATTCGCAATTTCTACCACTTTTCGCACTACATCGTCAAGTGCCAGCTTGCAAAAATCTGTTTCCACATTTTTTCGTGCCAAATCCTGCAAACGCGATACTACTGTTTTGGCCTTCATGGAAGTATTATAAATCTCAAGTACTTCATCGTATAATTCTATTTCTTCCGGCGGTAACTTTTCCAGAATCAAAATACTATATCCCATAATCGGTGCCAGTAAATTATTAAATTCGTGTGCAATACCTGAAGTTAATGTTCCCATTAATTCTAATCGCTGATGGTGTGCAAATTCAGATGTCTGCCTGTTTAGTTCTTCCATTGCTGCATTTTTTTCCTGCAACAGTTCCACTTCCCTCAATGCACGTTGATTACCACGGAAAGTATATAATAACAGAATAATTAAACCAATCACGCTAAAAAACGCGATTCCACAATAACAAATCAATTGTATTATACCAAAACGCATTGGCCTGGTAACTTCATCATAATCTGTTGACACACCAATTGCCAAAACTCCATTGGTATCTTCCATTGCAGGAACCACTGCCATTCTTGCCTCGTATGCTTTCCCCGTAGCACTACTAACCGCATCGCAAAAATCCGTTCCTTCCTCCTTTTTCTCTTGTTGCGACATCAAAAAGTGTAGCATACTGAATTTGCTGTCTGCTTCCGAGAAGAGACTTATCTCATCTACTACGACTTCGTTCTCCTGTCTGTGTACAAGTGCCTGTGCATCTGCATCCATCATAATAATTTCATTCTGCAGTTCTGCTGATAAGTTAGCAGTAATATCTTCGTAGAAATCTGCCAGATTCACAAGTACTGCATACCCAACACGCCCTTCTTCCTCTCTTAGTATTGCCATATAAATCGTCCCATCTCCCCCTATACAAGGACGTACTTCTATCTCACTTGCAATATGCCCCTTTTCAAGAAGCCTATAATCCATTTCTGTACTCTGTGAAAACAGTATTTCATTTTCATTCACAATTACAATATCTGCAACCTTTTCATCCTGTCCCAGCAGACTATTCGATAGCACTTGTCTCAATGATTCCCCTGCATTTCCATCCGTAAGCCATATTTTTTCTGCATTTTTACACTCCTCGTGTCCCATCGTATGTATCAGATTCTCTGTATAACGCTCTAACTGACTCTCTGCACTCAAGTCTACTGATCTTGCCAAGCTAATTAACTGATTATCCGTATTCTTCAAAATTAATTTTCCATACTCTGTAATCATACGAACCGTCATAACAATTCCCACTATTATCAGAAACATCATCATACTTATCAAGATAAAAAGATGTCGTTTTGCATATCTCAACTTTTTCAAAAGGCTTCCCCCTTGTCAATTATAAAATTATTGTTTATACTAGCATAAATGATTCATACACTGATGTAAAGAGGGGAGGCTTTCCAAATGGCAAACAAGGTACTTATCGTAGATGACGATGATGCTGTTCTTACTATGCTTTATAAAGTAATCAAAAGTAATGGTATTGACGCTGATACCTGTTCCAGTGGAGAAGCAGCCTTAGCGCAAGTTGCCAAACAGGTATATGACCTAATTTTATTAGATATTAATATGCAGGGAATGGACGGTTTTCAAGTAGTCGAAACACTCCGTAAACAGAGTATTAAGACACCGATTATCATTTTAAGTGGACGCGTAGAGGATTATGATATGCTCTACGGCCTAGACATCGGAGCTGATGACTACATTACGAAACCATTCAACCCCATCATTGTCGGTGCAAAAGTAAAAGCACTGATAAGACGTAGCAAAAATGGACTAGATGGCAGTACAGATATCATTACCGCTGGACCATTCCAATACAACACTAGTACGCTCCGTTTTTATAAAAATGGTGAAGAAATCTTGCTTTCCGCAAAAGAAAATGCCATTATGAAACTTTTTATGGATAATGAGAATCGAATTTTTTCTAAAGATATGCTTTATGATTTGATTTGGGGTGAAAGTATTATCGATGAGAATGCCATCATGGTATACATTAACCGCCTTCGTGCCAAAATTGAAGAGAATCCAAGCAATCCGAAGTATATTCAGACTGTAAGAGGATTAGGATATCGCTTTGTAGTATAAATAATAAACCTCCTGACAATACTAACCATCAAGTTAAAATTGTCAGGAGGTTTTTATGTGTACTGCTGTTTCATTTCTCACCAAAGATCATTATTTCGGAAGGAATCTGGATTTAGAATATTCTTATGAAGAAAGCATTGTCATTACTCCCCGTAATTTTTCTCTTCCTTTCCGCAAAAAACTTCCTCTTGAAACTCACTATTCAATGATAGGAATAGCATACGTCTGTGACAATTATCCTTTATATTACGATGCCACAAATGAAGCTGGATTAAGCATGGCTGGACTAAACTTCCCAGAATACGCAGATTATAAACCTGCCGCTATCAAAAAAGATAATATTGCTCCATTCGAATTCATTCCATGGATACTAGGACAATGTGCCACCATCGCCGAGGCAAAAGAACTTCTGTCAAAAGTAAATTTATTAGAAGAACCTTTTCATAACGACCTTCCTTTGACGCCCCTACACTGGATGATTGCCGACCGTAATTCCTCTATTGTGATAGAATCCGTAAAAGACAATCTTCATATTTATAATAATCCCGTGGGTGTCCTAACCAACAGCCCTTCTTTTGACATGCAGTTATTCCACTTAAATAATTACCTACACTTAACTCGTTATGTACCGCAAAATCTTTTTGCATCCGGTTTAGACCTAAAAAAATACAGCAATGGAATGGGTGCTATTGGTATGCCTGGCGACTGGTCCTCACAGTCCCGCTTTGTAAAAGCCTCTTTTGTAAAAATGAATTCCGTATGTGGCACTTCCGAAGTTGAAAGTGTCAGTCAGTTTTTTCATATTCTAAGTTCTGTAGAACATCCGCGTGGTTGTGTAGTAATGAACGAAAATCATTATGAAATTACGCTCTATTCTAGTTGTTGTAATACAGATAAAGGCATCTATTATTATAAAACTTATGATAATAACCAAATCTCTGCAGTGGATATGCATAAGACCAATTTAGGAGATACACAATTAATCGTGTACCCATTGAATACCACTCCTCAAGTCTTCTTGCAAAATTAATATCACTAAACTTTTGTTTATTAAATTATTGAAATAATATCGCTAAATAAATGTTTCTCACATCGAATATTTTATTTTTCCTGTGGATATACTAATCCCCCAATTTTCATAGGAAAAATTATCCTTTCCTCGTAGGTTATATTCGCTGTAACACACCTTTGTTTCTGCTTACATGCCTGCTTTGCATAACAATACGCAACTTTCTACATGTGCCGGGTACCGAGGAAGAATACAATTCTCCAGTAGTGTCTAATGAAGAAGAACACAATTTCTCGGCACTCTCCAACTCACATAAAATCTCTCTGTCATCGTCTAATTTCATCTCATCACTAACATTCAACAGTTCAGTCTGATTAGCCATAATCAAGCCCTCCTTATGAATGTTTTTATATCAAGGCACCTGCTACTTATAAAAGTAACAGATGCCTTGCTACTTTAATTAGTATACCACAATCTACGCTGACTGTATTGTACTTTTTTCAGCTTTGAACCATTCTTTTACCAATGGTAACTTTACCATAGAGGAATTAATCTTTCTGTCACGACACGAAGAAGAAATCCCGGCTACCATGGAAAAGCTGGATAAAGAAAAGCTGGCTCTACTAAAGGAAATCGGTGTTGTGGTAAGAAGAATTGCCAGAGAGCAGGAAAAGCAGGCAAAGAAAGAAGCCACGAAAAATAATCGAAAAAAGAAGTTTAAATATGCATAAAGACATGTTATGATAGTAATAGTTTTTTTACAGAAAGGAATTACTATGAAGAATATCTTTCAGAAATCCAGTTCCAACTGGGTGAAATATGATAAATACGAATGGCGGACAGCCACAAATGGAAGGTGTTATATTACACCTTCTGCGGATGCCAAGCCATCCATCTACAATCCTATCAAGGATTATGAGAAACTGGTGCTGACCGCAATTAATATAGGTACTACTGCCATGAATAGAGCAGACGAATCAGAATTAAAAGAAGCCATTATGAGCTTTGTATCCGAGTACGGTATGCTGGGACTTATGACTGCCTTACCTACCACACCGGATTTTATTACATATGAGACAGTCTATCTGCCAAAGAATCATTTTATCAAGGAAGAAAGCATCTCTACCGAAAAGTATATGTCCTACTTCTTCCCTTTTGACAAGATTGATTTCCGCAAAATGGGCGTGGAATCCAGTTGGAGTACAGACTGCGTGGAAATGATTGCCTTGATTATGACCATGAAGAATAAGCCGCAGGCTGTTATGATGAGCTTTCAGAAGGAATATGCAGAACCTTACGAGTGGCTTGTGGAAGTATTCCGAGACTGGGCATTTACCTTCTTTTCCAGCTTCCTTTATTATCTGGACTACGACAGATTGGATGAAAATGAGCGTAACCTGTACCGTCAGGGCATGGCTGCCTTCGGTGGCATGGCACCAACCTACCGCATAGAACTGCGTGAACACCCTACCATTGTCTGGGACTTTTATTCCTTATTGTTATGCGTACAGATGATGTTTTCCTTTATGCTAACGGATGAGAACTCCAGCATGAAGGTATGTAAGCATTGTGGCAAGGCATTTGTTGCCACCAGACCAAATATGGAATTCTGTTCACCACAATGTAAGAACCAGTATAATGTGTATAAGAGCAGAGCGAAGAAGAATAACGACAGCAATCTTGAATAGCGAGGAGGACATACATATGAACAAATCGAATATTATTATGTACACAACCGAAGACGGTTTGACAAAGATAGAAACTACCTTTGAAGAAGATACTGTGTGGCTGTCCATAGACCAGATGGCAGAACTGTTTCAGAGAAATAAATCCACCATTTCCAGACACATCAGTAAAATATACGAAGAAGGCGAATTGTCACCAATGGGAACTGTTGCAAAATTTGCAACAGTTCAAATGGAAGGCACTCGCTCCGTAGAACGTAACATTGAATACTACAATCTTGATGTAATCATCTCCGTAGGCTACCGTGTAAAATCTCACCGTGGTACACAGTTCCGTATCTGGGCTATGGGAATTTTAAAGGAATACATGAAAAAAGGATTTGCATTAGACGATGAGCGACTGAAAAGACTTGGCGGTGGCAATTACTTTGACGAATTGCTTGCCCGTATCAGAGATATCCGGTCATCTGAAAAAGTGTTCTGGAGAAAGGTTCTGGAAATCTATGCTACCAGTATCGATTACGATCCTAGTGCAGAAAGCTCCATCCTATTCTTCAAGCAGGTTCAAAATAAGATGCACTGGGCAGCGCACAAACACACAGCTGCAGAGGTTATTTTCCAGCGTGCCGACGCTGAAAAAGATAACATGGGACTTACTTCATGGGCTAATGATACAATCCGTCGCTCCGATGTGGAGGTAGCTAAAAACTATCTCACCCAGCAGGAGCTGGATGCTTTAAATAAGATTGTTACCGCCTACCTTGATATCGCAGAGGTACACGCTCTCAATCAGGAACCTATGTATATGAAGGATTGGCTGGAAACCATTGACGATTATCTGAAGATGACCCGCCGTGATATTCTTACCAGTATCGGTCACATTAGCCACAAGCAGGCACTGGATAAAGCTCATGACGAATACATCAAGTATAAGCACCGCTTGGAAAACACCATTTCCCCTGTTGAACAGGACTTTATCAAAAGCATTGGAACATTGGAAGAGATTGCGGATTCTAAAAACAAATAAATATTTTAATAAAATGAAAGGCGGACCCATACATACAGTCCGCCCTTATCTTACCTTTCATTCATATTCCTTTATTTCTATCTTCTATACTTTTTCCGTTTAAATAACATCGCAAACACTAATCCTGCGATAAGCACAAGGAAACAAACTCCAAACAATATAAGATTTCCCGAAAGGTTATTAGTTGAATTTTCTCCATAATTCATAAAAGGCATATTCCCTTCCGAACCAAACTCACCAAATTGCGATGCATCGAAGCCTTCCGGCATCTCGCCTCCAAATCGCGACGGGTCAAAGCCCTCTGGCATCTCGCCTCCAAATTGCGACGGGTCAAAGCCCTCTGGCATCTCGCCTCCAAACTGCGACGGAGCAAAGCCCTCCGGTATCTCGCCTCCCATCTGTGACGGGTCAAAGCCTTCCGGCATCTCACTTTCAAACTGTGGCATTTCACTACCCTCCGTTTCTTCTATGTCATTATTTGTTTTGCTGTCACCTCTGGAAAAACCACCACCCATATTCATTGTTCCCATGACAGATAAGTCAATATGGGAAGCATCTATTAAAGCCTCCGAGTTATTCTGATCCGTAGCTGTCGATGGTATTGTTCCGTTAATCTGTCCGTCAATTGACTGTCCGCGCAGATTAATCACTTCGCAAAGAACTTCTAATGCTTCCTCATATTCTTCATAAGTGTATAACGCATTAGGGTCATTTTTTACAAGTTCATCTATCTGCTGACGGGTTCTATTATAAAACTTTGTAAAACCCTCTCCCAGTAAATACTCATCTACAAGCTGTTGCATATATTCATAATACTGCTCATGGTATTCTTCGTCTCCAAGCAGCGTATCAAAAAAATCCGTTCCTGAAAACGCATCGTCTATAGCATCATTCACGGTGGAAGTGGCTCCACTGCTACTTCCATCAAAACCACCCATGCCTCCCATTCCGCCCAAAGCTAAATTATAATCCCAAGGCAAAATATTCAGCATCCCATCAGATTCATATAAATAATAATTATGTGCCATCGTTCCTGACAGGCTGTCTGTATTTACTGAGAATATGTGTACAGCCGCATATTTTAGAAGATTATCTATATCCATATAGTTTTCCAAATCTGTTCCTTCCGAAATATTTCGCAAAGCAGTTACAACACGTTTATGATCGCTCTCTGTCGTATCCGTTACTTCACAGTCCCATATGGTAGAATAACTGTCTAAATCATCATCTGAATAATTCAAATTGGCACCATTTCCACCCATCATGGAACCAAATCCGCCTCTTTGCGAAAAATGCCGAATTTCTGTTTCCTGCCTGGATCCTCCGTCTGATTTTTGCGATACCTTCTCTGGAGCCTGCGACATGTCAAAAGAACCTTTGGAACCCATTGTAGGTGGTGTCATATTCCCGAAATCTTTTTTTTCAAAACCTCCACCCATATTTCCAAAATTCATACTATCTGGTTTGTAAAGCTCTCCATAATCAGTGCCATAATTACGAAGCATGAAACTTTCCTCAACCGCTTCAAGCGCAAGATACACGCCCCAGTAGTCTCCATTCACAGAAATCTCGGCATAATTGTAAAGAGATGCATCCACCCCCATATATTGAAACATATCATAAATAAGTGCTTCTTTCATGTTGGTAGCATCTGCATAATTATTATTTAAAATAAGCTTATCCAACCCATAACAGGTTTGTCCATCTACATATTGGTCAAATTCCAGTTTGAAACTGTATCTGTCATTATCCGGGTCACTGGCAATGGAGCTTAGACTTGTATTTCCTTTCGGACGAATGGCCACATTATAAAAAATGTCTCCGTTAATTTCCACATCGCATTCATAATACTGTTCTGCCGAAGCATTTGACAGCATATCCTCCCATTCGCTATCATCCATGAGAATGTTGATGCTGATAATTTTATCCGTATCAAAAAGCTTCGTCTCATATTCCATTGATATACCGGAACCACCCACCAGATTTTCCAACTCATCCGAAAATGTCATTGCACATAGACATAAACATACTGCAATAGCCATAATTACAGCAACTATCTTCGTAATGTGTTTATTTGCAATCATGTGCACCTCCATTCTTACGACATATATTCGCCATTATAGCTGACAAGAGTCGCACTCTCAATTCCTTTGATATCATGAATCCGGTTTACAAAAGAGGTTGTCGCATCCTTTGTACGAAGTTCACATGTCATTTCTATTCCTGATGCATTAATCGTTTTAGACTTGACAATATAATGTTCAACACTCTTATCCAGTATACCAAGAACTGCTTCCTCTGCTTTTTCATCCTGACAGCTTAAAATCAGAATATATGGATTATTGCGAATCTTACGGTTTGCAAACAACAATAGGATAATACCAATGATAACAGAACCAATAATTGCTAATGGTATCATTCCCGCTCCGATTACAATTCCTACTGCAAGAGACCAGAATAAAAATACGATTTCCACCGGTTCTTTTATTGCTGTTCTAAATCTTACAATCGAAAGTGCACCAACCATACCAAGGGAAAGAACCACATTAGAGGTTACTGCCATAATCACCAATGTAGTTACCAGAGAAAGACCCACCAAGGTTAATGCAAAACCATTTGAATACATTACTCCCGTTAAAGTCTTTTTGTATACCACAAATATAAATAATCCTACCAACAGGGCGACTACCAAGCCTAACACTGTATCTAAAATAGAAAACTCTGTTACACTATCCAAAAAACTGGATTTAAATACATCACTAAAATTCATCTTATTTCCTCCAACAATTTTACATTTCTAAATTAACCAAATCTGCGGCAGGCTCCATATTTTGAAAATGCCTGCTGTCTAATTTCTTCTGTCTGTAAAAGATCCACAATTATTTCCGGTATAAATTCATCATACTTTACTTCCAGAATAACTTCCCCCGGATTGTCCATTGCACTGATATCCTGTGGATTTTCTTCGAGAAATCCCCTGTGAAACAGACTTGTTCTTATTTGGGAATCAAAAGTAACTCTCACATTTCCCGCCTTATAAACATATGGTTCCCGTATGTATGAAACCAACACTCTGGGACGCAGCTGCTGGCTGTTCATCTTGTAATATAATTCTCGAACGATTTCTTTTTCATGTTTTACCATCCAGCTTACATTTCCATCCAGAAGTGCTTTGCATTGCTCTTTGGTAATTACTGCATCCAGCTTCAGACACAGATTATTATGTTTCATTTTTTTCTCCAATACAATAAAAGAAAAATCGTCATTATAATATCGTATTCTAAATTTTTCCCTTTTTTGTATCCCATCCTTTTTCTCACACAATGCTTTATCATCCGCATTGTCAAAATAAATGCTTCGGATTAAATATCGTCCCTCTTTCAGTGCATGTTCATCTAAGTGCATCAGTGGTCGTACCCTCTGTTTTATGGCAAGATAATTCGCATAACTAATCTGATATTTTAATTCATGTCGGTACGCAATATTCTTTGTTTCCAAAAGTAGCTCCTCCTTCCTACATTGATTTTCTTTAGTTTAAAATGCATTCCTAAAATGAACCTGAAAAAGATGGTGTTCAAAATGTGAACTTTTATCTACCCTTTTCTTATTTCAGACACAATCCTATGATATACTGAAATATACAGAGTCAATTTCAACCAGATTTCAACTTACTGATGTACTCTATAAGCGTGGAGGTGACTAACTATTATGAAAATCTTAATAGCAGAGGATGAAATATCCATCGCAAAAGCATTAAAAGTTTTGCTTGTAAAAAATAAATATGTGGTTGATGTAGTCTATAACGGAAAAGATGCACTGGACTATATCACTCATTTTTCGTATGATGTGCTGATACTGGATATTATGATGCCTGAAATGGATGGACTTTCCGTATTAAAAGAAGTAAGAAAGCAAGGGATTACAACGCCCGCACTTTTCTTAACAGCCAAAAGTGATATTGAAGACAGAGTAACAGGTCTTGATGCCGGTGCAGATGACTATCTGGCAAAGCCTTTTGCCACCAATGAATTTTTAGCAAGAGTCCGGGCACTTACCCGCAGAAGTGAAAACTATAGTTCCAATCAGTTAATGCTTGGCAGCACTGCTCTGGACTGCAGCCGATATACATTATCGACAGATTATGGCAGTGTCAGGCTTAACAACAAAGAATTTCAACTTATGGAACTTTTTATGCGCCATCCTCATCAGGTCTTTTCTACGGAACGGTTAATGGATAACGTATGGGAACAGAATAGCGATTCTGAACTGGACGTGGTCTGGACCCATATTGGTTTTCTGCGCAAAAAAATGAAATCCATTCATTCCGATATAGAAATTAAAACCATTCGAGGGGCTGGCTATGTATTGGAGGAAATCATATGTTAAAAAAATTACGCTGGCGTTTTATCACGATATCAATGATTGCCTTTTCAGCTGTAATTATTGTGCTTTTATTAATCATTAATATTTTCACTTACCAAAACACAACGAAACAACTTAATAAAACGATGCAAAGCCTTATAAACGCAGAAACAACAGAACATCCACCCGCTCCTTCCGGCAGTTTCCCATTTCCTGAATTTAGAAATGATTTTTCCCCGGAATTCAAATATATGCTTCGTTTCTTTTCAGTCTATATAGATGCACAAAATGAAGTTGAAAAAGTTAATCAGGACTATATTGCCTCTGTATCAGAAAATGAAGTTATAAATTATGTTGAAAACGTATTAACAACAGGAAAGACAAATGGCTACTATAACAGTTACCGCTATGCAGTCATTACAACAACAGATGGTAAAATGATTTTCTTTCTCAATGCTGAAAGAGAGCTACAGTTTTTAAAATCTCTTTTTCTATCAACTGTCGGAATTGCTGTCTGCTGTTTATTTGCCGTATTTATCATAATTGTTTTTTTGTCAAAAAAAGCCATTGCCCCTTATTTACGCAACTTAGAAACACAAAAAAAATTTATTACAAATGCAGGTCACGAGCTAAAAACTCCGCTGACCTCAATTTCCACCAGTGCAGATGTCCTAGCTATGGAATATGAAAACGATGAATGGATACAAAACATTCAACAGCAATCAACGAAAATGTCAAAATTGATAGCTCAGCTTATTTCTTTATCTCGTCTTGACGAAGAACAACCATTTCCTGAAATGGTGAGATTTTCTTTAACGGATGCCATTTGGGAAATTTCCGAACCCTTTTCCTCTATAGCAGAAGCGAAAGGAAAAGAATATGCACATCACATAGAAGATAATATTATTCTAACCGGAGACAAAAATACCATTCAGCAGATGGTATCTATTCTTTTGGATAATGCACTGAAATATTCCGAGGAAAATGGCAAAATACGTTTAGACCTATATAAGCGGGGTAAAAAAATTAAAATTCAAGTGTATAATACTTGTGCTTTAGACAGTACACCTGATTTGGACCGCATTTTTGACCGTTTTTATCGTGCCGACCAATCTCGCACCACAAAGGACAGCTACGGTATCGGATTATCTATTGCGCAATCCATTGCACAAAATCATGGCGGATACATTAAAGCTGATTGTGCTAATGATTCTTCTATTACTTTTACTGTAAAAATATAACGAAAAAACTAGCTATTAAAAGCATTCTCCTAATAGCTAGTTTTTTCATTATATTAATTCGGTGTAGACAAATGCTCAACCTGAAATTTGCACGCTACCTCTTCTCTAAATATCTCTTATATAAATTATCAACACATATAGCTCCAAATGGTGCGGTAATCAAAATTGACAACACTGCAACCGTCAGGACTATATTTCCACATTCTAATCCCATTGATAATGGTATCGCACCAATAGCAGCCTGTACAGTTGCCTTTGGTGTATATGCTATCATACAAAATAATCTTTCTCTCTTTAATAAGCCTGTTTTGAGTAGCGATACAGCTACTCCTGTCATTCTAAATAATAATGCACCTAAAATGAGTAATACTGCTGATACACCTGCTGATGCAACATATCTTAAATCCACGGTAGCACCAACTAAAACAAAAAGAAATACTTCTGCACCCAACCACAATTTACTATATTTGGCGGATATACGTAGTGCCAACACACCATACTTTTGTTTTATGATGATTCCCATACTCATAATGGCAAGCAGTCCTGAGACCGGAATATAACCTTGTAATCGGTTCTCTACCTCCAAAAGCAAGAAAGAAATGCTAAGAATTATCAATATTTTTACAGAATCCCTCATATGACATTTCTTAAAGAATGCAACTAATACAATTCCTACACAGCCGCCAAGTATAATTCCTAATACTATGGATAGTGGAATTTGTATAAAACTAGTTGCAGACATCTCGCCTGTTGACGCTAAAGCAGTAAATGCAGTAAATACCACTATAACAAACACATCATCTACCGAAGCACTTGCCAGAATTAGTTGTGGAATACTTTTTTCTTTACCATATCCCTCATCTATCAATTTTATCATTCTTGGAACAATTACAGCAGGTGATACTGCCGCAATTACACTTCCAATAATGGCAGCCTCTAACATTGTCACTCCAAGCAATATCGGAGCCAGAATCACTGTTCCTAATATTTCTACACACGCAGGGACAAAGCACATAAGAACCGCTGGTCTGCCTACTTTCTTTAAATCCGAAACATCAAGTGATAGTCCTGCTCTTGTAAGAATAATTACTAATGCTATCTGTCGTAATTCTCCCGAAATCCCAAGTATGGAATCATCAATCAAATTCAATGCATGAGGACTTAGTACAATTCCCACAATAACCATCCCCAGCAGATTAGGCAATTTAAGTTTTGAAAAAATCCAACCTATCAGCAAACCTAATAATAAAATCACTGCAATACTCGTTAACATACAAGCCTCCTAAATTGCAGAAATAAAAAAGCTGACAATTTCTGCGTAATAATTTCGCAGAAGTCATCAGCATTAAATGCGGTTTAGGGATTTAAACCCATGGGAGAACCTCATTCCCAACAAAGAAAATATACTATACTTCTATGCAAAACGCAACAGGAAATTCAAATTTTCGCATTCATTATACCATGTAACACCCTTATATTCTACTAGTATTTTCCTTGATATTTTACACCCGTTGCAGATTGCTATCCACCATAGCAATCACAGCCTGATTATCATCCAAATCTCGAATCACCACAGGCATCACATCAATCCCTGCCCATTTACAAGTAGCCATTCTTCTATGACCTGCAATCAATTCATAACCACCAGCCTTCGGTCTTGCCAGAGCCGGAACAATCACACCTTCTTTTTCAATACCCTGCATTAGTTCAAACAATGCCATATCGTTTTCTACCTTAAAGGGATGCCCCTCAAAGTCCTGTAACTGCTTTTCATAATTTGCAATTTGCTGTTCTAATTCAGAAGTATCCACCTGCATATTGATTTTCTCACGCATTAATTCTGCAAACTTTGGATTACTCACAAGTTTCTTAATCACTGATATTGTCAATGATGACTGACAGCATATGAACTTTTTCATTTTTCTGTTTATTCACATGCTCATACTTCTTGGCATATCGTTCAATTTTCTCCTGTGCCACATTCCAAACATCTTCTGGTACAATTGCTTCATGTAATCCGTCTGCCAATAAATAATCTTCCTGTTCTACCAGATGATAGTCATTTCTTGTCCCATGAACCTTTTCTGTTTTACGCCTGCCATAAGCGATTTTCCCACAATACACCGGATTTTTTATAATTCTTCGGATGAGGGCAGCATCAAACAAAGGATTCTTACCATTTTGTCTCGCTATCTTTCTCACACCATGATTTTCAAGATATTTCGCAAGCCCATTAGCACCAATATCTGTATTTACGTACTGTTCAAAGATAATGCGAATCGCCTCCGCTTCCTCTTCATTTATCTCTAGTTTACCACCAACTAACTTATATCCATAAGTGTAAGACTACAAATTCTAATACTTATCTAACGACACTAAACACACATATTATTTTTAAATATCTTGTAAAACTTAGTAAAAATCTGCATAATAAAAAGCAGATTACAATTAGACGGCTCCATCATCAGCCATCTGTAAT
>JAFYVJ010000059.1 GCA_017549185.1 Roseburia sp. | reverse complement strand
CACAAAAATTTATGTAAGGAATTCCCATGTCATAGTGGTGTGGATAACTTTTCTAAAAATCCCAAAAATGTTTTTAGTTATAAACAAACATGTGAGATTGTGAAAAGGGTTAAAATAATTTGATTTATTCTTTATTGCTGTACACGTTGATTAAGCGTTGCTTTTTAGGGAAAAATAAAATATAATATTTAGATACTATTTTCGTAACTATTCAGTATTATGAAGTACTGAATAATTATCTATTTTCGATAAAAGAGAGTGACAAGTATGGTAGAATTTTCAGCAAATCGAATTGAACAGGAATTGAAAAAGATGAAGGAATTTGAGAGCCCGGAAGTGTTATATGACGAGCTCATTGCCAGCGTGTGCAAATACCATCCATCTGATGACATAACACAGATTGAGAAAGCATACCGTATTGCCTATGAGGCACACGAGGGGCAGGTTCGCAAATCAGGAGAACCATACATCATCCATCCGTTGTGTGTTGCTATTATTCTGGCGGACTTAGAATTAGATAAAGAGACGATCGTAGCAGGACTTTTACATGATGTTGTAGAAGATACCGTTATGACAGATGAAGAGATTAAAAAAGAATTCAGTGCAGAAGTTGCACTTTTAGTAGACGGCGTTACCAAATTAGGACAGTTATCTTATGATGCCGATAAAGTGGAGGTTCAGGCAGAGAACCTTCGAAAAATGTTTCTTGCGATGGCAAAGGATATCCGTGTTATTCTGATTAAGCTCGCTGACCGTTTGCACAATATGCGTACGTTAAAGCATATGAAGCCGGAGAAGCAGAAAGAAAAGGCCAGAGAGACTATGGAGATTTACGCTCCATTGGCACAGCGACTTGGTATTTCTAAGATTAAGGTAGAGTTAGATGATTTATCATTAAAATATCTGGAGCCGGATGCATATCATGATTTAGGTGTTCAGATTGCCCAGCGTAAGAGTACACGCGAAGCGTATGTTCAGTCGTTGGCAGAAGAAGTGAAAAAGCATATAGAGGATGCCGGTATTGAGGCAGAGATTACCGGTCGTGCAAAACACTTTTTCAGTAT
The DNA here is from genome assembly GCA_017549185.1 of Roseburia sp. Lineage (GTDB taxonomy): Bacteria > Bacillota > Clostridia > Lachnospirales > Lachnospiraceae > Roseburia. Next base: position 14,589 of record JAFYVJ010000059.1, on the reverse strand, counting down.
TTATAAGAAAATGAAGAATCAGGATAAGACTTTAGATCAGATATATGACTTATTCGCGATTCGTATTATTGTGGAGTCCGTGAAAGATTGTTATGCTGCACTTGGCGTGATTCATGAAATGTATAAACCGATTCCGGGCCGTTTCAAAGATTATATTGCGATGCCGAAACCGAATATGTATCAGTCGTTGCATACGACGTTGATAGGGCCAACCGGTCAGCCGTTTGAGATTCAGATTCGTACCGAAGAAATGCATCGTACGGCAGAGTTTGGTATTGCAGCACATTGGAAATATAAAGAAGCGAATAATGGTGTAGAGACACGCACGACTGTAACAGAAGAAGAGAAGTTAAGCTGGCTTCGTCAGATTTTGGAATGGCAGCAGGATATGTCTGATAACAGAGAGTTCATGAGTATGTTAAAAAGTGATCTGGACTTATTCTCAGATGCTGTATTCTGTTTTACACCATCTGGTGATGTGAAAAATCTCCCTGCGGGTTCGAATCCAATCGATTTTGCTTATAGCATTCATTCCGCAGTTGGTAATAAAATGGTAGGTGCTAGAGTGAATGGCAAATTAGTTCCGATTGACTATGTCATTCGTAATGGTGACCGAATTGAGATTATGACTTCCCAGAATTCTAAGGGACCGAGCCGTGACTGGCTTAGCATGGTAAAGAGTACACAGGCTAAGAATAAGATTAATCAGTGGTTTAGAAGTCAGTCCAAAGAAGAGAATGTTATTCGAGGTAAGGAAGCTCTAATTGCCAATGCAAAGACAAAAGGAATTGATTTTCATCAGATTAATAAACCGGAATATCAGGAGAAGATTCTTCGTAAATATGGATTCCATGATTGGAATTCGTGTTTAGCTACCGTCGGGCATGGAGGTTTAAGAGAAGGCCAGATTGTAGGTCGTATGTATGAGGAGTACAAAAAAGACCATCTTTCCCAGATTACAGATGCAGAGATTATGGAAAATATCTCTGAGAATAAAGATAAGCATGCAGAAAAACGTTCAAAGAGCGGCATCATTGTAAAAGGGTTATATGATGTGGCTGTACATTTTTCAAAATGTTGTAGTCCTGTACCGGGAGATGAAATCGTAGGTTTTGTAACCAGAGGAAGAGGTGTGTCTATTCATCGTACAGATTGTATTAATGTGATGAATATTTCAGATGACGATAGAAGTCGTCTGATTGATGCGGAATGGCAGCATAGTGAAGGATCAGGTGCGAGTGGTTTGTATCTGACCGAGATAAAAGTATATTGTAATAACCGTACCGGTTTGCTTGTAGATATTTCTAAAGTATTTACAGAACGAGAAATTGATATCAATGCGATTTATTCAAAAGTAAGCAAACAGGGTGTTGCTACGATAGATATTTCCTTTAATACAAAAGGAAAAGAAGAATTGACCAGTCTGATTGGGCGTTTACGTCAGATTGAAAATGTAATTGATATTGAAAGAACGACTGGCGGTTGATTTGCCAGTGATTTGTCCTTCTTGAGTAATATGAAGCAGGAGAGTATTATGACGGCAATGAAGATTCAGCAGTATATAGTGAGTGTCTGCGCGACCAACTGTTATTTTGCAATCAATGATGATACAAAGGAAGTATTAATTATAGATCCTGGTGCATCTGCAAAACAGTTAGCAGAGAAAATAAAAGAACATGGTCTGACACCGAGTGGGATTTTACTAACCCATGGACATTTTGACCATGCATCAGCAGCAGAAGAATTGGCACAGTTATTGGATGTAAAAATATATGCCCACGAAGCCGAGCAGGAAACCTTAGAGTCACCAGGCTTGAATTTATCCGGTTGGGAAGGAAAAACAGAGGTTTATCATGCAGATGTATACCTAAAAGATGGGCAGGAACTGGAACTGGCAGGTTTTAAAGTGAGTGTGCTCTTTACACCGGGGCATACTGTGGGCGGTTGTTGCTATTATTTTGAGGAGCAGGGTGTGTTATTTAGTGGAGACACTTTATTTGAAGGTTCCATAGGAAGAACTGATTTTCCAAAAGGAAGTGCTTCACAGTTGATTCGTGCTATCAATGAGAAACTAATGACTAAACCGGATGAGACAGCGGTATATCCAGGACATGGTGACATGACAAGTGTCGGGGCAGAACGCGTGAACAATCCGTTTTTGTAGTAAAAGTATCTGATGTTTATATAGACCCAAAAGGAATTTACAGTTAAAAACTATACAGAAAACAAAAAGATAGAAAGAATTAATAAAATGATTTTAGCAAAATTAAATCAACCGGAATTTGAATATGACATTCATTCGCTGATTAAGGCGTTTTATCCGAATCAGAATGTGAGTGCGACAGCGGAAGGAAAAGAATATAACGAAGAGATAATATGGCGTTTGGATATCGACTATGCACAGGATAAGATAGGGATTGTGTTAAGTGAGCAGGTATCAGAATTTTGTGATGAATGTGCAGATAATGAATGTTCAATCGATGCACAAGCAAGCACAATAGACGTGATTTTTGAAGAGAAAATGGCGGTGCAGTTTGTTGTAGATTTTTCGGACCGTTCAGAAACGAAGAATCGGTTAAAGCAACATTTGTACCTAATGTTAAAACAATATAGTGGAAAAGAACTTCCATGGGGTACATTAACAGGTATCCGCCCGACAAAGATTCCAATGAAGTTTTTGGAAGAGGGCAAGAGTCGTGAAGAGATTGAGCAGTATATGAAGGAGGCATATTTCGTCTCATCTGAGAAAATAGATTTGTCCATCGACATCGCGGAACGAGAGTTGAAGTTGTTGCAGAAAATAGACTATGAGAATGGCTATAGTCTCTACATAGGGATTCCATTCTGTCCAACGACGTGTCTCTACTGTTCCTTTACGTCATATCCGTTATCGGCATGGAGAAGTAGGGTGGATGCATATTTAGATGCACTAGAGAAAGAAATTCAGTTTGTATCCGTGAAATTTTATCACAAAAAGTTAAATTCCATCTACATTGGCGGCGGTACACCTACTACGTTAGAACCGCATCAGTTGGATCGGTTGATTCGTTTTATTAAATGTCATTTTGACCTGTCACATTGTGTAGAATTTACAGTGGAAGCAGGAAGACCGGACAGCATTACCAGAGAGAAGTTAGAGGTACTTTACAAATGGGGCGTTGACAGGATTTCCATTAATCCGCAGACTATGAAGGATGAGACTTTACGCCTGATAGGACGCCACCATACAGTAGAACAGACCATAGAATGTTATAAAATTGCCCGCGAGGTTGGGTTTGATAATATCAATATGGACTTAATCTTAGGATTGCCGGGCGAGTCATTAGAAGATGTACATGATACAATGGAACAGATTAAGGAGTTAAATCCAGACAATTTGACTGTGCATTCGCTGGCATTAAAACGTGCGGCACGCCTTAATATGTTTAAAGACGATTACAAGGATTACAAGATGGTCAATACACAGGAACATATGGATTTGGTTTCTTCCTATTGTAAAGAGTTGGATCTAAAACCATATTACTTGTATCGCCAGAAGAGTATGGCAGGTAATTTAGAGAACGTAGGTTATGCGAAAAGCGGAAAAGCAGGTGTCTATAATATCTTAATTATGGAAGAAAAACAGACTATCATGGCTATCGGAGCAGGCACTGTCACAAAACGAGTATTCCCGGATGGAAGAATCGAGCGAGTGGACAGCGTGAAAGATGTTGGCCTATATATTGACCGAATCGATGAAATGATTGGTCGGAAAAAAGAACTTTTAATTGAATATTGTTGAGAGTATTGACATGAAAGAAAGGACATTTTGAATAATAATCAGAATGTCTTTTTTTCGATTATTTTTCACGTCCCGAAGCTTTGGAAAAAATTGACTTTACACAATATATATTGTATCCTATTGTAGGAGTATAGGGTTTTATCAATACATATAACATGGGTTAGTAAAAAAATAAGGAGAGACAAGTATGAGGGTGAAGGTAAAGCGAATGTTAAGTTTGTTCTTGGCAGTGGTGATGCTCCTTACCAGTATAGGTATTCAGAGCATCGACGTAAAGGCTGCTGAAGAAAATACCAATTTGGTACAGGGCAAGACCGTGACAGCTTCGAGCGTAGAAGCGGCTATGCCGGGAAATACTGCAGGTCAGATAGCAGATGGTAGTACATCTACGAGATGGTCTAGCGAGAAGATGAAAGAATCAGGTGCTACAGATGCAAGTACACAGATTGCACAGTGGTTAGTGGTTGACCTTGGAGAAGGGGAATATGAAGTCAGTGAAATCAAAGTTTCTTTCTTTAGAAAGGTATGGGCTACCAAGTATCAGATTCAGACAGCTGATACGAATACAGCAGAGACCGAGTGGCAGACTGTAAAAGCAGTAGATCGTGCAAGCGGAAGCTTATCAGATGATCCGGTAGATACTTTTACAGATGTGACTTCATTAAAGAGATATGTAAGATTTTATTTTGAAAAAGTGAATGTAAACGCTGGTGGGACAGGTGTTTCAGTAACAGAGATTGCAATTCAGGGAAGATTAGTGGAACCGGAACCGACGAATGTTGCATTGGGTAAAACTGCAACCGTATCCAGCATAGAGTCAGGTATGCCGGGGAATACCGCAGATAAAACAGTAGATGGAAGTACAGATACAAGATGGTCAGCGGATGTAATGAAGCAATCCGGTGCTACAGATGCAAGTGCACAGACTGCACAGTGGCTGGTTCTTGACCTTGAAGCAGAATCAACAAAGGTTACAGAATTAAATATTTCTTTCTATATGAAGGTATGGGCTACCAAATATCAGATTCAGACAGCCGATACGAATACAACAGAGACAGAATGGCAGACAGTAAAGGCAGTAGAGCGTGCAAGTGGAAGCTTAGCAAACAATCCAGTAGATACATTTACTGACGTGGCTTCATTAAAGAGATACGTAAGATTCTATTTTGAAAAAGTGAATGTAAATGCGGCCGGAACAGGTGTATCTGTGACTGAGATTTCTATCATGGGTATACAAAAAGGTGTTGTATCACCTGACATGCCGGAACAACCACAAGATCCGGATGATATGCTTGAACCTACCTATGCATTTGATTTTACAACAGGTCAGGCAGGCGGAATGGAAACGCTTTATGGAAGCGGAAATAGCATTACAGCTACAGCAGAAGGATTGCAACTTACCTATAGTGCTACACGAGCAGGTGTAGTAGATAAAGCAATGGCACCAATTTCAGATGGAATTTTTATAGCTAAGATTGTTCCAAAGGAGAATGGAGCCAGATTCGGTCTCATCTTAAGAGCGACAGATCAGAATCATAAGGTATTGGTAGGAACAGAGAATGATAGCAATAAATGGTTCTGGGAGTACTGGGGTGATAATGGAAATAAATGGGGACAGACAGTTACTGGTCCGACACTTACAGTAGGAACGGAGCATACCATCAAAGTAAAATTAGTCGGCAAAAACGTGACATTATGGGTAGATGGAACAGAAGTATTTTCTCAGACAATGTCAGGTTCTCCTCAGATGGGAGCCGGTTATGTTGGGTTTGATAAATGTAATTCAGCCGGAAGTTATCTAGTTAAATCGATTAAAGTAATAGAATTAAATTCAGCATCCGGTGAATTATATAAGATTCATGAACTTCCTGTAATTGGAGTGAATGATACAAAAGTTACACTTCCTGAGGTGAAAGAAGGTTACAAGCTTGAAGTAATCGGAAGTAGCAAAGAACAGATTATTTCAAATGATGGTAAGATTACTCCATTTGTGATTGGAGAACAGGAAGTTAAGCTTATTGTAAAGATAACAAACGAAGAAGATGAGTCGGATACAGCAAGACGTTCATTTACCGTGACCGTTCCGGCAAAGAACAGTGTTTATCCGGAATTGTTTGAGGAAGTATCCGGACCAAATGCAAAACCAAAAGTGATTCCATCACTTCAGGAATGGTACGGATATAACGGTTCTTTTACGTTAGGTAAGGATGCTAAAATCGTAATCAACGATGCAGCAGGTGTTGGACTTTTAGGTGTAGCAGAAAATATGCAGAGTGATATCGAAGAAATCTGTGGTTTTACGCTCCCAATTGAAAATGGTACAAGTGCAGGAAGCAAAGATATTTACATCGAATCACTTACAGCGGATCCATATGGAACCGGAAAAGAAGGTTACCTTATGGTGACAAATCAGGACGGTATCAAGATTTATGCAAGTACCTATACTGGATGTCTGTACGGAACCATTACAGTAGAACAGATTTTATGGCAGGATAGTGATCATAAATCAGTTCCATGTGGTGTGACACGTGATTATCCGGATTATGAGATTCGAGGAATCATGTTTGACGTAGGCCGAATTCCACATCGTTTACAGTATTTAGAGGATTACACCAAAATTTTCACATGGTACAAATTGAACGAATATCATTTACACTTAAATGATGATTTTGATTACAATACAGACGGGTTATCTACAAAGGAAAATGCAGCATGGACAGGTATACACCGTTTAGAAAGTGATACGTTCCCAAGCTTGACAGATAAGCATGTCTATGAAGGCGAGAAATTTAAATATTTCAACGAAGAATATGCAGATCCTTTCTATACGAAGGAAGAATATCGTGCGTTAGAAGCACTTGCAAACAGCAGAGGTATTGATTTAATTGCAGAATTTGATACACCATCACATTCGACAGCATATGTTGAATATGCAAAAGAAAATCCGGACAACATCGAATGGTTGGGCGAAATCAATACGGTTGGAAACAGCCAGATGTTGGCATTGGATATCAATTCCTCAAATGCAACAGAAAAAGAACATGCGTTAAACGCAAGAAGATTTATTGAAGAATTATATGCTGATTATTTAGGTGGAAACAATCCGGTATTCAAGAGTGATACGGTTCATGTAGGTGCAGACGAATACTGGGATAAATCTAATCCGGAAGCATTCCGTGGCTACATTAACTTTTTATCAGATTTGATGGCATCCTATGGAAAAACAGCTCGTATGTGGGGTGCACAGATGTTGTTCCCGGGAACGACAGAGATTTCACCGGAAAATATTGTTTTAGATATTTGGGCAACCTATGAAGATGATCCAATTGCACGTTTGGAAGAAGGCTATCGTGTCGTAAGTGTACCTCAGCCATACCTTTATACAACACCAGGTCGTGATCATAAAGACATGATTGTAGAAGAGTACTTATACAAGAGCTGGGATCCAGTCATCTTTAACGGAGATGTCCGTGCAGAAGAGGGAGAACCATTACTTCTTGGTATAAAAGCAGCATTATGGGGCGATGAATTCCGTGAAGGTATTACAGAAGCAGATACACATGAAAGAATGCTTCGTGCAGCAGCGATGGTTGCGGAAAAAGCATGGGGTGGTCAGGAAGAAGAGGATTCTTATATTGATTACCAGATGGCATTCGAAAAACTGCAAGAAGGTCCTGGCACACAGATTGCACATAACATCAAGAGTGTAAGAGAGACCGTAGCAGATTATGATTTGGCAAAAACAGAAATAACTGCAGATGGCATCGTAGTAAAAGATGCAAGTGGTAATGCTTATGACGCAGTTATTAAAAATGGTACGATTGTAGAAGTGGACGGAGAGCCTATGGTTCAGTTTGATGGAAATACGCTGATGACTACACCACTTACTACATTGGATTATCCATATACCGTTTCCTTTGATGTGAAAGCATCTGAAGGAAATACAAAAGATTCACTCCTGTTTGCAGGATATGATGGACAGCTTCGTGTGAAGGGAATCGCTGATGATGGAATGACCATCAAGAGAAGCTTTTATACACAGACAACAGGTTATGCGATTCCTACAGATAAAATTGTAAATGTGACAATCGTAGGAACATTCCAGAATACAAAGATTTATGTAGATGGTACTCTTGTGAAAATGCTTGCATCAGCAGATAACGGCGTAGGAACAGATTATTGGAGCACATTTGTATTCCCAATGGAAGAAATTGGAGAAAACTTCCATGGTTATATTGGCAATATTAAAGCATATAACAAAGCATTACAGCCAGAAATGATTGCAGATGCAGCAACTTTAGAAGAGATAAATGTAGCATTAAATGCGGAAGCTTATGCAGAACGTTTCGGAGGAAGTCCAGCACTCAATACAGGAGACTTAAAACGTCATCCGGCATGGAAAGCAACCGATGGAGATGTATCTGACCCGAATACATACTGGCTCAGCTCAAATAACAATAACGATTATCTGATGGTAGATTTGGGAGAAAATAAAACTGTAAGCAAGGTGGCAGTTACATGGAACGGCACACAATATGCAACAGCATTTAATGTAGAAGTCTCCACAGATGGAAAAGAATGGACGATTGCAAAAGCGATTACAGGAAATACACAAGAAAAGAATGTAATTACACTTGATACACCAGTAGAAGTGCAGTTTGTGAAGATTCAGGGTGTTACTAGAAACGCAAACTACTACGGAATCAAAGAAGTGGAAGTATTTGAAAAAGTAGATAAGACAGCACTTGTAGCGGTAATAGAAGCAGCAGTAGATTTGGCGACAAAAGAAAATCTGTCAGAAAGTAATGTAGTAGAAGCAGCAGAGGTTCTTAAAGCAATCGAAGCAGCAGAAAAGCAAATGGACAATCCATTCACTACAACAGCAGATTCTAAAGAAACAGCACTTGTAGTAGAAAAAGCGATGCAGAAATACCAGTTAGCAGTATCAGGTGGCATTGGAGAAAAATTAGCAGGTCATACATTAAGTTTAGAAGGCACTATTGGCGTGAACTTCTATATGCAGTTAAGTGAAGCAGTAATTAATGCTCCAGGAGCATACATGAACTTCACTTTAGATGGTAAGGAATATTTACAGGTTCCTGTTAAAGAAGCAATAATTGATGATGAAACCGGTTGCTATGTATTCAAATGCGGTGTTCCGGTAAAAGACATGGATACAGAGATTAAAGCTCAAATAATTTTATCTGAGGAACAGAAAGGTTCTGTATATACTTATAAAGTCAAAGATTATGCAGGGGATATTCTTGGTGACGAAGAAACTTACTCTGAAGAAACGAGAAACCTTGTAAAAGCCATGAGTGATTTTGGTGATTTTGCAACAGCATACTTTGCAGATGAAACCATAGGTGAAACATCCGAAGAAATGCTTGCAGTAACAGCAGCAACTTTAAAAGATTATCAGGCTACACTTCCTGTGAATAAAGATGATATCTATTATGGTTCCAGTTTATTATTAAAATCAGAAACCGTATTAAGACATTATTTTACAAAACCAGTTGAAGTAGAAGCGGAAGGCTATGACGTTGTACAGAAAGGTAATTTATATTACATTGAGCATACCGGAATACCGGCACATAAACTCGGCGAGAATATTACGATAACTATTACAACAACAGAAGGCGATATGCCGATAACATATAGTCCACTTAGTTATGCATATCTTGCACTTAGCCGTGAGGATGTTGATGATAACCTTACAAGTTTAATGCGTGCGATGTATTTGTATTATCAGGCAGCGCAGGCATATCTTGAATAAATTATAAGTTAATTTTTGAAAGGAGGATGGAGAATATGAAAGAAAAATATACTACACCTGAAATGGAAGTTATCGAATTTGAGGTAGAAGATATTATTACTACTAGTGGTGATCCAGATGAATTACCAGCATTAAAACAATAACGAAATATGTTGATGAAGGAAGAAAAAGGTAACAAAAAAGTATTTTTGGAGCCCACAAAAAGCTGGGCTCCAGTAAAACAAAGAGGAATAAAAGTATGAAAAGAAGAAAATTTCTTGCGGCAATTTTAGCAATTGCCATGATGATTACATCGATTCAGCTGCCACCAGTACAGGTAAGTGCTGAGGAAACTGAGCCGGAAAATGTGGAATTTGTAGAGAAGATTGATGCTACTGAGGTTAATATTAATTGTAATGGTTTTAAACAGTGGCCTCAAGATGGAAATTACTATGGCGAAACTGAGTTAGGTTCGAGTACAAATGGAGCTACAGCTGAATTCGATTTTTATGGTAATGCAATAAGTGTTATTGGTACGAAACATTCTAATGGTGGTACGTTTGATTTATACATAGACGATGTACTGAAAGCAACTGGGGTTGAAACATATGCTGATGGCAACATGTTTCAGCAGAATTTTGTAACAGTAGATGGCTTGACATTAGGAAGTCACCATGTAAGACTTGTTGTAACAGGAGACACATGGGTTTCCTTGGATGCATTTGAGTTTGATATGATTCCAAGTGAAATACCATCAGATATTCTTGCGAAAAATGCAATGTCTAACCGCGAGCAGTGGCCATATGAATACAATGATGGTAAAGCTGCATGGGCATTTATGGATAATGGTGAGAAGCATTGGAACACACGTTGGAAACATAATAAAGCAAGTTATGAAGTAGATAGTAGTAATATAGCTAATCAGTATAATGCAGGTAATCCAATTTGGATTCAAACAGGATTTGGTGAACCATGGTATATAACAGAGATTAACTATACTGGTGTTTCAGGTAAAGTAATTAAAGAGGCTGAGATTTATATTGCAAATTCAGCTAAGTCGATAGAAGAATTAGTTCAAGAAGATTTTGAGAAAGTCGAAGTCATTTATAATGGAAATGAAACAAACACAGGTTTTGAGAATAATGTTAATGAACAGGTAATTACTTTAAAAGAACCGGCACTTGCGACATATGTTCGTATTGTTGTTAAAAGTGGGTACAAGGATAACGAAGTTGCAGCAAAGAAAATTTCTATTAAGGGTTATAAAGCTGGTTTAGAGGTGGACAAAACGGAATTGTTTAAAACCCTTAGTGATGTAAAAGTAAAAATAGACACTGTAGTAAATAAAGATAAATTAGATGCAACTGTGACAACTGCTTTTGAAAATGCAAAGGCTACTTATGCAAATCTAAATGCAACTGTGAATGAGGTAAATGAAGCATTGAGTAATCTTAACGGAGCATTAGAGTTGCTAAAGACAATGAAAAGGGAATTTAATCCTGTGATTCTTGCGTGGAATGCGAAATCAAACTCAGAACGTTCAGTTAGGCAGGAGGATTCAGATAATAATGGTCCGGCAGAATTTGCATTTGATGATGGAAATTATCAGTGGCACTCTGCGTATAATGTCAATGTAGCTACGAGATATGAGAATGGCGATCCGATTTACATTCAGACAGGATTTGAACAGAAATGGTATGTAAGTGAAATCGAATATACACCAAGATCAAATAATACCAATAATAGACTTTATGAGTATGAGATTTGGGTTGCAAATGAAGAGAATCCAAAAACAAGTGAACCTACTTTTGAATATGTAACAGATGGTAACTTAGAAAGTTCAGCAGATGCACAGTCAATTACCTTGGATAGACCTGTTGAAGCAACACATGTTCGCATCGTTGTTAAAAGTACACATGGCGGAGCAGAGGTTACAGCAAAGAACATCTCTATTTTGGGTTATGATGAAGTACCAGTAGTAAATAAAACAGAATTATTGAATACAATTGCTGAAGCAGAGGCAATTATTCCAACAATAGATGACAAGACGGATAGTGTTCTTTATAATTCTATAACAACTGCATTACAACAGGCAAGAAATATAGCTGCTGATAATAATGCAGGTCAGAGTGCGGTAGCGGAAGCATTGGAAGCACTTAATGACGCATTACATACTTTGAAAACTACATTAAGAGAATTTAATCCGGGAATACTTGGTGACAATGCAAAGGCTAACTCAGAGCAGAAAGATGCACAAGGTAATGGGAAGGACCAGGATGGTCCTGCGAAATGGGCATTTGATGATGAGGCACATTGGTGGCACACACGTTGGTCTGGCGATCCTCTAGACGGAGAAACCTTAGGTGCTAATCCTCCGCTTAGTGATTCAATTTGGATTCAGACAGGATTTGATAAAGCATGGTATATAAAATCTATTAATTATACCAACAGAACAAATGCTCCGTATGGAAGGATTAATGAATATAAGATTTCTTTTGCTAATATGAAGGATCCGACGTCTGATCCAACAGATGAAGATTTTAACTATAAAGTGATATTAAGTAATTTTGAAAACGAGGCTACAAACGAAATTATTTTTAAAGAACCTATTTTAGCAACACATGTTCGTATTACGGCTGTAAGTAAATATTGTAATGTTAATCCAGCAGATGGTTTTAAAGAGAAAGCTGACAGGGATCTTGCAGCACAGAATATCTCCATCTTTGGTTATGATATAAAACCGCCAGCAAACAAAACAGAATTAATTGCTGCGATTACAGAAGCAGAAACAATAGAAAATATATCGGAATATAACAGCGATTTAGTCACAGCTTTTAACGATGCTTTAACAAATGCAGAGACACTTCGAGACAATAGTGATGCAAATCAGAGTGATGTAGATAACGCAGCAGAAGTACTTAGTACTGCATTAGCTGCATTGAAAGCACATATTGAAATTGCAGAAGCATTAGAGGAGGCAATTGCAGAAGCAAAGGCTCTTTACAATGAAGCAGATAGAATTTCAGATGCAGAAGGAATAGATCCATCTAATGCAGATATGTTCGCAGGTGTAAAGAGTGCAATTGATGCAGGAGAAACAGTGACTAAAGCTAATACAACAGCTGAAATCACAAGCGCAAGAACTACAGTTGTAACAGCAATCGAAGATCTTCGTCGTGTTTATGTGGATAATAGTGAGGCTAAATTAGCAGGAAACAGCTTGACTTTAGAAGGTGTTATTGATGTAAACTTCTTTATGACATTAAGTGATGAAGTACGTGCAAATAAAGATGCATACATGAACTTTACAATAGTGCGTGGTGAAGATGTGGAAATTCAGACAGTATCTGTTGCGGATGCGGTTTTGGCAGGAGGTGAACAGCCTTCTAATGTCTATGTATTCTCATGTGGCGTTCCTGTAAAAGATATGAACACAGATATTAAAGCTCAGTTAGTTGCAGGAGAACGTAAAGGTTTAGTATACACTTATTCAGTTGAAGAATATGTAACAGATGCTACAACCAATCCAGAAGCTGTCTTGGGAGCAGGTGCATCAACGGAGGCAATTGCAGAATTTAAAGAACTTGTAACTACCATGAGTGATTTTGGTGATTTTGCAACTGAATATTTTACACCAAGTGAAGATGGAATTGGTTCAGAGATGCTTGAAAAAATAAGTGGTGTAAGTGTAGCAGATTTAGCGGAATATAAAGCTGCTGCGACAATTCCTACAAAAGATATTTACTATGGTACAAGTTTATTATTAAAATCTGACACAGAATTAAGACATTATTTTAACGAAGAAGTAGAAGTAGTTAGTGTAACAGTAGATGGAGAAGCTGCTGCAACAAATAGATATGCAGTAAAACAGAAAGAAGGAACTAGCAAATGGTACCTTGAATATACTGGAATTGGTGCACACGAACTCAATAAACTTATTTCGGTAACAGTTAAAACAAAAAATAGTGTAAATCCTGAGACAGAAGAACCTATTGAAGTTACAATCGTATACAGCCCACTTACTTATGCGCATATTGCACTTAAAAATGAAAGTACTGTTGGTACAAATCTTGCAAATGTAATGCGTGCAATGTATTTATACTATGTGGCAGCAGATGATTATATTGATTCGACTAAATAAATAGAATAATTTTCAGACGGTGAATAGATATGAAAGAAAAATATATGACTCCGCAGATGGAAATAATTGTGTTTGATGTAGAAGATATTATTACCGCTAGTGGTGATAATAGTAGTGGTAGTAACGGGCCGATTGAATTGCCTGTTATAAAACCAGGCTGGGAATAATTATCACTTCATACGAGTGTAAAATAATAATAAAATAAGCTTCGATTTCACAATGTATGTGATTTCGAAGCTTATTTTTTTATAGGTTTCCGTTCTCGTATATAGGATAAGGTAACAGGTATAAAAAGTGAGTATTTATCTACGTTTGTCTGAGCTTTTGTACAATCTGTACAACCTCGTTTTTATTATAAATCCGCTATTTTTAGTTTGTAAAAAATATTTTTCATGTACCTATTTATTATATTTTTTAGTCCAACTATACATGTTTCACAAATATCTTGTCATCACCTTGAATCCCAAATCCATGAATGTTACTATTCAGATATGATATCAATTTGCAAATTAATCTGACTGCTGTCAGCAGTCATTCACCGGACATACCGGTATCTGCTTGGACATTTCTGGCATTATCTGTCGCATATATCCAAGTGAAGATCATTTCGAACAAAGGAGATATGCCTATGACAGAAAGAGTTGAAGGATATGAACAGGCAACAGGAAAAATAGACTATACGTTTACAAACAACTATATGTTTCATATTATTTTGCAGGAAAATGAACTGGTGTTGAAAGGACTCATTAGTTCGCTACTACATCTTCCAATTGAAAATATCAGTTCAGTAGTAATAAAAAATCCCATCATACCGGGAGCAGCGGTTGATATGAAAGAATTCATTCTTGATCTTTATATTACATTAAATAATAATATGGAACTTAATCTGGAGATGCAGGTAAATAACCTTTT
>JAFYVJ010000058.1 GCA_017549185.1 Roseburia sp. | reverse complement strand
TTAATTTGTGAAAGTCTATGACTTTCCTATAGAATAAAAGCACTACGTGCAAACGATGCGCAGCTACGCGCGCGGAACAAAAGCTGTGCTATATCAGTAAATGAGGTCGCGAGAGTGTGCGAAGCACACTTTTGTTCTTCTAAATGATATTTTAGAGAGATTTAATTTTTGGGTGAAATGTTTTATGTTACAATAATATCAAAAAATATGTACAAGGTATAGGAGCGATAACAAATGAAAAAAGTTAATAAGAAAATGGTAGCATTAGCAATGTTTGTAATGACAATGGTATTATGTACTGGATGTAGCATTGCCGGATTAACAAATAAACTTAATGAATTATCTGGTAATATCAAAGGTAACACCTATGAGTGCCAGTTTTATTCTAATTCAGGTGAGTTATTTATGACAACAGAGGGAGAGAATATCAATATGCGTCCCAATATCGTGGACGAGTATTCTTATTCAGAAAGCGGTTGGATGATTACAGAGACCATGTCTTCTGTGATTACCATTACCATTGATGGTAAACAGATTGAAAGCTGCGGAAGTACCGTACTTTTTATAGAGGAAGGTTTAAAACCAGATGTAGAATTCGATACCACTGATGTAAATGTAGATAGTGATGCGAGTGGAATTGGTGATTTGAATATTGTAGCAGAAACAGTGAATAAGTATAAAAATTACTTTGGTAAGCCAACCGTAGTTGTAATTCAAAGTCAGTTAGGTGATCCAATCTGTGCCTTTTCTGGTCAGGATGTTTACTGGGAAGTCAGCGAGGATTTACCGAAGACCACAAAGCTTATGATAGATGGAAAAGCACTTTATATCCATCGTGCCAACTTCCAGATTATAGACAAGGCATTGCTGAACTAATCTATTAAATGATTGTTACGACAAGCGAAAGTTTATCGTAACAATCATTTATTTTGTAAGGTATGCTTATTTTTTCATATTTGCACGTTTTCTTAAGGTTGGATCAAGAATACGTTTTCTAATACGAAGACTGGTTGGTGTAACCTCAAGTAATTCGTCGACGTCGATAAAATCTAATGCCTGTTCTAGGCTTAAGATACGTGGTGGTACAAGTGTTAAGGCTTCATCTGCGGAAGAAGAACGGGTATTGGTCAAATGTTTTTTCTTACAAACATTTAATTCGATATCTTCGTTACGTGAGCAAGAACCGATAACCATACCGGCATAAACCTTTTGACCAGGTCCAATGAATAAGGTGCCTCGATCCTGTGCAGAGAATAAACCGTAAGTTACAGATTCGCCAGGTTCGTAAGCAATAAGAGAACCAAGTTTACGATAAGAAATATCGCCACGGTAACTGTCATAACCATTGAAGATAGTATTGATGATACCATTTCCTTTCGTATCTGTTAAGAACTCTCCACGGTAACCAATCAAACCTCGAGATGGAATATTAAACTCTAAACGGGTATATCCGCCAGCGATTGGCTTCATGTTTAGCATTTCACCTTTTCGTTGACTTAATTTATCAATAACTGTTCCAGTGAATTCATCAGGAACGTCTACATAGGCCAATTCCATTGGTTCTAATTTTTTACCATTTTCGTCTGTACGGTAGAGTACCTCTGCTTTACTTACAGCAAACTCATATCCTTCACGACGCATGTTTTCAATTAATACAGATAAATGTAATTCGCCACGACCAGATACTTTAAAACTGTCAGCACTTTCGGTTTCTTCTACACGAAGAGATACGTCAGTGTTTAATTCACGGAAAAGACGGTCTCTTAAGTGGCGGGAAGTGATATATTTACCTTCCTGACCAGCTAATGGGCTGTCATTTACGATAAAGTTCATGGAAAGCGTTGGTTCAGAGATTTTTTGGAATGGAATCGCTTCCGGATTCTCTGTTGCACAAATGGTATCACCAATATGGATATCTGTGATACCGGAAATTGCAACGATAGAACCAATGCCTGCCTCTGTTACATCTACTTTATTTAATCCGTCAAATTCATATAATTTACTGATGCGGACTTTTTTTTGTTTGTCAGGTTCATGGTGGTTTACAACGATTGCTTCCTGATTTACTTTAAGACGTCCATTTTCTACTTTACCGATACCAATACGTCCAACGTATTCGTTGTAGTCGATAGTAGAGATGAGTACCTGAGTATTTGCTTCCGGATCACCTTCCGGCGCAGGAATGTAGTCAATGATGGTTTCAAATAAAGGAACCATATTTTTACGGCTGTTTACCAAATCCATGATTTCACGTACTGCGTAACCATCTCTTGCAGAAGCAAAGAGGAATGGGCAGTCTAACTGTTCGTCTGAAGCATCTAAGTCTAAGAATAATTCCAAAACTTCATCTACAACTTCATTTGGACGAGCTTCCGGACGGTCGATTTTATTCACACAAACGATAACCGGAAGTGCTAATTCTAAAGCTTTCATTAATACAAATTTGGTCTGAGGCATAACACCTTCAAAGGCATCTACCACTAAAATAACGCCGTTTACCATTTTAAGGACACGTTCTACTTCACCGCCGAAGTCTGCATGACCAGGTGTATCGATAACATTGATTTTAGTACCTTTGTATGTGATAGCGGTATTTTTTGCAAGAATCGTGATTCCACGTTCTTTTTCGATGTCATTGGAGTCCATGACACGTTCTGCCACTACCTGATTCTCGCGGAATACGCCGCTTTGTTTTAAAAGCTCATCTACCAAAGTGGTTTTACCATGGTCTACGTGAGCAATAATTGCTATATTACGTACATCTTCACGTTTGATTCTCATAAAATTCCTTTCATATGTGCATACGTTTATTACATGTTACAAATAAAGGTAACTGTCAGATTTCTACAGTTACGCATAACTTTAATATATTATCACATTTTTAAAATTTTACAAGAGAAAGAAATGATATTGTACAGAGAGCCATCGGACACTCGCTGTCAGATAGAGAGAGAACATGATATCAGAAGAAATATGTCGAAAGCTAAAGTGTGTATTATTTCGCGAATTTTTGAGAGTTGAGGTAATGTGAGATGACAAACTGTATCTATTTTCGACAAAAAGTGAAAAATGTTTATCGACAAGAATCATGGAAAAATATGGTAGCAGTCATGATAAAACTATTTTTGTCAAACAGGCCGCTACAAGTTGCGGCAAGAGGAAGGGAGAAAATATTCATGTCAGATAAAATTTTTGAAAACAACCAGGTATCTATCGTAGGAGAAATCGTTTCCGATTTCAGATTTAGTCATGAGGTGTACGGAGAGGGATTCTATACAGTAGATGTCGCAGTAAACCGTCTCAGTAATTTTATGGATTACATACCGCTTATGATTTCTGAGCGATTAATTGATGTGACTGCGGATTATAGAGGACAGATTATTTATGCAACGGGTCAGTTCCGTTCCTTTAATCGTCATGAGGAAAAGAAAAATCGATTGGTATTATCTGTTTTTGTTAGAGAATTAGAATTTTTGGATGAAACTACAGATGAAGTGAAAAGTAATCAGATTTTCTTGGACGGTTATATCTGTAAAGAACCGATTTATCGTAAAACCCCTCTTGGTAGGGAGATTGCTGATTTATTGATTGCAGTAAATCGTTCGTACGGAAAATCAGATTATATTCCATGCATATGCTGGGGAAGAAATGCCCGCTTTGCATCAGGATTTGAGGTGGGCGGTCATGTGATGGTTTGGGGGAGAATCCAGAGCCGCGAATATGTAAAGAAGCTGTCAGAATGGGAGTCGGAAAAAAGGGTTGCTTATGAAGTTTCAGTAAGTAAAATTGAGTTTTTGGAGGATTAGCATTGACAATGTAGAAAGTTAATGCTATGCTTTATGAAAGTTAATAAAGTTTGATAGAGGTTGCGTGATTTATGAGTAGCAGATCGGATGCCACAGGGGCAGAAGAAGACTTGTGAAAGGGGAGAACGCCGAAAGGGCACATGTCTGTAAGTGTGTTACTTGGGCATAAGGTGAAGAACTTTATGACTGTCATCTTTTAGATGGGGAGCTATCGGTTTGCATAACAATTACAGTTATAGTTTGTGTATGTTAGAATGATTAAGCCCGGCTCTTTTTGAGCTGGGTTTTTGTGTGTTAAAGTGATGAAAACGTATGTGGATGAGGTTTGTTTAAATTTATTTAAAGAAAACATCAGATACATATATTTGAGAAGCTTCGTAATAATCTAAAAACGAGTTTTGCTCGGAGATCATTGCTTTAAATATGCAATAGAACAGAAGGAGGAAAAATATGGCAATTTTTAAAGGTGCAGGTGTTGCAATTGTTACACCAATGAAAGAAAATGGAGATATTAATTACGACAAATTACAGGAGTTAATTGATTTTCAGATTACAGAAGGTACAGATTGTATTATCATCGCAGGAACGACAGGTGAGAGTTCTACTATGACTATGGAAGAGCATAGTAAGGTGATTAAGGCAGCCGTTGAGTTTACAAATCATCGTGTTCCTGTTGTAGCAGGTTCCGGTTCAAACTGTACCAGAGAAGCGATTTATTTGTCAAAAGAAGCCGAAGCAGCAGGTGCTGATGGTCTTTTAGCAGTAACACCATACTATAATAAAGCTACTCAGGGTGGCTTAATCCGTTATTATTCGGAAATTGCAGCAGAGACTAAATTGCCAATTATTATGTATAATGTTCCTGGACGTACAGGCTGTAATATTTTACCGGAGACAGCAGCTACTTTATTTAAAAATGTAGATAATATCGTTGGTATCAAAGAAGCAACTGGTAATGTGGCTCAGGCAGCAAGATTAATGAACTTAACAGATGGAAAGATTGATTTGTATTCCGGTGAAGATGCAATTGTTGTACCATTGCTTTCTATCGGCGCAGCAGGTGTTATTTCTGTTTGGTCGAATGTTGCTCCAGCGAAGGTACACAATATGTGTCAGAGTTTCTTTGATGGTGATTTAGAGACTGCGATGAAGTTACAGTTAGAAGCACAGCCTTTAGTAGATGCATTGTTTAGTGAAGTAAATCCAATTCCAGTGAAAAAAGCATTAAATCTCATGGGATATGAAGTAGGTTCTCTTCGTTCTCCTCTTACAGAGATGACAGATGCCAATGCAGCAAAGATGGCTGAGGTTATGAAAGCTTATGGTTTAAAGTTGGTGTAATATCATTTTTTGAGCAGGAAGGTTATTATTTATACAGTAGCGAATCCCTTACGGATGAGCACCCTATGACTAAGGAAATAGTAACAGCTAAATAACAGAAGAATAACCGGAGATATATCGGTTTAGAGATGAGGATAGAATATGATAAAAGCAATTATGCATGGTTGTAACGGAAAAATGGGACAGGTAATCACGAATATCTGCAAAGGCGATGATGGAATAGAAATCGTGGCAGGTATTGATGTGTATGACGGCATCGCCAATGAATATCCGGTTTTTCCAAATATTTCAGTATGTGATGTGCCAGCGGATGTTATTATTGATTTTTCTAATGCAGGAGCGATGGATGATTTATTAGTATATAGCGTAGAAAAGCAGATTCCGGTAGTACTTTGTACGACAGGTCTTAGTGATGCACAGCTTGAAGCGGCTAGAACAGCTGCTACAAAGGTAGCGGTATTGCGTTCGGCAAATATGTCTCTCGGTATCAATACTTTGATGGAATTATTAAAATCTGCAGCACAGGTTTTTGCCCCGGCAGGTTTTGATATGGAAATTGTAGAAAAACATCATAACCAGAAGGTAGATGCACCAAGCGGTACCGCATTAGCATTGGCAGATTCTATCAATGATGCATTGGAAAATGCATATGAATACAAGTATGATCGTAGTCAGGAACGTAAAAAACGTGATAAGTATGAGATAGGTATTTCCGCAGTACGCGGTGGTAGTATCGTGGGCGAACATGAAGTGATTTTTGCAGGTCAGGATGAAGTGATTGAATTTAAGCATACTGCGTATTCAAAGGCTGTTTTTGCGAAAGGTGCAGTGGAAGCGGCAAAATATTTGGCGGGAAAACCTGCTGGGCATTATGAGATGAGTGATGTCATTAAGGCAACGATATAGTGACTAATGAAACATTATACAATTAAGAGTATGTTTTTGAAGTAAATAAATATAGAAATGAGATGTAGAGACAGTATCGATAAGCAGATATTGTCTCTTTTTCTGGCTCATTGCTAGAACTGTATAATGTTATTAATGATACCAAAAGGACTGTAAGTTACTGTTTACGAGGTACGAGTGAACAGTAACGACTGTAAAAAGAAAATGCTACAATCCAGTGTAGGGCGGTTGTTTTGCACTCAGATTTATTATATAATAAAGTGATAGCACTAGGAGAAGAAGATACAATTTGGGAGAAAAAGTATGGTACAGATTATTACAGATTCGTCTACACTGTTTACACAGGACGAAGCGAGAGAAATGGGGATTGAGGTGTTGCCTTTATGTGTAAATATTGGGGACTTAGAAGGCAGAGACTTATCGATTGATATGACAGATTTTTACGATAGAATTGAAAAAGGTGGTATTCCGAAATCATCTCAGCCGCCAATTGGTGAAGTGATGGAAGCTTATGAAAAATATCCGGACGCAGAGATTATTAATATTGCTATGGCAGACGGACTTTCAGGTACTTATCAGACAGCATGTGGTGCAAAAGAGATGGTAGATAATAAGGAGAATATTACTGTTATTAATACAAAGACACTTTGTGGACCACATCGTTATATGGTAAAGAAAGCACAGCAGATGAAACTTTCTGGTAAGACTGCGAAAGAGATTATTGCATGGTTAGAGAAGGTGAAAGAGTCGCAGGAGTCTTTCTTAATTCCACAAGATTTTGCCTTTTTGAAACGTGGCGGAAGATTGACTCCTATGGCAGCAACATTTGCGTCAACTTTGAAGTTGAAACCGATTATGACACAGGTGGAAGAAGGACGCAGATTGGATAAATATGCGATCAAGAGAAATATGAAGCAGGCAGTAGGTGCTATTATTGAACGTTTGAAAAAGCGAGGAGTAGATGCTAAGTATATTATTTACGTATCGCATGCGAATGCATTGGAAGATGCGAAGAATGTGATAGCGCAGTTGAAGGAGCATTTCGTAGAAGTAGAGATTGAATTGCTTGAATTAGGAGCAGCTTTTGTAACGCAGGGTGGTCCAAAATGTATTGCGATTCAGTATATAGAGAAGTAATAAATAATTTAGGAATAAGATAGAGAATAGAAGGATGGAAGATTATGCAGGAAAATGATTTACGCTATTTAAAAAGTCTTGCAAAGCAGTATCCCACTGTTGCACATGCAGCTACGGAGATTGTTAATTTGCAGGCAATTTTGAGCCTTCCAAAAGGAACAGAGCATTTTATCACAGATATTCATGGAGAGTATGAACAGTTTCAGCATATCTTAAAGAATGGTTCCGGAGCCATTAAAAGAAAAATTGAAGAAGAATTTGGTGCGAATATTACTGTTGCCGGTAAAAAAGCATTAGCGACCTTGATTTATTATCCAAAACAGAAAATGGAACAGGTTTTAAAAGAAGAAGATAATATTGAGGATTGGTATGCAGTGACGATGAATCGTCTGATTCGTGTGTGTAAGGCGGCATCATCTAAATATACCCGTTCAAAAGTTAGAAAAGCTATTCCAAAGGACTTTTCCTATATCATTGAAGAACTTTTAACCGGACGACCGGATATATCCGATCAGGAAGCATATTATAACGAGATTATCAATTCCGTAATCCGTACCGGACAGGCGAAAAAGCTGATAACGGCTATTTGTGAATTGATTCGTACGTTGATTGTTGACCATTTGCATGTAGTAGGAGATATTTTTGATAGAGGACCATACCCACATTTGGTTATGGATGCACTGATGGAACACCGTTCTGTAGATATTCAGTGGGGGAATCATGATTTATCGTGGATGGGTGCAGCAGCAGGTTGTGAGGCATTAATTTGTAATGTAATTCGTATTTCTGCGAAATATGGTAATCTAAGTATGTTAGAGGATGGTTACGGAATTAACCTTGTACCGCTTGCAAGACTTGCGATGGGAAGTTATGCAAAGGACCCTTGTTCACAGTTTAAATTAGATTACAGAGAAGACGAATACGATATCAGAGATGCTCAGTTAGATGAGAAAATGCATAAAGCAGTTACTATTATGCAGTTTAAATTAGAAGGACAGATTATTAAAGCACATCCGGAATTCGATATGGATGATCGCTTATTATTGGATAAAATTGATATTGAACGTGGTGTTGTAAAATTAGGTGACAAAGAATATAAGTTGCGTGATACGAATTTCCCAACGATTGACTGGAATGACCCATATAAATTATCTCAGGAAGAAGCAGATGTGATAGAGCGACTTCGCATGGCATTTGTAAACTGTGAGAAGTTACAGCGTCATGTAAACTTTTTGTTCGCAAAAGGAAGCCTTTATAATGTTTATAATGGCAATTTATTATATCATGGCTGTGTTCCAATCAATGAAGATGGAAGTTTCCGTAAAGTAAATGTAAATGGAAAAGAATATGCCGGAAAAGAATTATATGATGTACTAGAGAATTGTGTGCGAAAAGGTTATTATTCTCTTAAAAAAGAAGAGAAGAAACGTGGACAGGATATGATGTGGTTCTTGTGGGGAAGTAAGAATTCACCTGTATACGGAAAAGAGAGAATGACAACTTTCGAGCGATATTATATCGAGGATAAGAGTATTCAGGACGAACCGAAAGATTATTATTATTCGATGCTTGGCAAAGAAGATTTTGCGATAAGCATTTTAAAAGAGTTTGGATTAGAAGGTCCGGAATCACATATTATTAATGGTCATATTCCGATTCAGGTAAAAAAGGGAGAGTCTCCGATTAAATGCAAAGGAAAGTTGTTGATTATTGATGGAGGTTTTTCAAAAGTATATCAGGCAAAAACCGGAATCGCAGGATATACACTGATTTACAATTCTTATGGATTGATTTTGGCTGCACATGAGCCATTTGAGTCAGTAGAAAAAGCGGTACAAGAGGGAAGTGATATTATTTCACATTCTACATTAGTCCAGCATACTTCTAGCAGAAAAACTGTTGCTGATACAGATGCCGGAAAAGTGATCAAAGAGGATATTAAGGATTTAGAAGCGTTACTTCAGGCATATCGCGAAGGTACTATTAAACAGGGATAATACAAAATTAATTATTTGGTGCAATAAACTTTCGTTTAGCGAGGTCTTAGAAAACGCACCGACCGCAGGATTTTCTCGTTCGGGAAACTATAGAAAGTGCGAATATTTTAAATCAGTAAATTTAGTTGTGTTAGAGAAAAGTTTAGAAATTCTTTTCGCAGAATGCCGGAATAACGTTTTGTGTCCACCAACGTGTTGAACAATTTGGAAGAACTATCTGCATAGCACGAACAGGTGCCTGTTGCAGCTTCCTAAGAATCGCTAATAGGGGGCTTTGACAAATTCGATATTAAATCCGCACGTCAAAAACTCAAAGG
>JAFYVJ010000057.1 GCA_017549185.1 Roseburia sp. | reverse complement strand
GGTGGATTCCCGAGTGGCCAAAGGGGACAGACTGTAAATCTGCTGCAAATTGCTTCGGTGGTTCGAATCCACCTCCGCCCATTCTTCTTTATAGAAGACGTAATAAAATATCGCGGGATGGAGCAGTCTGGAAGCTCGTCGGGCTCATAACCCGAAGGTCATAGGTTCAAATCCTATTCCCGCAACTCAATGCGTAAGCATTATGCCCAGTTAGCTCAGTTGGTAGAGCAAGGGACTGAAAATCCCTGTGTCTCTGGTTCGATTCCGGAACTGGGCATTTACTCTTAAAGAGTATGGGATATTAGCTCAGTCGGTAGAGCACTTGACTTTTAATCAAGTTGTCCGGGGTTCGAATCCCCGATGTCTCATTGAAAAAAAGCTTGAGAATCCTTGAAAAATTAAGGGTTCTCTTTTTTTGTCTTAAAATAGTAATCTAAAGAAAGAGGTTTTATGTTCGCAAAATTATATTACGAGAATGTCATTTATAATGCTAAAAGTAACATCTTTTGCTTTTATTAGTATGATGGTAAAAATAGTGAAAAAAGGTTGTATAAGACCAAATCTACTTTTAGAAAAAGAAAATCTTTACGGAATGAAGAGCTAGAGTTATTATAGTAAAGAAGCATAATGATTTGATGTTAATAGTTATGAGAGATTTTAGTAAAGTAGAAAACTATATAAGGAGAAGAGTATGAACAATTTTACATTTTATTCACCAACATACTTTGCGTTTGGCAAAGATACGGAGCAGGAAGCCGGAGCATATGTAAAGCGTTTCGGTGGCACGAAAGTGTTGATTCATTATGGTGGTGGAAGCGTAGTACGTTCAGGGTTATTGGAGAGAGTGAAAGCATCACTGAAAAAGGAAGACATTCCTTATGTAGAACTTGGTGGTGTACAGCCAAATCCTAGGAGCGGATTGGTGTATGAAGGAATCGAACTTTGTAAGAAGGAAGATGTGGATTTTATTTTGGCAGTAGGAGGAGGAAGTACTATTGATTCTGCAAAGGCTATTGCGGCAGGTGTGGTATATGATGGGGACTTTTGGGATTTCTATTGCGGAAAAAGAATAGAAAATGCGTTGCCAGTAGGAACCATACTTACGATATCAGCGGCAGGCAGTGAAGGTAGTCCAGATACGGTAATTACAAATGAAAATGGAATGTACAAAAGAGGGGCATCGGGAGATGCAATACGTCCAAAATTTAGTATCTTAAATCCTGCACTTACGCAAACGTTATCACCATACCAGACAGCATGTGGTATCACGGATATTATGGCACATTTGTATGAGAGATATTTAACGAATACAAAAGAGGTAGAGGTGACAGATCGACAGATTGAGGCACTTCTTTTGACTATGGTGCATGAAGGACCTCGGGCAGTGGAAGATTCTAATAACTATGAAGCTCGAGCAAATATTATGTGGGCAGGTATGATGGCACATAATAATTCATGTGGTGTAGGAAGAAGTCAGGACTGGAATAGTCATAATATTGAGCATGAACTTTCTGCCCTCTATGACTGTGCACATGGAGCAGGACTTGCAGTGACAATGCCGGCTGTATTTACGTATGTTATGGAACAGGATGTGATGCGTTTTGCACAGGTGGCGGTTCGTGTATGGGGATGTCAGATGGACTTTGAACATCCGGAAGTGACAGCAAAAGCAGGAATCGAGGCATTTCGAAATTTCCTGATTTCCATTGGTATGCCAAAGAATTTTGAAGAATTAGGTGCAAAGGAAGAAGATATTCCAAAACTTGTAGATGTACTTTGTAATGGAGATGGAAGACCTGGGTATATTCGTGGATTTGTGGAACTAAACGAAGAGGATTGTGCCAACATTTATAAACTTATGTTATAAAAAAAGAGATTTTAAGTTCTTGATATTTCATTTGTAAAAGGATACTGCGAAAGTAGTATCCTTTTTATAGTTCAAGGATTATTAAACTGAAAATTAAAAATAAAATGAAAAAGTTTCTGAAAATATATTGACAAATATCAAAGAGTGAGATATTATAATATCAACAAAACAAATGAAGAGACAACTTCTAAAAACAGGAGGTTAGTCCAATGAGATAATAAGTTTTAATTGGACGAATTAATAGAAAGAGAGGTTATATAGTGAAGCTTCAGGAAATTCATTAAGAGCGCTATTTGATTTGTAAAGAAAAATCAGATAGCGCTAAATTTTTGCGTTGTAGCGGTGAAAAAATTGCAAATATGGAATGTTTACTATATGATAGATTAAAAGTGTGAGTAAAGTGGTATAGTAATCCGGAGCGAAGAATTTTTGCCATGGTAGAACGGAATTTTGAGGAATATGAGCCTGGAGCATGGAATTGGCAAGGTGCGGATAATATCTAGAATAAACATGGAGAAGGTACGGAATGATATATTGCAGAAAATGCAATGGATATTTTGAAAATTATTCTGGATAAGGAATAATGTGGTATAATGAAAAACAGGTAAGTTCATGGTACGATGATGCGACAGATAATTGATACGAGTAGGAGAAATTTAGGATGAAATATGATTTTACAACGATTATGGATAGAGCAGGAAAAGATTCTATTGCAGTAGATATCATTCCGATTCCGGGTGTGGAGATGAAAGAGGGATTCTCAAAAATTCCAATGTGGGTTGCGGATATGAATTTTGCTACGGTTCCGACGATTCAGGAGGCGGTCGTAGAGAGGATGGAGCATCCGGCATATGGTTATTTTATGCCAAGTAAAGAATATTATGATTCAATTATTGGCTGGCAGAGAGTGAGAAATGGCATAGAAGGTATTGAACCTGTAAATATCGGTTATGAGAATGGTGTGTTGGGTTGCGTGTCTTCGGCATTGAATGCGTTTACTTCTCAAGGAGAGCCGATACTTGTACATAGACCATGTTATGTAGGTTTTTTACATGTGTTAGAGGATCTGGGACGTAAGATTATTTATAGTGATTTGAAAAAAGATGAAAATGGCACCTGGCGTATGGATTTTGACGACATGGATAAAAAAATGAAAGAGAATAATATTCACTTTGCGATTTTTTGTACTCCGCACAATCCGACCGGACGTGTATGGGAACGGGAAGAAATTGAAGGTGCTATGAAAGTTTATAAAGATAATGATTGTGTAGTTATTTCAGATGAAATTTGGTCAGATTTGATTTTAGAGGGACATAAGCATATTCCGACACAGAGTATATCTGAAGATGCAAAACAGCGTACGATTGCTATTTATGCACCATCGAAGACGTTTAACCTTGCCGGATTAATTGGCTCTTATCATATTATTTATAATAAGTATTTGAATGATAAAGTGAAACGACAAGGTTCTATCACACATTACAATTCTATGAATGTATTGTCTATGCATGCTCTTATCGGTGCATATCGCTCAGAGGGGCAGGAATGGGTAGGAGAACTTTGTCAGGTATTAAAACAGAATGTAGATTATGCATATGATTTTATTATGGAGAACTTCAAAGGGGTGAAGCTTTCTAAGCCACAGGGTACGTATATGTTATATCTTGATGTGGAGGAATGGTTGAACGAGAATAATAAGACATTGGATGAATTGTTGCGAGCTGGTGTGGAAGTTGGCGTTATCTGGCAGGATGGCAGACAGTTTAGTATGAATAATACGATTCGTATGAATCTTGCACTACCGCATAGCCTTGTGGCAGAGGCAATGGATAGACTAAAAAAATATGTTTTTTAAAAAAATTAATGTGTTAAATATGGGGGGATTTTATGAGTAAAAAATCAGAGCAGTATAAATTGATGAATGCACAGTTACAGGCACTAATCTGTGATGTACCATATCACATTGCTAATATGGCAAATGCAGCTGCCTTGTTATATAATACCTTAGAAGATATTAACTGGGCAGGATTTTACCTGATAGAAAATGGTATGCTGGTGTTAGGACCTTTTCAAGGAAAAACAGCTTGTATCGAGATTTGTGTGGGAAAAGGTGTGTGTGGTACCGCAGTAGAACGTGATGAGATTATGTTAGTAGAAGATGTTCATTTGTTTCCAGGTCATATAGCCTGTGACTCGGCGTCTAATTCAGAAATTGTTTTGCCAATACATGTAAATGGTGAAATTGTTGGCGTATTGGATATTGATAGTCCGAAGTTGGCTCGTTTTGATGAAGAAGACAGAGATGGATTAGAGGAGTTTGTACATATTTTTGAGACAAGCTGGTAGACTCGACTAGGGAATAAGAGAAGATAGAGAGAAGGAAGAACGTATGAAATATCCGAAATTTCTGACAAAAAATGGAACAATTGGTTTTGTGGCACCATCCTTTGGTTGTAATACAGAACCTTATAAGACAGCTTTTGATAGTTCATTAGAGAAATTCAAGAAGTTGGGACATGAATTGGATTTGGGGCCTAACTGTTATGAAGGATGTGGTATCGGTATTAGTAATACGCCAGAAGCTTGTGGAAAAGAATTGACGGAGTATTATTGTAGTGCAGATAATGATGTACTGATATCAGTAGGTGGCGGTGAGATGATGTGCGAGACCATGAGTAATGTGGATTTTGAGGCAATCAAAGCCGCTGAACCAAAATGGTACATGGGATATTCGGATAATACCAATATGACATTTTTGTTAACGACACTTTGTGATACGGCAGCAATTTATGGACCATGTGCTCAGACTTTTGGTATGGAGCCTTGGGATGAGAGTTTACAGGATACATATGATATATTGTGTGGAAAGAAAAGCAGCGTGTCAGGATATACTCTTTGGGAAAGAGAATCTTTAAAGGATAAGGAGCATCCGCTTGTACCATATAACTTGACAGAAGAAAGAAACAGTCGCATATATTTGCCTGAGAGAAATGTGAAAGAAGAATGGAATGTTTTGTGGGGAAAAGAAAATCCTGAGCTAGAAGTAAAGATGGAAGGTCGTCTGGTAGGTGGATGTATGGATTGTCTGGTGAACCTGCTGGGTACAAAATTTGATGATGTAAAAGGATTTAATGAGCGTTATAAAGAAGATGGTATTATTTGGTTTATAGAAAGCTGTGACTTGAATGTAATGGCAATCCGTCGTGCTGTGTGGCAAATGAAAAATGCAGGATGGTTTGAGTATGTGAAAGGATTTTTAATCGGCCGACCGCTTTGTTTTGGACAGGATATTATGGGGCTTGACCATTATAATGCGGTAGTAGATTTGTTGAAGGAATATGATGTGCCGATTATTATGGATTTGGATATCGGGCATCTTGCACCAATGATGGCGATGGTATCAGGTGCTTATGCAAAAGTTGATGTAAAAGGAAATGATATTACTGTTTCTTATACTTGGAAATAGCACATCATAATAGAATAGAAAGACAAAAAAGAGCCGCTGGCAAGATCAAGACTATGACTCGCCGGCGGCTGTTGCTCTTTTATACAATGTATGGAAAAATTAGTTTTTATAAAGTTAAATTGATATTCTTCCCTTTTTGTGTTAGCTCTGTATAAATTAAATCAGCGGCTTTTGTATTCATATGTTTCGCATAGCTAGAACTTCTAGTGGCGAATGCTGCATCTTTGCCAAAGAGCTCACGGATATCAGAAACATCAGCAGTTTTTAGAAGATTATCATTTTTTTCCAAAGTGCCGTCAGATTTTACTGTGATGCCGATGTCCTTTAATTCGTCAGCATATTCTTTTGCAAGATTTTTCAACTGCTTTGCATAGCGTTGCAAAGAATAATTGCCGGAATTGTTAGAAGAATCTAATGCATTATTGTAGGTCTTTAAAAAAGCAGATACACTAGCGTAGATATCAGAACCATCGTCTGTATCATCATTCAAGTCAAAATTACGCAGACCTCTTACCGCCGCACGGAGTGCCTGGGCATCAGCCTGTGAAAGCTTGCCTTTGCTTAGTTCACCTCGTTTGCTGGTAGTAGCTGCATCACGGTTAGATTTATAAAAACTGCGAAGATAGTATGATTCGCTTAAACTTGTTGCGGTATTTGCGGTTGCTGCCATAACACAAATCCTCCTTATCATATTGTTTTTCGGCAATTTGTTGAAAAAACTTTAATATAATTTGAAGATTATTAAGAATTAGAATAGTAGACGATATTTTGGGAGAATGGTATAATATAAAATGAGAAAGTGGGTTAGGAGGTTTAAAATATGGAAAGCATTTTTTGGCTTGCATTAATGATAATTTTTGCTGTAGTAGAAATTGCTACAGTAGGGTTAACGGCGATTTGGTTTGCAGGAGGCTCGTTTGTGGCATTGCTGGCACATTTAATGGGATTAAATATCTATGTACAGATATTGGTATTTATAGTGATATCTGCAATTTTGATGATTTTTACAAGACCATGGGTATTGAAGTATTTCAAACCGCGTTTGGTAAGGACAAATTATGAAACGGTAGTAGGAGAAAATGTATGTCTTACAGAGACTGTTGATAATATAAAAGGAACTGGAAGAGCGGTGTATAGAGGGCAGGAATGGACTGCTAGAGCATACGAACCAGGTAAGATATTTGAGGCGGGAACTATTGTGGCGGTAAAAGAAATTCGTGGTGTAACATTGTATGTGGTAGAGAGTTCACAGATGCCTATGGCATAGAGGAGAGATATAAGGAGTTTAGAAAATGAAAATAGTGTTTTTAGATGTAAAGACCATAGGCGAGGATATGGACTTGTCAGGGTTTGAACGTTTTGGTGAAGTCGTGAAGTATGGATTTTCTTCTCCGGAGGAATCGAGAGAACGGACGAAGGATGCAGATGTAGTAATTTTAAATAAAGTACAGATAAATGAGCAGACCATCGGTGAGGCAGAGCATTTGAAATTAGTGTGTGTGACTGCTACTGGAACGAATAATTTAGATAAAGAATATTTGGCAGAGAGAGGAATTGAATGGCGTAATGTAGCTGGTTATTCAACGGAATCTGTAGCCCAACATACATTTGGATTGTTATTTTATCTGTTAGAGAAATTAGCTTATTATGACGAATATGTTAAAACAGAGCGATATGTGGATGACAAGATATTTACTCATTTTGAAAAAGTTTTCCATGAGTTGAGTGGAAAAACATGGGGAATTATAGGATTGGGAGCCATTGGCCGCAGAGTAGCGGATATTGCTAAAGTATTTGGTTGTCATGTTATATACTATTCTACCTCAGGGAAAAATAACCAATCTGATTATGAAAGGGTAGATTTTGATACACTTTTGGCAGAGTCGGATGTGGTATCTGTGCATGCACCATTGACAGCAGAGACAGAAGGCTTGATGAATAGGGAAGCTTTTTCAAAAATGAAAAAAACAGCGATTTTCTTAAATCTAGGCAGAGGACCGATTGTAGTGGAGGAAGCTTTAGTTGAAGCATTAGAGAATGAAACGATTGCAGCAGCTGGTTTGGATGTACTCACGGTAGAGCCGATGAGCAAGGAGAATCCTCTTTGCAGAATAAAGGATAGTAATCGTTTGATTATTACGCCACATATTGCCTGGGCAAGTGTGGAAGCTAGAACTAGATTGATGAGAACTATAGAAGGACAGATTCAGGAATTTTTGGAAAACAGATAAGGCGATGAGAATAAGATTAAAGTTTGAACGTGAGGACATTTATTGGATTATAGCTACAAGCGTGCTTGCGATTGTGCTTTTTACACAAGTATCGTTTTCATGGGGAGCATTGGTAGTATTTTTGTTAGCTTATGCAGGTATCAAGTGGCTGGTAATTGAATGGAAAGAATCATTAGCATGGTTATGGACGACTCTAGGTGTTATATTTAGTAGTGTCTTTTCCATTTATATGGTACAGTATCTTTTGCTAGACGAGGAATTACGGGCAAAGATAAAAGATGATAAACTTTGGCTGAATATTGTATGTGCAGCAGTTTTATATACTACGATACAGTCGTTTACCAATAATTTTGCGGTAACATGTATGATTTCGCATACAATGCTGATGCTTTTAGCTACGATTAATTATTTTGTGTTCATGTTTCGTGGAAATGAATTTATTTTTAGTGACATTCGTTCGGCAGCAACAGGGCTTAGTGTTGCAGGGAATTATACATTTACCATAGACGATAGAGCTGTTTATGTAATATTGTGGTCGACGTTATTTTTTTCTTTCATTCGTAAATGCAATATTTCATTTGTAGATAAGAAGATTTGGATGCGAGTGGTATGTATATCGATGGTGATTCTAGGAAGTGTTTATGTTGCTAGTGAAACAGCAAGGACAGTAACGGAAACCTGGGAGCAGAAGGGTAGCTATAAAAATGGCTATATTTTGAATTTTGTATTAAGTGTTCGCGATTATTTTGTGCAGCCGCCAAATGGCTATTCTTCGGAAATAATTGCAACATTAGAGGCAGATTATACACAGTATGCCGGAGAGATGCCGGAAGAGAAGCCGACAGTGATTGTGATTATGAGTGAATCTTACTCCGATTTGTCTGTGGTAGGGGATTTTGTGACAAATCAGGAAGTTACACCATATTACGATTCGTTGACAGAGAATACAATAAAAGGTTATGCATTGTCTTCTGTATTTGGTGCAAAAACAGCTAATTCGGAGTGGGAGTTTATGTCAGGTAATTCTATGGCATTTTTACCTGACGGAGCGGTAGTTTACCAGCAATATATTGCAGAAGAGCCGACTTCTCTGGTTTCTCATATGAAAAATTTTGGGTATAATTGTGTGGCATTACATCCATATTATGAAACCGGTTGGAGTAGAAATTTGGTGTATCCGGATATTGGTTTTGATGAGATGTATTTTTTGGAACATTTTGATGAAAATGAGATGGTTCGCAGATATATTTCAGATGAGGAATACTATAATAAAATTATTGAACGATTTGAGAGCAAGTCAGGAAATGAGGATTTGTTTATCATGAGTATTTCTATGCAAAATCATGGTGGTTACACAGAGAAATATGATAGTTTTTTAGAAAATATTCGCGTTATGGGTGGTATATATGAAGATGCAAATCAGTATCTGTCATTGTTAAATAAGAGTGATAAAGCGTTGGAAGATTTTATTACCTATTTTGAAAATGTAGAAGAACCGGTAGAGATTGTATTTTTTGGCGATCATTTACCAAGTTTGAAGTCTAAGTTTTTCAAGAGTTTAAATGGAAAAGGACTGTCGGGGTTGGATTTACAGGAATTACAGGATCTTTATACCATTCCATTTATGATTTGGACAAATTACGATACCGAAGAGGTAGAAATCGAAATTAGTAGTATTAACTATTTATCTACATTAGCATTGGAACGTGCAGGGCTGCCGATGCCGGCATATAATCAGTTTCTTATGGATTTAATGGAACAGATTCCGGCAATTAATTCTAGAGGCTATTATTCTATTTCAGAAGGTAAATACAAATACTTAGACGAGGCGGAAGGCGAAGAAGCAGAATGGATTAATAAATATGAGATGTTACAGTATAACAATATGTTTGACTTAAAAGAACAAAGTGAGTTGTTTTTTCCGTATTTTGCGAGGTAGAAAGAGGGGCATATGAGATATATAAGTATTGAGGAAACTGAACCGGGGATGCTCTTGGGAAAGCCGGTATATGATTCCTTTAGTCGTATTTTAGTGGCAAAGGGAAGACCGTTATCGGGGGAATATATTCATAAATTAAAGCTTAGGGGTTATCTGGGATTTTACATTGAAGATGAATTCTCGGAGGGTATCGATGTAAAGGAAGCGATTAGTCCTGAACTTAGAAATCGTGGTGTTGATGCGTTACGAAAAAAGAATATTGATGCAACTCTTCAGGTAGCAAAGGATATTGTAGGTCAGTTGTTGCATAGTGATACTATTTCTTTGGATATGGTAGATCTCAGAACATTTGATGATTATACCTATCGACATTCAGTAAATGTGGCAGTGTTGTCCACGATTATTGGTATGGGAATGGGGCTACATCAGGATGAATTGAATGACGTATGTACGGCAGCGATGTTTCATGACATGGGGAAATTGATGATTGATGCGGATATTATCAATAAACCGGGACGTTTAACGAAAGAAGAGTTTCGATTGATAAAAATGCATCCACAGTTATCGTTAGAACTTTTGACAAATCGTTGGAATATATCTATAGAGGCAAAGGAAGCGATTCTATGTCATCATGAAAATGATGACGGAAGTGGTTATCCACGTGGATTACGGAAAGATGAGATTCCGTTATATGCAAAAATTATTCATGTGGCGGATGTATATGATGCACTGACTTCGAAGCGTGCTTATAAAGATCCATATACCCCGTCGGAGTCTATTGAATACCTAATGGGTGGGTGTCATATTCTGTTTGATGAAAATGTAGTAAAAGCTTTTTTGAAATGGGTTCCGGTATATCCGAAGGGGGTAGTAGTAAAACTATCAGATGGTAGAGATGGTATCGTTTGTGAGAATACGAAGAATCCAATTCGTCCGAAGGTGCGTTTACGTACAGGTGAAGTTTTGGATCTTGGAGATGAGAAGAAGTACTTGGATATTACGATTAATCCGACTAGCTCAGTAGAAACAGATTTCAGTAACGAAATGGCAGCGATCGGGAATGATGAAGATGATACGCGTCCTATTCTTTTGACGGTAGACGATACAGTTCTGACGTTGCAGATGGTTAGAAGTATTTGTGAGAAACAATTTAAAGTAATTATGGCAAAAAATAGCAAGGAAGCGATGCATTACATACGAAAAAATGGGTTGCCGTCTGTTATTCTCATGGATGTAATGTTGCCGGATGCAAGTGGTATTGAAACGGCAAGAATTATTCGTGAGATGTACGGAAAGGATTTGCCGATATTGTTTCTGACAGCGTTATCCGATAGAGACACTGTGCAGCAGTGTAGAGAGGTAGGGGCAAACGACTATATTGTAAAACCATTTCGTCCTACCTACTTATTGGAGCGAATAAATGTGGCATTAGGATTGAATCGTTACGATTAAATTTGTGACTATAAAAATGAGAAAGAGATGAAAATAATGAAAAAGAAATTAGGACTAATCATTACACTATTGGTGCTGACGTTAGTGGGCTGTGGTTCGAACGTTGGAGCATCAGATGTACATAGCGTGGATGACTTGGAAGGCAAAAAGATTGGTGTTCAGATTGGTACAGTAGGGGATACCTATGCTAGTGATTACGAGGGAGACGAAGCAGGTACGGTAGTGGAACGTTACAGCAAAGGAAATGATGCTATCTCCTCTTTAAAAAATGGCAAGGTTGACTGTGTTATCATCGATGAACAGCCGGCAAAAGAATTTATAAAACGAAACAGCGATTTGAGCATTCTAGACGAAGAATTTACTTTGGAAGAATATGCAATTGTAATTGCAAAAGGCAATGACAGTTTAGAAGAAGATGTGAATAAAGCATTGGCAGAGCTTATCGCAGACGGCACGTTGGATATGATTATCGATCACTATATCACAGATGGTGAGGTGGAAGGACTGGCATATACTAGCCCGGAAGGTTTAGATTATGCCAATGGTGAGCTTGTCATGGCGACAAATGCAGCATTCCCACCATATGAGTATTATGCAAACAACAGTATTGTCGGTATTGATGCGGAGATGGCAAGAGCGATTGCAGACAAGCTGAATAAAAAACTTGTGATTGAGGATATGGAGTTTGATTCGATTATCACAGCAGTACAGGGTGGTAAGGCTGACTTAGGTGTGGCAGGTATGACCATTACCGAAGACCGTTTGAAAAATATTAATTTCTCAGATCCATACACGACGTCAAAACAGGTTATCATCGTAAGAAATGGCGAAAGTGGTGCAGTAGCATCGATAAAAGACAGTATTTACCAGTGCTTTATTGAGGACAATCGTTATCAGTATTTGGTACAGGGTTTATGGAACACGATTTTAATTTCTTTAATTGCGGTATTAATAGGTGTAGTAATTGGTTTCTTTGTGGCAGTCGTACGTGCAACACATGATAAGACTGGCAATTTGAAACTTTTGAATGCACTTTGTCATGTGTATTTAACGATTATTCGTGGTACACCGGCAATGATTCAGTTGTTGATTATTTATTACGTGATTTTTGCATCGACCAATATCAGTAAGGTTGCGGTTGCGGCATTGGCATTTGGTATCAATTCCGGTGCGTATGTAGCAGAGATTTTACGTGGTGGTATCATGTCGTTAGACCAAGGACAGTTTGAAGGTGCACGAAGTCTTGGACTTACTCACGGACAGACCATGCGTTATATTATTTTACCACAGACATTTAAAAATACACTTCCGGCGTTGGCAAATGAGTTCATTGTTTTGATTAAAGAGACTGCAATTTCCGGTTATATCGGTTTGCAGGATTTGACGATGGCAGGAAATATTATTCGAAGTAATACTTATCAGGCGTTCTTACCACTTATTACAGTAGCGGTTGTATACTTAATTATTGTTATGTTCTTATCCGCAGGGGTACAGAAGCTTGAAAAAAATTTGAAGAAGAATGAGAGACATGTGTATGACTAAGGAATGTATTATCAAAGTAGAGAATATGACAAAGTCTTTCGGAACGGACGTTGTCTTAAAGGATATTAACACTGAAATTTATAAGGGTGATATCATTGCTATCATCGGACCATCCGGTTGCGGAAAATCTACCTTTATCAGAACTCTGAATTTATTGGAACAGCCGACAGCAGGTGCTATTTATGTACATGATGTAGATATCACTCATAAAAAAGCAGATATTAATAAAATTCGCCAGAAAGTCGGCATGGTATTCCAGCATTTTAATTTGTTTCCGAATTTGACCATTCTAGATAACATTACATTAGCTCCGGTAAAAACAGGTCAGATGAGTCAGGAAGAAGCTGAGAAAAAGGCAATGGAGTTATTAGAACGAGTAGGTTTGATAGATAAGGCAAGAGCTTATCCTGATACTTTATCCGGTGGTCAGAAACAGCGTATAGCAATTGTGCGTGCATTAGCGATGAATCCGGAAATTTTATTGTTCGACGAACCAACTTCTGCATTAGATCCAGAGATGGTGGGAGAAGTGCTGTCATTAATGAAGGATTTGGCAAAAGATGGCATGACGATGGTGGTAGTAACACACGAGATGGGATTCGCCAGGGAAGTGGCGAACCGTGTGATGTTCTTTGATGAACAGATTATCAAAGAAGAGGGAACACCAGAGGAAGTTTTTGACAATCCAAAGAGCGAGAGATTGCAGAATTTCTTGTCTTGTATTAAATAAAGAATAAAACACGAAGCGAGGACGCAAACTCTTGGTTCTGTACAACGGAGACAGTTTGGTGTATAATAAGTCCGTTATTGTCGCGGAAGCGATGAAACGAAAGAAATTAGTGTAAACATGGTAAGGAGAAAAAATATGTTAGAAAAAATGTTCAAACTGAAAGAACATAACACCAACATTAAGACGGAAGTCATCGGTGGTATTACGACCTTTATGACGATGGCGTACATCTTAGCGGTAAATCCTAGTATTTTAGCAGCATCCGGTATGGATAAAAATGCGATTCTTATGGCAACAGCGATTGCATCCTTTATTGGAACAATGGCGATGGCATTACTGGCAAATTATCCATTTGCATTGGCACCGGGGCTTGGACTTAATGCTTATTTTGCATATACAGTATGCGGACAGATGGGATATCCATGGCAGGTTGCATTGTTGGCAGTTTTTGTAGAAGGTTTAATTTTCATTGTATTGTCATTGACAAATGTACGTGAAGCAATCTTTAATGCTATTCCTTTGACATTGAAAAAAGGTGTGTCAGTAGGTCTTGGTTTATTTGTAGCGTTTATTGGTTTTCAGAATGGTCACTTGGTAGTAAACAGCGATTCCACACTTGTAACGGTAGTAAATTTTAGAGAGAATTTTAGCACAATTGGTATCAGTGCAGTACTTGCTTTGCTTGGTTTATTTGTTATTGTAATTTTAAATGTGAAGAAAGTAAAAGGTGCTATCTTAATCGGTATTTTAACAACATGGGTATTAGGAATGATTTGTGAAGCAACAGGCATTTATGTAGTAGATGTAGAAGCAGGTTTTTATTCCTTATTCCCATCATGGGCAGATTTTAATTTTGGTGCAATCGGTCAGACATTTGGACAGTGCTTTAATGTAGATTTTAGTACGATAAGAATAGCAGACTTTATTGTAATTATCTGTGCATTCTTATTTGTAGATATGTTTGATACATTGGGAACATTAATCGGTGTAGCCAATAAAGCAGATATGTTGGATAAGAACGGAAAGCTTCCAAAGGTAAAAGAAGCGTTGTTAGCAGATGCGATTGCAACTTCAGCAGGTGCAGTTCTTGGTACATCTACAACAACAACATTCGTAGAAAGTTCAGCAGGTGTAGTAGAAGGAGCTAGAACAGGTCTTGCTTCAGTAGTGACAGGTTTCTTGTTCTTACTTTCTATTTTCCTTGCACCAGTATTTACAACCATTCCGGGATTTGCAACAGCACCAGCACTTATTTATGTTGGTTTCCTTATGGTTTCAGCAGTGACAGAGATTGATTTTGATGATATTACAGAAGCGGTACCGGCATACCTTTGCTTAATCGCAATGCCACTTATGTACAGTATTTCAGAAGGTATCGCAATCGGTGTTATTTCTTATGTAGTAATTAATCTTGTTGCAGGTAAATCAAAGAAAATCACACCTCTTATGTATGTTCTTGCAGTATTATTTGTATTGAAATATTTCTTCTTGTAAGAAGCAGGATAATTAACGAATTAGTATAAAAATAGAAAAGCCTTGTCTCATTCCTAACATGCTTTGCAAATAGGAAATGGGATAGGGCTTTTGTTTTGAAAAATTCTCCTCATAACTATAAATATATCACAATGATAACATTTAAAAGCGTTAAAAAAAGAAAAAAGATTGTGAAAAATTTATTTTTGTAACACTTTAAAAAGATAGTTGAAAAGAGTATATAAGAAAGTGTAAAATATAGAAAAGTGGGTAATTAGAGCCACTACAAAAGGCGAATGGGGAATGTTACATGGGGAAAGAAGTTTTAAGTCCTTTGACTGGATTGTATTTAGGACAAACCTTTTTTGATAAAGTAGAAGAGTATTTAAAGGACAGCGTAGAGAACGTCTACTATATGGTAGCAATAGATATAGAACATTTTCGTTTATATAATAAACTTCACGGACGGTCTGCCGGCGATGAGCTTTTAGTACTGATTTCGGATTTGTTAAAAGAGTTTCAACAAAAATATAGTGGTGTTGCAGGATATTTAGGCGGAGATAATTTTGGTATATTAACGGCTACAGATAAAGAGGTATTAGAAGAACTTTGCGAAGAGATTCAGCAAGCAGTCAGAGAGAAGAGTAATAGTGTGGGCTATCTTCCGGCTTTTGGTATTTGCCAGATTACTGAGAAAAGTATTCCGGTAGCAACCATGTATGATAGAGCTACAGTAGCACTATCACATGTGCTAGGGAATTATGCAAGTCGTGTTTGTGAATATAATCCTGCGATGGATGAAAAAGTGGAAGAAGAATTGCGTATATTATCTGAGATTCAGGTAGGAATAGAGAGAGATGAGTTTACGTTTTTCATTCAGCCGCAGTGTGATATTACAAAAGGGAAAATTGTGGGCGGTGAGTCATTAGTTCGTTGGATACATCCGGAAAAAGGAATGATTCCTCCGGGAGTGTTTATTCCTGTTTTGGAACAGAATGGATTTATTGCTGATTTAGATCGTATTGTATGGAGAAAAGTTTGTCAGTTTCAGCGACAGTGTATCGATAAAGGTTATGAACCATTGCCGATATCCATAAATGTATCGCGTATTGACATTTTTTCTATGAATGTGCCGGAGTACCTGTTTGAGTTATTAGAGCAATATGAGTTGTCGCCTGAAATGATAAAGGTGGAAGTTACAGAAAGTGCTTATGCAGAATGTGGCGATAAAATCATTCAAACAGTAAACGAATTACGTAATCAGGGTATGATAGTTATGATGGATGACTTCGGAAGCGGTTATTCATCTTTAAATATGCTAAAGAGTGTGCCAGTAGATGTTCTGAAGATGGACATGCGTTTTTTGGAAATTAATGAATTGGATGCTGAAAAAGGTATTGGTATTTTAGACTCGGTTATCAATATGGCAAAGCAGATGCGAGTACCAATTGTAGTAGAAGGAGTAGAGACACGTCAACAAGAGAAACACCTCTTAAAGATGGGATGTCGTTATACACAGGGGTATTACTATTATAAACCGATGCCAATAGAGTCGTTTGAAGATTTGATTTCTGATCCGAGAAATGTAGATTATGAGGGATTCTGGTGCAGACAGACAGAGTCTATACATATCAAGGAATTTTTGGATATAAACCTATTTAATGATGTGATGGCAAATAATATTTTAGGACCAGCAGCGTTCTATGATATGTATGAGAATAATATCGAGATTACTCGTGTAAATGAACCATATTTTCGTTTAGCAGGAGTGGCTCGTCAGGAGAATGATTACAATAAGCGTTTATGGAATCATGTAAGGGATGATGACAGACAGATTTTGGTATCTATTTTTGAGCAGGCATATAATAATCCTACTGATGGTGCTACGGGATTTATCCACTATCTAAGAGCGGATGAGAAAGTGCTTTGGATATATATTCGAGTATTCTTTTTAAGAGAAAAAAAGGGGCACAAACTGTTTTATGCCGCCCTTACAGATATGACAGATTTAGATGGCAGAAAGTATAATAACCATAGTATCGAAATGGGGGTAGGGGAATTAACAGAGTCTCAGCGTAAGCAAATTGAAATGTATTATGGCAATCTTCCGTGCGGTTATGGAATAGGGAGAGTAATTTTGGATGAAAATGGGAATCCAAATGATTATGAGATTGTTTATGCGAATAATGAGATAGGACGTATCAGTGGCGGAAATATTAATAGATTGCGTTTTATGATAAATAGAACGATTGGCGCAAATAACAAAGAGTTTTTAGAAAAGGCGTATCGAGCTGCTTATGGTGGTGAACGGGTAGAGTTTCGTGTTTATAGTAGTATCTCTAGCCGTTATATGGATATTACGATGTATCAGTATCAGATGGGCTATGTAAGTTGCATGATACAGGATGTAACTCATAGCCGTATTTATGAAAAAGCATTAGGCAATGTTATGCTATCCTTTAGAGAGGTTTACTTCCTTCATGTACAAGAGAATTATTGTCGTCTGATTTATCCGGATGATAACGGTTTGTTAGAACGTGGTAATTATGAAGAAGTAGTAAGCCGTCATTTTAACACAGGAAAGATTCTTGGTTATGATGAAGAAAATATTCGCAAATTCTTAAGCCTGGAGAATTTAAAAAAGGTTTTGACAAAACAAGATTCTGTAGAGTACAGATATAAACGCAATATTAAACCGGCAGGCGAAGAGTGGTGTCAGACCACGATTACTGTATCAGAGCGGCAGCCAAATGGTGCACCAAAGACAGCTCTTATTACCATTCGAAGTATAGAAGCTTTGATGCGTGAAAGAGAGGATCATAAGCGCCAGAATATGGCAGAAATGTTAGCTACTTTATCAGACGGATTTTTTATTTATAAGGCAACAGGTGATGAAAGGATTCTTTATGCAAATCCGCCAGTGATAAAGATGTTTGGATGTGATACGATGGAAGAATTCAGAGTATTAGTAAGGAATTCGTTCCAAGGGTTGGTACATCCGGAAGATTTGAATCGTGTGCAGTGGGAGATACACGAGCAGGTGAAACACTCAGACACAAATATGGATTATATTTGTTATCGAATTATACGAAAGGATGGAAGCATTCGCTGGATTGACGATATAGGACATTTGGAAGATTCCGGTGCTAGTGATGATGCAAAAATATTTTATGTTTTCATTTCGGATATCACAGATACTATATCAGAAGCACAGAAGAATAAATTAATTACACAAAGTAAACATTTTAACTAATATGATGGGACAAAAACTTAACTGGAAAAAATTATTAAATTTTATAATTGCCGTATGTTTGATTGGGATAATCGGAACAGCGACAGCTTATGCAAAGGAACAGACCACTGTCAGAGTAGCTTTTTTCCCAATGGAGGGATATCATGTCATAGAAGCGGATGGAAGCTTTGGTGGCATGGATGTGGAGTACTTAGAGATAGTCCGTGAGTATGCGGACTGGAAGATGGAGTATGTGGTTTGCGAAAGTTGGGAGGATGCTCTGCAGAAATTAAGTGATCACGAGGTTGATTTGGTTGGCTCGGCTCAATATTCCAGCCAGCGGGCAGAAATCTATGATTATGCAGATTTGGCTAGTGGCTATACCTATGGTGTAATAGCAACTAATCCGGCTAGTGGTATTGCGTATGAAGATTTTGCAGCTATGCAAGATGCTGTTTTTGGCGTAGTGAAGAATTATGTGAGATATGCGGAGTTTATACAATATTTAAATGCACACGGTATTACGGAACCGACGATTTTTGAGTATGAAAGTACTCAAGAGCTTCAGGAAGCATTAGATGCCGGTGAAGTAGATGCCTTTGTGCATACTTTTATGGAAGTAAA
Organism: Roseburia sp.; assembly: GCA_017549185.1. Classification (GTDB taxonomy): domain Bacteria; phylum Bacillota; class Clostridia; order Lachnospirales; family Lachnospiraceae; genus Roseburia. The sequence goes on along the minus strand of JAFYVJ010000057.1, from coordinate 48,305 downwards.
AGAAGGGCAGCGTCTGGTAGGACGATTTGCACCAAGACCGATTTATTACATTACCTATAAAGGAAATGATACAATATTACAGGAATTAAATCAGGCGATTGCTGATGTGAAAATGAGTTATCCAGAATTGGAAGCAGATTTGATGCATCAGTTTTATGAAAGTCGTTGGGATAAAGCGGTTATATTTTCTACAGAAGAGAAAAAATATGTTGAAGAAACGAAATCGCTTACCGTAGGATATATGGATGATTATTATCCGTTTTCTTATGAAGAAGATGGGGAGTTTAAAGGGCTTTCTAGAGAACTTTTGGAAGAAGGGTTAGAAGCGACAGGATTAACTCTGATTTATCAAAAAGTAGAAAATCAAAGAGCGGCAGAAGAAGCACTACGGCAGGGCGAGATTGATGTTTTAGCATATGCTGTGGATTTGGAACAGGTAAAACGGGATGAAGCATTAACAGCACTAGATGCTTATGCACAGATACCATTGGTTTTGGTAGTTCAAAAAGGACAGGGTTATGAGGACATGCATACGCTTGCGACAGTGACGGAGTTAGGTAGTGAAGCAAGCGGTATTTTAAATATGAAAGATGCGACGATTCTTACAAGAGAAACTTTGGAGGAGTGTTTTTTATTAATCATAAGTGGTGACGCAGACGGAGTGCTTTGCGATGGTTATTTGGCAGAACATTTGCTGCGTACGAAGGATACTTATAGTACATTAGAGATTAATAATGTATTGAACGGGGAACATAAAGTACATACTGTTATTAGAAGCAGAGGAACATCTGAGTTAAAGAGTATACTAAATAAATCATTGATACCGTTAGATGCGAGACGTATCAACGAATATATGCTAAAGGAAAACGAATATCCTTTAGTTACTGTTACTATGTTTATAAGAAACCATAGCTTAAAAATTTTTGGTGGTTTAATTCTAATTATTTTTGTTACAATAATGGTAGCGGTTCATATGATTCGAGATAGCCGTAAAATCCAGAAATTAATGTACAAGGATACGAGCATGGATATTTGGAATCTGAATTATCTGTTGTACATGGGCGAGAATAAATTACTACCGGAACGGAAGAAACAGTATGCAGTTGTTAGTGTGAATATTGTAAAATTACGTCGCTTTAATGTTATATATGGTTGGGATGCCGGAGAAGAACTGTTGGGCATTATTAAAAATATTTTGCAGGATTGTGCGACTAAAAAGGAAGAAATATGTGCTAGAAGTCATGGTGATAGATTTATTCTATTGTTAGCCTGGAAAGACTGGGAAGCATTTGTGAAGAGGCTCGGGGATATTCAACGAGTTGTAGAAAATCGGATTTATAAAGATACCGAAAATCATATGGCGGTGCATATGGGTGTGTATGCTGTTCCTGCTAAAGAAAATGATTTGAAACTGGCTGTAAGTTATGCAAACCAAGCTTTAGAGGTTATAGGCAATAATAATGCCAGTGAAATCAAGATTTATGATGCTCCGTTTGAGGATATGATTCGGGAGCGACATGATAGAGAAAAACTGTTGGAGTCGGTTGAAATCGAAGGAAACTTCGTGACTTATTACCAGACAAAAGTAGATGTAAGAAGTAATGAGGTAGTAGGTGCAGAGGCATTAATAAGATTTAAAGATCCGACTGCGAATGGAGCTATCCGTTCGCCAGGCTTTTTTGTGCCATATTATGAACAGATTGGTCGTGTGGTCGAGTTAGACTTTTTTGTGTTAGAAGAAGTATGTAAACTGTTACGAAGAAGATTGGATCAGGGAAAGGCGGTTGTGCCGATTTCATGCAATTTCTCTCGACTTCATTTTTCAAGAAATGACTTCCCGGAACGTGTAGAAGCTGTTATGAACCAATATAAGATTGATAAACATCTTATAGAAGTGGAGATTACAGAAACATTAGTAGTGGAAGAATTAAAGCAGACAATTAAACAGTCGATAGATCGTTTAATAGAAAAGGGTATTCATTTATCGATTGACGATTTTGGAGCTGGATATTCTTCCTTGGGTGTATTTGAACAGATCCCGGCATCCGTTGTAAAACTTGATCGATCATTCCTGTTAAATCATGAAGATCATAATCGTCAGGTACAGATTATGAAGAGTATTGTGAAGTTAGCAAAGGACTTAGACGCACAGGTTGTATGTGAAGGTGTAGAGAGTGCAGAGCATGTTTACCTGATGAAAGAGATAGAAGCTTATATTGCACAGGGGTATTTCTATTGCCGACCTATGCCGGAGGATGCATTCGAAAAGCGCTTAGATATGTTAGAAAACGAAAATTTAATAGACAATAATAATTAAAATATTGACTTTATTGATTTAAAGTGCTACAATCTCAATTATCAAATCACAAAGGAGGCAGCGAAAATGAAAAACAAGAAGTTCTTTTATTATTTTTACTTTTTTGACATGGGCTGCCCGTCTTCTGTGATGATCAAAGATTAATGCTTTGAAGTCAATATAACGGATAGTCCGCATTCGCTATGCTTTTAGGCATAAAAGGAATGCGGATTTTTTTATTCTATAGGAAAAACCTTGTTATGTTAATTTGTGAAAGCCTATGACTTTCCTATAGAATAAAAGCACACGTTTGTTCTTTCATGGCAAATAATTGAAAACGAGGTATAAAAGATGCGTATGAATTTTCAAAGAAAACTTCCTATTCCACAGGAGGTAAAAAAAGAATTTGCTTTAACTGATAAAATGGTACAGGTGAAAGCAGAACGCGATAAGCAAATTAGAGAAATTTTTGAAGGGAAGTCGGAAAAATTTGTTTTGATTATTGGTCCTTGCTCTGCGGATTACAGTGAGCCGGTGTTAGAATATATTTCTCGTTTGCGTAAAATCGAGGATCAGGTTTCGGATAAAATCCTTATCATTCCACGTATCTACACAAACAAACCGCGGACGACCGGTCAGGGATATAAGGGGATGCTTCATCAGCCTGACCCAGAAGCAAAGCCTGATATGTATAAAGGAATTGTTGCTATCCGTGAATTGCATTTGGCGGCACTTAGAGATTATGATTTTTCTTGTGCAGATGAAATGCTTTATCCTGAAAACTATCGTTATCTTTCAGACCTCTTATCCTATGTTGCAATCGGTGCTCGTTCCGTTGAAAATCAGCAACACAGATTAACCGCAAGTGGAATAGAGGTTCCTGTTGGGATGAAAAATCCAACGGGCGGAGATCTTAGTGTTATGATGAATTCTATAACAGCTGCACAGTCCAGTCATACCTTCCTTTACCGTGGATGGGAGGTTATAAGTGAGGGAAATCCTTGGGCACATGCCATTCTTCGAGGCTATATTGACTACACAGGAAAAAGTACTTCTAACTACCACTATGAAGATCTTGTTCGCGTTAGTGAGTTATATGCTAAGTCAGGACTGGTAAATCCATCTGTTATTGTGGACACTAACCATAATAATTCTGGTAAAAAGTATTTGGAACAGATTCGTATAGCGAAAGATATTGTTCATAGCCGAAATGAAAATGCTGATATTAAACAACTGGTAAAAGGTCTTATGATTGAAAGTTACCTTGAGGATGGTGCACAGAGCATGGGTGAGCATATCTATGGTAAATCAATTACAGATCCGTGTCTTGGCTGGGAAAAAACAGAAAGGCTTATTCTTGATATTGCTGATAAGCTTTGATTAAATTTATAATTGATTGGAAGATGAAATTATGAGTGAACTTCAAACTGCAAGAGAGATAATAAATAAAGTTGATAAGGAAATGGCTCGTTTGTTCGAGATGCGCATGGACGCAGCAAGAATAGTTGCGGCATACAAAAAAGAAAATGGGTTGCCGATAGATGACTTTGGCAGAGAAAAGGAAATAATTGCAAGGAATTCCGACTATATAGAGAACGAAGAGTATCGTTCGTATTATGTGAATTTTTTAAAAAATAATATTAAACTTTCGAAGGATTTACAGCATCGTCTTCTTGAAGGTATGACAGTCGCCTATAGTGGAGTAAAGGGGGCTTTTGCAAACATTGCTGCCTGTCGCATATTTCCAGATGCAAGATGCCTGCCGTATGCAGATTTCAAGGCGGCATATAAAGCGGTCGAAAAAGGTGAATGTGACTGTGTGATACTTCCGATTGAAAACAGCTTTAATGGTGACGTGGGAAATGTCTTAGATCTTGCTTTTTTTGGTTCACTTTATATAAATGGTGTTTATGAAGCTGAGGTTGTTCAGAATCTTTTGGGAGTAAAAGGGGCTACTCTTTCGGATGTGAAAAAGGTGGTTAGTCATCCACAAGCATTAGGACAATGTGCAACCTATATCGAGAATCATGGTTTTGTAACTGAAAATGCTACAAATACCGCAGTGGCGGTAAAAAAAGTTGCAGAAGATGGAGATAAAAGTATAGCAGCTATCGGTAGTATAGAGGCGGCACAGCAATTTGGGTTGCAAGTCATTTCAGAGAAAATCAATGATAGTGGAACTAATACAACGCGATTTGCAGTATTTTCCCGTTCGAACAGAGTACCGACGCCTAACGATGAAAGGTTTATTATGTTATTTACCGTTAAGAACATGGCGGGTTCACTCGGCGAAGCAATTTCTGTTATTGGGCAGCATGGATTTAATCTTAGAGCATTAAAAAGTCGTCCGACCAAAGAGCTTGTATGGGATTACTTTTTCTTTGTGGAAGGTGAAGGAAATATCAATAGTCCGCAGGGTAAGGAAATGTTAGAACAGTTAAAGAGTTGTTGTTCAGATTTGAAAATAATAGGTTCCTTTGAAAAGGAAATACATATTTAATCTGTTTTTTAGAAACATTAGACAACTTGGGACAGAGGTAGAAATAAAATGATAGTTGATGTAAGAAAGAAGATATTGATTGTTGGACTTGGGCTTTTAGGTGGAAGCTATGCAAAGATACTGAAGAGATTTGGGTTTCATGTCAGTGCCATCACTAAGGAGCAAAGTTCAATAGACTATGCAATGAAAGAAAATATAATAGACGAAGGAACTACTGCGCTTGATAAACGAATAATCGGGGATGCTGATTTGGTAATTTTTGCACTGTATCCTCATGTGTTTGTGGAATGGATTGAACAAAATCAGGGACTTTTGAAAAGTGGTGCACTTATTACGGATGTAACTGGTGTCAAAGGCAGTATCGTATATAAGATTCAGGATATGCTTCGTTCGGATGTAGAATTTATTGCAGCACATCCAATGGCTGGACGGGAAGTTTCAGGTGTTGAAAACAGTACCGATAAAATGTTTGCCGGTGCGAATTACATCGTAACTCCAACAGATAAAAATACGGCAGAGGCGATTGGGACTTGCATGGAACTTGGCAGGCTTCTTGGATTTTCAAATGTAGTTACGCTATCTCCGGAAGAACATGATGAGATGATAGGTTTCCTTTCACAGCTGACGCACTGCATTGCTGTTACATTAATGACTTGCAATGATAAAGAAGATATGGAGAAATTCACGGGAGATTCGTTTCGAGATCTTACCCGTATTGCGAGGATCAATGACCTGATGTGGAGTGAATTGTTTGTGGCAAATAAGTCTGCACTTTTGCAACAAATGAATTTATTTATTGATAAGTTTAACGAACTCAAGGCTATGCTTGAAGTAGAAGACATTGATGGTATGAGAGAAATGATGCGTCGTTCCACCGAACGAAGAGCACTATTTGATAAAAAATAGTAACAAGGTATAAAATGCCTCCATTTACAAATACTAGACTACACACTAGTAAATGCAAATGGAGGAATTTTTATGTCCTCCAGATAAGGAGGATTTATGAAAGCAACCGGTATTGTTAGAAGAATAGATGATCTAGGAAGAATTGTTGTGCCGAAAGAAATCAGAAGAACTTTAAGAATTAGAGAGGGAGATCCTTTAGAAATTTTTACTGACAGAGAGGGTGAAATTATTCTAAAAAAATATTCTCCAATTGGAGAATTGTCACAATTCGCAGGGGAGTATGCAGAGAGCCTATCCCAGACAACGGGATACCTAGTAGTGATTACGGACTGTGACCATGTGGTGGCTGTGTCTGGAGCAGGAAGAAGGGATTTTGAAAGCAAGCCTATTAGTAAGCAGTTGGAAGATGCGATTAGCTCCAGAAAGAGTTTTTTGGCAACAAAAGAGGATGCGGGATTTATAAAAATTACATTGGATGACTCGGGAGAGTTTGCTTCACAGGCAGTCAGTACGATTATTTGTGAGGGAGATGCTATAGGGGCAGTAATTCTCTGTTCTAGAGATGCAAAAGGGAAACTTACAGAAGCAGAAGGAAAACTGGCGGCAGCAGCGGCAGGATTTCTCGGAAGACAGATGGAACAGTAAAAATGGCCTTCATTTACAAATTCAAGATAAGGGTTTGTAAATGGAGGTATTTTATGTTATGATAGAACATATATTCGAAATGAGGCAAACGATATGAAGTTTATGCATATATCAGATGTACATCTTGGTGTGATGCCAGATGCAGGAAAGGAATGGAGTAAAAGAAGGAAACAGGATATTTGGGATTCCTTTGCAGAAGTAATTTTGGAAGCAGGGCGGCAGTCTGTTGATTTTTTGCTGATATCGGGAGACTTGTTTCATAAGCAGCCACTGAAGCGAGAACTAAGAGAAGTGAATTATCTCTTTGGACAGATTCCGCAGGTGAAGGTTGTGCTGATGGCAGGGAATCACGATTATTTGCAACCGAAGTCTTATTATTTGGATTTTCCATGGGAAGAGAATGTGTATTTTTTTAAAGGAGAAGAGATAAGTGCGTTTGATTTTCCTGAAAAAAATGTAACAATTTATGGTTTGAGCTACTGGCATCAGCAGATATGTGAGAGGCTATATGACGAGTTTGATGTATCTGACGAGAAGCGTATTAATATTTTGTTAGCTCATGGTGGTACGGAAAAACAGATTCCTTTTTTCCCAAAACAAATTTTAGAAAAAGGGATTGATTATATAGCGGCAGGACATATTCATAAGGCTGCTCGGATGTTAGGAACGTCAGCGGTTATGGCAGGTTCTTTAGAGCCGACAGACTGTAATGACACGGGACCACATGGTTATTGGATTGGAGAGATTAGAAAAGAGGGTAGGGAGGTTTTTGGTGGTTTGGATTTCTACCCGGTTAAAAAGTGTGAGTATAAACACGAGATTTTTTCTTTGGAGACAGATACCACTCAGTATGAATTAGAACAAATGGTAAAAAAACGAATAGAAGATGGCGAAGCTTATATGTTGTATCGTATCTTTCTAGAGGGATATGTTAATCCGGATGCGAATATAGATTTTTCACGATTAGACCAGATGAAACAGGTAGTAGATGTAACTGTAAACTTGCAACCGGACTATGATTATGAGAAAATGTTGAAAGAACATCCGGATTCACTATTGGGTAGATATATTGCACGGATGGAGAAACAACCGCAGGATGTAGTGACAATGAAAGCATTAGAATTTGGTGTGAATGCACTTTTAGGACATAATATATGCAGATAAAAGAAGCTAAAATATATAATTTTGGAAAATTGCAAAACGTAAGCTTTCGTTTTTCGGAAGGTATAAATGTGATATATGGTGCGAATGAGCAAGGTAAATCTACACTTCATACTTTCCTGGTGCGGATGTTGTTTGGTATGGAAAAGGGAAGAGGCCGTGCTGCGAATGGGGATGTTTACAGTAAGTACCAACCATGGCATGCACCTTCTTTTTATAGCGGAGCCTTACGTTTTGAGGTAGATGGTCGGCCTTTTTATTTGGAACGGAATTTTTATAGTAAGGAGAAAAGTGATTATCTAAGAAATGAAGCAGACGGAGAAGAACTTTGGGTAGCTTATGGAGATTTGGATGTATTGCTAGGTGGTATAGGAAGGGAAGAATATTGTAATACTTATGATGTTCCTCAATCAGGAGCAACTACGGGAAAAGTTATGTCGGAGATACTGACTGCATATCTGGCAGAGGCAGAGGCCGGTGGAAATGGCAAGATTCATGTGGGGTTAGCACAGAAGAACCTGACAGCTAGAAAACGTGAATTGGTTGTAGAGCAAAAAGCATGTGCTGAGAGCAGAGAGAGAATACTCGACCAGAAACAGGTGGAACTGAGTGTATTGCAGGAACATGCACAGGAGCTAAGTAATCAGATACAATCATTTGAAGGACAGCAGCGGGAACTTGAAGAGAGACTTTCTGCTCAAGGGAAAAAGAATCGGTCATCTGTAAAATGGGCAGTGACAATCATTTTTGTGCTGCTTACATTAATAATAGGCATAATGACATATTTAAAAAGGATATTACCGGTGCCAGCAATTATCTTTGTGATAATAGTGTTTATGGGAGTGTTGTACGTTTGGTTGCCGCGGAGAAATGAAGCAGAAGAATTGTTACAATATGCGAAGACAATGCTTAATCAGATAAAAGAGCATTTGCAGGAAGATGAGAATGAAATCATTAACCTACAAGAAGAGATGGTAGAACTACAAAAAGTATCGCTAAGAGAAGTGGAACTACAGCAGAATATAGAGGCGATAACATTAGCAAAACAACAAATTGAAGATCTTTCAGAAGAATATTATATGGAGATGGCAGATGAGTTGAATGCTGAGATTTCTAGGTGGATTTCTTTGCTGACGAAAGGTACATACGATAGTGCGCGACTAGATAAAAACGGGAAATTGTGGATTTGCACAGAGGGAAGAGAAGTTTCTCCTGAATCATTAAGTTATGGTACGTTAGAGCAGATTTATCTGGCACTTCGCCTAGCAGTAGGAAGTGTAATTATGAAGGAAGAAGATATGCCGATTTTTTTAGATGAGACATTTGCAATGTATGATGATGCACGTCTGGCTGAGACATTAAAGGCATTGGCCCAAACAAAGAAACAGATATTTATTTTTACGTGTCAGAAGCGAGAAAGTGATATACTAAGACAGGAGGCTATCGCCTATTACAGCGTGAATATGTAGTTAAGAGGATTTTCACGATTGATTGCAGAAGAATCCGTGAAATGGAAAGGGGGAACTATGGCGGGAAGAAAGAAAAAACGTCCTATTCGTCGATTTTTAGGGATATTATTACTGTTGTGTATTTTGACAGCAGGAGCCATAGCGGCTACATTTTATTTCCGATATTGGGATACGGTAGAGGCGATGTATGATGAGGCAGAAGAGTTTGTGAAAGAAACCACGGAAGAGACTTTTAAATTAAGCCAGACTAGCACCGTATATGCAGCAGATGGAACAGTTATTTCCAGACTAAAGGGGGCGAAAGATACCACATATGTGGAGTATGAGGACATGCCTTTGGATGCGTGTGCGGCGATTGTCAGCATCGAGGATAAGCGTTTTTATCGCCATGATGGTGTGGATTATATAGCATTGCTTCGTGCATTAAAAGCTATGATAGAGACAGGGGAGTTGTCTCAGGGCGGTAGCACCATTACGATGCAGCTGGCACGAAATATTTTTTTGAATCAGGACAAGAACTGGCGTCGTAAAGTCGAGGAAATATTTATTGCATGGGAACTGGAAGAACAATATGAAAAAGAGGATATTTTAGAATATTATATCAATAATATTTATTTTGGAAATGGATACTATGGAATTGGAGCAGCGAGTCGAGGCTATTTTAATAAGAGAGTAAATCAACTAAATCTGTCTCAGATTGCTTTTTTGTGTGCGATTCCGAATAATCCTACATTGTATGATCCCCTGACTAATATGGAGAATACATTGGCTCGTAGGGATCGTATTTTGAAAAATATGTTAAACGACGGAAAGATTTCAGAATTGGATTATGCTACTGCCGTTATCGAGGAAATTATTTTAGAACGCCCGAAAGTGATTGCTAAAAATGATTATATAGAGACCTATGCTTATTATTGTGCTACAAGAGCATTGATGAAACAGGAAGGTTTTGTTTTTCAGTATGATTTTTCAAGTGATTATGAAGAAGAGCAATATAATCAGAGATACGCCAAAGTTTATAATGCCTGCGAAGCCAAACTGCGTTCGCAGGGGTATCAGATTTTTACGTCGCTGAATTTGAGCGTGCAGGGACAGCTGCAAAAGGCTATTGACGAGGAACTAAGAGAGTATACGGATGTTAATGAAGATGGTGTATACAAATTACAGGCGTCTGCAGTCTGCATTAATAATGATACAGGGCTGGTAGAAGCGATTGTAGGAGGACGTGCTCAGGAATTTACCTTTTATTCTTTAAATAGAGCATATCAGAGTTACAGGCAGCCAGGAAGTGCGATAAAACCATTGATTGTATATACTCCGATGTTGGAGCGTGGATACACCGCAGATACGCTAGTGGTAGATGAAGAGACCGAAGGCGGACCGAAAAATGTCAATGGAACTCATTTGGGAGAGATTACGTTACAGACTGCTGTGGAAAAGTCTGTGAATGTAATTGCATGGAAGTTGTTTGAGGAATTGACACCGAAAAAGGGTCTGGCATATTTGGAACGAATGAAATTTTCTCATTTAAATGATAACGATTATCAACTGCCGAGTGCATTAGGCGGTTTTACTGAAGGAGTATCCGCACTGGAGATGGCAGCAGCCTATGCAACGCTGGAAAATGACGGTGTATACCGGGAACCGACCTGTATAAGTCGAATTACAGATTCGTTTGGAAATGTGATTTTTGAGGCAGATACTAAGGGTGTGCAGGTATATCAGCATAATGCAGCACGTGATATGACAACGATTCTGACCGGAGTTATGGAGAATGGGACAGCTTCGGAATTAGCGTTGCCTAATATGCCGTCTGCTGGGAAAACAGGGACAACTAACGACCAAAAAGATGGATGGTTTGTGGGCTATACCAGATATTATACGACTAGTGTATGGGTGGGTTATGACTTGCCGAAAAAGTTAGATGACTTAAAGGGAAGTACCTATCCGGGACACATTTGGAAACAGTTTATGGAGATATTACATGAAGACCTTCCTGTGAAGGATTTTAAGACCGCAGTGCAGATTAAAGAGGAGAATAAAGTACAGAAGTTTACGTCGGAGGAGAGTGAAACAGAAATGCAGGAAGGAACCGAGACGGAGATGACAGAAACGGAAAGCGACTGGTAAGAAAGGTTATAAGAGTAGTTGACACCGTGACTTGAAAACAGTATCATAAATATATGAAAATAGGGTAATTACTCAGAGCGGATGCAATTTTGCGAATGGTGTTCTGAATAGTTACAAAATATGTAAAATACGAAAAGGGGTATATGTAGTTATGAAAAAATATGCATTTGGTGTGGATATTGGTGGAACAACCTGTAAAATTGGTTTTTTTGAGACAGCAGGCGTATTAATTGATAAGTGGGAGATTCACACGGATACGACAAACGGCGGAGAGAATATTCTTCCGAATGTAGCACAGGCAATCGATAATAAACTTGCACAGGAAGGTATCAGCAAGAGTGAAGTAGAGGGTATTGGTGTAGGAGTACCAGGACCTGTAACGAGCGATGGCGTTGTTAATCGTTGTGTAAACCTTGGCTGGGGTGTTTTTGATGTGGCAGATGCTCTCAGTAAAATTTCCGGCTTAACAGTAAGAGTTGGTAACGATGCAAATGTGGCGGCATTAGGTGAAATGTGGCAAGGCGGTGCTAAAGGCTGTAAAGATGTTATTGTAGTGACATTAGGAACAGGAGTTGGCGGCGGAGTTATCGTAAATGGTAAAATTGTAGCAGGTTTTAATGGTGCAGGCGGCGAAATCGGTCATGTTACTGTAAATAAAGAGGAAACAGAAGCTTGTGGCTGTGGACAATATGGATGTTTAGAACAGTATGCTTCTGCAACAGGAGTTGTTCGTATGGCTAAGAGAAAGTTAGCGAAGATAGAGGACGAGACAGCATTAAGAAAATATGAATCATTGACAGCAAAGGATGTATTTGACGAAGCGAAAGCGGGAGATAAAGTAGCATTAGAAGTTGTAGAAGAAATTAGCGAAATTTTAGGTGCAGCACTTTCTAACATGGCATGTGTGGTAAATCCTGAGATTGTTGTAGTCGGCGGTGGTGTTTCTAAAGCGGGTAGTATTTTAATAGATTGCGTCCAGAAACATTTTATGGAAAATTGTTTGTTTGCATATGATGAGACAAAATTTGCGTTAGCATCTCTTGGCAATGATGCTGGTATGTATGGTTGTGTACAGTTGTTATTAAATTAATACATAAAAAATAGATAAAAACCATCTTGACGTGATATGATAGACATATTAGGTTGAGGTGGTTTTTTGATTGATAATAATTTCCTGAGAGATGAAAAGTCTAAAGGGATGCTTTGGGATTTTTTATACTAGGGTAAAAGTGCAGTGCGTAGCACTTATACACGAATAACAATGTGGAATTAAATAATAGTAATATATGAGGAATGACTATGGGCGTGACAATTTTAGTACCTATTATACAGCTAATCGGTGTTTTAGTACCGTTGGCTGGATTTGTATCAATGTTTCGAAAACAACATATAAAAGCATCTATGAACCGAATGTTTACAAACATGAGTCTGATGCTTACGAATCTTGGCTGTTTGATTATCAATGCCAGCTATTGGTTATTATTGTGGTCGAAGACATCAGATGGAGCCTATATCGCACTTAAAATGGAATATCTCGGAAATGTGCTGTTTTATTTATCTTTTATTTTGTTTGTTTCCACCTACTTTAACATGCAGTCAAAGGCTGTCGTTATGGTGCCAATGCTAGTACAAGCAGTTATAGATGGATTGCTGGTTACAAATCTATGGCTGGATGATCCGTTTCACTTGGTGTTTAGGAAGCTTGAGTTCGGACGAATTGGGTTGGGATTTAAAGTGACATACATGAAAGCTGTTTCGGGACCATTATATCTAGTTCGTTATAGTACGTTATGTTTGATTTTATTCTGTGGATTGTTTTATACACTTTTTAAAATGTTTAAAATGCAGATTATCACAGAACGAAATAATATAGCAAAATTAGCAGGGGCAGAATTTGTAATAGGTATGTCATTGCAGTTAATGTTATTTTGGGGGATTCCGTTTGATCTAGTTCCGATTGCCGCCTCTATATCTATTTTGTCCATTATTTTAGGAGTACTCAAAGGTGAGTTTTTTAATGTTACTGACCAAGGAAGAGAATGGGTAATCGAGCATTCAGATTATGTATTCATTATTGTAGACAGTCTATATGGATACCTGGATGCGAATCCACGTGCAAAGGAAGTTTTTAAAGAGTTGCGGTCCATGGGAAAAAATCAGCCGATACCTGTACATATAAAATCAATGTTCTTTTGTAAAGAATGCAACGTGCACTTAGATGGACATCATTATACAAAGGAAGTAGAACCCATTGATCAAGATGGAAAAGTTGTAGGTTATAGTCTGTTGTTGGTAGATGTTAGCAAACAGTGTGAGTTGATGCATCAGTTAGCGGAAGAAAAGGAACGTGCAGAGGACGCGAATGAAGCGAAATCTATGTTCATGTCTAATATGTCTCATGAGATTCGTACACCGATGAATGCCATTGTGGGAATGACGGATATATTGCTTAGGGAAGAGTTGCCAGAGCATACAAAAGAATATCTTTATAACATTAAGAGTTCCGGTAATGCTTTGTTAACCATTATTAATGATATATTAGATTTTTCTAAGATTGAATCTGGAAAAATGGAGATTATTAAGGATGAGTATGAGCCGATGTCTATGTTCCATGACCTGTCCATGATATTCCTAAATCGTATTGGAGATAAGGATGTGGAACTGCTTTATGATATCGATAGAAATCTTCCAATGAAACTTTATGGAGATGTTCAGCGTATTCGGCAGATTATTATTAATTTGATGAATAATGCCATTAAGTTTACGGAAGAAGGGTTTGTAAAACTTTCTGTAGAGATACAATGGAATTCAGAGGAAGAAATTTTACTGAATTTTAGAGTGCAAGACACAGGACAGGGAATCCGTTTGGAAGATAAAGAAAAACTGTTTGGTTCTTTTCAGCAGGTGGATACGAAAAAGAATCGTTATAAAGAAGGAACGGGTCTAGGGCTTGCGATTTCGAAACAACTCGCAGAGTTAATGCATGGTAATATCTCCGTGGAAAGTGAATATGGAAAGGGAAGTACATTTTTTGTGTCGATTCCACAAAAAGTGAGAAGTGATAAACGGGCGGCTGATATCCGTAGGAAACCAGCTGAACAGGTAGTGCTGGGTGCAAGATTTGATAATGAACTGGTTCTATTAAAATATCAGGATCTTGTAGAAAAATATCAAGTGAATGATGTGAAGTTAGAGAATGCTATACGTGAAGGAAAACGTCTGGATGCATTTTTTACAGATGATCCGGGAGCAGTATCAGAATCAGAACGCAAATTTTTGGAAGAATGGAAAACCACTTTCTGTATTATACAGAATCCAATGAGACAGAACTTGTCCGGTGAGCAGGGGACGTTGATTAATAAGCCACTTTACAGTCTGAATTTCTGCCAGGTGATCAATCATGAAGAAATTTCGTTCAATGAGGAAAGAGAGAAGTTGACTTGTTTTACGGCACCTGAAGCACGGATTTTAATTGTAGACGATACGGAGATGAATTTAAAGGTTGCGATTGGTCTGTTAGAGCCATTACATCTTCAGATTGATACAGCTGCAAATGGAAAGCAGGCAGTAAAAATGATTCAGGAAAAACGATACGATATTGTTTTTATGGATCATATGATGCCAATTATGGATGGTATAGAAGCTACCATAGCCGTGCGAGCATTAGAGGGTGAGTATTATAGGAATTTGCCAATTATAGCACTGACTGCAAACGCTACCATGGAAGCCAGAGAGAATTTTAGAAAGAATGGTTTAAGTGACTTTGTGGCAAAACCGATAAAAGTAAAAGAATTCTGCAAATGCATTCGTAAGTGGCTACCAGAAGAAAAAGTACAGATTGGAAAAAATGTTTCCCATGCAGAAGAAAGCTCCCAAAAACAGGATGGCGGAAAAGAAATGCCGGCAATAGAAGGGCTTAATGTGGAGGCTGGTATTGAAAACTCTGGTTCAAAAGAATTGTTTCTTAGCTTGCTAGGAGATTTTTACAAATTAATTGACCAAAAGTCTATAAAGATAGAAAAATGCCTTGCTGATGGCCTATTGAGAGATTATACTATCGAAGTACATGCATTGAAAAATACTGCACGCATGATAGGTGCATTAGAATTATCGGAGCGATTTTATCGATTAGAGCAGTTAGGTAATGCAAATGAGCAGGAAGTACTGGAAAATGAGACCCAAGATGTGTTAACATTGTATCGGAGTTATAAGAAAATCTTAGAACCGTATGGAAGGATACAGGAACAGTATAAAAAGGATGTTCCTGTGCAGGATATGATTCATAGTTTAGAAGCACTACGAGATGCGGTAGATTGCTTTGATTTGGATGGTGCAGATGAAGCGATGCATGTCATCGAGGGTTATGTTTTCCCGGAAGAACTGGTGAGTAAAATCGAAGCGTTGAGTGCATATGTGGCAGATGTTGCTATGGAAGAAATAATTAATTTAACCGAAGAAATAATTGAGAAATTAAAGAAAATGGTTTAAGGAGATGATAGAAATGCATAATATTTTGGTGGTATATAAAACTAGAAGTTATCTGGTAATGTCAGTAGAAGAACAGCTGAAAAAAATGGATTATAATATGATTGAAGTAGAGGCAAAGATTAGTGATATCAGTAATGTGAATGAAGACATTGCGGCTATTCTTTTGTATGTGGAACCAGAGTTGAGTGAAGATACGAATGCACTTGTATTTTTAAGAGATAAGGCTGTGGAAGAAGATATTCCGTTTTTCGTAATGGGAGATAGCAATGATATTGATGATATCAGAAATATCATTCCGACTCATGCCATGCAAAAGGAGTTCCCACGTCCGATTGATGTACGGAATGTAGTGATAGCAATAGATGAATATGTAAAGAATCAGGGAAAGCATACTAAGAAAAAAATTCTTGTAGTAGATGATTCGGGAGCTATGCTGCGTAATGTAAAGGGATGGTTGGAAGAACGCTATCAGGTTATTTTAGCAAACTCTGGTGCTATGGCGATTAAATATTTGGCGTTGAATAGACCAGATCTTGTGCTATTAGATTATGAGATGCCGGTTGTAAATGGTAAGCAAGTGCTGGAAATGATTCGTACGGAAAGTGAATTTAGTGACATTCCTGTTATTTTCTTAACTAGCAAAAATGATCGTGAAAGTATTACACAGGTAATGAGCTTAAAGCCGGAAGGATATCTGCTTAAGACAATGAAACCAAGCGATATTGTAAAAAATATTGATGAATTTTTTGAAAAAAGAAAAAGACTGTAATAGATAAGGGATAAGATAAATGCAAGAGAATAAAATGGGTGTTATGCCGATTGGAAAGTTGATTATTTCTATGTCGCTTCCGATTATGATTTCTATGTTGGTACAGGCATTATACAACATTGTAGATAGTATTTTTGTGGCACGGATTAGTGAGAACGCATTGACGGCAGTGTCAATGGCGTTTCCTATTCAGAATCTGATGATTGCGGTTGGAGTAGGAACGGCTGTGGGTGTGAATGCGTTGCTGGCACGTTTCTTAGGTGAACGGGACTTTGATAAGGTAAATAAAGTGGCTACAAACGCAGTGTTTCTTGTAGTATTAAGTTATTTGCTATTTTTGATGATAGGTTTATTTTTTGTAGAACCATTTTTTCGCAGCCAGACAGATATTGAAGAGATTATTCAATATGGAAAGCAGTACCTTACGGTATGTAGTTGTGTTTCTGTAGGTATTTTTGCACAGATGATGTTTGAACGTATGCTACAGGCTACAGGAAAGACGATTTACAGTATGTATACACAACTGATAGGAGCTATCACAAATCTAATTTTGGACCCGATTTTGATTTTTGGTTTGTTTGGTATGCCGGCGTTAGGGATTACAGGTGCAGCAGTAGCTACTGTAATAGGACAATTAGCAGCTGGGGTAGCGGCAATATGGTTTAATTATGCGAAAAATCCAGAAGTGCAGATCCATTTGAAGGGATTTAGACCAGATAAGGATATTATTAAGCAAATATATAAGATTGCCGTTCCTTCGATTATTATGCAGTCAATAGGTTCAATTATGAACTATGGTATGAATCGTATATTGTTATCGTTTACATCTACGGCAACGGCAGTATTTGGTGTATATTTTAAACTTCAGAGTTTTATTTTTATGCCAGTGTTTGGATTGAATAATGGAATAATACCGATTATTGCGTATAACTATGGGGCAGGTCATCGCGAAAGGGTGATCAAAACCATGAAGTTGGCTGCTTTATATGCAGTGGCTATTTTGACATTTGGTATGCTGTTATTCCAGATATTCCCGATAACATTTTTAGAGCTTTTTGAAGCATCGGAAACGATGATTTCAATTGGAGTTCCGGCACTTAGAATAATCAGTATCAGTTTTCCGGTGGCTGGAGCATGTATTGCTATGGGTTCTGCTTTTCAGGCGATGGGTAGAGCAACTTATAGTATGATTACCTCAATTGCCAGACAGCTTGTAGTACTGCTTCCGATGGCATTTGTTTTGGCACAGCTTGGAAATGTAGATTTGGTGTGGTGGTCATATCCGATTGCAGAGATTATGTCCGCGGTAATGACGATTATTTTCTTGATGAAATTAAATCGAGAAGTAATCTCTAAAATTGTTCACAAGGAATGATATGAATCAGAATAATGATGATATATGAAAAGAGACTGTTCCTCCAATATGGTTTTTGACGAGTCATAGCGGAGAGGCAGTCTCTTTTTTCTAGGGCGATAGAAAGGTCTAATATTTAAGATAAAGCGTTTTTCTTTACTGTGTCAAGTGCTTTAGCTACTGCAGGAATAGAAATTATAATCAATGTCACAATTGCTTCTGGGATGAGATAAGTAGCGTTATATCCCAGTGAGTAAATGATGGCAGGAGTTCCTTCTGGAGCGTAAGCACTGAAGAACACAACGCCAGAGATTATTGAAAAAATATAGCGTCCAATAACGCCTACGATATAGCCAATCTGGAGTCCGTGCTTTTTGCCAGCGAAAAAGCCTGCTAGACCAAGTGCACCAAATGCCAAAGGATAGTCAATGAGCATCTGTGGCAATGTGTAGAAAATTGGTTCCATAATGAATTGGAGCAAACCATAAGCGAAGCCCACAGTGAGACCGACATAAGGACCATACCAGTAACCAATTAATACGATAAAAAGCATGCTGCAAAGCGTGCAGGAGCCGCCCATTGGCAGATTTGCAAACTTAATCATAGAGCAAACCATGGCAAGTGCTAAAGCTACTGCGGAGTATGTAAGTTGCTTGGTGGTTAATTTAGTTTTGTTTTCAGAGTTCTTTTTGCCAGTGATGGATGGGATTACAACGAGTGCCAGAATACATACCGCTACAAGAACGACACCGATTGAGGTGAGTTTTACGGAGCCATCGCCCCATGCACCATCTGTGGTAGTAAAAAAGTTAATAATTTTATCCATAAAAAAATCCTCCTTGCGAATATGTATGCCAAGGGGGATTACCTTTATTATAAGTAAATAGCTTCCTTACGCCGGTATTATCCGGTTCAAGTAATAAGGGTCGATGAAAATCATCTCTCAGCATATTGCACCCCTAGCATTGATATTCAATTGATTATAAAGTTTCTTTTGTTTAGAATCGATTCTGTTAACAAAACTAAATATAGCAGTGGTTAGTACGATTGTCAAGATTTTATTGATAGTTATAGGTTGCTTAGAAGAAAAAAGTTACTGTTCATTCAGCAGCTAATCATTTACTGATTTGCTGCGTAAGAAAATGATTCAAAAAAATTTACAAAGCAAAGTGTTTTCTTGCGATAAAGAATCTGATACAATTAGAGACATAGTTAAGATGTGTATACGGATGTTATCCATCGGGATTAAGATAAAAGGGAAATAAGGAGGATTATATGGCAAGAGGAATTGCAGGAAAAAATAACTGGGCATTATTTTTATTAATTTTAACAGGAATCGTGTTAGGTGGCTTTATCGGAAATTTGACGGCAGGTGTTTCGGGGCTTAGCTGGTTGAATTATGGTCAGACATTTGGGTTGACTAGTCCGATTATTTTTGATATCGGTATTATGGTGATTACTTTTGGTTTGTCGATTCGCATTACCATTGCGAGTATTATCGGTGTGTTGTTGGCGATTTTGATTTACCGTTTGATTTAGTTATCAATAAAGTGTAAGAACGATTATTTCAGGTTATAGAAACAATAAAATGTTGGTATGGCAGTTGTAGAAAAAATTGTTGTATCAGCATTTTTTTTATAATAAAATAAATGTAATTTCAAAGAGTGTCTGAAGATACACTTATTTTAATGGAAAATATTTTTAGTTGAAAAGGAGAATAAAAATATGGGATATGTTGATGAGGTACTTGCAAAAGTAAAAGAGAAAAATGCATCTGAACCGGAATTTATTCAGGCTGTACAGGAAGTTTTAGAGTCGTTAAAACCTGTTATCGATGCGAATGAAGAAGTATATAGAAGAGAAGCACTTTTAGAGCGTTTGGTTGAGCCAGACAGACAGTTTAAGTTTCGCATACCATGGGTAGATGACAAGGGACAGGTTCAGGTGAACGTAGGTTACCGAGTACAGTTCAATAATTCAATTGGACCATACAAGGGAGGTATTCGTTTACATCCATCTGTAAATATCGGTATTATTAAGTTCTTAGGTTTTGAACAGGTTTTAAAGAACTCTTTAACCAGTCTTCCAATCGGTGGTGGTAAAGGTGGTTCTGACTTTGATCCAAAGGGAAAGTCAGATCGTGAAATTATGGCGTTCTGCCAGAGTTTTATCACAGAACTTTACAAATACATCGGTGCAGATGTAGACGTTCCGGCAGGAGATATCGGAACAGGTGCAAGAGAAATCGGTTATATGTATGGACAGTACAAGAGAATTAAAGGTCTTTACGAGGGTGTATTTACCGGTAAAGGTTTGACATACGGTGGTTCTTTGGCTCGTAAAGAAGCAACTGGATATGGTTTGTTATATATCACACAGGAATTGATGAAGAAGCACGGCGAGTCTATGGAAGGAAAAGTGGTTGCAGTTTCTGGTGCAGGTAACGTAGCAACTTACGCTATTCAGAAGGCACAGCAGATGGGAGCTAAGGTTGTGACATGTTCAGATTCTACAGGTTGGATTTACGATCCAGAAGGAATCGATGTAGCATTACTTCAGGAAGTAAAAGAAGTAAAACGTGCTCGTTTAACAGAGTATGCGAAAGCTCGACCAAGTGCAGAGTATCATGAAGGAAAAGGTGTATGGACTGTAAAATGTGATATTGCATTACCATGTGCGACTCAGAATGAGTTATTAATTGATGACGCAAAAGCATTAGTTGCTAATGGAGTAAAAGCAGTTTGTGAAGGTGCAAATATGCCTACCACAATTGATGCTACTAAATACTTACAGGAAAATGGTGTATGGTTCATTGGTGGTAAAGCTGCTAACGCAGGTGGTGTAGCTACATCTGCTCTTGAAATGACACAGAACAGTGAACGTTTAAGCTGGACATTCGAAGAAGTGGATGCAAAATTACAGCAGATTATGGTAAATATTTTCCATAATATTGATGATGCTGCAAAACGTTACGGTATGGAAGGTAATTATGTAGCAGGTGCGAATATCGCAGGTTTTGAGAAAGTTGCGAATGCTATGCTTGCACAGGGCGTTTGTTAAGAAAATGGCTAAAAAGCTTGTAATCGGAAGGTTACAAGCTTTTTTTGAATTAAAAGACAACACGTAGATATTCTAAAATATTTTTTAAAAATTTAAGATTTAAAAGAAATATCTTGTGTTAGAATAAATCCTATAGTATATTTTGGAGAAAATGGAAATATACTCATTAAGTGGAGAGGATGAAAACGATTGGTTTACCGATAGAGGACAGTTTTGATAGGTGAAAGAACTGATTGACAAAGGGAGAATACAATATGTGGCGAATTTTATTGATGGTATGGCGAAATTTTTGGAAAGTTCCGCCGGCATGGTTTAAACTATGTCATTATGCAAAACATACGGATAAATATTCTTACGAGGAGAAATATAACCATATCCGATATATTTTGCAGATGGCAGTAACATCAGGAAATATTGATTTGCAGGTGACAGGGCAGGAAAATATTCCGGAGAATCCGGGATTTTTGTTGTGTGGTAATCACCAGGGAATGTTTGATCCATTGGCAATAGTAGCATCATTTAAAATGCCGTTGGCAGCAGTTTTGAAAAAAGAATTGAAAGATATTCCGTTTTTGAAACAGTTGATTGCGTGTACAAAATCACATCCTATGGATCGTGGAGATGTTAGACAGTCGATGAAGGTAATTCAGGCTGTAGCAAAGGAAATCTCAGAAGGTAGAACATATTTGATTTTTCCGGAAGGTACTAGAAGTAAAAAAGGAAATTGCATGTTAGATTTCCATGGAGGAACTTTTAAGTGTGCGACAAAGACAAAATGTACAATTTTGCCATTTGCGTTAATTGACAGTTTTAAAGTGCTTGACCATAATGGAGTAGAGCCGGTAACCGTGCAGCTTCATTATCTTAAGCCGATTCCATACGAAGAATATAAAGATATGAATACTACAGAGATTGCTGCAATGGTACATGACCGGATAGAAAGAAAGATAGCGGAGGTAGGAGCAATTTAGATGGTAAGTTATGAGATTTTTACAGATTCATGCAGTGATTTACCAAAAGAAGTAGTAACGAAATGCAATTTAAAAGTAGTGCAATTAGAAGTAACGATTGATAATAGTGAGCCGGTGCTAAATCGGGATATCGAGAGTAAAGCGTTTTATAACCAGTTGAGGGCAGGAGCAGTTGCTAAGACGAATGCAGTAACGCCGGGATTTTTCGAAGAAAATATGCGAAAGAGCCTTGAGGAAGGAAAGGATATTCTTTATATTGGATTTTCGTCAGGATTGTCTGTAACATATAACAATGGTGTTATGGTTATGAATGAATTGCAAGATGAGTTTCCAGAGAGAAAATGTCTCCATATTGATACATTATGTGCATCAATGGGACAAGGTTTGTTGGCATATTATGCGGCAGAATTAAGAGATTCTGGTGCTACAATTGATGAAGTCTTTGAAAAAATTATGGAGATGAAAGATTACATTCATCATGTTGTAACCGTAGACGATTTATTCTATTTAAAGAGAGGTGGCAGACTTAGTGCTGTAAGTGCAGTCGCAGGGTCGGTGTTGAAAATAAAACCGATTATTTTGCTCAACGAAGAAGGTCACTTGAATAATGTAGCAACTGTCAGAGGCAGAAAGAATGCACTTAAGGATTTATATGAGCGTATGAAGAATAGTGAGCAATTTGTGAAATTGCCATATGTGTTCATTTCTCATGCGGATTGTATAGAAGATGCACAGTATTTAGAAAGCTTGATTAAGGAAGAATATCCGGCGGTAAAGGTAGTGATTAGTGATATTGGACCTGTTATAGGTGCTCATACCGGACCAGGTGCAATCGCAATATGTTTTCTTGGTAAGACGATAAAAGGATAATAAAAGAATGAATGGGAAAGCCTTGTGATTAATAGAATCGCAGGGCTTTTTGTGAAGAAAAAGGTGGAATCAAACACATTTATTTGCTACAATGAAAGTAGGAAATTAATACTACATATTTTCGAAAGGAAGAGCGGATGAATATTTTATTTTTTCTGACACCGAAAGAGGAAGTAGATCATATTTGTGAAACGGATAACATACGGCAGGGACTCGAGAGAATGGAGCGTCACGGTTACACGGCGATTCCGTTACTTAGTAAAAAAGGAAAATATAAAGGGACAATTACAGAAGGAGATTTTCTGTGGTATTTAAAAGAACATAATTTTCCGACATTAGAAGAATTAGAAGAAATACCGATTACAGATTTACCTAGAAAGAAGGACAACCTGGCAGTGAATGTGCAGGAAAAAGTAGAAGATTTGTTTGCGAAGATGACAAATCAGAATTTTGTGCCGGTTGTCGATGATGATAGGGTTTTTATCGGTATCGTTACAAGAAAAGATGTGCTGCTTTATATGGCTAAAAAGTTACAGACAAAGTAATGGATGGCAGATTTATGAGCAGAATATTGACTATTATCTAGAGTGAGTTATAGATTTGAAACTTTATCGGTGGAAGAAAATTGTTTTTTAAAAAACAGACCGTTGGAATCACAAAATTGTGGGGCCAACGGTCTGTTGTTATATCATAGAGCTAATTTTTCTTGTGGGAAAGGAAAACTACCATTGCAATACCTGTGATTGCTACGAATACAGATATAAATTGCGAAGTAGACAAGGTTCCTACATTGCCACGTTCTAAGTCTCCGCGGAAAAATTCGATAATAAAACGTCCGATACTATAGAATACTAAATAGAATGCACCGATTTTTCCTGGTTTTTTATTGTACTTGAACAATGTATACAATACAAAGAAATGTATAAAATTAAATGTACTAGAAACCAATTGAGATGGGAATAACGGTACATGGTTTGGTGCGTATGCAGAATTGGTGAATGTAATGGAAATCGGGCAATTCATCTGCATACCGTAGCAACAGCCGGCAAGAAAACAGCCTATACGTCCAAAGCCCTGTGCTAAAGCGATGGAAGGTGCCGCACAATCCAAATAATGCAGGAAAGATAGTTTCTTTTTTCGGCAGTAGAGCAAAGCACCAAGAATGCCGAAAATAATACCGCCATATACGACAAAGCCTTCTGTAAGATTACTGAGGATAAGTGCGGGATTGGCAATCACCTGATCTAAAATGGTAATGTAAAATAAAAGTTTAGCACCAACGATACCAGAACCAACACCGATTATGAGGATATTAAAAACTGGTTCTGGATCAAGTCCTGATTTTTTTGCAAGGTGCTCTGTATTTAAATAAGCGGCGATAATACCGATGGCAATCATTAAACCATAGCCATAAATGGTAATCGGTCCGATAGAAAATAATTCGTTGTACATATAAATCTCCCTCATAGTTGTATTTTCCTAAAATCTACGTGCTCAATTATAGCATTATTCCCTAAAATATGCTAGACTATGATGGTGTAATTATAAATATGTGTAAAGTTAGTGTTACTGTTTACGAGGTACGAGTGAACAGTAACAAGTTAGTTGCGAAGCAGCAAGAAAACGACAACGTCGTCTCTACGAATGTGGCGTTGGCTAAACTGTTACACTATGAGTAGAAGATTAATAATGAAAGAGGAAGTTTGTATGCAGGAGTTTTTGCAGGAAGAATCCGAAATAATAGAAGATTTAGAGATCGAAATGATTGATTTGGATAAAGGGGATTCTGATTCGGGAAAAGAAGAGAAGAATAGAGAAGAAGCGTCAAAAGAAGAACCGTTTGATTTAGTAAAAGAGATTTTGAGCTTATTAGGAACAATGGCAATTGCAGCAGTAACTGTATTTCTGTTAAAGGAATTTGTTATTATAAATGCTTATATTCCGAGTGGTTCAATGGAATATACGATTTATCCGGGAGATCGGATTATTGGTAATCGTTTGGCATATTTGTCGGAGGAACCAAAGCGAGGAGATATTGTTATATTTAAGTATCCAGATGACGAAACACAGTTATTTGTAAAACGGGTAATTGGCCTTCCGGGAGAACAGGTTAGAATTGAGGATGCAAAGATTTATATCGGAGAAGAGCAGATTGCTTTAGAGGAATATTATTTAAAAGAAGAATGGACTGTGGCCAACGGACCATATACATTTGAAATACCGGAAGGGAGCTATCTTGTCTTAGGAGATAACCGGAATAATTCAAGGGATGCGAGATATTGGGAGAATACTTATGTGGAGGCCGATGAAATATTAGGGGAGGCAGTATTTCGGTATTGGCCATTTGACAGCATTGGAATGCTGAAGTAAGAATAAAGGTAAGAAAAAGAGGATTCGTTATGGTAACATTATTAGCAAAGATTTTTGTGCGTGGTAATAAAGATAAAAATGCAGTTCGTCAGGCATATGGTATGTTGTGTGGTGTTTTGGGGATTGTATTGAATGTTATGCTTTTTACAGGGAAATTTATTGCAGGATTACTTAGTAATTCGATTGCAATCACAGCAGATGCAGTGAATAATCTGTCAGATGCAGGTTCATCTTTTGTAACATTGATAGGATTTAAGCTGGCGGGACAAAAACCGGATACAGAGCATCCGTATGGTCACGGGAGAATGGAGTATATTTCCGGTCTGGTTGTGGCAGGTGCTATTTTATTAATGGGATATGAATTAGCAAAGGATTCTATTTCTAAAATTATTACACCGCAAGAGACGGAATTTTCTTGGTTAATAGTGGGGATTTTGGTGGCATCTATTGGTGTGAAGATATACATGTTTTTTTATAACAATGCAGTAGCGAAAAAAATTGAGTCTCCGGCTATGGCTGCAACTGCAAAGGATAGTTTAAGTGATAGTATTGCGACAGGAGTCGTTTTGGTTTCTGCACTGATTAGTCATTACACCAGCATTAAGATAGATGGTTATTGCGGATTATTGGTAGCGTTGTTGATTTTCTATGCGGGTTATGGTGCGGCGAAGGATACATTAAATCCATTGCTTGGACAAAAGGCGTCGGAAGAGTTTGAACAAGAGATAGAAGATTTGGTTATGGCACATGAAGAAATCTGTGGAATACACGATTTGTTTGTGCATGATTATGGTCCGGGACGTCAGATTATTTCATTACATGCTGAAGTATCGGCAGATTCTGATATTATGATGATACATGATGTGATTGATAATATTGAAAATGAGTTACGAACAAAACTAGGTTGTGATGTGACAATACATATGGATCCAATTGTAACAAATGATGAACATGTGACAGCGATGAAAAAGAATGTGCTAGAAATAGTGAAGAGTATAGATGAACGTATGACGCTGCATGATTTTCGAATGGTAGAAGGACCAAGCCATACGAATCTGCTTTTTGATGTAGTAGCACCGTTTGATTTGAAAATAACTGATGAGGAATTAGAAAAGGAAGTATTTGTAAGAACACAGAAAACTCTTGGAAAACACTATTTTACGGTTATTAAAGTGGATAAAAAATAATCGAATTCGGCTGTATGAAATAACAGAAGGAGAGGGAGAATGAATTTATTAGATATTATTGGGCCAATCATGGTAGGACCTTCTAGTTCCCATACCGCGGGAGCAGTAAAAATCGGTCTGGTTTCCAGAAAATTGATGGTGGAGAAGGTTGTAAAAGCAGACATATATTTTCATGGTTCCTTTTTGGCAACAGGAAAAGGGCATGGAACAGATAAAGCAGTGGTTGCAGGCTTACTTGGAATTGCGGTAGATGATTCACGTGTGCCATTTAGTTTTGAAGTGGCCAAAGAGGAGGGGATGGAGTTTCAGATTTCAGGAATAGACTTAGGAGACGCTCATCCAAACACAGTGAAATTAAATTTGACTGGAGAATCAGGGAAGGAGATCGAGGTTATAGCAGCATCGATTGGCGGTGGTCGGATAGAGGTGCAAGAAATTGATGGACTTTCTGCAAGCTTTGGCGGTGATTATCCGACGTTGATAGTAAATCATAAAGACAGACCGGGACGTGTAACATCTGTAACGGCTAGATTAGCGGAGTGTAATATCAATATTGCAACAATGAAGTTATACCGCACAGTGCGTGGTGGAGATGCAGTTATGATTATCGAATGTGATCAAGAGGTTCCGGTAGAGTCTATTAAGTGGCTGGAAGAATTAGAGGGTATTTCTAAGGTTACCTACTTGAGTTTACAAGGGTGAAATGTGTGTGCACCCTATGATTAAATAGGAGAAAGAGGAACTATTATGTATAAATCCTTGGCGGAAATTTGTGAAATAGAAAAAAGAGAAGGTATTCCATTCTGGAAAATTGTACAGCAGGCAGATTGTGTGGAAACAGGAATGCCGGAAACGGAAGCATTTGAAAAGATGCGTGTGATGTATCAGGCGATGAAGGAAGCTGACGATAGTTATGATGGTGAGTTAAAGTCAGCCAGTGGGCTTGTAGGTGGCGAAGGAAAGAAGATGCAGGAAGCAAGAGAAGCTGGAATGACAGTGTGCGGCAGATTGATGGGTAAGGTGATGGAAAAAGCGTTAAAGACAGGTGAGTCGAATGCTTGTATGAAACGAATTGTAGCAGCTCCGACAGCTGGTTCTTGTGGTGTGGTTCCAGCAGTATTTATTACATTAGAAGAAGAAAAGCATTTTACCGAAGAAAAGATGATAGAAGCAATGTATGTAGCGGCAGGCATTGGTGGTGTAATTGCGCACAGAGCGTTCCTGGCAGGTGCAGCAGGCGGATGCCAGGCAGAGATTGGTTCCGCATCAGCGATGGCAGCAGGCGGCGTGGCATATTTAATGGGTGGCGATTCGGAGGCAATTGCGAATGCAGCAGCATTAGCTCTTAAGAACCTGCTTGGACTGGCATGTGACCCGGTTGCAGGTCTTGTTGAAGTGCCATGTGTAAAACGTAACGTTATTGGTGCAATCAACGCACTTGCTGCGGCAGATATGACGGTAGCGGGTATTTCTAGCAAGATTCCGCCGGATGAAGTTATTGATGCTATGAGAAGTATTGGTCGGAATATGGATGAGGATATCAGAGAGACAGGAAAAGGTGGTCTGGCGGGCACACCGACAGGTGTGAAAATTAGTGAACAGATGGAAAAATTGGGATAAGAAAAGGATTCTATAAAATGGCAGAACAGAAAAAACAGACAAATGTCTGTCCTTATGCAAAAAAATGTGGCGGTTGTGACTATCAGGGCAAACCATACGATGAACAGTTAAAAGAAAAACAGGACTACGTCCGTAAGACTTTAAAAGGAATTTGTGGTGTATTACCGATTATCGGTATGGAAGACCCGTACCATTATCGTAATAAAGTACATGCGGTATTTGACATTGTAAGAGGTGGTAAGCGCGGTACAACAAAAGGCGTAAAGAGTAAGACAAGTGGAGCATCCACAGGAACCATTATTTCGGGCGTATACAAAGCAGGAACGCATGATGTAGTCAATATCGATGAATGTATGATTGAAGATGCAAAAGCAGATGCAATCATACGAGATATTAGAAATCTGCTTCGGTCTTTTAAAATTAAAACTTATGACGAAGATACAGGATACGGCTTACTTCGCCATGTTTTGATTCGTAAGGGGCATTACAGTGCTCAGATTATGGTGGTGTTAGTGCTAGGTTCACCGATTTTGCCATCTAAGAATAACTTTGTAAAAGCTTTGCGTCAGCTACATCCAGAGATTTCGACAGTAGTTATCAATGTCAATGATAAGCGTACAAGCATGGTGCTTGGCGATAAAGAGACGACGATTTACGGAAAAGGATTTATCGAAGATACCTTGTGCGGAAAAGTATTCCGTATTTCTCCGAAGTCATTCTATCAGATTAATACGGTACAGACTGAGGTGCTTTATGGCAAGGCAATCGAGGCTGCCGGATTGACCGGTAAAGAAACGATTATCGATGCTTACTGTGGTATCGGAACGATTGGTATTATTGCGGCAGATAAAGCAAAAGAAGTAATCAGCGTCGAGTTGAATAAGGATGCAGTGCGTGACGCGATTTCCAATGCAAAACGTAATGATATCAAGAACGTACAGTTCTACAATGCTGATGCTGGAGAATTCATGGTGAAACTGGCAGAGCAGAAAAAGAAAGTGGATGTGGTATTTATGGACCCGCCACGCGCAGGAAGTGATGAGGCATTTTTATCTTCAGTGGTGAAGCTTGCACCGAAGAAGGTGGTGTATGTGTCTTGTAATCCGGAGACATTGGCGAGAGATTTGAAGTATTTAAAGAGATACGGCTACGAGGTAGGAGAATGTCAGCCTGTGGATATGTTCCCGCATACGAAACATGTGGAGTGTGTAATAATGATGCAGTATTGTGGAAAAGAGAAGAAGAAGTAGGGTTTGACCACAAGATGTTGTGGTTTGAGGGCAAAAATTAGACCAAAAAATGGCTAGTTTTTGCCCGATTTTTTTGCCCATTTTTAAAGATGCATAAGGGTGAAAAAGTGGTTTTGGGAGTGATTTGGAGAAAAACAGGGAAAAAGGAAAGAAGGAAGAAGAGAGAAAATAGAAATAAATACTCCATTTCGCAAATAGATATGCCATGATAACATTAAAAAATTATTGTATTGTAAAGTGAAATAAAAATAACATGGAACCTTTTGGGTAGTTATTACAATGTATAGGTAAGGGACGAAAAACAAATCATCCCCGATTGGACATCAAGGAGCCCAAGACATCTTTGATGCTATCTGTCTTGGAATGGAGATAAAAATGACAAAGCAGGAACTGGAAATATGTATCCGGGATTATGGAAAAGACCTATATTCTTTCTGCTGTCAGCTGACGGGCTGCACACAGGAAGAGGAGGAACTTTATCAGGATACCTTTCTTACAGCCGTGGAGAGGCGAGAAAAAATTGAATACCGGGAAAATCCTAAAAGTTATCTATTATCCATAGCAATTCGTATCTGGAAAAACCGTAAACGGAAACTGGCTTGGAGAAGAAGAATTGCAGAGATAGTACCTATGGAAGACAGGGAGATTTTGCTGCAAGGAAATAGTTCCCTTCCGGAAGAGGAAATGTTGGAACAGGAAGAGATAGCTTGGGTGCATAGAGCAGTAGCAAATTTGCCGGAAGGATTAAAGTTGGTAGTGCTATTGTATTATATGGAAGAACTTTCGATTATCCAGATTGCTACTACAATGGAAATCCCGCAAGGCACTGTTAAAAGCCGTCTGCATCGTGCTAAGAAGATGATAAAAAAGGAATTGGAGGAGCTATTATAATGAAAGATATAGACGCCTTATTGTCAAAAGCTCTTCATCCGGAGAGGGAGCCTTCTCCACAGCTGAACCTGCAAATAATGCAAGAGGCAAAGGAGCGAGAGTATATGAAATTATTTAAGAAAAAGAAAATGCCGGCAGCTGTTCTTGTGACAGCTATGGTTTTGTGTTTTGGAAGTATTACGATAGTTGCGGCTTGGAAATACTTAAGTCCGGATATGGTTGCAAAAAAGATACAAGAGACAAAGCTGGCGGATGCATTTCAGGGAGAAGAAGCAGTTTTAGTAAATGAAACTCAAAGTATGGCAGGATATAACGTGACGTTGTTAGGAATTGTATCCGGTGAAGAATTGTCTGCAGTGCCGATGATGAATAATGAGAAGCTTGAAGCAGATAAAACTTATGTGGTTACGGCAATAGAAAATGCAGATGGAACTCCGATGCCCGATATTTCTGACGAAGAATACGGTAAAAATGTGTTCCTTGTTACACCTTTGATTACCGGACTTAATCCTGCGGATTATAATGCAGTTACCATGAATGGCGGTTACCATGAAATTTGGGAGAATGGCATTCTCTATCGTATTACGGAATGTGATAATGTGGAAATGTTTGCAGACAGAGAGCTTTATCTTGCAGTATTGGATGATACATTTTATCAGGCAGATGCTTATCTGTATGATGAAGTTACAGGAGAAATTGCAAGAAATGAAGATTATAATGGGCTGAATGTACTTTTTACACTTCCAATTCCATCAGATGCTGCAGATCCGGAAGCTGCTATAGCGTATGTAGAGCAAATGGAAGCATCTGTAAACAATACTTTTGAGGGAGAAAAGGAAGAGAGTCAGGGAAGTGATGTATACGCAACAGATGTTGAAAAATTTATGGCACAGATTACTCCACAAAATATTGCTGAATATGCAGAAAAGATTGATAGTATTGTCTGTGTTCCTGATGAGGAAGGATGTATTTCTTATGCTTATGAAATAGAAGGCAGAGGTGGAGCTAATTCCGAAGGAGTAAAGGTTTCTGCATTGTTCCCGGATGGTCCCGGCACCTTGAATGGTGTATCTTATCATTCCAGCGGTACTATGGATAGTCTGTTGATGGAAGTATGTACCTTGAGAGAAGATGGAAATGTGGTTATTGACCTTTATGTACCGAAGGATTGATATGTAATATTGTAGTTGGCTTCGCAGGAAATTGCGGAGCCATTATTTGGATGGAACCGGGGAAATACTGATTACCATCTTAAGCAGTCTGGCACAGGAAGAGAGCCGTAACATCAGCGAGAACACCAGATGGGGCGTGGTGCGAAGATTTGAAAATGGCAAGATGATTGTCAACCACAATAAATTTATGGGATACACTAAAAACGAAAATGGCGATCTGGTCATCGTACCGGAGGAGGCAGAAATCGTGCGGTTGATTTTCCGACTTTATCTGGAAGGCTACAGTGCGGGGAAGATAAGCCAGTACCTAGAGGAGAATGGCATAAAAACTGCCACAGGACAGGATAAGTGGTATGACTCGGTAATCTTTAAAATGCTCCGTAATGAAAAATACATGGGAGATGCTCTGATGCAGAAGACCTACACGGTATTGTTCGTCAAATTCTGTGCGTCTACTTTCTTCACATTATTTGTAGCTATAATTCATAAGTTTTTCATTATTATGCAGATTCCATGTAGTCAGTTCTTCAAGTTATTTTTCGCGAGCAGAAAACAGTTGTATACACAATTTCAGGACAGATATCATTTTAAATCTTGTACAGAAATATATTCCCGGGTTTCAAACAAACAGTCTGACAGTTTACCAGTCCCTGATTTTATAATAAAATATAAATTGTATATAAATGATACACAATTATAAAAACGGGAGACTCCGGAAGGCTGGAATCTCCCGTTTTTGTGGAAGAAAATATGAATTGTCCGTGAAACGGAAACACTTCGCTAAACAAAACTTTTCGGAACAGTTAACTTAACTGGCAGTCATTTATTGCAGACATCGCATCCTCAGCAGTTATGGTGTTATGTCCGTTATTATTAGCAATCAGAAGTGCCGAATTGCAGAGCGTGTTAATAATACGGGGTGTTCCATTGGCAGTATTTAAAAGTGCTTCCATGGCATTGGGCTCAAAAATATCCCTTGTGCACCCTGCACCTTTTAATTTTTCAGAAATGTAAAACCGCCCTTCTTCTTTCGTTAATCCTTCAAGATTATAATTCATTACAAGACGCTGCCGCAGCGGTTCGTTGGAAAGAAGACGCAGGGTATTATTCAGCTGCGGAAGTCCTGCAAGAAGGATTACAGCCCTGTCGCGGGAATCCATTTCAAAGTTAAAAAGAAGTTTCAGGTCACTTAAAATGGCATTGCTGATATGATTAGCCTCATCAAGTATGATGACAGGAGTGATTCTTTTTTCCAGAGCCAGCCTTGTAATGTTTTCCTGTATGATTTTGAAATTGTCTGCTTTGCGAAAAGCAGGTTCAGCCCCAAAAGACTGTGTAAGTGAACGGTAGAATTCCATAACCGTCAGGGTTGAAAGACTTGAATAGATGACTTTATATTTTGCAGGATTTAAAGATGCTGCGAAGTTACGAATGGCAGTCGTTTTGCCAAGCCCCGGGGAACCGGTAAGAAGCCCGAATCCCTTTGTTTCCACAAGATAATTCAGTCGGAACATAATTTCCTGATATTCATCGTTTTCAATAATTATTTCCCTTGAATTTTTAAGAAACGGGTTAAATTCAAGTCCGAAGCGTGCAATATAATCCATCATGATTCCTCTCCTCTGCATAAATGTATTTTTTCCCTTTTTAAGGAAGCGTTTTCGTGTTTGTTTAAAATTTTAATTGCAGTCAGTGAATTATCTGCCTCCATAACAAAAATATCTGATAAGTCCGGGGAATAGCGGAGACGTATTCTTTTTTTTGCAAAACGGTAATCCACTTCATATTCGGTGTGGTCAATAACAACCACGCTGTCAGCAGAAACAGTGCGTTCAATTTCCAAAAGAAATGAATGGTCAATATCTGTCTGGCTGAGCCTTCTAATCTGTTCAGGTTCGGAAAAAAATCTGTCAGCAGGAGTTTTGCCCGCAAGTGAAGAATGCGGAGTGTGATTATAACTGTTGACATAACACATAAGTGAATTTCTCAAATCATCAAGATTGTTAATGGTACGCATGTCAAGGGAAGCCATCCAGTGGTCTTTTAATGTACGGAACCACCGCTCAATTTTGGATTTTGAGGTAGGCGTATAAGGCTGGCAGTAGTTGATGGCAGAGCCGATACGTGCGGCAAGCAGCTCCATCTGCTTGTTCTTATAGGCAGAACCATTGTCAAAGTTAAACGTTTTAGGTCTCCCATACTTGGAAACAGCTGATTTAATAACAGACATAAGATTGACAAAAGTATCATTAAAGAAAACATCAATACCGACAATAAACCTGCTGGCATCATCAATGAGGGCAATGATATAAACTTTTTTCTTTGCACCATTCACGTTGAGCCTTGGTCCGACACTGGAATCACCACACCATACTTCATTGATGTGGGGACGTTCATAACGACGCATGTCACGGTTATTGGTCATGCGTTTATCCTGCATGAGCTGGTTAATGAATCTGTTGACGGTAGATTCAGAAACAGAATTTCTGGTACAGACACCTGTATCGAGCATCTGGCGGTAAATGGTAGTGGCAGGCATTCTGGGGTAGCTTTCCTTCATGTAGCGGATAAATTCTTTTGCCTCATCGTCAAGGGATCTGCTTTTTCCGGCATCTTTTCTGCCGGATGGGACCAGGGCATCGAAACCGCCTTTTTTGTACTGCCGGTACCACCGTTCAATAGTAGCAGGTGTAAATTTTTTTGTCTGTCCGCTCGGAAGCAGGTACGGATGTGCTGCAGCATCCGCAAAAAAGGCACGCAGGCTCTGGCCGTCAGGAAGAGTCTCATTGACAGCCGGTGAGATGGCAGAATAACGCATAAGTGCAATATCATGTTTTTCATTGTAATTCATAAAAAGCTCTCCTTCTGATAACATTTTTTACCAAGTATAAGGAAACATGGAAAAAAAGCCCAGTAAGGTTATGTGGGTAAGGAAAAAAGAATATTTGGGGTGCATTTAATCTGCATAAACTGTCTTCTGAAAAAGGCAAAAGACTGACTGATGAGATTATTATGGTCTGTGAGGGAAATGTCCTGTGAGAGAAGACGTTCTTTCCAGAAACAGTTAAACTGCCTTAAAACAGAAGCAATGTTACTTTCATCAATTTCGGGATTTACAGCCATGACAGAAGAATAATCAGGTGAATCAGTCAGACTTTCCCCGGTAATGTAAACCTGGGAAATAAGTGGAATCTGGGAGTAAGGAACCATTTCCGCTAAAATAAGTGCGTGTGTGGTACCACAAAAAGAACACTTCACCCGGCAGATACGGAGACGGATTTTGCCCAGAGGTGTTTTGATGGAACGATGATAATAGGCATGCCTGTTTAAGCATGCAGAATGGCCGCAGGAACAGGTAAGTCTGTGGAAAGGAATGGAATCTATGGTTTTATCGTAATAATTCTGAGAAAGGGTCTTGAAAGTATGGTTAAAAATAGTTATCATATCTATGGTTATTCCCTTAGTTTTTTGGGGAGTAGTTATCAGAAAATGGGAAGCGGCTGTGGGAGGTTTTGCTTCCCATTTTTCATATCAGAGAAAGATAACATAAAAAGATGTCCATGAAAAGACTGTGATGCAGAATGCGTCAGTTTTATTTATGGGCATCTTTATTTATTTTGAAGAATTTCGGATGAAAAACATGTGTAGAATTTGATGATTAATAATGGTCAGAAGGTGGATAGTAGAATATATCCGCATTTACAAGAGATGTTTGATGCGGCTAGAGCGGAAGGGATATATCCTATTGTCAGAGAAGGCTACAGAACAGAAGAAGAACAGCAGGAGATACTGGATGATAAAATTCAAGCCTACATAAACGAGGGATATTCGCAATGGAGGGCAGAAAGAACTGCAAAAGAATGGGTGGCTTTGCCCGGAACAAGTGAGCATCAATTAGGCATAGCAGTGGATATCAATGCTGATAAAACTAAGTGCACGAATGACGATGTTTATGCATGGCTTGCCGAGAATGCTTATAAATATGGTTTTATTCTTAGATATCCACTGGATAAACAAGAGATTACCGGGACAAGCTATGAACCATGGCATTATCGTTATGTAGGGACAGAGGATGCCTATGAGATTAATGAACGAGGAATATGCTTAGAGGAATATTTTGAATAATTGCCTAGAAAGAGGAGTCGATGGAATGCTTCACAACAGAATAAGGGCGATTCACAACAAAGCACTGTTTCCAAATGCTAAATTGAGCGAAATATAAAATGAATGGGTATATGAATGTTCAGGGGAAGATTTCGCACCCGAAATGCGGTGTTTCACACTTTTATTATGGAAGAGCTTAATGAAAACAACGATAATTACATAGGTGCGAGAACTTTAAAAGCTATAAGTTACAAGGAGGTATGCGTATGAGCAATACAATTTCAGGAGTATCTGCTACAACACAGCAGTATACAGAGTATTCATCAGCATCAAGTAAGCAGGTAGAAAAGAAAGCAGCAGAAATTACATCAGCTAATGATGGTGTAGTGTATGAAAAGTCTGACTCAACATCCGCTAATAAGGCTACATATTCTATCAATAAGATGAGTGATGCAGATAGAGTAGCCTTAGTAAAGCAGTTAAAAGCGGATCAGGCGAACCGTGAGCAGCAGCTTACAAGTCTTGTTCATAAAATGATGTTCGGACAGGCAAAAACCTATGGACAGGCAAAAACCTATGGACAGGCAACTGATATGTGGAAGTTTCTTGCAAGCGGTAATTATACTGTTGATGCAGCAACCAAAGCACAGGCACAAAAGGATATTTCAGAAGATGGATATTGGGGTGTAAAGCAGACCTCACAGCGATTATTTGATTTTGCTTGTGCCTTAGCCGGTGATGATGTAGAGAAGATGAAGGAAATGCAGGCTGCGGTTGAAAAAGGTTTTAAGCAGGCAACCGGGGCTTGGGGACGAGAATTACCGAGTATTTGTAAAGACACCTTCGATGCTACAAATAAGTTATTTGATGATTACTATGCTTCAAAAGAGGAGCAGACAGAAATTCAATAGTTTTGCAAGAGAAGATTATAGATATACTAATGGAATTATACCAAATAAACGAGGAGAGTAATGAGCAAAGTGTTCATTACTCCCTTTTCATGTTATAGGGAAAGTTGCAATACGACATAAAAAGCGTCGTAAAGCAATCTGTTTTATGGTGGAGCGCATTGCTATCATTTATATTGAAAGCGAGGTTCAGACCATGAGAACAGAGAAGAAAGAACTTAATATACAAATTGGGAAGAGGTTGCAGACCGTCAGAGAGAACTGTGGATATACGCAGGAAGCATTTGCAGAAGCTCTTGATATAGGTGTGGAACATTATCGTAAAATAGAACTCGGTATGTATGGATTGCAGAGGGAAAATATGCTGATTTTATATAAGAAGTATAAGATTGATCCTACATATTTACTTGCCGGTGAAAAAAATCACACATTTGATGTGGAAATGTTTTTAGCAAACTGTAGCAGGGAAGAAAGAGATAAATTTCTCGACCGTATGCTGATATATATGCGAAAACTTATGATTAGTCCACAGTAGAGACAGCCTCCCGATTGTATATCTTTGATATGCGTAAAGGAGGTTTTTTTAATGGAATATATTAAAAGCGAAGAAGCAAATGAAGATTTGCTTTTCAGAGAGGAGGTTATGCGACAATTTGAGTATTTCTATCAGTACATGCATGGAGATAGAAAAGAACCGAATGAGGTAGAGACAATTTTTAAAAGAAGTATAGAGTTCTTTGGCGCTGATTGGATTGGCTTAATTGATTTTGATTTGGAAGTGGGAGCTTGGTCAACTAGATGTTTTTACAATAAAAGAACCGGTTCTAGTACAGAAACATTGATTGAGGATGCGGAAAATGCAGCACAGGCAAAACGATGGGAACAGGCGATTCGTGGAGGAAAGGCTATTGTTATTGAAGACATTGAATCAATACGAGAGGAAGCCCCAGAAGAATATGCTATGTATAAGAGATTGCATGTTCAATCAGTACTAGGCGTTCCCTATCGGAATTGTGGCAGTGGTCTAATGGTTGTGAGTAATCCGAAGCGTTTCAAAAACTGCTATACGGGATTGAACATTATTGCATATATTGTTACCAATGAAATTATTGCAAAGCAGCGAAGAGACAACATATTTAGGAAGCAAAGTGAACATGAACCCACAAGCTATGAAACGGTGCGAATTGATTTGCTTAATGGGGTGAAGGTTGCTAGTAAGGAACTGTTTTTTGATGAAGGGGACATGAAATCTGAAGCACTTCGGTTCCTAATCGCTTTCTTGGCATGTAATATGGGGAAATATTTTCCAGCAGAGTATCTTAATACCAAATATGAGGGCGAAAAGGATGTCTCTTGGGCAGACCTTATTTATAAGTTTCGTATGAAATGGAAAAATGCAAGGAACTTGGATGATGATGGATTACAATTGATACTGACCACGGAAAAGGGATATGGTATCAATCCGGCGTTACGAGTTATAGTAGATGTGATTTTAGCAGAAGAGTTAATGCGTACAATAGATGATGCATCAGACAGACTTGCGAAGATAGAATTGTTACGCAAATTCCATGCACTGTTTCAAGGGGAGTTCATGGGAACGACATTTACGAGAAATTCTTTTATTCGGGAAAACCGGCTTCATTATAAGTTAAAGTATATTGAAAAGATGGAAGTGCTTATGAAACTTCTGATTGAACAGGGAGATTATACTGGAGCGGCTGGGTATTGTAATGATATCTTAAAAGTATATCCAGACTGTGTAGATATTCATTTTTGGCGAATTGTTGCACTTTATAAACAGGGTTATATTGATTCTGTAAGAGAGATTGATGAGAATTTGAGAGAGTTGCTAGATGAACGTACATATTCAATTTTGTGCAGGAGGTTACAGCTGGAATTAAATATTTCGGATGAGGTGCTAGAGACGTGTCAGGAATCTAAGATGATTTTTCTTCGATTGGATGAGGAAAAACGAAAATTTAATACACACTGATAAATAAAATATGGTGTAAATAATAATGTGTGTAAAAGGTTTGTCACTTTCGCGCTTAAATATATTGGAAGTTGAGCGAGAAAGTAATGGGTACAGTATATTTGACGGAAAAATTCTTTGACAATTAAAAAAAATTGGATATAATAAAAGTGAAAAGATGAATTTCGAAATTGTGAAAGGAGAGTTCTGTATGTTATATGATTATATTATTACCAATTATCAAAAAGATGAACCAATCTTTCTAGCAGAGCTTCCTGGCAAATCCAGAGAATCTGTAAGGCAAGAGATGAAGAAACTTACGGATGAAGGGAAAATAGAGAGATTATACAATGGTGTGTATTATCGTTCTTACAAAACTATTTTGGGAACTAAGGGAAAAGTCTCGGTTGATAAATTTGTACAAAAGAGATATCTGGAAGCGAATGGAGAGATTTTCGGATATATTACAGGTATCCAACTTGCCAATATGTATGGTTTTACAACGCAAAATCCGTCCTGCTATGAGGTGTGTTCTAATGAGGCATCTACCAAACAGCGTAAATTAGATGTAGATGGCAGACAGATTATTGTTTACAAACCAGTTGTAGAAGTATCAAAGGAAAATAGGGGGGCATTGCAATTTTTGGACCTTATGAGTACGATTGACAGATATAGTGAAGTTAGTGGTGATGAATTTACAGTGAAGATAAAGAATTTTATTTCTGTAGTAGACGTTGATTTTGGTCAGGTGAAAAAATATTTGTCACTATTTCCGGATAGAGTATATCGAAATATTTATCAAGGAGGTTTGATGAATGAATTGGTATAGAGAATATCAAGCTGAGTGGAAAGAGATTATTGAAACGGTAGCCAGAGAATTAGGCAGAAGTGAGCAAATGGTTGAAAAAGATACTATTCAGTCAATATTTTTGTTTGAGCTGGCAAAGTCGGAATTACCATTTGTGTTTAAAGGTGGAACTTCACTTTCTAAGGCATATAATCTGATAGATCGCTTTTCGGAAGATATTGATTTGTCAATGAATCGAAGACCTACGCAATCAGAGCGTGTGAAATCAAAAGAATTGATTATCGAAATTGCCGAGAATTTGGGATTGGTGTTGTCAAATCCGGAAGAGATAAAGTCACGGTATGATTATAATAAATATGTATTTAAGTACGACTCTTTGTTTTCGGTAATTCCATTGGAGATTATTATAGAAACAAGTTATTATCAGTCGGTATATCCTGTTGATAAACATGTTGTGGGTAGCTTTGTAGGAAGATTTTGTTTAGATAGAAATATCATTCTTCCAGTTCCTTTTGAAGCTGCAGAAGTGATAATGAATGTTCAATCTGTAGAAAGAACTTTTGTGGATAAGGTGTTTGCTGTATGCGACTATAAGATACAGAATATGCAGGACAGGGATTCAAGACATTTATATGATATTTGCAAACTTCTACGAGAGGTTGAGCTGAATGAAGAACTGGATAAGTTAATTGATATGGTCAGAGATGATAGGATGCAATCTAAGAATAATCCATCGGCGCAGCTTGAATATTTTATCCCGGATATGCTTAAGGAAATAATTAGAAGCAGATTCTATGAGCCTGATTATAAAAATGTAACACAGAAATTATTGTACGAGGATATTTCATATGATTATGCAATTGAGAATGGAATTGCAATAATCGCAGAATCAGATGTGTTTGTATATAAGAAATAAATAGTAGTGAAAACTTGGGAGCTTATCAGCAGTGATGGGCTCCTTTTTCACACCAGCGAACGAAAAGCGAACTAAAATTTTACTGGCGAACAGAAAGCGAACTCAGTAGCGAACGAAAAGCGAACGGCGGTTGATAGGCTTTTTTGGAATTTTTCCAAAGAGGTCTATTTTTTATGCTTTTCAATAAGAAGAGATACAAGGCACGAGAACCGCCGGTTCCGGATTTTGAAATCAGAAAACATTCAAAATTCGGAGGATAATTAAAATGAGAAATTATAAATGTGATCCATTGATGATGGGACAGAGATTAAAAGAGTTAAGAAGAAATGCGAAGAATAGCATGTCGCAGTTAGTGTTTGCAGAGGAGATTGGAACCTGCTTAGGTAATATCAGTAAGATTGAACAGGGCTTAAGATTTCCAACAATGGAAATTCTATATGACCATATGAATTATTTTGACGGGGATGCGAATTTGCTGTGTGGGTGTGATATTGAGAATCAGAACAGAGAAGATTCTATTGATGCAAGGCTGGAGAAATTGCCAACGGCAGTAAAAGATTATCTTACAGTTATTTTTGTAGAGATGATTGAGAAATGTCCATTTCGATAAAATCGCTACTTATAGTAGTGATTACTGAATCTAATCATTACTATAAAGGACGATAAGTTTTTGAAAATAGAGATATCATATGTGTAGTCAGTACTGGCAATGAATAATTGTCAAGGAGCTACAACTAAATATGAAAAGGAAAAGAACTACAGAAAATAAGGTCAGATGCATTGTTTACATATCTACAGTTGGAGATATGCAGCATGTGAGTCAGCGTGAACAAAGACAGATGAAATATATTTCCGAATACGCCAATGGAAATAATATTGAGATTGTTAAAGTGATGCGAAGAAATGTGTTGGGACAACTGGATGTAAACAAGCATTTTGACCGAATGGTACAGATGGTTAGCGAAGGTTTTGCAGATGGAATCTTAATCGCCAATATGCAGTTTATCTCAAAGGACATCGATGATGCCTGCAGAAA
This sequence comes from Roseburia sp., assembly GCA_017549185.1. Classification (GTDB taxonomy): domain Bacteria; phylum Bacillota; class Clostridia; order Lachnospirales; family Lachnospiraceae; genus Roseburia. Next base: position 7,452 of record JAFYVJ010000057.1, on the reverse strand, counting down.
AATTGCTAAAGTTTCCAATGTGGGTGGAGCTATTTATTCTGTTGATGATGGTAGATTAGATTTTCGGTTTAAGGGGGTGCCATATGGCTGTAAGAGCAGATAAACACCTCAATGAACGGAAAGCAGCGTTTCTTCTTATAGAAATATTGCATCGCAAAGGTGAAATTAATGAGGCAACTTTTAAAAATGTCAAGGATCTCGAAGTGCAGGAATTTGGGCAATCGACATCCTTAACCAAAAGAATGTTTTCATAGATAATGGCATCAAGCGCTTAATATATTTTGAAGGAGGGCATGAAATGCCAGCGTTAGGACAATTACGAAATGATTCGTTTATGTCACCATTTGACATTATAAAAGATAGAGATAGAGTAAGAAAAACAGTTGTTTATGGACGAGTATCCACGGAGCATGAGGCTCAGTTATCTGCATTGGAAAATCAGATTCAGTGGTATGACGACCAAGCAAAGAGACATCCGAATTGGGATGTTCTCGACAAGTATATTGATGAAGGAATTACCGGTACTCAGGCAAAGAAAAGACCTTCATTCTTGCAGATGCTGGAAGATGCAAAAGCGGGTAAATTTGATTTGATAGTGACTAGAGAAGTGTGCCGTTTTGCAAGAAATACAGTAGATACGTTGGTTACAACACGACAATTAAAGAATCTTGGAATTGAAGTGTATTTTGTGGAAGATAATATTTGGACTATGGATGGTGATGGGGAGTTACGTCTTACCATTATGGCAACACTTGCACAGGAAGAAAGCCGTAAGGTATCTGAACGTGTAAAAGCCGGTCAGCATATTAGCAGAGAGCAAGGGGTTGTATATGGATGTGGTAATATCCTTGGATACGATAGAAATGTTGGAGAAACTTACGTTATTAATGAAGAACAAGCAGAGACAGTTAGAATGATATACGACATGTATCGTGTGCAGAAGATGGGGATGGCAAAAATAGCCAATGAACTTATTCGGCTGGGAAGATTAAATGCTTCCGGTATCGTGAAGTGGTCCTGCTCCAATGTGGGGAGAGTTCTTCGTAATCCTACTTATATGGGGTATCAGGCATATGGCAAATCTTTTAGTAACAATTATTTGGAGCAGAAGAGAATCAATAATCATGATGCTTCTACATATTTATATGTAAAATGTGATTTCCCGGCGATTATTCCAGAAGAAGAATGGAAGGAAGTTGAAAGAATTCGGAAAGAAAAATCACGGGTGGTAGAAAATAGAATGAATTCGAATCCTTATATGGGGGATACACAGATGGTGGTAGGAAAAAATCCAAGTAAGTATATTTGGGGAAAACTTTTGCGTTGTTCGTGTGGTTGTACTTTTCGAAAAGATAAGTGGCATAAAAATCAAGGTAAACCATGGAGCTTCGGCTTACAATGTTATAAGCAGGTAAATGAAGGTTCTGCCCGTAAGATGATAAAGCTTGGAAAAGACCCAACTGGTTATTGTGATACAAAGATGATAGCTGAATGGAAGATGGATTTTATGGCAAAAGAGATTCTTAGCTCTATTTTTACAGATAAAAAGGTTAAGGCGATCATCCAAAATGCATGTGATATTATTGAAACTTGCTATCAGGAACAGTATAGAGCGGATGCGGATAAACACGCTATTAAAAGAGAAATCGGAAAGGTGCAGGCTAAAATCAGTAATCTGGTAGATATGCGTACAGAAGGAGATATTACCAAGGAAGAATACCGAAAGCGCAGAGATAAGTTAAATGAGGAGATGAATCAACTTCAACAAAAAATGAATATAAAATCTGCGCCAACTGAACCGGAGTTGCCATTGGATATCAATGCTATCCGTGAGAGGCTTTCGGAAATGTTGTCATTTAAAGGAGCATATGTTGACCATGAAATTATCGAACGATTTGTAAGTAGGATTAAAGTAATCGGTTATGATAAGTATAAATGGATTATTAATTTATCCGGTAAGGAGTTTGATGAATCAAAAGATATGGATTCGGAGATTCAGATAACAAGAGTGCTGTCTTTTGAGGAAGCAAGAGCATGGAGAAAACTTTCCGGGGATTACGTGAGAAATCGCCAGTGGAATGATATTGAAGTGGATATCAGAATTATATAGTGAAGTAAGGACGAGAGGTGAAAGAACCTCTCGTTTTTGCATGAGGAAAAAGTAATTGGGAGTTGGAATATGGATGTAAAATGATATAATTGGTTATAGAGAAAAAATTTGAAGTTTGTGGAGATACAAATAAATAGAGAAAGAAGGAAAAGATGATGTGTAATAAACAAAAAAGCAGAAATAAACAAAATAATAGTGTGCCGAAAATAGTTTTTACCCCCAATAAAATAAGCAGAAGATGTTCTGTTGTATTATTTGTATTAATAGATTTAATGGCGCTATATTATGGAATAGTGAATTGGAGTAGTATTTCTGAAGCTATATTAATTGAAACAATAAATATTGGCTTTACCGTTGTATTAGCAATTGTTGCGTTAGCAATTACGGTATTTCAGTCAGATAAAGAATTGTTAGTAAAAAGAAATTCAGATGAGAATATAAAAAAAGTTTATCTGTCGTATGTTTTCAGTATATTTCCAATTATTTTAGAATTGACATTAGGGTATTTGGTGGCTCTAATTTTTAAGGAGGTACCGCAATTAATTTCGCTATATTTTGTTATCACAGTATTAGTATTGATGAAATGTATTAGCGGGACAATAGCAGCGTTTGTAGCTTTTTTAAATATTAGGGATTGATGAAAAATATTTATCCGGTAAGGAGTTTGATGAAAAAAAATATGGATGTGGAGATTCAAATAATAAGAGTGCTGTTTTTTGATGAAGCAAGAGCGTGGAGGAAACTTTCAGGGGATTATGCGAGAAATCGCCAGTGGAATGATATAGAAGTGGATATCAGAATTATATAGTGATTAGGGACGAGAGGCTTTAGGGTCTCTCGTTTTTTTGCTGCGTAGAAAACCAAAATGGGAATTGAGATATGGATATAAAATGATATAATTGGAACAGAGAGAATTTTGAGGTTTCGTGTTAGGTAGATTTTCAGAAAGTAAGAAAAATAAAAAGGAGAAAAGTAAGATGGATAATGACTCCAATATTTATGTTTTAGATGACATAAAAAAAGAATTAGAGGAATTGTATGCTAAGCAGAAAATTCAAGAAGAAAGATTTAACATTTTGGAACAGTCAGAAAGATATGAGCAAGTGGGGGATAACGAGTGGAACGATGATTATGAATCACCTATATCAGATATAGAGGCTGCGGCAAATGAACTTTATGATACAAATCTGTTTATTACAAGAAACGAGGACATTCTTCAGAAAATCGAACAATGTGAAGAGTTCAAGAAAAAGTATGTAAGTGGATATAAAAGGATAATACGGAACCAAACACATAAATCAGTTGAAGATAAGCTTAATAGAAAAGAAGAAGCACGAGAAATTGCAAAAGTTGTTAATAGTAAGCAAGTAAAAACAGTAGGAATCTTTGGAGCGTGGGGAACAGGAAAGTCTACATTTCTAGAGTATTTAAAAGAGGAGTTGGCAAAAGACAAGACAAAGATAATTGATATAAAAGCAACTGAGTATAGTGACCAAGAAAAAATATGGGCATATTTTTTCTCGAAAATGAAAGAGGATGTAAAAAAAGATTATAGACTAAAAGTTTGTTACTTTTTTCTAAGAGTAAAAAAGAACATAAAAAAATTATTTGTTCCGCTATCTTATTTAGTGTTAGTGATAGCATTGATATCGATTTTATTCCGTTATGATTTTTTTAATGATTTTAGTTTAATGATGGGAATTGATAAGAATACTGCTAAGCTTATTAATGGTGGAATGAATTGGTTTATTTCAATTCTTTTTGTAATTAAGTGGATATTGCCACTTGTGGAGCAAATGATGGAGGCCATAAATGTTACGATAAATAAATTTTCTTTTTTTCCAAAACGAGAAGTTGAAGAAAAGTTAGGGTACAAGGTTGTTGTTAAAGAGTATATTGAAGAGATAATCAATATATGGAAAAATTATCGTTTCATTTTTTGTGTAGATGAACTTGATAGATGTAGCAATGCTGCGATAATGTCTTTTTTGGAAGCAATACAATTGTTGGAGGATTATGATTCGGTTCAAATTATCTATACTATTGATACAGAAATAGTTTTAAATGCAATTAAGGAATCCGGTATTCATAATCCACATAATTATTTGAAAAAATATGTTGATCTAAAAGTTGATTTAATAAGTATTAACTCACAGAGTGACTATATTGAAGCAATAGCGAAAGATGATTATGAATTTAGTATGAAGGAAATTGAAAAAATTAAATTGGCGTTGGAGAATCTAGAAATTAATATTTCTATGAGAGATTATATACATATTTTAAATTCACTTTCAGAATTAAAAGAGAGATGGATAACGGAGGAAGTGTTATCTGAAAAATGCAAAAGAAAAGATGTTAGTGAGGATACACTTAATTGGTATAATTCTATACCAATAGCAATATTCTTCTTTGCGGGTAGTTTTTGGCCGAGTAAAATATATAGTGACTTTAGGATTTTTAAACGGGCTTATGCAAAGGTGTATCATATTGCGCAAAATGGCAAGATTGAACAGCAATATAAAGATTGTCCAAATTTTATAAAGCAAACCAATCTTATTGATGTATTAAATGTATGGCGATATCTTCAAGAAATGCCACCTGTTTATAGAGAACATATAAATGAAGTGCAAACTAATATGGAATAAGGTTATTATGTATGATGTTATACAAAAAAATGAAGTTTCTTGAGTGTTAACGTTGCAATTAGACCCTTTCAACTATGTCACCTGCAATACAGATATGCACTACAAATAAGGGTTAGGATAACACCATGTAATGTGTACTCTGCTCAGGCTGCTATCAATGCAAAATAGGCGAACGTTCATTCTGTGAATGTTACCTGTTTTCAATGAAGCTAGACTTTGAGAAAGCAAAAGAATATAGAAAAAGTTATGGAGCATACCTCCGGAAAAATCAATGGAATGACATTGATGTTGAAGTTTGTATGTTGATATAAGATTTTCATCCCACTATTTACAGAAATGTAGATAGTGGGATTTCTTTGTTTTGTTGATATTTTTTTTATTATCGTATATAATAATATTACAAACACATGCAAAACAACTACACATAGTATATATTAGGAGGGAATCATTATGGCAGAACAGGTTTTGATTCAATTTCGTGCAGATAAAGCATTAAAACAGGAAGTAGCTGAAATATATGAAAAGCTAGGTATGGATTTACCTACTGCATTCCGTATGTTTATGGCAAGAAGTAAGATGGTAAAAGGTCTTCCATTTGAAGCAACATTACCAGAAGCAACAATTACAAGAGCAGAAGCAAAGAGTGCTTTCTATCAGTTGCGTGAACAAGCTGCGGATGTACCAGAAATGTCTCTTGATGAAATCAATGCTGAAATATCAGCTATTAGAGCAGAAAGAAAAAGGTAAGTGCTTATGGTGTATTATGCAGTAATAGATACAAATGTTTTCATTTCCGCATTGCTTTCAAAGCGAGCAGATGCAGCAACTGTGCAAGTATTAGATGCGGTATTTGATGGTAGAATTGTGCCTTTGTATCACGAGGATATTTTGGCAGAATATGATGAAGTGCTTCATAGAAGTAAATTTCATTTTAAAGAAGAGACAATCAAGTTGGTGATAAATGCTGTGAAACAATACGGTGTGGAGGTGTTCCCACAACCTACGGGTGAGATTCTGGTGGACATGGATGATTTGATATTTTATGAGGTTGCTATGGAGAAAAGAGATGACGATGCCTATTTGGTAACAGGTAATCAGAAGCATTATCCAGTTAGGGATTTTATAGTAACTCCGGCTGAGATGATGGAGATTATTGATATGTAAATTCTAGAAGAAATATTGTCGTAACTCTATTGGCTGAGGATTTTGATTATACAAGGGAGACAAAGTGAGAAGAAATATTTTTGAATATTCTTGAAGAAGAAATAGATTTGGATTATGAAATAGAAACTATTATGAGACTTTATGATGAATCAAGAATCGATAGTTATAATCTTAATAGTAGTCTAGAAGAATTTTTTGATCAAGAATGTATACACATATGGAAAAATAGAAAATATGTTACATCAAGTAAGCAAATGAGAGAGAGATTAAGGATAACAGATGAAGATATAAAAATGGGATTGGATGATAAGCAGATTCTAATATTGCTAGAGTATATACTTAATGTAATGTCGCTATGTGATGCATGCATGCCTGAATATTCTGATTGGAATAAAGAATTCAGAATGCTTGAAGAAAATATAATTAATATTGTAAACGGTCTTAATTATGAAATTAAGGTATTTGAAGAGGATGAGAAAATAATTTTAGTTGAAAAATCAGCAGCAGCTACAGCTGTAGCTGAAATTATGGAAGCGGAGACAGCATATGTAGTCATCGAATACAATCACTATTTGTTAAAAGGCGATTTGACTCGCAAAAAACAGATTTTAAAAGTATTAGCTGATAAGTTCGAAGGAAAGAAACAGCAGATTAAATCCATAAATAATAATTTGGTAAATGAAATAGGCTGTTTGCTGAATAAATTAAATATACGACATAATAATTTGGAAGGTTCAAAAGCTGAGGAGTTTACACAACAGTTGTCTTCGGAACAATTAGAGGCATGGTATGATGATACTTATCAATTGTTATTATTAGCTTTTTTAGAAGAAGATAATTTGAAGCGTAGACAAAGAGTAAAGGAGCTACAGCGGCAGTTGTAAGGAAGGAGATTTATAAATGGAGAAAAAATGTTGGTTATTAACATGGAACCAAGTGCGCTGGCCTTGGAATGATAAATTAGATGGTTACAAAGAGATGATACAAGAGATAGGACAAGTTGGTAAAGCTTTTTCTAAATGGACGTGCGGTGTGAATAAGAGTATAAAAGCTGGTGATAGGGTGTTTATGATAAAACTTGGTTCAGAACCACGAGGTATTATTGCAAGTGGAATGGCAATTACAGATGTGTTTGAGGGAACACATTGGGATGCTGAAAAAGAATCATTAGGAAAAAAGCAAGAAGAATCTACATACAGTTTGATAAAATCTTGGATTTTGAAACGGATGCTATATTAGCATATGATATTTTGCAAGAATTAGCGCCTGATTATAATTGGTCTTCACAAGCTTCGGGAATAGAGATTCCTAAAAATATATGGGATAAAATTGAAGAGAGATGGAATTTGTAAGTTTTATATCTCGCTATTTACAGAAATGTAGATAGTGAGATTTTTTATTCTATAGGAAAGACCTTGATGCGTTAATTTGTGAAAGTCTATGACTTTCCTATAGAATAAAAGCACTACGTGCAAACGATGCGCAGCTACGCGCGCGGAACAAAAGCTGTGCTATATCAGTAAATGAGGTCGC
>JAFYVJ010000056.1 GCA_017549185.1 Roseburia sp. | reverse complement strand
TTGTTCGTAGTAATCTTTGAAAATGTTCTGAAGTATGTTGCTCATAAGATTATTATGAAAGAAAAAGAGAAAGAAAACAACCCCCTAATTCCCTCAAGATTGAGGGCTAGGGAGTTGAGGTGTCGAAGACACTTTTTTATGCCTTGACATCTGTATTATTTGTATTATAATGAATAATACAAAGAGGTGAACAATATGATAATTAAAATAAACGATATGTCGGATATTCCGATTTATCAGCAGATTAGAAACCAAATAATTGCAGGCATTTCTGACGGCAAATTAGAACCCGGTGAGCAGCTTCCAACGGTGCGTGGACTAGCTACAGAAATCGGTATTAATTCCATGACGGTAAGTAAGGCGTACCAGTTGTTAAAACAGGAAGGATACGTGTATTCAGATCGTCGTAACGGTGTCTGTGTCCGTAGGGATTTTGAACAGAAGAAGCAGCTTTCGAAGAGCAGTAGCGATGGACTCAAGTGCATCATCGCAGAGGCGAAAGTCGGTGGAATGACCAAGGAAGATTTTTTGGAGATTTGTGAAAAGATGTTTGAGGAGGGGCAGTCATGATAATAAATATAATAATGCTGATAGCGATGTATCCAATGATGATGGCTGTGTGTTATTTTATGTATAACATCATGAAACCGAAGAATGGTCTGGCGTTTGGTTGTACCATATCGGCGGTGCGTATGAAGGATGAAACTTTAAAAGAAATTGAACGTCAATGGGAAGCAGAGATGAAGCGCAATATGGTAATTACGGCATTGTTACCGTTTACAGCGTTTTTTGTGCCATATGTATCCATCCAGATAACGATTTGGACCCTATGGACATTTGTGTTGATTGTTTTGCTTGAATGGCCGTTTATCAAAGCCAATGCGAAAGTAAAAGACGTAAAGCGTGGTATGGGATGGTACGATAAAGAGAACCCGGAAGAGTTCATTGAACTAAAAGCAGCAGGTGAAGTCAGACGAGTGAAGATGGGCACGTTCATGGTGCCGACGTTAGTGTCTATGTTGGCGGTGGTACTAGTTTATGGATTGGCATTTGTAGAAAATGACTTAGTAAAACAAGTAGGCTATGTGAAGGATTTTGCCTTGATTATTCTGATGCTGGCGTTTTTGAACGTACTGTTTCTTTGGGTGGCACAGTGGATGGATCGCCAGAAAACAGAAGTTATTAGTACGCAGAGTGATGTGAATATTAACTATGCCAGAGCGAAGAAAAATATCTGGAAGGATTTCTGGTTGCAGTCGTCCTGGGTGACTACTGTGTATGTGTGGGTAGGTGCGATTACATTAATTTTTTATGATTGGTTCGATTTTGCAATTCTTGCGGGCTGCGTAGTGTATACATTTGTGGTAATGGTGCTGTTTATTCCGGTTATGCGGAAAATACGAGAAGTAGAAACATGCTATGAAAAAGAGCGTGATATCGTAGTAGCTGGTGATGATGATCGTTATTGGATATGTGGATTGCTCTATAATAATCCAAAGGATAAGCATACCATGGTGAGTCAGCGTGTCGGCATGGGAACCACTATTAATATTGCTACAAAAGCCGGTAAGGTTTGGTGGGCAGTCACAGTAATTGTAATGTTGTCCCTGCCGATATTGTTGGGCTGGTTGATTTTTGAGGAATTTACGCCGATTTCGCTGTCGATAAATGAAGATGAACTTCATGCAAATCACTTAAAGTTGGAATATGAATTGCCGATTGAAGAAATTGAAAATTTGGAACTGGTGGATGCTCTGCCGAAGACGACAAAAGTGGTGGGAAGTGCCATGGACTCTCTCGTAAAAGGCACGTACCGCATCAAGGGAACCGGTGAAAAATGTATCCTGTTTTTGAATCCGGAGAATGAGAAATTTTTGCGGTTTGAAGTGGATGGTCAGGTCTATTATATGAGTGGGTTTGACGATGAGGAAACCGCGCAGGTGTATGAAGCGATAAAGTAATAGAAGGAAGAAGAGGCACCGGCATGTAATGTGTCGGTACTTGCAATAGGGAGAGAACGATGAAGCTGTATTTAGCGCCCCTTGAGGGCATTACAACGATGACATACCGACGTGCATACGAGAGGAATTTCGGTGGCGTGGACCGGTATTTTACACCATTTATTGTGAATAAGAAATTAGGCGCCAGAGAGATAGAAGGTATTCTGCCGGAAAACAATCCGGGACAGAGGTTGATACCACAGATTATGTCTAATCGGGCAGAGGATTTTATACAGGTTGCAAAGGAGATTGCGACCTATGGATATGATACGGTGAATTTGAATTTGGGATGTCCGTCCGGTACGGTGGTTTCTAAGAAAAGAGGTGCAGGATTTCTTGCATATCCGGACGAATTAGATGCTTTCCTTTCAGAAGTATATGACAAATGTCCTATGAAAATTTCCATTAAGACTCGAATCGGACTAGAAGACGAAAACGAGTGGGAAAATTTATTGTCGATTTATGAGAAGTATCCGATGGAGGAACTTATCATACATCCGAGACTTCGGACAGATTATTACAAAGCATCGATTCGTATGGAAGCATTTGCGAAAGCAGTGGAGCAGATAAAGGTTCCGATTTGTTATAATGGAGAAATTAATGCGGCGGAAGATGTGATGCGAATGAAGGAGCAGTTTCCACAGATTGACCGGATAATGATTGGTCGTGGGGTATTGCGTTATCCGTATTTATTTTTACAGATAAGGGGAGCGTTTGAGAAAGAAACAAAAGTTGTGGCAGCAGAACAAATCAGTACAATAGAAATGTCGCAAGAGGAACTTAAAAACAGCATCCGCACTTTCCACGATGAATTATTAGCAGATTATCAAATTATTATGTCGGGAGATCGTAATGCGTTATTTAAAATGAAGGAAATTTGGTGTTATTTGGGGGATTCCTTTGAGGACGCAGAGAAGTGTTTGAAAAAAATTAAGAAAGCAAATCATATCACAGACTATAAAATTGCAGTCAACGAATTATTTTCCTTGAACCTAAAGACATTTTAACGTAAAATATAATAGTACAATTATACGATTCAAGGAGAATGGAAATGGATATCAAAGAAATTATTGAAAATATTGTTGAGGAGATTACCAAAAACAAGAATTTAAAAGAAGAGTTCGAAAAGGAGCCGGTAAAGGTTATCGAGAGAATCGCGAATGTAGATTTACCAGATGAATTAGTAGAAAAAGTAGTTGATGGTGTAAAGGCAAAGCTTACAATGGATAAGGTTGCGGATATTGCAGATACCGTATCTGGTTTAGCAGGTTCTTTAAAGAAGTTATTTTAAGATAGAGGTTATTGAATAATTACGATAAATCGTATTGGGAGAAGGTACGACTATGGAAGAAAAAGCAAAAAGAAAGTTTGGGTTGAAAAGTTATCGGGTTCGTTACACATTAGAGATTTTTGCACTTGTATTTATAATTTGTAGTATTTTGACAATGGTTTTTTATAAAGAGACACTAGCTATTGTACAGAAGAACCTACAGGGCAATGAAGAAGTGGTAATGCAGGAACTTTTGGCATTACGAAACAAAATGTACGCGATGACAGCGTTGTTTGAAGTATTGGGATTGGCAGTAGCATTTTTAATTGTGCAGAATATTCGCAAGCCACTAAAAAAGATTTTAGAATTTGCAGTTGCATTAGCAGATGGAGATCTTACATATCGTATTCAATTAAATAATCGTAAAGATGAATTGGGTTTCGTGTGTGAGAACTTGAATGTAGCAGCAGAGAAAATGGATGGCATCATGATGAATATCGTAAGTTGTGCGAAAGATGTGAATGCTGCTGGTGAAAAGCTTTGTTCTAATACAGATGAGATTGCTAATCGTATGCAGACGATTAATGAATCTGCTGAGGAAGTGCTAATCGGTAACGAAGAAAATCAGTACAATATCAATAATATTTCCGACACAATGAAACGTGTAGATACAAGTATGCACGAACTGGCAGAGTATGCTAAGACACAGAACCAGAATGCAGAGCGTTGTAAGAGTAAAGCTCTGACGGCTCAGAGAGCAGCAAAGGCAGCTATTGATGAGAGTAGAGAAATATGTGAAGTGCAGAGAGTGAAATTGGAGCAAAGTATTGAAGCTGCCAAAGTCGTAGTAGAGATTCGTGAGATGGCAGAGGTTATCGCAGAGATTTCAGATCAGACGAATCTGTTGTCATTGAATGCTTCCATAGAAGCAGCTAGAGCCGGCGATCAGGGACGTGGTTTTGCAATTGTTGCAGACGAAGTTGGAAAATTAGCAGAGGAGTCTACAAAGAGTGTTGCTGCGATTCAGAATACAATTGAAAAAGTACAGAAAGCATTTGAAGACTTGAAAGAAAACAGTCAGGAGTTGCTAGAGTTTATTGACGAAAAGATTCAGCCTCAGATGGATGGATATCTCCAGATTAGTGAAGATTATTATACGGATTCGGATGAAGTAGATAATCTTGCAGCGGAGATTTTAGCAAAGGTAGATAAGACTGTTCCGGAGATTAATCAGGTAACCAGATTATTTTCGGATGTAAGAGATACTTCAGATATGGCAGTTGAGAAGACGGCTGATATTCAGGGAAGTATTGAGGGATGTGCACATGCCATGGATGATAACACGGCGACATCGTCTGTTCTTGCAGAACTGGCACAACAGTTAACGGATGCGACAACACAATTTAAGGTGGATTAATAGATTAGTATGATAAAAGTAATATTATGGGATGTAGATGGTACATTGTTGGATTTTGGTGCCGCAGAAAAAGTAGCTATCAGACAGTGTTTTGTTTCACATGATATGGGCGAATGTACAGACGAAATGTTAGGACGGTATATCGTGATTAATCGCAAATATTGGGAGGCATTAGAACGAGGAGAACTTACGAAACCAGAAGTTTTGGTAGGGAGATTTCGAGAGTTTTTTCAAGCAGAAGGTTTACCGGTTGAAAAGGCTGAGAGTTTTAATGAAGAATATCAGGTGCGATTAGGAGATACGGTAGTGTTCTGTGATAATGCATTTGATCTGATACAGAAATATAAGGGACAGATAAAACAGTATGCAGTTACCAATGGAACGAAGGTGGCACAGGATAGAAAATTAAAAAATTCGAAACTGGATACGTTATTTGATGGTATCTTTATTTCAGATGTGTTAGGGGTAGAGAAACCGAATAAAGAATTTTTTGATAAGGTTTTTGAAAGTATCGGAACCTATGAAATGGATGAAGTGATGATAGTAGGCGATTCTCTTACCAGTGATATTAAGGGTGGCAATAATGCAGGAATATTAACTTGCTGGTATAATCCGAAAAAATTAGCACCTACCCCAAATATTAATGTAGATGTTGAAATTTCCAATCTTTGGGAAATTGAGCAAATTTTACAAAAATTCTAAATTCCCTTGCAAAATATTTTTATATACGATAAGATGTTATTGTTATATGACTGACGGAAACAGTGGAATAACCACATGGAGTATAACGAATAATAAGCCGACCGTCTGGGCAGAATAAGCCTGGACGTGTCGGCTTTTTGCGCGAATAAGCAGAGGAAAGTAAAATTTAATTAGCGGCTTGGAAGCTTGCTTGCAAAGATGCTAATTAAATTTTATTTGACGAGCAACGCGAGTTTCCGAATTTGCGAGCAAATTCGGAAACCTGCTTCTTTCGAATAAGCAGGTTTTATGTATCAAAATAAGAACATCAGACATAATTGACAAAGAACGGCACATAGCGTAATATATTCAGTGTTGATACTAATCAACCACAATATATAGATGTAAACTAGAAATTTAATACTAGATTTGGAATAAGAAGGGAGAACAGTATGAGAAATGAATGGCGCGGTTTCCAAGGCGGAGCTTGGGAGAGAGAAATTAACATAAGAGACTTTATTCAGAAAAATTATCATCCATATGATGGTGATGAGTCCTTTTTAGAGGGACCTACACAGGACACGAAAGATTTGTGGGATCAGGTGTTGGATTTATCTAGACAGGAGAGAGAAGCCGGTGGTGTTCTTGATATGGATACAAAAGTTATCTCTACAATCACATCACATGGACCTGGATATTTAAATAAAGACAAAGAAAGAATCGTTGGCTTCCAGACAGACAAGCCTTTCAAACGGTCTTTACAGCCTTATGGTGGTATTCGTATGGCAGTGAAAGCATGTGAAGACAATGGTTATCATGTAGATCCGGAAGTAGTAGAATATTTCACAACACATAGAAAAACACACAACGCAGGTGTATTCGATGCATACACACCAGAGATGAGAGCATGTCGTAGCTCACACATCATTACTGGACTTCCAGATGCGTATGGTCGTGGTCGTATTATCGGTGATTATCGTAGACCGGCACTTTATGGTGTTGACCGCTTAATTGAAGATAAGAAAGAACAGTTAAATACAACACGTACCATTATGTACTCTGATGTTATTCGTGAAAGAGAAGAATTATCTGAACAGATTCGAGCATTAGAGATGTTAAAGAAATTAGCAGAGATTTATGGTTGTGATATCAGTAAACCTGCTACCAACGTATTAGAAGCAACACAGGCATTATATTTTGGTTACCTTGCAGCAGTTAAGGAACAGAATGGTGCAGCAATGTCACTTGGTCGTACTTCTACTTTCCTTGACATTTATGCAGAACGTGACCTTGCAGAAGGTACATTTACAGAATCTGAGATTCAGGAAATTATCGACCAGTTCGTTATGAAACTCCGTTTAGTTAAGTTCGCAAGAACACCGGAATACAATGCACTTTTCGCTGGAGATCCAACTTGGGTAACAGAAGCACTTGCAGGTGTAGGTATCGACGGAAGACATATGGTAACAAAGATGTCATATCGTTATTTACAGACATTGAATAACATTGGTGCAGCACCGGAACCAAACTTAACAGTACTTTGGTCAGTACAGTTGCCAGAGAACTTCAAGAGATTCTGTGCAGATATCTCTATTAAACATTCTGCTGTACAGTATGAAAATGATGACCTCATGCGTGTATACCACGGAGATGACTACGGTATCGCATGTTGCGTATCTTCTATGAAGATTGGTAAAGAAATGCAGTTATTTGGTGCGAGAGCAAACCTTGCAAAATGTTTACTTTATGCTATCAACGGCGGTGTAGATGAAATCTCAGGTAAACAGGTAGGACCAAAATACCGTCCAATTACTTCTGAATACTTAGATTATGAGGAAGTAATGATTGCATACAAAGACATGATGAAATGGTTAGCAAGAGTATACGTAAATGCTCTTAACATCATCCATTTCATGCACGATAAATATTGCTACGAAAAATTAGAAATGGCTCTTCATGATAAGAAAGTTACCCGTTGGTTTGCAACAGGTATTGCCGGTTTTTCTGTAGTAGCGGACTCTTTATCTGCAATTAAATATGCAAAAGTAAAACCAATCCGTGATGAGAATGGTATTGCAATCGACTTTGAAATCGAAGGCGACTTCCCGAAATATGGTAATGATGATGACCGTGTAGATGAAATCGCAAAAGAAGTTCTTCATACATTTATTGGTTACATCAAAGGAAATCACACATATCGTGGTGGTATCCAGACAACTTCTATTCTTACTATTACTTCAAACGTATCTTATGGTAAGAATACAGGTGCAACACCAGACGGCAGAAAGAAAGGCGTAGCATTTGCTCCAGGGGCAAACCCAATGCATGGACGTGATACAAATGGTGCAGTTGCTTCATTAGCTTCTGTAGCTAAAATGCCATTTGCAGATTCACAGGATGGTATCTCAAATACATTTACTATCGTGCCAGATGCGTTAGGAAAAGATAAAGAATCGCAGAAAACAAACTTAATTGCAGTTCTTGATGGTTATGCAAAACAAGGTGGTCACCACTTAAATGTAAACGTATTAAGCAGAGAGACATTATTAGATGCTCAGCAGCATCCAGAAAAATATCCACAGCTTACAATCCGTGTATCCGGATACGCTGTAAACTTCATCAAACTTACAAAAGAACAGCAGGATGAAGTAATTGCAAGAACATTCCATGAACTCATGTAATGTAATGAAAACAGTGAGGAAAATAAACGCAGGGGGCATACTTGTATGCCAACCTGCGTTTATTTGACGAACGTCCAATATGAGTAACGTAGCACGATAGTGCGGAGTTACGAGTATTGGCAGGCGCGAGAGCTTCGAAGAAGCGGAGCGGCTGGTTTTCATTAAGAAAGAGTAGTTGCGAATAGTGGCGGCTACGAAAGCTTCAATGAAGCAGAGTAGCCGATTTCATTATATAGGAATATTTGACGAACGTCCAATATGAGTAACGTAGCACGATAGTGCGGAGTTACGAGTATTGGCAGGCGCGAGAGCTTCGAAGAAGCAGAGCGGCTAGTTTTCATTAAGAAAGAGTAGTTGCGAATAGTGGAAGATACAATTTAAAGGTTGTTGCGTAGGATAAATTTTTTTGAAGATTATTACTCATGGAGAAAGGAATTATTATGGGATATATACATTCTTTAGAGAGTTTTGGAAGTGTAGACGGTCCAGGAGTGCGTTTCGTAGTATTTTTTCAGGGCTGTCCAATGCGTTGTGCCTACTGTCACAATCCCGACACTTGGGATATGTCTGATGGTAAAGAAATGAGTGCTGATGAAATTTTACAGAAGATGCTTCGCAACAGAGCGTTTTATACCAGAGGTGGAATTACGGCTACCGGCGGTGAACCGATGATGCAGATGGACTTTTTAATAGAACTTTTTACAAAGGCGAAGGCTGAAGGCATTCATACCTGTATCGATACATCCGGAATTATGTATACAGGCACAAAGGAAGATGGTACGCCGGAAGACGAGAGAATTGCTCGTTTGATGGAAGTTACAGACCTTGTGATGTTAGATATCAAACATATGGATGAAAATGCTCATATGGATTTGACCAAACAGTCAAATAAAAGAATCTTAGAATTTGCACGTTATCTGGATTCGATTGGTAAGCCGGTATGGATTCGCCATGTAGTTGTTCCGGGGATTACGTTACAGGAAGAAAATCTTGCAGCACTTGGGCGTTTTTTATCAACACTTCATAATGTGGAGAAATTAGAAGTACTCCGTTATCATGCACTTGGAAAAGTAAAATATGAAAAACTGGGTATGGACTATCGTTTGAAGGATACACCACAGCTTACAAAAGAAGAAGCGGCGTGGGCAGAAGAAATCATACGGAGTTATTGGAAATAATATAAGTAACTATTCAGAGCCAAGGCAATTTTCAAAAATACATTTATTTCAGCAAGCTGAATGTCTGTATTTTATGAAAATTGCCTTGGCTCTGAATAGTTACTAAAATAATATTTGATAGTTATATGTCATACAATTTTCGCATCGTTTCTGCAAATGATGTATCTTCGTTAAAACATTTCTGAAGAATTTGAGTTATATTGGTGTGTGTTCCAGTCATTTTTTTCTCTTTATATTCAGAAATGGTTCTGTCCAAAATATCTGTCATTTTTTCTTGATAATTTCCTGGAATATGAAGTTCAATACGTTCCCCATAAAAAATTTCCCGAATTTTTATATCGTTCTTTTTAGAGGCTAACAAAGAAACAAATTCGTTTTTTATTCTTGTAAAACCGGCATCTAAGTATTCGAAATCTTCTTCTTGTGTTACCTGATGGTATAGGAATTCGTTATTTTGATCAAAACCTTCACAAACCCAAATCTCACGCGTGCCATCGGCATAGGCTTTTTGTAAAGAAGTATATTGATTTGCATAAGCTTCCAGTCGAATGGAAAGAATATCGTCTAACGTATAATTTTTTTGATGCTCTTTTAGTGCTGCTAATGCATTGGTTACATCTCCACGTATTGCCCATAAATGTTCGTCGGAAGGGTTGTAGCTTAGTTTTGAAAGGATTTTTTCCTCTTCCTGTCTTTTGCTTATATTTACGGAACCCTTTAATTTTTGACCATGTAATGCACGAAGACCTTCCGGAGAAATAGAAACTGTGACAGGTTTATTTATATTTTTAAAATTCAAAGTATCTGAAAACTGTTTCAAGTATTCGTGTTTTGTAGCGTAGTTGGAGTTAAGCAGATTCCATTTATCAATATTGTTTATTTGCATACGATTACCTCCGCCTATAATGTGCTTATTAGTTATATCGACAGTTCATGGGTTATAATTAAGTATATACAATGGTCGTTTGATGCAATTTTTGGTGTGCTGGTTATTTTTTTAGAAAATATACCGATGTAGATTACATATAGGTAGTGCTTGAACTCATAGCTCGCAAAAATGTGTATGAGGGAGGAAGGCATATGTCACTGACGATTAATGCAAGTATGACAAATTACATAGAGAATGGAAAATTGTTTACGGAAAAAGGTGAACAGGGGAATCGTAAGAGCTTTTTTGCAGGCAATAGTAATCTGGTAAACGACCCGATTGCACAGAAACGAAAAGAGGCACAGGAGAAGGCATGGAAAGTTGTGAGTGATGCATGGGATGCTGATAAAAAAATTGATAAGAGTATTGAGGACAGGCAGAATCATTATAATGAGATGGTTGAGGTTATGAAGGAGGCACAGTCACATTTAAAGGATATTAATGACCAAATAGATGTGTTGAAAGAAGAGTATGGCGTAACCGAAGAAACAGAATTTAAAGACTGGCCGGATGAATATAAACAGCGTTATTTTGAACTGTATAAGCAGGCATCTGAATTTAAAAACCAGATTTATGATGCAGATAAATTGATGAAGGACGATGTCGCGGATATCAAAGCCATTGCGTTAGAACGGTTAAAATCTGATCCAATGGCAGATGCACAGAAGACAGTAGAGGCTATAGAAGAGGCTGCGAACAAAGAAATTATCGGTATGGCAATGCAGCAGGCAAAAGACCATATTGACGAGAAGATGGAAGAGGAAGAAGAAAAAGCGGAGGAAAAAGCCGAAGAAGAGGAAGCAAAAGAAGAAAAACTGGAATTGCAAAGAGAAATAAAGGAGCTTCAGAAGGCAATTGCAGAGGGTACGAAAGAAGCCGTGAAAGAGGCAACTGCGGAAGCAGAAGCAAGACGTCAGGAAAATGAGGCATTGGATTTACCTTTGGATGAATTGATTAAACTGACGCAGATGAACACAGAGACAGATAAGGCACAGAAGTCCTTAGACGAGATTAAATACAGCATGAATTTATTGGAGGCGGACTTAAAAGGAATCCAGATAGACAAGGAGATATAAAAAGTCTTAAGAAATGTAAAAAAAGAATTAAGAATTTCCTGGAAGTTTCCTTAAGAAATTAACGTTATACTTTTTCTTGAATTTCAAAAAAGATAGTGTACATAAGTTAAGGAGACAAAAAATGACTAGGAAAAAACAGAAAGTAAAAATAGTACTTGTTATTGTGGAACTTCTGATACTGGCAATTTTGGCAGTGGTTTTGTACGGAGTTTCCAAATTGAACCGGATTGACCGTCCGGGAAGTGATATGATGAATCAGGTAGAAGTAAATGATGATATTGAACAGGAAGTATTAGAAGTGACAGAAGGTTTCAAAACCATTGCATTATTTGGATTGGATAATCGTTCTAATGGTAATTTGTCATCGGGAAATAGCGACGTCATCATCATTGCAACTATTAATAACGAGACACAGGAAGTAAAAATGTGCTCAGTTTATCGAGATACGTATCTGGATACCGGAGGCGGTAAATTTAGGAAATGTAACGCTGCATTTGCAAAGGGTGGACCACAGGCAGCGATTACGATGTTGAATAAAAATTTAGATTTGAATGTTTCAGATTATGTGACGGTAGATTTTAATGCAGTAGTGGAATGTATTGATTTGTTAGGCGGTGTGGAACTGACGATTACAGATGAAGAAGCACATTATATGATTGGATATGTAAAGGAATTAAACGAATTAACAGGAAATACCTCAGAGGTGCCGGAAATAGGTGGTACTTATGTGTTGGATGGTGTGCAGGCAACTGCGTATGCGAGAATTCGTTATACGGCGGGGAATGATTACAAGCGTGCGGAACGTCAGCGGACTGTAATTGCTAAAATGGTGGAGAAAGTACAACAGTCCGATTTAAAAACATTGAATTCTATGATAAATGTCATGTTTGATGATATCGAAACCAGTTTTAGTAATAAGGATTTGATCACACTAGCGGCAAAGATATTTGAGTATGAATTATCCGGAAGTGCGGGATTCCCATTTACCAAAAAAGAGGTAAAGCTGGGGTCAAAAGGTTTGGTTGTGGCACCGGATACGTTAGAGTCGAATGTAGCGGAATTGCATAGATTTTTGTACAACAACGAAGAGTATGTGCCGTCATCGACAGTGAAAGCAAATAGTATGAAAATTGAAAGTGATGTAGAAGAATAAGGTGCTACTTTTGTGGATAAAGTTCATAAGTTGTGGATAAAAACATGAAATAATTATAAATTGTTTGAAAACTATTTATATAAATACAAAATTGCATTGCTAATTAATTAGAATATGGTATAATAGAGACAAGATACACGAGAACCTTAGTAACATTAGAGGGGGTATCTAATAAGTAGCAAAGGAGTATAGCAGTATGAGAATTATAATTACAGGAAGAAATATTGATTTAACAGATGGTCTTAAAAATGCAGTAGAAGACAAACTGAGCAAGCTTGAGAAATACTTTACTCCGGACACAGATGTATATGTAACATTAAGTGTTGAGAAGGAACGACAGAAAGTAGAGGTAACGATTCCGGCAAAGGGTAATATTATCCGTTCTGAGCAGATAAGCAATGATATGTACGTTTCTATCGACCTAGTAGAAGAAGTGATTGAACGTCAGCTCAAAAAATACCGTACAAAGTTGATTGCAAAACATCAGAATGCAGCATCTGCATTTAAACAGGAATTTTTAGAAGAACAGTCTGTAGAAGATGAAGAGATTCAGATTACACGTGTGAAGAAAGTTGATATGAAACCAATGTATGCAGAGGATGCATGTGTACAGATGGAATTATTAGGACATGACTTTTTTGTATTTATAAATGCAGAGACGGATCAGGTGAATGTAGTTTATAAGAGAAAAGGCAATACTTATGGTATTATAGAACCAGAAGATTAAGGGCTGAATAGATATAATAAAGAGCACTAGTACAGGGCTTGTCACAGAAGTGGCAAGCCCTGATTTATTGCGTAACGCATTGTGATGATGCAATATGCCATTAACAGGTAAGAAATTTTTGTGCTACGATTGTAGTTGAAGAGGAGAATGTTATGAAACACTATAATCGAATGATAAATGAAATATTAGGGCAGTTGTATCAGGAAGAGCGCTTGTGCAGCTGTTTAAGAGAAACTATAAAAATCCATCCGGAAAGAATACAGATATTACACAGTATTGTTATGAATATGGATTGTTTAAATGAAATTGAACTGAAAGAAATGATATATCGTTATGGTCAGAGTATAGAGGAGGATGAACTACTTGCCAGACAGATATTTTTGTGTCTGCTACATTTAGAAAATATGCGATAATAATCAGTTGCTATATTAGGAAAAGTGAGCATATATTGAAAAGGGGAAAGTTGCATCTTACACCGGTACCAATTACATATTGATTCACGTTCTCCCCACTCACATGAATCAATAAGTGTAATTAATTATAGTAGAAAAGGTATAATTGCACCTTGTCAGAATCGTAAAAAAAGATTACTATAAAATAAAGATGGTTACTGTTAAATAAAATGCAAACAGTAGCAAATTTGTGTGTTGCTTAAAGCAGCAGATTGCGAGGAAAAATGAAGATAGTTGTATTAGCAGGTGGACTAAGCACAGAAAGAGATGTTTCCTTTAAATCAGGAGACATGGTTACAAAAGCATTGAGAGAGAACGGACATCAGGTTATTATGCTGGATGTTTTTATGGGATATAGCGATAAGCCAGAAGATTTAAATGGTATTTTTGATAGAGCAGAGGAAGTTAGTGTACAAGTGACCGGTATTTCTGAAGTGGCTCCGGATTTGGCGAAAGTTAAGGCATCTAGAAAAGACCAGTCGGATTGTTTCTTTGGACCAAACGTAATCGAACTTTGTCAAATGGCAGATGTAGTATTTATGGCATTACACGGTGAGAATGGAGAGAATGGGAAGATTCAGGCGGCATTTGATTTATTTGGTATCCGATATACAGGAAGTGGTTATTTAAGTAGTGCTATTGCTATGGATAAAGGCATTGCAAAACAGTTTTTCATTGCGGATGGTATTCCAACACCACAGGGTATTGCACTAAAAAAAGAGAACCGTAAAGATAGTGCGGCTGAGCTGGGCTTAAGACTTCCGGTTGTAGTAAAACCAGCTTGTGGAGGTTCTAGTATTGGTGTATCAATAGCCAATGATGAAGACGAGTTTAAGAAAGCATTAGATGAGGCGTTTCGATTTGAAGACAGCCTTGTAATAGAAGAGTTTGTAAAAGGTAGAGAGTTCTCTGTAGGTGTGATTGATTATAAGGCATTACCTGTTATTGAGATTGCCCCACTTCAGGGATTTTATGATTACAAGAATAAATATAAGGCAGGTAGTGCAGTAGAAACTTGTCCGGCAGACCTACCGGAAAACATTTCAAAACTTATGCAGGAATATGCAGAACGTGTGGCACGAGTATTAGGATTAAATACATACTCTCGTATGGACTTCCTTTTGAACGAAAAGAATGAAATTTTCTGCCTAGAAGCCAATACACTTCCAGGTATGACACCAACCAGTTTACTTCCGCAGGAAGCGGCTGCGGTTGGTATGAATTTCAATCAGCTATGTGAGAAGTTAATTGAAATTTCACTGCGTAAATATTGATGAATAGTGGAGTGCAGCAGAAAGGCGTAAACACAGATATGAAAAATATGACATTAGCTAATATCGCAGTGGCGTGTGGTGGAACTTACTACGGAACAGAAGTAGATAAGGAGAAGGTAATTGCAGGTGCAGTAATTGATAATCGTTTAATTGAAAAGGATTATCTTTTTATCGCAATTAAGGGTGCCAGGGTAGATGGGCACAGTTTTATACCAGCGGCATTTGAAGCAGGAGCTTTGGCGGTATTGTCAGAACATGAATTAGAGAATCCGGCAGGTCCATACATATTAGTAGAATCTTGTGAAACTGCAATGAAAAAGATTGCAAAGTTTTATCGCAAGTCTCTTGATATCAAAGTGGTTGGTATTACAGGAAGTGTAGGTAAAACCAGTACGAAGGAAATGATTGCATCTGTATTGTCACAGAAATATAATGTACACAAAACCGAAGGTAATTTTAATAATGAGATAGGTTTGCCCCTTACTATTTTTAAAATTCGCAAGGAGCATGAGGTAGCAGTCCTTGAAATGGGGATTTCTGATTTCGGCGAGATGCATCGTTTAGCCGAAATGGCAAATCCAGATGTTTGTGTGATTACGAATATCGGACTATGTCATTTAGAAAATTTAATCGACCGAGATGGAATTTTAAGAGCTAAGACCGAGAGTTTCGAACATCTGAAAGAGAATGGTATTGCAGTATTAAATGGTGATGATGATAAGCTTTGTACGAAAACGATGGTGAATGGACGTCCAGCAGTATTTTATGGATTAGGAAAAGATTCGAAAGCGACAGATGTCGGTTCAGAAGAAACACTGTGTGCAGAAAAAGGGATTTATGCAACGGATGTGGAAGCAATCGGTTTGACGGGTACCAAAGCTGTTATTCATGTGACCGCAGACGATGGTGAGGAAAGTACATTTGAGGTAGAGATTCCTATTGCAGGAGAACATAATGTATATAATGCGTTGGCGGCAGTAGGTGTTGCTAGAGAGTTAGGTCTTACCATGGAAGAAATGAAGCGAGGCATTGAAAGTGTTCAGACGATTGGTGGCAGAAGTAATTTAATTCATAGAAATGGTATGACAATAATTGATGATTGTTACAATGCAAACCCTGTTTCCATGAAAGCAGCCATTGATGTACTAGCCAAAGCAGATGGCAGAAAAATTGCTGTGTTGGGAGATATGGGAGAACTTGGTTTAGATGAAAGAAAATTGCATTTTGCGGTAGGAGAGCATTTTGTTCAGAAAGGCATTGATATGTTGTGCTGTACCGGTGAGTTGTCGACTGAGATTGTAAATGGTGCGGTATCAGTCAGTCCGGATACTCAGGTACATTACTATGAAACAAAAGAGGAATTGATTAAAGCATTAAAGGAAGTATGCAAAGAGGGTGATACTATTTTAGTAAAAGCTTCTCATTTCATGAACTTCCAGGAAATTGTAAAAGTGTTATAAAAGAAGTGCGGTAATGATTTAGAGCCAAAGTAATTTTCAAAAATGCATTCATTTCATTAAGTTGAAAGCATTTTTGAGAATTTCTTTGGCTCTGAATCGTTATATTTTACGAATGCAATGCTTCATGGGTTGCATTTTTCTTTAGCATTTCTTCAATCGTGTGCTGGCAATAAGCACCGATTTTTTTGCGTTCTTCCTTTTCTAATTCGTTAGGATAAATTGGAGCTCCGTATTCCAAAATAACGGTGGTTGGTTTTACCAATGGAAAATGATCTTCGAAGATAGCAGAAGTATTGGTAAGTGCCATAGGAACAATCGGACAGCCTGTTTTTTCTGACATTTTAAAACTTCCTTCTTTAAATGGTAAAATTAAATCATCCGTTTTATTTCTAGTACCTTCTGGGAAGATACACATAGAAATACCATTTTTGATGTTATCAATTCCGGCTAAAATCATTTTTAAGCCTTCCTTAATATCAGTACGGTTTAAAAATAAGCAGTAAAGACGTTTCATCCAAAGGTTAAGAGAAGGTACTTTTTTCATAACATCCTTTGATACATAACCGGTACGTCTTGGACAGCGGATGTAAGTGATAATAATATCAAACATACTTTTGTGGTTAGCTACATATAGAACCGGTATGTCTGTTGGAACGTTTTCTTCACCAATGACGATAACTTTTGTTCCGCAGATCCATAATATAATTTTAAATACTGTTTGAACGGTATGAAGCTGGCGAAGGTCAGAAGCCTCACGATTGAATTTCCCTAAGATCCATTCAAGTCCCAGATAAGGGAGGCTAAGAAGTAAGAAAAGGAAAATAAATAATAAGGTAAGTAAATATCTTAACATAAAAATAACCTTTCATATCTATATAGTAGAAAAACATTTCAGCGCTATCTGACAGTAAGTGTCCGATAGCTCTTTGAACAGTAACATTATAAAGCCCATTTTCGAGAAAAACAAGGGTAAAAAAGAATTTCATAAATTTTTAGAAAGTGCATAAGTTATTATGAGCGTAAAAAGACATACGTAACTATAATGATGGAAGGATGGGAACGGGCTTGAAGAAAGAATTTCGAAGAATCACATACATAGGAGTGGTATTGAGTGTGGTGATAACTATTATGACGGGTTGTGCGATAGAAAAAACAAACAGGACAAAGGTAAGAGATTTGGATTATCATGTGGTAGCACAAGAGGAGATACCGGAAGAGTTAAAAACTCAGATAGAGGGGAAAAAAGCAGCAGATTTTAAAATGACATATGAGACACCGGAATATTTATACATAGTGAGGGGGTATGGTGAGCAGCAGACAGGGGGATATAGTATTCAGGTGACAGAACTGTATTTAAGTAATAATGCAGTATTTTTTAAATCAATGTTAATGGGACCGCGAAAAGGTGAAAACGTGGCAAAAAGCCCGAGTTATCCCTATATTGTCATTCGAACAGAGAAAGTAGATAAAAACGTAGTTTTTGAATAAAAGGTTTGACAAGGGTATGGTGTGATGATATCCTATAACAATGATAAAGGTAAGCTGACAATGGGGAAAGTGTTGGCTTAAGGAGGTAGTATATGCAACAGGCAGATTTTAATAGGGTTCGTGCGTCCGTGCACCAGCAATGTGGAAGTAAAGTGCTGATTCAGTTGGATAGGGGGCGTAATAAGGTGGATGTTCAGGAAGGTATCATTCAGAACGCATATCCAAGTGTTTTTACTGTGTTAGTGCAGGATGAGCGGGAGTCAAATCCACCGCAGTTATTATCATTTAGCTATAATGACATTATTACCAAAGATATTCGTATGAAGTTGTGTTAATGTACAAAAGAAAAATGGTAACTATTTAGTACTCTCATAGTTAAGAAAAATGTATAAAAATCCTCTGGTTCGAATAAGATGATAAAAAGATTCGGATTGGAGGATTTTTTTGGAATTATCGACTATAAAATTACATAATACGTGTCAAACTGGCAAGGCAGAAAATCAGATTACGTTAGACGATGACTATAATGTGCCGGATTATCGTCCGGATATTATAAGAATCATTCGACAACAGGGAGAGATTAAATTTGATGAGGTAAAGCCAACATTAGGGGCTGTCTGGGTAAAGGGCAAGCTGGTATTTAGGGTGTTATACCGAAGCGATCAGGAAAATGGAAAAATCAGTTGCTTGAAAGGAGAACTTCCATTTCAGGAAAAAATAAATGTAGAGGGGATGACAGAGTATGAGCCGGTACGGGTGAACGGAGAAATAGAGGATCTGACTGTAGGCGTAATACATTCCAGAAAACTGAATTTACGAGCGGTAGTAGCACTTCATGCCTGTGTAGAGGCACCTGATATGCAGATGATTACGACCGAAGTACAGTGGGAAGAAGAGTGCAGGCAACGTCAGAAAGAGGTAGAGATTTCAGAATTGCTTTTTGCTAAGCATGATACTTGCCGGCAACGGAATGAGATTGTACTTCCTTCTAGTAAACCGAATATTAGAGAAATTCTTTGGAAGAGTATCGAATTACGGAATGTGGGAAGCCATTTAGATGGAAAAGGAATTCACTTGAGTGGAGAGGTGTTACTTTCTATCTTGTATCAAGAAGAGGAGGAACCAGATCGTATTCAGTGGTATGAAACTACGGTGCCGTTAGATTGTAATACGGAAATTGAATTAGAGAATGGTAAGCTGGAACAGAACATTTTTTATAAAATACAGATAGATAATGTTAGTAAAGAACTGGAAGTGAAGCCGGATTACGATGGGGAAGAACGAATGCTAGTGCTGGATATGTTGATTCACACTTATGTGCGTGCATGGCAGGAACGACCGGTGCAGATTTTAGAGGACGTGTATTCATTGGAAAAAAATCTTTATCCATCTTGGAAAACGGTGATGCTAGAGCGTCTTTTGATAAAAAATGATGCACTTTGTAAAGTGACGGAACAAGTAGAACTAGAAGAGAATCAGGAGAAAATTCTACAGATTTGTTCCTGCGAAGGTAAGGCATATATTGATAGAGTAGAGCAGAGAGAGAATGGAATTTTTGTAGAAGGGACGTTGGAGATACATATACTTTATATTACTACTGACGACCAGATGCCGGTGGGAGCATCCTCTAAATTATATCCATTTGAACAGTTGATTGAACTGCCAAGAACGAAACTTCCGGTTCGTATCGAGCAGGAGTGTAATATAGTGCAGTTATCAGCAGCTATGTTAGATCAGGCTCGTGCAGAGGTAAAAGCGGTAATTGGTGTAAATGTATTGGCCTTTGCACAAGAAAAATTTGAACATATCACAGAAATAAAAGAAGAGCCACTTGATATGGAAGAAGTGCTACAGATGCCGGGGGTGGTGGGGTATGTCGTAAATAAAGGAGATACGCTTTGGAATATTGCAAAGGCATACCATACAACAGTAGAGGCAATCATGGAAATCAATCAAAGGAAAAATGAAGAACTTCAAGTTGGAGATAAGCTATTAATTGTAAAAGGTATTTAGATGTGAT
Organism: Roseburia sp.; assembly: GCA_017549185.1. Classification (GTDB taxonomy): domain Bacteria; phylum Bacillota; class Clostridia; order Lachnospirales; family Lachnospiraceae; genus Roseburia. The sequence continues at coordinate 57,362 of JAFYVJ010000056.1, read as the reverse complement.
AAAATGGGTGTGGCAATAGTTGCACCCATTAAATATACTCCACAAGGAGTACAAACTTTATTATTTAAGGAAACATAGATGAGAAGAAAAAAGTATTTACATAAAAGAATATTATCAGCTTTGCTGGTAGGGGTTATGTTGTTAACTAGTGTAACGACTACCTATGCGTCTAAATTAGAGGAAGCAAAAGATAAGCGTGATGAGGCACAGGAAAAGTTAGATGAAGTAAATAATGAAATTGATAAACTTAATAAGGCACAGGATGCTTTGCAGGCTGAAATGGATGCTTACGATGAAGCATTGATGGCACTTCTGACAGATTTGACGTTGCTAGAAGAAGATATTGCGAATAAAGAAGCTGAGATTGTACAGGCTGAATGTGACTTGGAAGCAGCGGAGAAAAAAGAAGCGGAACAGTATGAGTTCATGAAGATACGAATCCGGCATATGTACGAGAATGGCAGCAATCAATCCTTGTGGACTGCACTTGTCGGATCTTCTAATTTTACTGAGGCGTTAAACCGGGCAGAGTATATTGCAGGTGTATATCAATATGATAGAGAGCAATTGACAGAGTATCAGGAGACGGTTCAGGAAGTAATAGATTTAAAGGCAATGCTGGACGAAGAAATGATAGCACTTGAAGAGTTGCAGATGAATATGGAAGAACAGCAGAGTGCGTTGGAGGGACTGTTGATAGAGAGTGCGGCCAAGATGGAGAATATGGAGGAAGAATTGGCAGAAGCTTCCGCTCTTGCGAAAAAATATGCAAAGACCATTAAGCAGCAGAATCAGTTTATAGCAACCGAAGAGGCACGTCTTGCGGCTGAGAAAGATGAGGGAACGGGAGGACTTACAGGCGGTTCTAATCCGGGATATAGCACTAGTGTGAGTGGTCAGGATGTAGTGAATTATGCCAGTCAGTTTGTAGGTAATCCGTATGTATATGGTGGATCTAGTTTGACAAATGGTTGTGATTGTTCTTATTTTACAATGGCATGTTTTGGACATTTTGGAATTTCACTTCCAAGAACTTCGTATGCACAGCGAAGCAGTGGACAGGCAGTAAGCTATGCCAATGCCAAAGCAGGTGACATTATCTGTTATGCGGGTCATGTCGCAATTTACATGGGTAATGGTCAAATAGTACATGCTGCGAATTCAAAATTGGGGATTTGCTTTGGCCCAGCGACGTATCGAACTATTGTAGCAGTGCGCAGAGTATTGTAATAGATATTAATTTTATAGAAGCTATTAAAAAAGGATCGTGTGAATAATACGGTCCTTTTTTGTGAGTATAAAAAGAATGTGGAAAAAATTGTGTTGTGCAAAAGAAAGTGTTATAATAATGCATTATTGGATTACAAAAGGAATGCTATGAATCAGGAGGATATAAATATGACATTTGAAGCATTGCAAAAAGACATGGTAGCAGCTATGAAAGCAAGAGATAAAGTTCGCAAGGATGCGATTTCGGTATTAGTATCAGCAGCAAAAAAAGTTGCAATTGATGAAGGATGCAGAGATAATATTACAGAAGAAATTGTGGATAAGGTAATTTTAAAAGAAATCAAATCTGTAAAAGAGCAGTTAGACAGTTGCCCGGAAAGTAGAACAGATTTATTGGAAGAGTATCAGGCACGTTATAATGTTTTCCAAGAATATGCACCGAAGATGATGACAGCGGAAGAAGTAGAAAGCTACATTACAGAACATTTTGCAGAACTTGTAGATAGCAAGAATAAAGGTATGATTATGAAAAACGTAATGCCAGAGTTGAAGGGTAAGGCAGAAGGAGCAGTGATTAATCAGGTAGTGGCAAAACTCTGCCAGTAAAAGAGAGTTGGAGAGTATGAAGGAAAGAACAAAAACCACGCTGGTTTTGCTAGTGTTGTTATTTGCTACCGCATTTGCTTCCTATAAGCAGCAGTTGAATCGAAAAGATTTGGTTTATGCAGAGTCCTTGGATAAGGTGGCGTTGCGGGTAGACGGGAACGAACTGGATTTGCGGGATATGGCTGTCTATGTGGCTTATCAGGAAAAAACAGTTCAACAGGATGCTTTGCTGTATGATAATGAGAAGCCGAGCAAATACTGGAATGCATATACCAATAAGCATTTTGTGAGAAAGGTAGCAGAAAATGCTGTTAAGGAAATGGCTGTGCATGATGAGATTTTTTATCAGATGGCAGTGGTGGAAGGTTTAGCACTAGATGAGGCAGAGACAGCATATTTGGAAAATGAAATTCTGGATTTTTTAATGGATCTATCAGAGGAGCAGATGGCGAGATTGGGGATTCAGAAAGAAGATGTAGAATATTCCTTAGAAAAAATCGCCTTGGCGAATAAGTATCAAAATATTCTGGCACAAGAAGAAGGGTTAGGATATGAGGATTATAATTATACCGGTGATGCATATATGGAACTCATTTCAGAGCATGTTATCGAGGCAAACGCAAAGGTATGGGATCGAATCTCAGTGGGCAGCATTACCGTGAATTATAAAAAAGAAAAGGCGGATTTATCGAATACCGTAAAAGAAGAATAGAAAGAGATTTAATTATGGCAGGAAAGATGAGTCGTAACGACCCTTGCTGGTGTGGTAGCGGACGTAAGTACAAAAGTTGCCACATGGCATTTGATGAGAAAATAGAAAAGTATCGCGCAGCAGGACATATTGTTCCAAAGCAAGAGATTATCAAGACACCCGAACAGATTGCGGGAATTAAAGAAAGTTGTAAGATTAATATTGCAGTGTTAGATTATATTGAAGAACATATCGGAGTAGGGACAAAAGGTTCCGAAATTGATAAATGGGTATATGATATCACTACTGGTATGGGCGGAATTCCAGCTCCTTTAAACTACAAAGGATATCCGTATAGTGTGTGTGTATCAGTGAATGATCAGGTCTGCCATGGTTTCCCGACGGAGGATGTGGTGCTGAAAGAAGGCGACATCGTGAATGTGGATTGTTCTACAATTTTCAATGGCTATTTTTCCGATTCATCCAGAATGTTTTGTATCGGAGAAGTAAGTCCGGAAAAGAAACGCTTGGTGGAAGTAACAAAAGAATGTATGGAAATGGGATTGAAAGAAGTGAAACCATGGGGACATTTAGGTGACATGGGGCAGGCAGTTCATGACCATGCATATGCAAATGGTTATACTGTTGTGCGTGAAATCGGTGGACATGGTGTGGGATTAGAATTCCATGAGGAACCGTGGGTTGGTTATAATAGTAAGCGTGGCACAGAGATGCTTTTAGTGCCAGGCATGATTTTTACAATTGAGCCAATGATAAACATGGGAAAAGCAGATATTTGTATTGATGGTGAGAATAATTGGGAAGTGTATACGAAGGATGGCGAACCGTCAGCACAGTGGGAGATTATGGTGCTCGTGACAGAAGAGGGCTATGAGGTATTGTGTTGGTAGTTGGATGATGTAGGAGGTAGAGATGGCAGGCAAAGTGATTGGAGATTGGATATATTTTTGTCCGGAAGAAATTACGGTACGAGAATTGTATCATATTTTTGAAGAACAGGGTAATGTAGAAATCTGGGAAGAAGCCGGGGTGTTAGAGATTCCGATAGGGGAGAAAAGTTCCATTGATGTGGAGTCTGCACAGATTCATCCGAAAGATGAGATTACGTTACAATTTGCTGCAGAGCATGGAGCAAAAAGCGTATTCATAGTTACATTTGTACCAGAAGATTATGAGAAGGCAGAGCAGATTATGAAGCAGATTCTGGCAAAATTTGGTGGTCTGTTTTGTGGAGATACAGAAGATTTTATGCCACAGTTGCGATAGGTATTATGAATGACTATTGATTAGTGATATGACGAAATGAGAGTTTAGATGAGGTAAGTAGTTATGAATTTATCACCGGTATTTTTGATGAAATTTAAAAATACGGTAGAACGTATCCTTCATGTTCCGGGCAATTACAAGGGCGGAGTATTGGAAATGGCTGTGGTATTAGATCATAATGTGAGCAGAGAGACCATGCAAGATTTTGTTCCACAGCTACTTAAGAGTTTAAAAATGCACAGTGAGATTTTTCGCAATGTCCGTTTGAATCTGGTACATTGGGAAGATACAGAGGAGATTTTTAATCAGGTGATACCAATGTCTATGGCGGGGATGTCATCTTGCTATGAGAATTATGACTGCCAATGCAGATGCAAGGACTTAAAAAAACTGATGCAGTATTTGAAAGTTTTTCAGGCCAGAGCAAAGCTGATTATTCTTGTAACGGATGGAGCGAATGAAGAAGGTTCGGTAGAGAGTATGAAAACGGCAATGTTGCCTTTTTTAGATAAAAAGCTAATGCAGATAGTGATAGGAGAAGAGTTGGTAATTAGATACCGTTGACATGTAGCTGGATTATGTTTTAGTTAAGATACGTATTGGTATTATAGTGGAGATGAAAATAGAAGAAAAGAGTAGGAATCTAGTTATGGAACGAAGAATATCAGGACATACAAGATTATTAGCTTTAATTGGCTCGCCGGTGGATCATTCGGGTTCTCCGGCGATGTACAATTATAGCTTTGAAAAATTAGGTTTGGATTATGCATATGTAGCATTTGATGTGAAGGTAGAAGAGGTGGCAGATGCTATTGCTGCCATGAAGACATTGAAGATGCGAGGTCTTAATGTAACCATGCCTTGCAAAATTGAGGCTGCCAAATATATGGATGAACTTTCAACTGCGGCACAGATTATTGGAGCAGTGAATACTGTCGTAAACGACGATGGAAAATTGACGGGACATATCACAGATGGAGAAGGGTTTGTAAACAACTTAAGAGACCATGATGTGGATGTAAAAGATAAAAAAATTACGATTATTGGTGGTGGTGGTGCGGCAACTGCTATTCAGGTGCAGTGTGCTATAGATGGTGCCAGAGAACTTAGTATTTTCAAAAGAAAGGATGCATCATTTGCCCGTACATTAGAGATTGCGGATAAGATTCGCTTGAGTGTGCCGGATTGTGTAGTGAATGTTTTTGATACAGCGGATGCATCAAAGTTGACAGCGGAAATATTAGATAGTGATATTTTAGTAAATGGAACAATTGTGGGAATGAAGCCGATGGATAATGAAAGCCCAGTGAAAGATTTGTCTGCATTTCACAAGGAGTTGATTGTATGCGATATCGTGTATAATCCTCAGGAGACAAAGCTTTTAAGAGAAGCAAAAGAAGCGGGATGTAAATGTATTGGTGGAAAAGGTATGCTACTCTGGCAAGGCGTGTCTGCGTTTAAACTTTTTACGGGTAAGGATATGCCAGTAGAGGAAGTGAAGGCTTTATATTTTAGCTCATAGCAAAGTATGTGTTACAGTATCAGTTAGAGTATAAGAAAGATGTGCGGAAGAAGAAAAGAGTATGAAAAATATATTTTTGATTGGTTTTATGGGATGCGGTAAAAGTACTATTGCGAGAATGTTATCTAAGAAGCTAGGAATGGAACAAGTAGAGATGGATGAGCTGATTGTTCAGGAACAGGGCATGTCCATTACTGAGATTTTTGAAAAATATGGTGAAGAGTATTTTCGCAATATGGAAACAGATTTGATAAAACGCTTACAGATGAAGGATGGAGTGATAGTATCTTGTGGTGGTGGGGCAGTCTTATGCGAGGAGAATCGTAGGATGATGAAGGAATCCGGTATAATAGTATGGCTCACAGCAGAACCAGAAACGATATTAGAACGCGTAAAATATAGTACGAATCGTCCGATTTTAAATGGACATATGAATGTCGAATATATTGCGGAGCTTATGGAAAAACGTCGTATTTGTTATGAGGAGGCGGCGGATTACAAAGTGGCAACAGATGAAAAGAGCCAAGAGGAAATCTGTGAGGAGATTTTGAATATGAAATGATAATGAAAGTGACTGAATCAAATTGCAGATTTGGTCACTTTTTTGATTACAAAATCTTTGCCAAGGATTTGTTGTAGATGGCGTTCAGGGCGAAGCTATCGTTGAATTTCGTGAACATGAGGTTCCTACACCGGGAGAAGTTCTTGTAAAAGTAGAAGGTTGTGGCATTTGTGGTACTGACGTACACGAATATCGTTACGATCCATTTGGAATGGCACCAGTAGTATTGAGTCATGAGGGAACAAGTGAAGTAGTAGCTATTGGTGAAGGTGTGACAGTTGATACAAAAGGCGATCCAATTAAAGTTGGTGATAAGGTAGTTATTTCTGTTCTTCTTTGCGGAGAGTGTTTTTGCGATAAGTATTGATTTAAATAAAAAGAGAGATATAATTAAATGAATACTAAAATAAAAAGGTAGAACAAAAAGGAACTGTGTTTATGGAATATAAAAGAAATGAAATTAAGAAATTTACTTTAGCTGCTATGTTTTTAGCATTGACATTTGTGATGCCATTTTTAACAGGGCAGATTCCACAAATCGGTTCCATGCTTTGCCCAATGCATATTCCGGTATTGTTATGTGGATTCTTTTGTGGAGCACCATGGGGAATAGGTGTAGGGTTTATTGCACCCATCTTACGTTCGTTTACGTTAGGAGTACCGGTTATGTTTCCTATGGCTGTTTCTATGGCATTAGAATTAGCGACATATGGATTTGCGGCGGGATGGTTGTATCACAAATTACCAAAGAAAAAAGTAAATGTATATGTATCTTTATTAAGTGCAATGGTAATCGGTCGCTTAGTATGGGGCATTGTAATGTTCTGTTGTATGGGATTTGATGCTTCAAAGTTTGGGTTGAGTGCATTTTTATCGGGTGCAATACTCAATGCTGTACCAAGAATTATTTTGCAGATTGTTTTGATTCCGGTATTGGTAATTACATTAGAAAAGCTTGTTAATAAGCCGGAATGATTTATAGATATGAAAATGGATTAGACAAACATAATCTGTATTAGAATATATTGAATAAATAGAACCAGCGAAAATCTAAAAAGGATTTCGCTGGTTTTTTGATACTATCAATTATTTTGTTTATCTACGTTGCATTTTGTCTGCTAAGTCCCCGTAAACAGGTGTTGCAAGACCAAAACCACCGGAAACGGCCATAATCTGTCCGGTAGTATAGGCGGATTCATCACTGGAGAAATACACCACTGCGGCACCTATTTCTTCCGGTAAGCCAATTCTTTTTAATGGAATATGACGAAGAAATAGGTTGCGAAAATCCTCAGATAGATTGTTTTCTACGGCTTCTGTGGCAGTCATACCTGGTAAAACGGCATTGCAACGAATATTGTGAGAAGCTTCATGAGTAGCAATTAACTTGGTGAGATAGTTAATGGCAGCCTTGCTGGTGCCGTAGGCAATCTGTGAGATATCCGGTACTAATCCACCAATGGAAGAGATGTTAATGATACTTCCGCCGCCATGCGCTGCCATATGTTTTATGGCAGCCTGACTTGCCATATATACACTTCTTAGATTTAATGTTACGATATCTAAAAAATCTGCAATATCTGTGTGAGAGAAATCTAAATCTTTTTGTGGATTGGAGGTGCCAAAGTTATTTACTAGTACATCTAGATGTCCTTCCTTCTTAATTACCTCTTCTATCATGCTGATGAAAGATTCGGGTTTGCTCGCATCATTATATACATATTTTACGTGATAACCCTGTTGATTTAGTTCGTTGGCTGTTTTTTCGGCGGCTTCTAGGTTACGGGCTGCCATATAGCAAATGGCACCCTCCTTGGCGCATGCCTTGACACAGGCAAGACCGATTCCTCTAGTTGAGGCAGTGATTAGGATTACTTTGTTTTTAAGTCTCATGATGGTTCCTCCTTAATAAATAATTATTTTTGGTGAATTCTTGGTAATAGTTGAACAATTAAAATACCTATAGCAATGCAAATAAGCTCAATAAAAGAAAGCATATGAATAGAGCTTACCGCAGCCTCGCCAGCGGTAACACCTTCTGTGACATTTGACATTATGCGTGTAATCTCGTTGGTAAACATTGGGACGTAAACTGCTACACCAAATGGGGCAGCAAGGTCTCGAAAAAGTCCATAGATACCTGTACCTGCTCCGGCGGTCTCGGTAGGAATGTCAGACAGTACGATTTTCATAAATATCGTAGCATTTGCACCGAGTCCAAAGCCTAGAATCCCTAGAGAGGCTGCAAGTACCAAAAGAGTAGTATTTGTAGAAAAAAGAAGCATAAGTCCGCAGCCAATTCCGGTAAAAAGAAGCGAGAATGTCAGAATTCGTTTCGGTTCAAAACGGTCTGCCAGAGGACCTAAGAGAATAGAGCCGAGAGACATCCCAAGATACATAATCGATATGGCATAACCGGAGATGACCCTATTATCGGGTTGGGTGTAATTTACAAATACAATGGTATTGGTCATATTTGCCTGCATCAGTCCTTGTGTAAGAAATAAAATGATAACGGGAAGGATAAAAGACTTTCGCATCATAAAATCACCGGATAGGATGGGATTAGAGGCACGTTTTTCTATTAGGAATAATCCAACAAGTGCAGTCAATGCCAGAATGAGTACTACGAGAAATTTCGTGGAAGTCCAACCAAAATTCTGCCCGAATGCTGGAACACAGAGCAGAAGACTAAAAAAGGCAACGATAAAAATGGCACCTGAACCATCAAAACCGACTAGTTTTTTAGGGGTGAACTCTGTTTTAGGGTGAGTTAGGATACATAAAATAAGAAAAATGACACAAATGATGCAAGATATCCACATAAGAGTTCGCCAGCCAGTTGCGTGCAGAATAATTCCACCAAGACTTGGACCAAAGATAACGGAAGTACTGGAGATTAGCATATAGAGTGAAAAGCCTTTTGCGATTTGTTGTGGGGGAAATTCCGTAATAATATAGGACATAATAGTAGGTGCAATGGCAGCAGTACCAATTCCTACTATGAAGCGTGCAAAAAGCATAAAGAGCAGAGATGGTGCCAAGGCACTTAAAAAATTTCCTAGTAGAAAAATAGTAATTCCGAGTAACAGGGTTCTTCCTCTTCCAAAGATGTCACAAAGCTTCCCTAGAATTGGTGCACAGGAGGCAGTAGAGATAGCTTGAGAGAGCGCTGTCCAGGTAGTGTTGTTGTATAGCAGGTTCATATCCTGTACAAATGCGGTACCCAGTACCGTGCTTAAACCCCCTACAATGCCAACCAAAAAGGCTGCAAAGCCATATGGAAGGAAACCTTTCATATAAGAGTCAGATTGAGTGTTATTCATAAGAGTACCTCGTTTTAATGATTTTTAACTGCAACTAGTATTTGCTTTTTTTTTAAGAATATGTGTATTTTTTCGTATTTTGGAGAAAATGATAAAAGAGAAACTCGAAAATGTGAAAAAGTAGAAGGGAGTAATTACTATGTCAATGATTAATAAAGAAATCTCAGATTTTAAAACCTATGCATTCCATGACAATGATTTTAAGATGGTGTCCAAAGAGGATATTTTAGGAAAATGGAATGTGTTTTTCTTTTATCCTGCAGACTTTACCTTTGTATGTCCGACGGAATTGGAGGATTTAGCAGAGAAATATGAGAAATTTCGTGAAATCGGCTGTGAAATCTATTCGGTATCTACGGATACTCATTTCGTGCACAAGGCATGGCATGATGCATCAGAACGTATTAAGAAAATCAATTATCCAATGCTTGCGGATCCAACGCATGGTATCTCTAAAGATTTTGAGGTGTTGATCGAGGCAGACGGTTTAGCAGAAAGAGGAACTTTTATTATCAATCCGGAGGGGAAAATTGTAGGTTATGAGGTGACCGCGGGAAATGTAGGGCGTAATGCAGAAGAGTTACTTCGTAAGGTACAGGCATGTCAGTTTGTTCATGCACATGGAGATCAGGTATGTCCGGCAAACTGGAAACCGGGAGCAGAAACCTTAAAACCAAGTTTGGATTTGGTAGGGCAGCTATAATGGTAGATACAAAAAATTTATATGACGTTGTCATTATAGGCGGTGGACCGGCGGGGCTATCAGCTGCTATCTATCTAAGTCGTGCAAAATATCGTGTGCTGGTACTGGAAAAAGAGGTGTTTGGAGGACAAATTACAATCACTCATGAGGTGGTGAATTATCCCGGTGTGGGGTTATGCAGTGGAAAAGAATTAACGGATACCATGTACAAACAGGCGGAGTATTTTGGGGCAGAGTTTCTCGTTGCGGAGGCTACAGGATTACAATTATCGGAAGATGTTAAAATCGTCCATACCAATCGGGGAGATTATCAGTGCATTGGGGTATTGCTTGCAACCGGTGCACATCCAAGAACTGTTGGTTTTAAAGGAGAAGAAGAATATAAGGGACGTGGGGTTGCTTATTGTGCCACTTGTGATGGAGAGTTTTTTACAGGGAAAGAAATATTTGTTATCGGTGGAGGATTTGCAGCAGCGGAGGAAAGTATTTTTCTAACAAAATTTGCTAGTCATGTTACGATTCTGATTCGAGGAGAGGATTTTTCTTGTGCAAAGGCAGTTGCAGAACAGGCAAGAAGTCACGAAAAGATAGACGTAATCACGAATACTGAAGTGGAAGAGGTGTCCGGAGGAAACGGACTTTCCTATATACGCTACAAAAATCGCATCACAGGCGAAGTCACAGAGTATCGTGCCAAGGATGGCGATAGCTTTGGCGTATTCGTATTTGTGGGGTATGCACCAGAGACAGATTTAGTAAAGAATATTGTAGAGCTGAATGAGCATGGCTATGTCATTACAGATAAATCACAGAAGACCAGTGTAGAGGGGGTATATGCAGCAGGTGATATTTGCGTGAAACCTCTTCGACAGGTAGTTACAGCTACAAGTGATGGTGCACTGGCTGCAACCGAACTGGAAAAATATGTGGCGAAGGTTCAGGAAAGAACAGGACTTCGAACCAAAGATCCGGTGATTCGGGAGAAGATATTTACGGAGAAGGCATTTACGGAGAAGGTGGGAGATGTGCAGAGTAGCGGATTATTTACTCCGGAAATGAAAACTCAATTAGAGACTGTTTTTGGAAGAATGGAAACTATGTTGGTACTAAAATTGTATCTGGACAGTCGAACAGTTTCTAAAGAATTGCAGAGATATGTGGAAGAATTAGTGGCAATGACGGATAAGCTGACTATGGAAGTCGTGGATGGACATAAAGAAGAATTTGCACCTTGTGTCAGGATATATCGTAGCGATGATTCTTACACTGGACTTGCCTTCCATGGTGTTCCAGGCGGTCATGAGTTTACTTCCTTCGTGTTAGGATTGTATAATGCCTCTGGTCCGGGCCAGGTACTGGAGGAGAATATGAGAAATCGCATTCAAGCGGTGAATGAGCCGGTAGATATTAAGATTCTAGTTACGCTATCCTGTTCTATGTGCCCGGACTTGGTTGTCGCGGCACAGCATATGGCAGCGGTAGGAGAAAATATTACGACAGAGGTGTATGATATTTTGCATTTTGAAAGCCTTAAGAACAAGTATAAGGTGATGAGTGTTCCTTGCATGGTGATAAATGATGAGTATGTGCATTTTGGAAAGAAGAACATGCAGCAAGTATTAGAACTCGTATCTGGTAAGGCGGATAAGGAAGTATAGTTACTGTTCACACAGCAACAAATCATTTACTGATTTGCTGCGTAAGAACATGATTCACGAAGTATAGAGTAATTAAAAAAGAGAAGCTTACTACGTAGCGGTAGTAGGCTTTTTTTGTTATACTTGTAATACCTAGCATTATAGCTAAGGTATTATTTATGAGGCTTTTGGATGGTATTTGCTGTATGCCATTTTCATAAAAAATTGGTCAAGAAGATTAAGGACGTAGTAGTGTGAAAAATAAATTTTTCACACGCAAATTTGTGCCTGCGGCCCAAAGTTTGCAGGTGTTGGAAGGGCATGGTTATTAGTATGACAAAGAAGAAAAAGGGAGATTGGATTAAGAAACTGCTGAAAGTAATAGTTATAGTGTATCTGTTGTTGATTTTGTGTCAGTTGGTTGATGATGTTTATGTTAGAATAGGAACTACACATAAAATTACAGTTCCGGATGAATGGAACCTAATTGTTGTGAATAGATGGAATGAACTACCGGAAAACTACAGCGTAGAATTAACGGAATTATCAAATGGACAAAAGGTAGACAGTAGAATATATTCTGCGTTACAAGAAATGTTTGATGCGGCAAGGGTAGAAGGAATATATCCAGTGGTCCGAGAAGGATATAGAACTGCAGGAGAACAACAAGAGATACTGGATACGAAGATACAAGCTTACATAAATCAAGGATACTCAAGGATGCGAGCTAAAAAAACTGCAAAAGAAAGGGTGGCATTGCCTGGGACAAGTGAGCATCAGTTAGGGATTGCAGTAGACATCAATGCAGATAGATCAAAGTGCAGTAATGAAGAAGTTTATACATGGCTTTTTGAGAATGCATATAAGTACGGTTTTATATTAAGATATCCATTGGAGAAGCAGGAGATTACAGGGATAGAGTATGAACCATGGCACTATCGTTATGTTGGTGTAGAGGCTGCACGAGAAATTTATGAGCAACAAATATGTTTAGAAGAATATATGGAATGATTGTAGGTAATAAAGAAGTTAATAGAAATGGATAAAATACCGCTGAAATTACAGAAAAGTGCTGTGGCAAATAAATGTCTATTTTGCCACAGCAGATGAACTATGTCGCTAATGCGACGCTTTTGCGGCGCGAGAGTTCACAAGCGAACGCGTTGTTCTTTAGAAGGGAGAAGTGTTCGTAGCAGGTTGACAGCTTCTTCCTTTACAGACGTAATATGTGGTTTGTCCATTTATAAGAGGATATTCGGAGGTAGCTTCTTCTAATATTTTCACGATAGTAGAGAGAGGGGCTTTTCCTTTCAATTTTTCTAAATCTGTTTTGTCCTTTAATACGATGGTTACCTTTGTTGGTAACTCCACATAATCGAGAAGTGTACATAGAAACATTGCATAACCCGATGGATAATGTGCTGCTTCGGTTATCATAAATTGGAGTTGTTGCCCTGCATGGGAGTCATAGCTGGCAATTTCGTAATAATGACTTATTCGTAATAAATTGTAAGCCATTATGGAATTTCCGCTAGGCATGGCTCCATCATAGGTTTCTTTTGGTCGCATAATTAGTGCTTCGTTTTCGCTACCATTTAAAAAGAAACCGGACGCGTTTTTATCGAAAAAAAGAGATATGCACATATCACAAAGTGTTTTTGCATGAGAGAGATACGTCTTATCAAACGTGGATTCATATAAAGATAGTAAGGCAAATATTTCATTTGCATAATCATCTAGAAATCCCCTTCCGCTACGTCTATTATCTCGCCAGCTTACGAAAAGAGAGTTGTCCTCATATAAATTATTTTCAATAAAAGATTGTGCTTGTTCAGCGGCATTTATATATTTGACGTTCTGGGTTACACGATATAGATGGCACATGGCAGCAATCATAAGACCATTCCAAGAGGTTAAAATTTTGTCATCCAGGTGTAAGTGATAGCGCTTTTTGCGGTAGTCATAGAGTTTTGGTAAAAGGGCGTGGTAGTTGGCAGTAAAGTCAGTTGTTCGTAGGAGATTTGGAATGCTTTTTCCCTCGAAATTGCCTTTTTCTGTAATGTCATAGTAGTTGCAAAATTCTTGTCCGTTTTCTTGGCCTAGTACATTTATAATCTCAGCAGGTTCAAATAAATAATACTTTCCTTCGATGCCCTCGCTATCTGCGTCTTGTGCACTATAAAAGCCTCCATCCGGAGAAGTCATTTCATTTAAAACATAGTTAGCTGTTCGTTCTGCGATATCCAAGTACAATTTGTTATGTGATAGTTGATATGCTTTTGCGTATGCCAAAATCAATAGGGCATTATCATAGAGCATTTTTTCAAAATGTGGTGCTAAAAAATAATTATCCGTAGAATAGCGGCTAAAACCGCCGCCAATATGATCAAAGATTCCACCGCGATACATTTGAAGCAAGGTTTTATCTACCATTTCCATGGCTGGTTTATGGCAAGTTTTTTCATAATAGAGCAGTCAATATCTGGTCGTTCTTCTTTGTCGACTTTTATAGATACAAAATTTTCATTTAACATGGAAGCTATTGCTGTATCTTCAAAGCTTTCATGTGCCATAACGTGGCACCAATGGCAAGTGCTGTATCCAATGCTTAAGAATATTGGTTTTTCCTCTTTTTTGGCTTTTTCAAAGGCTTCTTTACACCATGGGTACCAATGGACTGCGAATCGTAATTATGAAGGTACTGAACAATTGCGATATTATTTTAACTAAAAGAAGAGAAACTTATACAAACATCAAAACATAAGTAATCTAGCCCCTGCATACAATGTAAAAAACATATTGCAGGGGATTTTTTTGAAAGGGTATATAGAAGAACGTGCAATGGAGATTGCCAGGTACATAATTGACAACAATACGACTGTAAGATATGCAGCGAAGCATTTTGGGATTAGCAAGAGTACTGTACATGTGGAGGTAACAATGCGGAACGGTGGAAAGGTAAGGCTGTTTGGGTGATTGAATAGGGATAAAGTAGGAGCACTCTCAGGTGGAAACCTGGGAGTGTTTTTTGATGGGAAATATAAATTCTATCAGAGCGAAAGAATATAAAATATAATGCTAAAGTAGTCCTTGTAAATATTTAAGGAATTCTTTAATCATTTTGCGATTGTGGAACGTTATTATATATAGAGACTCAGGAAAGGAGGATGGATCATGTTGAGTGATGATGAATTAGTAGAACAGATAAAAAGTGGTGATGAGCAAGCAGCGGAAGAACTGATTAAACGCTACTATACATCCATGCTCCGGTATTGTAAGTGGCACTGTGCCAGTAAGGAAAAGGCAGAAGATTTAACACAAGAGACATTTTTTAAGTTATTTAAAAACATATCAGACTATAAAGGAAAGAAAAAATTCAAAGCGTATTTATACACGATTGCAAACAGATTGTGTATTGATGAAAGTCGAAAAACTCCATTTTCCTTATTAGAAGATGAAGAAATATTGATAGATGAGTGTAATGAAATTCGTCGAGTGGAGGATAGAGCGGAAATAGCATATCTTTTAAATGTTTTATCATCGGAGCAGCGTGAAGCTATTATTTTACGTTTTGGAGAACAACTTGAGTTTCATGAAATAGCAAAAGTAATGGGGTGCAATATGAGAACTGCACAAAGCAGAGTTCGGAATGGACTTAAAATTATGAGAAAGGAGCAACAAGATGAGAGATAGAAAATTAGAGAATAGCTTATATCATTCATTGGGTCAAGAAATACAACCAAAGCGATTGGATGAAACCATAAAAGGTTGTACGGAAATTATGAGAGAATACAAATTTTCAAAGATGGAACCAAGAACAAGTTTCTTTCACTATTTATCAGATGTGTTTCGATTTGAAGGAGTTCCAATATTCATTTTGCAGGCTGTCACTTTGTTTGTTGTTTGTCTAATGATTACAAGCGTGGCAGATATTCCTCAGAACATTCCGGTTTTTATGCCTTTATTTGTATTGGCTGTTATGCCTGTGATATTTAAGAGCCAGTTTTATGGCATGAGTGAAATTGAAGCAGTAACAAGAGCATCAGGAGCACAGATTATGCTTGCAAAATTAGTTTTGGCAGGGGCTGCTAATTTGGTTTGTATCACTATCGTATTATGCTTAGAAGTATCACTTCCAAATAATGATAGTGAATTAGGACAGATGGTGCTGTATTGCTTCGTACCATATTTGGTATGTATGACAGGTATGCTTAGAATTGTTCGATTACAGAGAAAAGAAAGTATCCGTACGTGTGCAGTTGCAATGCTGGCTTCTTGTATATTCTGGGCAATTTCAACAAGAGTAATACCATGGATATATGCTACATCAGCAATCGGATTTTGGATGATAGCATTTGTTGTATTTGGGGTGTTTTTTTTCAAAGAAGTGTTATTTATTGTAGAGATGAGAAAGGAAGGAAAAATATATGGAATTATCGCTTGACCGTGTAACAAAGCATTATGGAAATAAGATTGCAGTAGATTGTGTGAGTGCAACTTTAAAGCCAGGAGTATATGGCCTCTTGGGAGCAAATGGTGCAGGTAAAACAACATTGATGAGAATGTTATGTGCGATTTTAGAATCTACTTCCGGAGAAGTATTGTTTAATGGTAAGGCAGTATCTGTAATGGGAGCTGATTATAGAAATGTATTGGGATATCTGCCGCAGGATTTTGGATATTATCCAAATTATACAGCAATGGAACTTTTGATGTATATTTC
Organism: Roseburia sp.; assembly: GCA_017549185.1. GTDB lineage: Bacteria > Bacillota > Clostridia > Lachnospirales > Lachnospiraceae > Roseburia. Next base: position 41,075 of record JAFYVJ010000056.1, on the reverse strand, counting down.
TGCATTGAAAGGAATACCCAAAAATATTGCAATGAAAAGATCAAAGGAACTGTTGGAAGAAGTAGGGTTAAGCCATGTACAAAATAAGAAAGTAAAAACTTTTTCAGGGGGAATGAAACAGAGAGTTGGAATAGCACAGGCTTTACTAAATAATCCGGACATCTTAATTTTAGATGAACCGACTGCGGGGTTAGACCCAAAGGAACGTGTGCGATTCCGTAATCTGATTTCAGAATATGCAGAAGATAAAATTGTCATTCTTTCCACACATATTGTATCTGATATAGAAGCAATTGCAGATGAAGTGTTATTGATGAAAAACGGGAAGTTTATATTGCAAGGAACTGTTCAGGAATTGACAGAAAAAGCAAATGGTAAAGTATGGGAACTTACTGTGCTTGCGAAGGAAGCAAGAAAATGGCAGGCAAAAACAACAGTTGCAAATTTAAGACATGAAGGTAAAGAAGTAGTATTGCGTATTGTTTCTGACAAGAGACCTAGTGAGCAGGCAATTCCTTGTGAGGCTACATTAGAAGACCTTTATTTATATTATTTTCCGACAGAGGAAGGAGCACAGTAAAATGGAACTATTCTGGCTAGAACATAAAAAATTATGGCGAAAGCAAATGGTTAAGATAAGTGTATTATTATGCTTTATTTATATCGTAATATTTGGAAGTATATTATCTTTTCAATGGTTTACTTTTGGAAGTTCAGATGATTACACAAGTGCATTCGGAAACAATTTTGATGGATATGGAATGATAAAAGACAGTCAGAAATATGCACTGGCATTTGGAGAAGAATTAACAGATGAAACTCTACAACAGTTGGTGAAAGATTATCAGCGCATAATAACAGAGACTAAAACAGAAAAAACAGATAGAACAGATTGGAAAAGTATCAATAGCTGGCTTTCTGTGTTATATCCGGAACTATGTGAACCAGAATCGAGTCCGCTAGCATACCGTGCAATGATAGGCTATGTAAATCCGGATAATCTAACGGGATATTACGAAAGAAGAGAACAGGCAATTGATGATTTCTTGGAAAGTAACGGACAGGTAGGGGCAGAAAAGGAATATCTGTTAAACATTGCCCAAAAAGTAGAAATGCCATTTCGCTATGGATGGGTTGAAGGATGGAGACAGCTTCTTGGGAGTATGGTTATAGATTTAGGAGTTGTAATGGCATTGTTTTTAGCAATTGTATTATCACCTTTATTTGCAGAAGAGTGGCATGATAATACAAGTTCTTTGATATTAACAACAAAGAATGGATGGGAAAAAATTGCATTTGTAAAAATAATAACAGGATTCGTATTTACAGTAGAATTCTTTGCAATACTTGTAATTCCGAGTATTATATCTCAATTGTTTTTTATGGGGACAACGGGATGGGATATGCCGATTCAAAATATTAAACCACTTGCAATCGCTCCTATGAATATGTTGCAGGCTGAGATATATGAGTATGCATTTGCATTATTAGGAGCAATAGGTTTTGCAGGTGTTGTAATGTTTATATCCGCAAAAGTAAAAAATACAGTTCTTGCATTATTGGTTAGTCTGGTAGCTGGATATGGTCCTCTAATGATTACACAATATCTTCCATATGAACTGCAGAAAGTATTAGATTTATTACCATTAGTCGGTAGTAGTGCAGATGTTTTTAGAACGAATACTTTTAATGTTTTGGGAAAATATGTATGGTCTCCATATTTGTTGGTCACAATTCCTGTGTTAATAGGTATTTGTTGTATGCCGCTTGCAATAAAGAATTGGTCAAGAAGACTAAAGGCATAGTAGTATGGCTAAGAAGAAAAAAGATAATTGGTTTAAGAAACTATTGAAAGCAGTAGTTGGGGTGTATCTACTGTTAATCGTATTTCAGTTGTTAGGAGATGCTTATTCTAAGTTACAAATCACACATGAAATCCCGATTTCAGAAGAATGGAATTTAATTGTTGTGAATCGTTGGAATGAAATTCCGGAAGAGTATGTTGTTGACTTGATTGAATTATCAAATGGACAGAAGGTGGATGGTAGAATTTATCCTGCTTTACAGGAGATGTTTGATGCAGCAAGAGCAGAAGGGATATACCCCATTGTCGGAGAGGGATACAGGACGGCAGAAGAACAGCAAAAAATACTGGATGATAAGATACAAGCTTACATAAATGAAGGCTACTCACGAGCGAGAGCTGAAAAAACTGCAAAAGAATGGGTGGCATTGCCGGGAACTAGTGAACATCAGCTAGGAATTGCAGTGGACATCAATGCAGATAAATCAAAGTGTAGTAATGATGAAGTTTATGAATGGCTCGCAGAGAATGCATATAAATATGGTTTTATTTTGAGATATCCAGTAGGAAAACAAGAGATTACCGGGACAAGCTATGAACCGTGGCATTATCGTTATGTAGGTGTAGAGGTTGCAAAGGATATTTATGAACAGGGAATATGCCTTGAGGAATATATGGAATGATTTTAAGTAGTATATTGTAGATGAACGAATAATTGAATATGTTTACAGTAGGGGTAGCTGTGCTATGCTATTCCTAAGGCAGAAGGCTTTGATTCTTATTTTATGTAGGTGTCAGAGCCTTTCTTTTTTGCCTTATGCACAGCTACGGGTGCCTGCTGTCAACATATGAGTAGGTATAACTTTTGGTCATCGTGCCAAAAGTGTTATTAGTGGATGATTGGGTTTTAGGGGATACCCTAAAGTGAACGCCCTAGGCGGGAAGTTTTCTGCTTAAAGGGATGCAACTTTAAGCGTATCCTGTTACTTTCACCAAATAGTGGCGATGCCTATTCTGGCGTCTGAATGCACTGATTTTCAGATGCAAGTCTGGAGGTTGGTGCCTTTTGTTATGCCGTCTATATGTGGATATCAGTCTCTGCAATCAATTCATGAAAAAATATGCCACATTTTTTGTAATCAGCTTTTTTTGACCCTAAGTACTTAGTGTAAGAAAAATATTCAAGCTAGCAAAATGTGAGATTTACAAGACGCAGAGAGGAGATAATAGGATGCAGTCAAAGGAAGTAATGAAAAAGTTAGCGGATAACTATGAAACACTAATATTTGTTTGTAAGCGTTATCCAAGTTCAATGTCGCGATTGAAAAATCTGTTAATGTCGGAGGGGGTATCAGAAACCTCTGCCCGTAGAAAAATTGCAGATTTGGAGACAGAGGCAGGGTGTCTGGTGTTGGAAAGAGGTGGAAGACTGAAATTGAATCAGGAATTGATTTTGCAAATGTTTTTACAAATACAAACAGAGCTTAATCTTCCCAATCGTTTGGCGGAGGAACAAGAGCAACAGTTAGCTATGTGGAAGCGCAAGGTAGAAGTGTTGGAACGGCAAAAGGCGGATGAGATCAAGGGGCTAAAATCAGAGATTGAAAGCTACAAGCGTATGGTGGAAAGACAGAAGAAAGATTTTGAAGTAGAGAAAGAACGCTATGAACGGAGTCATAGAATAGACTGGCAATTTTACAAGGAAGCTTCCAGAAAACTTAAAGCAGCAGAAGAAAAAAATGCTGATATGAAGAAGGGCGTATGGTCGTATCTCAAGGTTTGCAGAAAAGACCGAAGAGATGAACGTTTGAAAGAAAAGCGTCTTAAGAGGGAAAGAAAAGAGCGTCAGAAAAGTTATGAGGAAGCCGAGAAAAGGCAAGCAAAAATAATAAAGGAAATCAGAAAATCCGGTTATGGAAGAGGAGTATAAGAATGAGCAAATACATGTATGAACATACGAAGATGCCGCCATATTTGCTAATGCCGCGGTTTCTGTTGAATTGTCCAATCAGTAATACGGCAAAACTATTGTACATACAGATGCTGGGAAAGGTGCAATTGTCGCAGAAGAATCATTGGCTAGATGCTCAAGGTAGGGTGTATTTTATATATCCTGTCCATCAGATGTCTGTGGATATGGATAAGTGCGAGACTACTATTAAAACAGTTATGAAGGAACTTATAGATGCGGACCTGCTAGAGAAGATTCAGGAAGGTCGTGGACACCCTAATCGGTTATATGTTTTGTTTCCGGATGAAGAAGTAGGTCAGAAATCCGACGTCGGGAAAACGACGGGAGTGGGTCAAAAAACTGTTTCAAACTATGGCGGAAAACTGACCGCTAGTAAATATAAGAATAAAAATAAAAATAATAATAATCCTTTAAGGGATTATGACTACGATGAAAAGGAGAGTTTTTAACTATGGAAAAAGAAAGAGAATTTTATATTGGTGAAGATGGATTAGAGCATTGTGCGGTATGCAAGGAGCCTTTGGTGGTGTTGTTTCCGAAACATCTGCAACATGTTGTTGGATTGAAATCGCATCCAAGATGGTGTGCTTGCCAAAGAGCAGAATTTGAAGGTGAAGAGCGTGAACGTAAGGAACGCGAGCATTTGCATGAAGTAGAGAAGAATACCTCTGTGTGCTTTTCGGAGCGTGCTATGCGTGAATGGAATTTTGCAAATGACAATGGTTCTAATCCTTGTATGCCATATGCGAAGCAATATGTGGAGCATTGGGATGAGGTTAAGAAGAAAAATATAGGATTGTTGTTATGGGGCGATGTTGGTACAGGGAAAAGCTATATGGCTGCTTGTATTGCCAATGCATTGCTTGAGCAGGAGAAGAAAGTCCTTATGACCAATTTTTCAACTATCAGCAATCAAATTTTTGCTTCGACAGATAAGAATGCATACATAGAAGCGGTGTGTTCGTATGACTTACTGATTCTTGATGATTTGGGTTCAGAGCGTAGTTCCAGTTACATGATGGAGAATGTGTTTCAAGTAATTGATAGAAGGGTGTGTTCCGGCAAGCCTATGATCATTACGACGAATCTTACGGTAAAGGAAATGAGAGAAACACAGAACATGGATGAGAAGAGAATTTACGACCGAGTACTCCAAAATTGTCAACCTATTTGTGTGAATGGAGAAAACCAACGTAGAGAAAAGAGCAGGAAAAATAGAAGCGAATTAGAGCAGATTTTTCAAGAATAAACTGTCGATTACATTGGCAAAAAAGTTAGGTCTAACTTAAGAATCAATCTCATAGTATTGAAAAGAAAGACAAGCCAGAGAAGGAGGTGGAGATTCCGCTTGAAACAGAGAAAATTGAATTATCGCTTTCATAATCCGAATTCGGCGGAGGATACCGCTGACTTCTTGTGTAAGCTTTTGATTGAAGCAAATGCAGGCAAGGTGGAACGGGCGATTGAAGAGGCTGCATCAAGGTGTGCAGAGGAAAGAGAGTACATAGCAGTGCCGGAGAAGATGAAGGCAGATGCCCCGGAGAAAGAAACGGTGAATATAAGACGGAGAAGAGCAAGGTAGAGATGCCTTGCTTTTATCTTTTTTAATAGTTTCCAATGACAAAATACATCTAAATGAGAAAAAATCGCATTTAGATGTTGATTTTTGTTAAAATTAGCATATAATAGAGAGTAGAAAAGAAGGTGAGGTAGCAATTATGTTAATACAATTCAATTTTAAAAATTTCAAATCATTTAGAGAAGAAGCTACATTAGATTTGTCTGCGGCTAAGATGACGGAGTTCTCGGACAGAGTTGTAACTATTGGTAGTGAGAAGATATTGCCGGTTGCTGCCATTTATGGGGCAAATGCAAGTGGAAAGTCTAATATATATAATGCATTTGAGTATATGTCAGACTATGTCGCTGAATCATTCAGATATGGTGGTGAAGAGGAAATGTTTGAACAGTTCAGACCGACACCATTCCTCTTTGATTCTACATCTGCTGATGCGGAGTCTAGTTTTGAGGTGTATTTTACATTGCCTGGAGATAAGGCTGAAAAGACATATAATTATGGTTTTTGCATCAATAAGGAAGGTGTAACCGAAGAGTGGTTAAATGTGAAAGCAAAGACGGCTCGAAAGTATAACACTGTATTTTATCGTGGAACATCTGATGAAGAGTTGGATTTGTCAGGATTCCCTAAGAGTAGTAGGGATAATATTCAGGTTGCATTGGAAAAGCAGGCTCTTATTATTTCTTTGGGTGCGAAGTTAAAGATTGGTAAGTGCAAGGACATTAGAGATTGGTTCTTGGCAAATGAGTTTGCTGACTTTGGAGATCCTGTTACCAACTTCTTCTTATCTCGTAGATTGCCAAAGGGTTTTGTAGAGGATAAGAATGTTCAACAAAAGGTTGTAGAATACTTTGCATCTTTTGATGAGCATATCAGAGATTTTAGAGTAGAAAAGGTACCTAGTGATGGAGATTCAAAGGATGAAAGCTTCAAAATTAACGCTCTTCATAAGAAGATAGATTCTGATGAAATGGCAGAGATTCCTTTAAGTTTAGAGTCCGCAGGAACATTGAAGATGTTTGCTTTATATCCGGAATTACAAGAAGTATTGGAAAAGGGAAGTGTATTCTTCATTGATGAATTAAATGCACGTTTGCATCCTTTACTTGTAAGAAACTTCTTGCTCACTTTCTTGAATCCGGAAATAAACAAGAATCACGCACAGCTCATTTTCACAACACATGATACATGGCAGTTGTCAAATCAGTTGTTACGACGTGATGAAATTTGGTTTGTGGAAAAGGATGAACGAGGCGTTTCTTCGCTGTATTCATTGGCTGATTTTATGGATGAAGATGGTGCTCGCATTCGTAAGGATGAAAGTTACGAGAAGAATTATATGGTTGGAAAGTATGGAGCAATTCCTATGCTTAAGGCATTAGATATCTTTAAGGATGCACTTGTTCAAGTATCTGAAGGAACTGGCTTATCACCTCAGAAGAAGGAGGACTAAGCATGGCGAAAAAAGATAGAACAGGTAATAGAAAACCACGAGAGCAGAAGAAACAATTTAAGGTTCCGGAATTAGGGTACTATTTAATTGTCACAGATACAGAGGCTACAGAGCGTTGTTTCTTTAACGGACTTCATCAAGCATTGCCGGAAGAGGTTAGAAATAAACTTGTTATTAAGGTTGTTGAAACAAAGACTCGTGCAATGATTGATAAATGTCAGGAACTTACGGCATATGAAGCACAGTACCGTATTCCATGGATTGTGTTTGATAGAGATCAGGTACAAGGATTTGATGATATTATCGCTGAGGCAAAGAGAAAAGACATTGAAGTGGGCTGGTCCAATCCATGCTTTGAAATTTGGATGTACGCCTACTTTGGTGCGATGCCGGCAATTCAAGATTCTTGGACTTGTTGCTCAGAGTTTGGACGAGTATACGAAAGTAAAACTGGGCAGAAGTATTCTAAAGCAGATGAAAAGATGTATGGAAAGCTTTGTATGGCAGGCGATGAAGAAAAGGCAATACAGATAGCACGGCAGAAGTTGGAGCAGTGCGAAAGAGAAGGAAAAACGAAACCATCGGAGATGTGTCCAGGTACAACGGTGCATAAGTTGGTGGGAGAGATTAGAGGAAAGAGTGGTATTGTATGAGTAACAGAACAATATGGAATGTGATGAAAACATACAACGAAGAAGGTGTTTATTATCAAGTATTACCGTATAATGTGCATGTAATTTATGATATTCTGAGGTCAAGGCGAGGCGGACTTTTGGCTGTAATAAAATTTTTGCGAAATAGTCGATGGTCAGAAGCGAAGGCATGTAGATTGGCTAAGGAAAAGAATGGTTTACTCAAGGTAAGATAAAAGACAGTTATTATATTTTTACGGCAAGGAGTGAAATATGGTATCACCAGATAAAGTACAGAGTGAAGCAAAGAAAAGAGAAAATGAAAATTTTAAGTTTAGAACTTATTTAAAAGGACATGCAGATGAAGAGGAATTGGATTCACAGTTTCTTCGTTTGCATAATGAGTTGTTTGCAGATTATGACTGCAGCAAGTGCAGGAATTGTTGTAAAATGTACAAGTGCAGCATACCCGAAGAGGATATTGAAAAAGATGCGGAGCATTTAGGCATCACGGCAGATCAGTTTATTGAGTTCTTTTTAGAAAAAGCACAGTTTGATGTAGGATACCAGACAAAGCATAAACCATGTGATTTCCTAATGGAAGATGGGAACTGTAAGCTGGGAGATTGCAGACCGGATAACTGTAAAAAGTATCCATACACGAATCAACCAGAACGATTATTTAGTCTGTTTGGTTTCTTAGATACGGTAACCATATGTCCGGTAGCCTTTGAAATATATGAAAGACTAAAGAAGGAATATGGATTTAAAATACACAGATAAGTTGAAGCACGGAGGAAAAGAACATGTCTATGAGAAAAGTTCTTTATGGACCAGAAGGCATTACATTAGCACATATAATGAAATTGTATGATAAACAGAGTCTTTTGTATTATGCGAGTGATTTGCAGATTCGTAGAGTGTCGGGGTTGAAAAAAGATGAATTAGCTGAAAAGATTGCAAATGAATTGCTTGCTCCATCTGTAATGAAAAGAAGAATTGCAGTATTTTCACCGGAAGAGAGAATTCTGTTTGAACGTGCCATTGAGAGTCCGTTTGTTCCATCAGAAGAGGAACGAGATAGTGCATATGCATTGCGCGAGAAGGACTATGCCTTTATGAATAAAAAAGATGAACTCAATGTGCCAGTGGATGTTGCAAAAGCATATAAAAAACTGAATACACCAGAGTTTCGGCAGTATGCGAAAAAAATGTCATGGCTTGCGCAGTGTCTCTATTTTGGAGAAAACTTCTATGGCGTTTTTGATAAAGATGTTTTGCTTGAGATGTACAATGTAAGAAAGGGATATCACATTTCTTATGAAGAATTAGAACGCATGTGTAATGAATTTCCACAGGATTTGACAGAGTGTCACTTGGAAGAGGGACAAAAGTATATAGTTGTTAATTATTTAGCGAATGGTGGTAGATGCAAAGAGTTGTTGGAGGTTCAAAGAGGGAAAGATTTTTATATTCCAAGTTCAGACGAGGTGTTGGATTATAGCAAGAATTTGTATTTATCTAAGGAACCGGTGTATCAAAAACTTAGGGAATTCTTCCAAAAGGAAATAGGGTTGTCATATAAAGATGCGGATGATGAAACAGCCGAGATTTGGGAAAAGATTCAAGATGATGTGGATTTTCAGGATATGTTTGGATATTTTCTTGATTTATATGGTGAAGAATTAACAGAAAGCAAATTGGAAAAACTTGTAAATCTTTTACAGAATGCCAATAATCATACGCGTATGCAGATTCATAGAGGACATACACCGGATGAGATTTTACAGAACGATATTAGAATGGGATATTATACTCAGCCACCGGTTATCATTCCAGGAAGTACCAATGCAGCAAATATGCTGAGAACAGCATCTGCTGAATTGGCTGCAATGGGAGTGAAGGTGGACTTTGATAGCAATATTACTGTGGTTTCAGAGGGTAAAAATCAGAAGAAAATATATCCAAATGATTCGTGTCCATGCGGTTCGGGAAAGAAATATAAGAAATGTTGTGGAAGGTAAAATAACTATGTTTTCATATGAAGAATACGAATTTGAGTGTCAGAAACAAATGAAAAGAAATGAAATGTTTCTTGAGGTTTTTGAAAAAGATTTAATTGATATAGGTTTGAATGCAAAGACAGTTAGAAAACATTTATTTAATGTGGATTTTTACATTAACACCTATTTATTGCGTGAAGAACCGCTAGAGATGGAGCAAGGTTGTATAAAGATTGATATGTTTTTGGGGTATTTCTATATTCGAAAATGTATGTGGTCTACGCCAGGAAACATAAAAACAACAGCCACAAGTATAAAGAAGTTTTATAAGAGTATGCTTGAACATGGGTATGTTGAGAAGACGGATTATAATTTTTTATGTTCGGAAATCAAAGAAAACATGGTAGAGTGGCAAGCAGATTGTGAGAGATTTGATTCGGGACATGGTTATTATTAATAGCTAGTTCATTGTGGGCTTGGTTAAGAATTATATGTTAACCAAGCGTTAGACGAGTTCTAGACAAGATGTATTTATTTGCGCAATTGATGTATGACAAGGAATTATTTGTGAGATAATAGTTCCTTGTTTTTTTATACAAATAGAGTATAATAGTCGTAACAGAACGTAACGACTCTAACAGAGAGGTTGATAAACATGAACATAGCTGCATATTGCCGAGTTTCCACAGATAAAGAAGACCAGCTCAATAGTTTAGAGACTCAAAAAGAGTTTTTCTTAGAATATACAAAACGTACAGGGGACAACCTTATTAAATTATATGCAGATGAAGGTATTTCTGGAACTAAAATCAAGAATCGTAAAGAATTTCAGCGTATGCTTGCAGACGCTGAAAAGGGCTTATTTGATATGGTTGTGGTAAAGGATATTTCCCGATTTGCCAGAAATACCGTAGATTTGTTACAGAGTGTTCGTAAACTCAAAGCACTTGGTATCGAAACACAGTTCCTTACTGCAAACATGACGAGTATGGGTAACTCTGAATTTGTATTGACCATTTTTGGCGCATTAGCGCAGGAAGAAAGTGCGAACACATCTAAGCGTATCAAATTCGGCAAGAAGATGAATGCAGAAAAAGGTCGAGTGCCCAACATTGTTTATGGATACGACAAGACTATTGGTGACTATTTCAATCTATCCATCAATGAGGAAGAAGCAAAAGTTGTCCGTCAGATGTATAAGTGGTACACAGAAGAGGGATTCGGTGGAGCCAAGATTGCAAACATGCTCAACGAACGTGGCGTGAAAACCAAAAGAGGAAATAATTGGAGTCAGAATTCCGTATGCCGTATTCTGACTAATGAGATATACACCGGAAAGATTATCAATGGAAAAGAAGAAGTTGCAGACTTCCTTACTGGACAGAGAAAAGAAAAAGATGAGTCTGAATGGTTGGTAACAATTCGTCCGGAACTTCGCATTATTGATGATGAAATTTTTGATAGAGCACAGGAAATTTTGAAAGGTCGCCATGATTCTTTTAAGATGACACATGAACGTCAGAGCAACAAGCATTTGTTTTCTACATTGATTAAATGTAAGGATTGTGGTTGGTCTTTCCGAAGAACTGTCCGCCAGTATAAGAACACATATATTCGTTGGGTCTGTTCCGGGCATAATGGTCGTGGTGCAGATAGTTGTCCAAATGCAATCACAGTAGATGAAGAAGAATTGATTCAGGTATTGCAGGACTACTTCCAAGATGTGCTTAGCAAAAAGAAAAAAGTAATCGACCACGTAATTAAAGAATTTCAACGTGTCTATAAAGCGAAGGATGAGAATGTAGAATATGAAAAGGAATTGACCGCAGAGTTAAACAGACTTCGCAGATCACGTGAGAAATATATGGATATGTACACCGATGATTTGATATCCAGAGAGGAATTAAATGAGAAAATCGGTGGCATGAGAAAAGAGATTGATAGATTGGAAAATGAACTGAAAATGGTGTCTTACAATCTGACAAAGGGAGAACAGTTAGAAGCAATCCTAAACAGCACCTTCAAAGAGATGGAAGATATCACAGATGTTCATGAAATGACCAATACACAGTTAAAGCGTCTTATTAATAAAATTGAAGTGGATAAGGATGGTAATGTAGATATTTATCTTCGCCTTATCGGTGACTTGGGATTAGATGAAACTGTGCTTATCGAAGGCTCAGAAGACAGCGAAAGCAACCCGGAAGCATCCTCAACCAAAATCGTTCCAAATTGTACCAACCATACATAAGGATGTAACGGAAAGGCTTGTTCAGGTGAATCCGAGTTTAGCAGTAGAAGTGAGGAAGGTGTTGGATGTAAATAAAAAGGAACGGCATATAAGGGGAGGTCTGGCGACAAAAGAAAAGTATTTACATATGTAGTCAGAGTGGTATGATGAAAGAAAATAATGTGTAGTATACGTACAAGCATTGTGGTGCTAAGGAAAATGCATTATAGGAATAGAATAAAGTTTTGAAATATACGGAGGGGATCCCAATGGTAAAAAAGACCAAGGGATATCCTCTGTTTTATATTGGAAAGTAGTTAACAAGTAATAAAATTTATGATATATTAAAAAAGTATAGAATAGGTGGATGATGTAGATATTTGGTTAGAATAAAGGCATAGAGGGAATTTATGGAAAAGAGTAAGAAGTTCAGTATCTTTGGAGTAATATTTTTTATACTCCTGATAGTTGTAGTATTATTTAATCAGAATCAAAATCAGAATCAGAGTCAAAGTCAGAGTCAGAATCAAGGGGAGTTATCACCATATAAAAAATATGATGCTTCGTTTTTTGATGTATTTGATACTATAACATATGTAATAGGTTATAGCACTAGTAAAGAAGAGTTTGAAGGGCAGGTTGCATTATTAAAAGAGAAGTTAGAATACTATCATAGATTGTATGACATTTACAATGATTATGAGGGGATTAGTAATATTAAAACGATAAATGATAATGCGGGGATTGCTCCGGTGGCAGTAAGTAAAGACATTGTAGATCTTTTGTTGTATAGCAAGAAGATGTACGAAGAGACAAAAGGGCAAATGAATGTTGCTATGGGGAGTGTGTTAAAAATTTGGCATGATTATCGTGATGCAGGAACTAATAATCCGGCTAATGCAAGTCTTCCACCAATGGAAGATTTACAGGAAGCATCAGTATACTGTGATATTGAGCAGATTGTGATAAATGAAGAGGAATTGACCGTTTTTCTTCAGGATGAGAACATGTCTATTGATGTGGGAAGTATTGGAAAAGGATATGCCGTACAGCGTGTGGGAGAGTTCGCAAAGGAGATAGGTATGGAAAGTTTACTCCTTAGTGTGGGTGGCAATGTGTATGCTGTCGGTAGTAAAATAGATGGAAGCGACTGGCGTGTGGGGATTCAGAATCCGGATTCGAAGAGTGATGAGGCCTATGTGAGAAAGGTAGATGTGTCTGATGTCAGCGTAGTGACAAGTGGCGATTATCAGCGTTATTATGTAGTTGATGGAGAGCATTACTGTCATATTATCGACAGTGATACATTAATGCCAGCGGATTATTTTGCTTCGGTATCGATTATATGTAAAGATTCTGGACGAGCAGACGCGTTGTCTACTTCGGTATTTAATATGCCTTTTGAAGAGGGACTGGCATTTGTGAATGGATTAGAGGATGTAGAAGCAATGTGGATTTTAAATGATGGAACTGTAGAATACTCAGAAGGTTTTGAGCTGTATGTGGCAGACTAAATGGCACGAGGCATAAACATGCAATAGAAGGGATTTATAGATGGAGCAGAAAACGAAAAAAAATGACATCCTATTGATTGGTGTCATTTTGGTGTTGGCACTGGCGGCTTATGTGGGAGTAAGTATTTTTCAAGATGCGACTACGCACAATGCAGAGGCATTAGTGCTGATAGATGGTGAGGAATATGGAAGATTTCCATTGGATACTGATGTAGTAGAACGAATTGAACTGCCGGATGGTTCTTATAATGTATTAGTGATTGAAGAAGGAAAAGCGGATGTGACAGAGGCTTCTTGTCCGGATGGGATTTGTGTAAATCATAGAGCGGTCAGCAGACAGAAGCAGAGTATTACTTGTCTGCCAAATAAGTTGGTAGTGGAAATACGAAATGGCGAAGAGTCCGATGTAGATGCTATTACGAATTAATGTTCGAATGAGTACTCTATGACTAGCTTAGTGTGGCAGCAGATAAATGGAGAGCAACGTATGAAAACGAAAAAAATTGCATATCTGGGGCTTTTGATTGCCTTGGCATTTGTATTTTCTTATATTGAATTTTTAATTCCTGTTAATATTGGGATACCGGGGGCTAAGCTTGGACTTGCGAATCTGGTGATTATCGTAGCATTATACACATTGAATGAAAGAGATGCATTTGTGTTATCTATGATAAGGATTGTGTTAGTAGGATTCACATTTGCTAATCTTGCTAGCATGCTTTATAGTCTTGCAGGAGGCATTTTAAGTTTTGTGGTGATGGTAATCGCAAAGAAAACCCGAAAATTATCTCTTACCGGAGTCAGTGTTTTAGGTGGCGTATTCCACAATGTAGGTCAGATTATTGTAGCAATTTGGGTGGTGAAAACGGTCAGTCTGATATATTATCTGCCGGTGCTTATGGTGTCTGGCATTGCAGCGGGAGTGGCGATAGGTATTTTGGGAGGTATGGTGACGAAACGAATAAAAGGAATTCATCTTATCGATTAGAAGTTATCAGTGCAAAAGAGGGAGAACTATGGGAAGGAAACGTGAAGAAGACGAGCAATTGGATTATAATACAAGACAATATATTAGGAGATTGCGGTTACTTCAGGCAGCAGTGCTCATATTGATGTGCTTGGCATTCCTTTTGTTTTCACAACGTGTTGTAATCAGTAATCATGAGAGCTTGCGGGAAGTTGCAGTGGCTGAAGTAAGAGAGTCTGTGAAAGAAGCGATAGGTAATTTGTTTGTAAAAATAGATACCGTACGAACCAGGATGACTCGTGAGGCTGAGATTATTATAAAAGATACCGCAAGCCGTATGAGTAAAGCTGAGATATTAGATGTGTCGGATGTGGCGGAACAAATGAAAGTATGTGAGGAAAATCATTTGAGTCTAAAACTTCAGGCTGTCTACTTGTCAGATGAGGGGGCTGCGTATCATGTTCGAACTATGGAAGAAACCTTGATGGCATTACCAATAGAAAAGAGTATTGATTTATATCAGGGTGATTTGCATAAAAAGTTGGAACTGGAAGGGAAAACTATCGTATTATTTTTTGAGCAGGAAGACGTGGATTCATTAGTGAAAGAAGAGATACGTCAATATGTACATGCGGAAAAGTACGAAGGCAATCAATACGTCTGGGTGAATGAAGTTCTGAATATGAATGGCGGTAGTCGGTATGCAGTCCGTAGAATATATCCACATCAGGAAGAGTTAGAAGGACATTATCTATCTACTTTAATGCAGGATGCAATGGGGAATTATCCGTATAAGACAGAACTAGAGGGAATTCGTAAAGATGGTTATGTATTTTATTCCTATTTTTTTGAAAACACTGTAAATGGTGAACTTGCTGAAAAGTTTTCATATTCCCAATATTATGAACCATTTAATTGGATTGTGTCTACGGGAGAAACGGTAGAGGAACTGTATGAATACTCTGCTAATATGAGTGAAAAAAATGTGACGCAGATTGTTACTATGATGATTTTATTTTTTGTTTTAGTAATTATCATATTTGCGGCAATGGTAAATATTTTAGAACATCAGGCGAAAAAGTTCCATAGACAGTTGTTGAAGCAGAACGAGGTATTGGAGGATATTTATTCAACGATGTCGACAGGAGTACTTCGTATAAGAATGACAGATACGGAGAGTACCATTATAAAAATTAATCCGATGGGTTTGAAGTTAATTGGAATGGATTCGGAAGAAGAATTGGAGAAACGTCAGAATGCAGATGTTGTCAGTACTATGAATGAAGAAGATGCAGAAAAACTCGTTGCAACATGCCATGGATTGAAGGAACAATGGGAAAGTGCGGTAGTAGAGTGCCGTGTGACATGGAAAGATGGTTCGGAACATTTACTTAGAATTAGAAGTATGCTGGTAGAGTATGACGGAGACGCTAAAATTATTCAAAGAATCTATCATGATATTACGGAAGTACACCGTAAACATTTAGAGGAATTACAGCAGGTAGAAGAAAAGGCTACTTTAGATCCAATGACGCAGATTAAGAATAAGCGTGCGATTGAACAGATTATCAGGGAGCGTATCATAGAAGCGGCACAGAAAAATCAGCCGATAGCAGTAGGTTTTGTAGATATTGATAATTTTAGAGATTACAATACGAAATATGGTCATTTACAAGGTGATGAAGTGATTAAGTATGTAGCAAGAGTGTTAAAAGAATCGATAAAAGGTGATGTGGGCAGATCCGGTGGTGATGAATTTACATTCTGTATTCTGGGTGCTTCGTATGAAACGGTAGAAGCAGCTATGAAAATCCTGCATACAAGATTAAATGAAGGAACGGAAGTATTAGAAACCGGTGAGATAATTCCTACACCGTGTAGTATCGGTGTTGTCATCGAGCAGAATGAAAATTTAGAATATGATTATATTATGAAACATTCTGACGAGGCAATGTACCAGGCAAAAGAAAGAGGAAAGAATATATATAATATTTTATCTTCTGTAAAATAATAGAGAGATATAAAAAGGGGCAGTCGTAAAGTTTACGGCTGCCTCTTATAAAATTACATTTGGTCAGTAACAATTTTGGCATTGGCATTGAGTGCACTCTGCATATGAGTTTGTTCCTGTGCCTGTTTTTGAACTTCTTTGGTTTTCTGGGCTTCGGTCCAGAAATTTTCTTTGCTTTGTAAAGTGTCTAACTCAGTTTCTTTTTTAGTGGTGTCAGCACCATACATTTTATCTTGGCGGATCTCTGATTCTAAAACATGAATCGTATTTTCAATTTTTGCATCTACCTGCTCTTGTACTAAGTCTTTCTGAATCAGGTAGTCGGCAGAAAGCATCTGCTGAATCTCTTTGATAGACATGTCAGTTTTTTGCTGTTCAGCCTTTAATAAGTCCGCTTTTTGAGTGTCTTGACGAGCTTCAGTGGCTTTTTCTGTGTTCTCTTCTTTTTTGGAAAGTGTAGAACTGTCTTCCTTTGCCTCTGATGTAGAGGAGGCCTTTTTTTGCGTTTCTGCTTTGCGAGCGTCAGCTTGTTGCTGTTTTTTTGCGGCTTCTTCCGCTTTTTCTTTTTGCTCTTGTTTTTTGAGCTCTAATTTGCGATTTAATTCATCAATTTCTCTTTGTAATTCTCTGCGTTTTTCTTCTTTCTCTGTTGC
This sequence comes from Roseburia sp., assembly GCA_017549185.1. Classification (GTDB taxonomy): domain Bacteria; phylum Bacillota; class Clostridia; order Lachnospirales; family Lachnospiraceae; genus Roseburia. Next base: position 24,257 of record JAFYVJ010000056.1, on the reverse strand, counting down.
AGTGATAGTATCATCAGAGGAAATTTGTTTGAGATGTTGTTGTTTGCTAGTGATTTGAGACTGAATATTTTTGGTATGCCCATTATTGCTAGAACTCGTTACTGACGGAGCTGGCGTTGTAGGGGATACTTTATCCATTGTTACGGGCTGTATTGCCATAGTTACAACTCCTCCTTTCAAGATATTTCCGAACATTATTGTAACTAGGAAGGTACTACATAGTTACACATTATCTTTATTTATATTTTAGCTTGTAAAAAACAAAAAAGCAACCAGATTGGGCATTTTATAGTTCACATTAGGAAAGATAGGTGTTAAAATATTAACAAATTGTGAGTGTTGTAGAAATAATAGATCGGGAAGGGAGAAAATGGGAAATGTCTAATTGTTTGACGCTGAAAAAATCAAACTGTAAAAACTGTTATAAATGTATTCGGCATTGTCCAGTGAAAGCCATTCGTTTTTCTGGTAACCAGGCTCATATCATTGGAAATGAATGTATTTTATGTGGGGAATGTTTTGTAGTCTGTCCGCAAAATGCAAAACAAATTGTAAATGAGACAGAAAAAGTAAAGGTATTTTTACAAGATACAGAGCCTGTTATTGTAAGTCTCGCTCCTTCTTTTATTGCCAATTTCGAGGGTACCGGAATAGAGGCTATGAGAGAAGCTCTAAAGCAACTTGGCTTTTACGATGTCGAGGAAACGGCTATCGGTGCAACCATGGTAAAAAATGAATACGAGAGAATGTTAAAGGAAGAGGAACGTGACATTATCATTACTTCTTGTTGTCATTCGGTCAATTTATTGATTCAGAAATATTATCCGGCAATGTTGGAATATCTAGCGGATGTAGTGTCTCCAATGCAGGCACATTGTAAAGATATTAAAAAACGTTATCCGAATGCTAAGACGGTATTTATAGGACCTTGTGTAGCGAAAAAGGATGAAGCGGAGCATTATAAAGGTATTGTAGATGCAGTATTAACTTTTGAGGAATTATCAAATTGGTTAAAGGAAGAAAATGTTGAATTAAAGGCTCAAGTGGATTCTACGGAAGAGAGTCGTGCCAGATTTTTCCCGACAACGGGAGGTGTATTAAAAACAATGACACAGGACGTTCCTGGATACACTTATTTAGCAATAGATGGAGTACAAAATTGTATGGATGTACTTGCGGATATTCAAACTGGTAAGATACATAAATGTTTTATCGAAATGTCTGCATGTACAGGAAGCTGTATCGGTGGTCCTGTTATGGAAAAATATCATTTGACTTCACATGTAAAAGATTATATTGCAATTGTAAATTATGCTGGTGAAAAAGATTTTGATATAGAGCAACCAAGAGCAGTAGAATTAAAAAAACAGTTTGAGTATATTGAGCATAAATTAGCACAACCAACAGAAACAGAGATTTATGCTGTGCTTCGTCAAATGGGAAAAACAAAACCTGCGGATGAATTAAACTGTGGTTCCTGTGGCTATAACACCTGTCGAGAAAAGGCAATTGCTATTTGTCAGGGTAAGGCGGAAGCTTCTATGTGTTTGCCGTATTTAAAGAATAAGGCAGAGAGCTTTTCTGATGCGATTGTTAAGAATTCGCCAAATGGTATTATTGTATTAAATGAGAATTTAGAAGTGCAGCAGATTAATGAATCGGCAAGAAAATTAATGAATATTCGTTTTAGTTCGGATATTTTAGGAGAACCGGTAGTACGTATTCTTGATCCGTTAGATTTTGTGGAAGTTTTAGATACCGGAAGAAGTATACAAAATAAACGTGTTTATTTAGCAGAATACAAACGCTATGTAGAGCAGTCAGTAGTACATGATAGAGAATCACATCTGTTAATCTGTAATATGCGTGATGTTACAGAAGAAGAGGAACAGCGTGAGAAGAAAGAAAGTATTAGTCGTCAGACTATAGAAGTTGCAGATAAGGTAGTTGATAAGCAGATGCGTATTGTTCAGGAAATTGCATCACTTTTAGGTGAAACAGCAGCTGAAACTAAAATTGCACTTGCGAAATTAAAGGAGTCTATTACAGATGAATGATTTATGTGTAGATATTGGATATAAAAGTATTAACCATCATGGAGAGCAACTCTGTGGTGACCACGTGGAAATAGTAGAGCAGAATGAAAATTCGACGGTTATTGTGTTGGCAGATGGATTGGGAAGTGGTGTAAAGGCGAGTATCCTTTCTACGCTTACATCCAAAATTATTTCTACAATGATGGCAGCAGGATTGCCGATTGATGAATGTGTTTCTACAATCGCAGCAACACTGCCAGTGTGTTCTGTACGTGGAGTGGCTTATTCTACTTTTACGATTATGCACTTGATAAATAACGAAACTATTGAAATCATTCAATATGATAATCCTCATGTTATTATGCTTCGTGACTGTGTGAATTATGATTATCCTAAAACAGAGATCAGTATTGATGGTAAGAAAATTTATAAAAGCACGATTCATTTTCAGGAGAATGATATTTTTGTGGCAATGAGCGATGGATGTCCACATGCAGGAATAGGTTTGTCCTATAATTTCGGATGGAAAAGAGAAGATATTATTGCTTTTATGGAAGTAATGGCAATGAATGGATTGACAGCGAAAAATTTAGCGACGTTGCTTGTGGATGAATGCAATACATTGTATGCGAACAAGCCAGGAGATGATGCTACGGCATGCATTGTGAAAATCCGTAAGCGTGAACCAGTGAATTTATTATTTGGACCTCCATCTAATCCTGATGACGTGAATCGAATGATGGCACTGTTTTTCTCGAAGGAAGGAAAGCACATTATATGTGGAGGAACCACGTCTTCTATTGCAGCCAAGTATTTGGGAAAACCTTTGCAGGCAACTTTAAATTTTGAAAAATCAGAGATACCACCAATTGCTAAAATAGAAGGTGTAGACCTTGTAACAGAAGGGGTTATTACGGTAAATAAGGTAGTGGAATATGCGAAGGACTATTTGGTAAATAATGAATTGTATGAGCAGTGGTATTTTAAAAAAGATGGAGCATCCCTTATTTGCCAGTTGCTTATTGAGGAAGCTACGGATATCAATTTTTATGTAGGTAGAGCGATTAATCCGGCTCATCAGAATCCGGATTTGCCAATTAATTTTAATATCAAAATGAATTTAGTAGAGGAATTGTCAAAATGCCTAAAGGAGATGGGTAAACGAATTAAGGTTAGCTATTTCTAGAACAGTACAGGAGTTACAAAATTAAAATTCGATACGATAAACGAAAGTTTATCGTATCGAATTTAATTTTGTAGCAGGAATTTAAGTGTTTTATAAGTTAAAGTATTTATCAAATTCTGCAGGATGTGGAATTTTAGACATTTCCATACATTCCTTACGTTTCATTGCGATAAAGTTCTTAATCAAGTGTTCTGGGAATACACCACCTGCTGTTAGGTAATCGTGGTCAGCCTCTAAAGCATCTAAGGCATCATCTAAACGTGTTGGAAGAGAAGAAAGTTTTGCTTTTTCTTCTTCCGATAAAGAATAGAGGTTCATGTCGTATGGTCCCCAGCCATTTGCATGTGGGTCGATTTTATTCTTGATACCGTCTAATCCAGCCATTAAAAGTGCTGCGTAGCAAAGGTATGGATTACAGGTTGCATCTGGGTTACGAATTTCGAAACGACGTAATGCAGGTGTTTTTGCGTAAGCCGGAATACGGATAACGGCACTGCGGTTAGAGGTAGCGTAACCTACGGTTACAGGTGCTTCAAAACCAGGAACTAATCGTTTGAATGAGTTTGTACTTGGGTTCGTAATTGCACATAAAGAAGAGATGTGCTTTAATAAACCACCCATGAAGTAATGTGCTGTTTCACTTAAGTGTGAATAACCATTATCGTCAGAGAATACAGGCTCTCCGTCTTTTAATAATAACATATGCACGTGCATACCATTACCGGCTTCACCATAAACTGGTTTAGGCATGAAAGTAGCTACTTTACCATGTTTCATAGCGGTGTTGTGAATAACGTATTTAATCATCATGGAAGCGTCAGCCATTTTGGACATTTGACCAAGCATTGGTTCGATTTCAAACTGTCCAGCAGCACCTACTTCCGGATGGTGATATTTGATAGCGATGCCCATTTTTTCTAATTCTAAACACATTTCAGAACGACATTCATAAGTCGCATCGAAAGGTTTTGCAATGTGGTAGTTCTTTTGATGAGGGACAACACATCCTAATCCCTGATTATCACTGTTCCAGTAAGCCTGTTCTGCATCTACGGAAACTCCGATAGAATTCGGTCTTACGGACCATGCAACGTCATCAAACATGTGGAATTCAAATTCAGGTAAAATAAGCATGGTATCAGCGATTCCTAGGTCTTTCATATACTGTTCCGCAGCTAATACGATATTTCTTGGGTATTGGTCTAACGGACGATTTTCTGGATAATCAATAATCATTGCATTGCCGGTGATGGATAAGGTTGGAATATCACAGTATGGATCAATCACAGCTGTATCTAAGTCTGGAATGAAAACCATATCACTTTTTTCTACAACTGCATAACCATAATTGGAAGCGTCAAAACCTATACCATCTTTCATAGTATCTTCGGTAAACTGAGATGCCGGAATGGTTACGTGGCGGAACTGACCATTGATGTCAACGATTTTGAAGTCCACCATCTTGATATCATTTTCTTGAATAAAATTCATAATGTCTTTTGCTGTTTTTGGCATAATACACCCCCTAAATAGACTGAATAATATTGATATATTTACTATACAGAAAAACGTAACAATTTACAAGGACAAGCGAAATTATTATAAATGTGGTTATGTTGCTGTAACGGATGGATTGTGATAAAATAATATGAAATATTGTAACTATTCAATAGGTTTGTGATCGTAATTTATGAAGTATTGAATAATTACGAAATATTATCACAATAAGCGGGTGAAAAAATGAAGAATAAGTTTCGCTTAAATTTGTCGACAACACAGAAGATAATGTTAAGCTTTATAGTAGTAATTCTAGCAGGCAGTGTACTGCTTGCATTGCCGATCAGTTCTGCAAGTGGTGAAGCAGTTTCTTATATGGATGCACTCTTTACTGCTACCACGGCTACCTGTGTAACAGGGCTTGTAACAGTACCTACCGTGTCTACGTGGAGTATGTTTGGACAGGTTATCATTTTGTTATTGATACAAATCGGAGGGCTTGGTGTTATTACGATTGTCACGGGTTTTGCAGTCGGAATGCAACACAGAATGGGTATCGGGGATAGCATGTTGATTCAGGATGCGTTTAATTTAAATACGATGTCTGGTATGCGAGAATTTGTAAAAAAAGTAATCAAAGGTACTTTTATTGTAGAAGCAGTGGGGGCGGTATTCTATATGCCGGTGTTTGTAGCGGATTATGGCGTGAAGGGAATTTGGATTTCCATTTTTAATTCGATATCAGCATTTTGTAATGCGGGTATTGATATTTTTGCAGAAGACAGTCTGTGTGTGTATGTGCATAATCCATTAATCAATCTTGTAACTGCTGCCCTGATTATTTTAGGTGGTGTCGGTTACATTGTCTGGTGGGATGTGATTCGGGTTTGGAAGGATAGAAAGAAATTAAAAGGGAAGTGTTGGCAGCGTCTGACATTACACAGTAAAATTGCACTGTCTGTTACAGGGGGATTAATATTAGCAGGGGCAATTCTGATATTTGTCTTTGAATATAATAATCCCCTTACAATGGCAGATTATACAATGGGACAGAAGATACAGGCTTCACTGTTTCAATCTATTACGACAAGAACCGCAGGATTTGCGAGTATTCCACAGCAGAATTTGAGCAATGCTTCATCCATGATTTCGCTACTTCTAATGTTTATTGGAGGTTCACCGGTAGGAACGGCAGGTGGTATTAAAACGGTAACAATTACCATTTTGGTTATGTCAGCGTTTGCTACGATTAAGAATCAAAATGAGGTGTCTCTTTTTAACAGAACGATTTCGAAACAGGCAGTGAGTAAGGCAGTGGCAGTTACGAGTATGTCTTTTATTATCATGTTTGTATCAACCGTGCTATTGTCTGCGGTAACGGAAGCAAATGCACTTGATATTCTTTTTGAAACAATCAGTGCGACAGCTACGGTAGGTTTGAGCCGGAACCTGACAGGAACGTTGAATGTTTGGGGGAAGGTAATCATTATTGTAACGATGTACTTAGGAAGAGTAGGTCCGATTTCTTTGGCAACGGCATTTAATTCAAGAAAAGAGATTCCAAATATTATTAAAAATCCGACCGAGAAAATCAGTGTAGGATAAAGAAAGGTGGTAGCAGTTATGAGTATGAATCGCACATATGCTGTACTAGGATTAGGCAGATATGGAATGGCAATTGCGAAGGAGTTGGTAAATAATGGAGCAGAAGTTTTGGCTGTGGATATGGATGAAACGGTAGTCAATGATGCAAGTATAGATATTCCTTTTTGTAAATGTGCAGATATCACAGATGCAGAAGTGATAGAACAACTGGGTATTGGTAATATAGATGTAGTTGTGATTGCAACGGCGAATAATCTGGAGGCAAGTGTTATGGCAACATTGCTTTGCAAGGAAGCAGGTGTAAAGACCGTTATTGCAAAGTGTGCAGATGAGATGCAGAAGAAAATTTTAAGTAAAGTTGGGGCAGATCAGGTGGTATTTCCAGAGAGTGAATCCGGTACACGTTTGGCACGAAATCTTATCAGCTCCGGATTTATGGATCTGATTGATTTATCTGATGATGTGTCGATGGTAGAACTTAGCATGCGTCCGGAATGGAGCGGTAAAAATCTTCTGCAACTGAATCTGCGAAGGAAATATGGTATTAACGTAGTGGCAGTGTGTCAGGGTGAGAGTGTGAATATCAATATCGATCCAGAGAAGGCACTGGATGAAACTATGAAGTTGATTGTAATTGCACATACATCAGAACTTAATAAGTTGAAATAAAAAATATTTATTAGAGAAAATAATAATTTAGATGAGATTAATTATTGCGAAACGCAAATAATTGTAATACAATTACCATATTAAAAATGTTATTGTTCACAATGTGTTCAGTAATAAGAAATAATAGCTTAATTGTCATTTAATCGAAGGGAGACGCAGAAAAGATGAAACAGGATATGATAGTAATCTTAGACCTTGGCAGCACAGAGAACACCGTCCTTGCACGTCAGATTCGTGACTTGGGCGTATACAGCGAGATTCATCCACATGACATCACAGTGGAAGAACTTCATGCATTAGATAACGTAAAGGGTATTATTTTAAATGGTGGCGAGAACCGTATCGTAGACGGCGTAGTAGTGGAGGTTTCAGATGACATCTACACTTGTGGCTATCCGGTAATTTCTATCGATCATCCAACAGCAAAATGTGATGTAAAATATGACACACTTCCTTCAGATGAAGTAGTGAAAGATTTCCTTTTCAACGTATGTAAAGCAGAAGCGAACTGGAACATGAAGAACTTCGTAGAAGATCAGGTTGAATTAGTTCGTAAGCAGGTTGGCGACAGAAAAGTACTTTTAGCACTTTCAGGTGGTGTTGACTCATCTGTAGTAGCTGCTCTTTTAGTAAAAGCAATCGGTGACCAGTTAGTATGTGTACATGTTAATCATGGTCTTATGCGTAAAGATGAATCTGAAAACGTAGTAGAAGTATTCCAGAATCAGCTTCATGCAAACCTTATTTATGTAGATGCAACAGAACGTTTCCTTACAAAATTGGAAGGTGTTGCAGATCCAGAAGAAAAACGTAAAATTATCGGTGGCGAATTCATTCGTGTATTCGAAGAAGAAGCTAGAAAATTAGAAGGTATCGATTTCTTGGGTCAGGGAACAATCTATCCAGACATCATCGAATCAGGTACAAAGACTGCAAAATGTGTAAAATCACATCATAATGTAGGCGGTCTTCCAGAAGATTTACAGTTTGATTTAGTAGAACCATTAGCACAGCTTTTCAAAGACGAAGTTCGTGCATGTGGTATTGAACTTGGTTTACCAGCAGAGATGGTATATCGTCAGCCATTCCCAGGTCCAGGACTTGGTGTACGTTGCCTTGGTGCTATCACACGTGACCGTCTTGAAGCACTTCGTGAAGCAGATGCAATCCTTCGTGATGAGTTTGCAAAAGCAGGCTTAGACAAGACAGTATGGCAGTACTTTGTAGCAATTCCGGACTTCAAAGCAGTTGGTGTAAGAAACCACGAAAGAAGCATGGGATACATGGCAGTTATTCGTGCGGTTAATACAATCGACGCTATGACAGCTACAATTGAAAGAATCGATTATGATTTATTAGAGAAGATTGTAGATAGAATCACAGCTGAGGTTCCAAGTATCAATCGTGTGGTTTATGAAATCACAAAGAAACCGGTTGCTACTATTGAGTTTGAATAAAAAGTTAAATCCCTACAAAGCCTTTATTTATGGGCTTTGCAGGGATTTTTTTGTACATGTTGGGTACGATTTGGGTACAAATTTACTTTTTCGGATTTAATCCGATTTTGTCTAAGAAATTATCATGTGTCTTTTGAATTTTAATTCTTTGCGGAAGCGGTTCGGATTCCGGATAAATGTCCATCCAAAGGTCGAAATCAGCTTTTGCTTCCAAGAGTGCTTCAGCACGTTCTTCTACATTTTTGATAGAATTGGCAAATTCTATTTCTTCTAAATATTCTTCATAGCGGTCAAACCATGAACTTAAAAAAGATAAGGTTCGGAAGCTGATAGCGACTTCCGGATTTCCATCTTCATCCTCATATTCAAAGAGATGTCCGTCATACTGGCGGAATATTTGGAAAAGTCTGTGGATGGCTGTTACCCCGTCGAAATCAGAGTTTGTCAGTACCTCCGGATTGACTGCCAATACGCTTGCGATTTTGTCAAGGGTTGCTGGTTTCGGGTTTCTTCTGCCACTTTCATAGGCTCTGATATAGGCTTCGCTTGTCCCCAGAAGCTCGCCTAACTGCCTTTGTGTGAGATTGCGTTCCAATCGGATACGTCTTATATTTTCGCCTACTGTCATAATAGTATGCCTCCTGCTCTAAAGCTATAGATGCGGCTAAAAGCCTGATAATTATTCCTACCTTATGATTCGCAAACCTAAAATATGGAATGGTGACAGGTCTGCTCACACTTGAATCATGTACGTCGGTAGAGCCATTTTTGGTTGAACAATTACTTAACATCAAATATAAGATAACATATATATCAAGAAAAATAAAGAGAAAAGATATTGACACGAAACAAATGTTACGATATGATATAAACGTAACAAAAAGATATGGCACAGAAACAAAAAGGTGGTACAAGAATGAACGAAAAGATTTATTACAGTGCAGCAGATATTGCAAAAATGCTTGGTATCAGTAAAGGAAAATCCTATAAGATTTTGCGTGAAATGAATGCAGAGTTATCGAAAAATGGATTTCTTACGATTGCAGGAAAAATTCCGGTAGCATATTTTAAGGAAAAATGGTACGGAGCAACAAAGGAGGCGGCAGTTTTTGAGTTGTAATGCGAAAAAAGATCCAAATGGTACATGGCGAATACAGTATCGCTGGACGGATTGGACAGGAGCGAAAAAGAAGTCGCAAAAAAGAGGGTTTAAGACAAAGAAAGAGGCAGAAGAATGGTATGCACATTTTCTTTTGCAGCAATCATCAGACCCTACCATGCCGTTAAAGGATTTTTGGGAGATTTACAAAGAAGATATGTCGAAACGTCTGCGTAAAACCACAATGAAGCAGAAAGAGTATATTATGCAGGATAAGGTGCTTCCGTATTTTGGAGATACGCCTATCAATGAAATTACGGCACCCATGATACGAAAATGGCAGGATGAAATGTTAGAAAAAGGTTTTAAGCAGACTTATTTGAAGACAATTAATAATCAGTTAAGCAGTATTATGAATTATGCGGTTCGGTTTTATGATTTGCGTTCCAATCCCTGTCATAAAGCAGGAAGCATGGGAAAGAGCAGGGCAGATGAAAGACCTTATTGGACGTTGGAGGAATTTAAAAAATTTTCGGATGCGGTGATTGATAAGAAAGATACCTGGGTTGCATTTCAGATATTATTTTGGACAGGAATGCGGTTAGGAGAACTACTTGCTTTAACGGTTTCCGATGTGAATCTTGAAGACGGAACCATTCGTGTAGATGAATCGCTGACGAGATTAGAAAAAGTGGATATTATCACACCGCCCAAGACAGAAAGCTCTATTCGTACCATTACCATTCATAAGGAACTGCAAAATGTATTAAAAGAATACATTGACAGTATTTATCTTGCAAAGCCGACAACACGTTTATTTGCAGGAAGAACAAAAAGTTTCTTTGAGCATGAGATGGAACGTGGAATCAAACTTTCGGGTGTGAAAAAAATTACAATTCATTGTTGCAGACACAGTCATGCAAGTATGTTGGTGCAAATGGGTTTTAGTCCGATTGAAATTGCAAAAAGATTAGGGCATGGAAAGGTTACAACTACGATTGAAACGTATTGTCACCAGTCTGCGGAAGCACAAAACAGAATTGCAGAAAGACTTGGAAAAGCAGAGAGAGGTGAGGAAAGTGGATTATAAGAGAGAACGGTGCAATATTATAGCATTTCGCTTAAGTGATGTGGAAAAAAGCAAAGTTGAGGCACGACTGATTTTATCCGGTTTGCCAAAGGGAGAATATTACAGAAAATCCGTTTTGGGTCAGGAAGTGAAAGTGGTTGCCGGAGATTATATGTCAAATCGTGTAGCAATTGTTTTGGAACGTATTTTAGAGCAGATAAAAGAAGGAAATACGAAAGAAGAAGTATTGCTGACGGAACTGATAAAACAATTACTGGAAGTAAAAGAAAATGCCCCTGTATAAACACAAGGACATTTTCACAGAAAGAGATAGTCTTTCTGCTAATTAAATCTCGCAAATTTATTATAGCAGAGACTATCTCCAAAAGAAAGACGGGAGATGAGGAAACTGAATATTTTTTCGGAAGTAAAAGAACATGTAACAGCTCGTGAGGTGGCGGAATTTTACGGATTAAAGGTCAGACATAACGGACTTGCCTGTTGTCCGTTCCATAATGATAAGCATCCCAGTATGAAAATTGACAGATTTTATTATTGTTTTGCCTGTGGAGCAAAGGGAGATGCGATTCATTATGTTGCAGAGCAATATGGTTTGTCGGAATATGAAGCTGCCAAAAAGATAGCAGATGATTTTCATATTATTTTGGAACATGATTGGAAAAAAGATGTAAAAAGCAGAACACAGGAATTGGAAAAGAGAAAAGCAGCGGAACGTGAAGAAAAGCGTATTATTGATATTCAGAAAAAATTTAAGGAATGGTGTCATAAAACAATTGAAAGATTAAAAGATTGCCTGCAGATGATAGCATCTGCTAAAAAAATCTGTCGTTGCAAACCACCTGATGAAATTTTTTTATCAGAAGATTTTTCTTTATTACTTCAGAAAGAACCGATTATCGGTTACTGACTGGATATTTTGTGTACAGGAAGCATGGAGGAAAAACAGAGATTATTTATTTCTGAAAGAAAAGAGGTGGAGCAGGTTGCAGAACAGATTGAACGAGCAGGAAAAAGAATTATGGGAACAGATAGGGCAGATTATGCAGGAAGAAATGTGTACGGTGGATGATGTCAGGGAACAGCTTGCCCGAAGTGAAAAAGGTTGGGTAAAACAGACCATTGATAACTGCTTGATTGTTTTGGAACGTGACCCTTTGCTTAAAAATTCTATTTGCAAGAATGAATTGACTGGAAAAGTTGATATTGTAAAAGATTTGGGGTGGAAACGAAAAAACAGCAGCATTACCGATACGGATATGTATCAGATACAGCACTATTTGGAAATATCTTACAGTTTGACCAGTGAAAAGAATATCAATAAAGCAATGCATATTGTAGCAAGTAAAAACAGTTATCATCCCATTGTTAATTTTTTGGAAGACTTAAGATGGGACGGAAGAAACAGAATCGGTGCTTTAATGACAAAATATCTTGGTGCAGAGGATAGCAAATACACAAAAGAAGTAATGCAGCTTTTGATGCTGGCAGCGATTCACAGAATTTATGAACCTGGATGTAAATTTGAAATCATGGTTTGTTTAGTAGGCGGACAGGGCGCTGGTAAATCTTCTTTTTTTCGTTTATTAGCTTGCAAAGATGAATGGTTTTCAGATGATTTGAAACGCTTGGATGATGACAATGTTTATCGGAAGTTACAAGGGCATTGGATTATTGAAATGGCAGAAATGATTGCAACGGTTAATGCACGAAGCATTGAAGATATTAAAGCATTTATCAGCAGGCAAAAAGATAATTATAAAGTGCCTTACGAAACGCATCCGGAGGACAGACCAAGACAATGCGTGTTTGTGGGAACATCAAACAGTATGGATTTTCTTCCATTGGACAGAAGCGGAAACAGACGATTCGCTCCGATTCTGGTACATCCGGAACTTGTGGAGAAACATATTTTGGAAGATGAAGCCGAGGCAAGAGAGTACATATTACAGGCGTGGGCAGAGGCGATGCAATTATACAAACAATCATCACACGAATTGAAGCTATCAAAAGAATCGGAACTTTATTTGAAGGAATTACAGCAGCAATTCATGCCGGAAGACACGAAAGTGGGACTGATACAAGCATGGTTGGATGCTACAGAGGAAGAATATGTGTGCAGTATTATGATATATCGGGAAGCATTGAATCATAATACGGATGAGCCGAAACAATGGGAAATCAGAGAAATTAACAGTATTATGAATGAAAGTATCATAGGATGGAAGCCGATTAAAAGCACACACCGATTTGGAAAGGAATATGGAATCCAACGAGGATGGAAAAGAGAAACGGATGAAGCGGGATTCAGACCGATGCAGAGTAATCAGAATCCGTTTGGGTGAAAAAATAACTATTCAACAGGTCTGTGCATTTACTGTACAGACCGTGAGAAAATGATTCAAGAGTGAGCAAATCCCTATCGGCAAAGCCGATTTTCATGGATTTGCGAATCGTAATTATAAAGGCACTGAATAATTACGAAAAAGTTTTTTAATCTCCGTTTACATATTTTGTTTACAGTATTGTAAAAGCGTAAGTTTACAGTAAATTTGTAGAAAAATAAGCATTTTGTAATATTTGTAAACCATGTAAACGGAGATTTTTAAAAAGAGTGAAAACAGTTTTTTACGTATTTGGCAAGAGAAATCATTGGCGAATATATGATTTTTTGAGAGATAGATTTGCCGACCGTAGGGAGACAACAGCCTCGCAGAGCGCCGACCTTTGATACGCAGTGTCAAAGGTAATAAGGCGTTACTTTTGACAAAAGTAACAAAAAATGGAGAGCTGAGAAAACATTTAATCTTAGAGAAAAGCAGATTGGAACAGAGAAAGAGAGGGGATGCGATTGGGGCAAAAACAATATCATTTCCGAAAGGAAGGGGACATCTTACGCATAATAATCGGGAATTTATCAGTAAGAATGTAGATGTAGACAGAGTATCTTGGAATCGCGTTTACAAAAAAGAGTCTTTGGAAGATGCTTATGAAAATTGTTTTGGGCAGGCAGTTAGAGAATATAATGCGGCACAGAAACGCAAGGATCGAAGAAAAGAAAATTATCTGAAGGAAATAGAACATTCTGGAAATGGAGAAAAAGTTTTTTATGAAAATGTAGTACAGATAGGAAAAGTGACGGATACTCCGGTTGTAGATGAAAATGGAAATCTTACGGAAAGTGCAGAAGCAGCAATTGAGGTTTTGGAAGAGTATGCGAAGACATTTCAGGAACGGAATCCGAATTTGTATCTGTTTAATTGTGTCATGCACCTTGATGAAGCAACGCCGCATTTACATATGGACTATATTCCTGTGGCACATGGATATAAAACGGGTTTAAAAACGAGAAATAGCTTAACAAAGGCATTTCAGGAGATGGGATTTGAAAAAGCGGTCAGTAAAAAAGAAAATGAAACCGTTGCATGGCAGCAGAGAGAAAGAAATTATCTGACAGAACTTTGCAAAGAGCATGGAATTGAAGTGGAGATATTGGGAGTTCAGAGAGAAAATCTTAGTTTACCGGAATATAAATCAGCAATGCAGAAAGTAGTTGTACTGGAACAGCAGGCAGAGGAACTTCACGCACAAATAGAAGAATTGGAAGAAAAAGAGCAGAAAAATCAAGAGATTTTATCAAAGTATGATTTGAGAGCAAAAGATTTGAAAACTATTTCAGAAGAAGCAGAGATGGAAGCTAAAAAAGTAAAGAGTATGGCACTTGCCGTAAATAAATTCTTTGGCAGCGAGGAATATGTCAAAGTAAAGAAAAGCGATTGGAACAAAATAACGGATATTTTCAAGCGAACTATATCGAGAAATCTTTTACTGGAAACGTATGAAAAGAAAATATGCGGTTTAGAGAAAAAGGTATCAAAGCTTACGGGGCAGATAGAACGGCGAAATCAATTTATGGTATCAAAAGATTTAGAACAGGCTTATATTGAATTTGAAAAATCGTTACAGCCAAAGACATTTAAACAAAAATTGGAAGAAAAGAAAGAGGAAGCATTTAGACAAAATCAAAAAAGAAATATGGAAAAGCAGGAAGTAACAAATAAAAAGAGATTCCAAAGGGAATAAATTTGTTTTTTGATTTGCTTGATTACTATATCTTCAATGAGGCGGATGTGTTAATGAAGTGCGCAGCACTGGTGTAAACCCTTGTCATTGACGCATCCGCCTTATTGGAGTAAGATGCGGGAGGCAAATCGGAAAGTATTGAAAATAACAGCAGAGATATTATTTTTGATAAGTAATTATGAGTTCTCATAATTATTTATTCGGATATTGCATATTACATTAAAATATGATACGATAGCAGAAAATATGTTCGATAGGAGCTTATATGAAAATCAGTTATAAAAAACTATGGAAGTTACTGATTGATAAAGAAATGATGAAGAAAGATTTGGCAGAGGCTGCTCAAATCAGTACAGCATCCATAGCAAAATTAGGAAGAAATGAAAATGTCAACACAAATATTTTGCTTAAAATATGTCAGGCATTGGAATGTGATATATGTGATATTATGGAAGTCGTTGATGATGTAAAATAATACGGAGCATTGATTATGGACAGATTGACAAAAGAACAACGTCATAAAAATATGAGTAATATAAAAAATAAGGATACTGGAATAGAAATAAAATTGAGAAAAGCTCTTTGGGAAAAAGGTTATCGGTATCGAAAAAATGTCAGTTCTTTACCGGGAAAGCCGGATATTGTTTTAACCAAATATAAAATAGTTGTTTTTTGTGACAGCGAATTTTTTCATGGGAAAGATTGGGGAGATTTAAAAAAACAACTGGAACGTGGAAAAAATGCTGAATTTTGGATTAAGAAAATATCAAGAAACAGAGAAAGAGATGAGGAAGTCAATAAACAGTTGGCGTTTATGGGCTGGACTGTTTTAAGATTTTGGGGAAAAGACATAAAGAAAGATGTGAATCAATGCGTTAATGTTATAGAAGAAACCATATTTGAGTTGTTTATGAATGAAGAAGATATATTGGAATTGAAGGAGATTGATTAAAGATGTATGCATCAATAGATTTATTTGCAGGAATAGGCGGAATCAGAAAAGGATTTGAAAATGCTTTTGGAGAGGATATTTCTACCGTATTTGTAAGTGAATGGGATTTGCACGCACAAAAAACATATAAGATTAATTATAAAGATGAATTTGAAATATCCGGAGATATTACAAAAATTGATGAGAAAGATATTCCGAAGTTTGATATTTGTTTAGCAGGTTTCCCTTGTCAGGCTTTTTCTATGGCAGGAAAAAGAATGGGATTTGAGGACGATTATAAGGGAATGTGCAGAGGAACTTTGTTTCAGGATGTGGTGCGTATTTGTGAATATCATAAACCAAAGGTTATTTTTTGTGAAAATGTAAAAGGGCTTACTATTCATGATAGAGGCAGAACATTTAAAGTTATTAAACGTGCATTTGAGCAGATTGGATATACGGTTTATGATAAAGTGTTGAATAGCAAAGACTTTGGAGTGCCGCAGAACAGGGAAAGAATTTATATCGTCGCATTTCGTAATGATATTGATAGTAGTATGTTTGAGTTTCCAGAACCTGTAAATTCTGATACTTGTATTAGAGATATTTTAGAGGAAAATGAGGTTAGCGTGAAATATTATCTTTCTACTGTATATGTGGAAACATTGAAAAAACATAAAGCACGTCACGAATCGAAAGGAAATGGTTTCGGTTATGAAATAAGAGATTTGGATGGTAAAGCAGGGACGATTGTTTGTGGCGGTATGGGTCGAGAGAGAAATCTTATTATAGATAAGAGATTGACCAATTTTGTACCGGTTACACATATTAAGGGAGAGGTAAATCGGGAAGGAATTAGAAAAATGACACCAAGAGAATGGGCAAGATTACAAGGCTTTCCGGATGATTTTAAACTGGAATTGGCAGATACCCATTTATATAAGCAGTTTGGCAATAGTGTAACCGTTAATGTTATTGAAGCAATTGCAAAAGAGATAAGGAAGGTACTTGAAGATGGCAAATAAAAAAGAAGGAAAAATGTCTGGTAATAAAGGGGAATGGTCTGAATTATATGCGTTTATGAAATTATTGAGTCAGGGACGGGTATATGCAGCAAATGAAAAGGTAGAAAGATTAAGTGATGTTTTTTATCCGATATTGAAAATTGTGCGTGAAGAACAAAAAGGGGAAGTAATTGATTATGTCATTGCAGAAGATAATGTAAATATTGAAATTCAATCGGAAACTATTTTGTCTGTTTCAAGAAAAGAATTAGAAGAGAATGCAAATCTGTTATTGAAAGAAATCGTAACACATAGCGGTAGTTTCGAGCTGGAGGAAGTGGCTAAATTTGTAAATGGCATCAGAGTGACCAAAATAAAAGCGCCATCCTCTGATACAACAGATATTTCAATGCAGATACAGGACACGCATACCAATTATGTTCGAGATGTAGGATTTTCCATTAAATCAGAAGTCGGAAATGCACCAACATTGCTTAATGCGGGTCAAACTACAAATTTCATCTATAAAGTTACCGGAATTACTTCAGAACAGGCACAGCAGATTAATGCGATAGATACGAAAACCAAAATCAAGGATAGAATGAAGCAAATTAAAGAGTTGGGTGGTTCAGTACAATATGTTGATATGAATCATCAGGGATTTAAACGTAATCTGATAATGGTGGACAGCAGTATGCCGCAGATTATAGGAAATATGCTTTTGTATTATTACGAAGAAGAAGTCAAAGATTGTGATAAATTAGTCAAAATAGCAGGGCAAAGAGATCCGCTTGGATATGGAGATTCCATGATGTATGAATATAAGTTTAAGAAGTTTTTATGTTCATGTGCATTAGGAATGAAGCCTGCAAAGAAATGGGACGGCTTGGATGAAGCAAATGGAGGATATATTATTGTAAAGGCGGATGGCGAGATACTGGCATACCACATTTATAATCGTAATTTCTTTGAACAGTATTTATTAGATAATACTGTTTTAGAAAGAGCTTCTACAAGCAGACATGAATATATGAGCTTATATGAACAGGAAGGGGAAATGTTTATTAAGTTGAATCTGCAGGTAAGGTTTAGATAAAATAGGAATAGAAGCAGAATATTTTAAGAAATACTATAGGATAAAGGTATAATTGAGATGCAAATGGAAGAAAATATTAATACACTAATTGAGAAAATTAATGAAGATTATAATAATGATAAGTATATGAATTATATAAAATATATTCAATTTCCTAAATATAAGAATTTGACAAATGACACCAAAATAGAATTTACATTTCCTTTAACTATGCTTGTTGGAAAGAATGGAACAGGAAAAAGTTCGGTATTACAAGCTATATATGGATGTCCTAAAGGAAAAAGTACAGGTGACTATTGGTTTACAACCGCTGTTGATCCGATTGAAGAAGGAAAAAATAAATATTTTTATGGTTATAAAAAAGATTCTGCATCAAGAATAAAGGAAGTTATTAAAAAGAGACAAAATAGTGTAAAAGCACCTGATTATTGGGAAAGTGATGCATTAGACATTAAAGTAGGTATGAAACCTGATGATAATATGGATAAAGAAACCCGAAATAATCCGGTAGATAAAGATGTTGTTTATTTTGATTTTAGAGGGGAATTGAGTGCATTTGACAAATATTTTCATTTTTATAAGTCAAAAACGGACCATAAAACAAGAATGTTTGAACAAAAAAATAAAGAATCAAAGGAATATGTAAAAAAACAATCACGATTATTAATGAGAGCTTTTAAAGGAGAAAAGGTTGCTTATTGGAATCATCCTAAAAATATATTGCATGATAATTTAGAAGTAATTGATGTGAAGAATGGAAGGGAAAAACTGGAAGCGATAAATTTTATTTTGGGTAAAGAATATATAGAAATAAGAAGAATATACCATCGTATTTATCAAACATGGGGGAATTCAATATTGTTAAAAACGAAAAATGGTATCCAATATTCTGAGGCAAATGCGGGAAGTGGAGAAAACGCAATAATCAATATGGTTTGTGCAATAATGGATGCTAAAAGAGATTCGCTTATATTATTGGATGAACCAGAAGTATCACTTCATCCAAGTGCACAAATAAAATTAAAATTTTTTTTATTGAATATGACAATGAAAAAACACCACCAAATTATTATTTCTACACATTCAATGATGCTTATAGAAGAAATGCCAAAGCAAGCAATTAAATTATTTGAAGTTAATGATAATGGCTCAACAGATGTAATTAATGATGTGTATTATCAGGAAGCGTTTTATAGTATTAAAGAAAAAGTTGATAGAAAAAATTTGATTTTATGTGAAGATACATCAGCGAAAGTGCTTATTGAAGGGATATTATCACATTTAAAAATAGAAAATTATTTTACGGTTGAATATAGGCATGGTGGAGCAGATACATTAATAACAAAACATTTACCAATATTAGCGTTAGATGAAATGTATGATAAAGTATTTATTATACTTGATGGAGATAAAAAACCAGAAAATCTTATTAAATATTCGAACATACCTGTAGGTGAAATAAATGATATCAAAAAGTTGGAAAAATATATTAGAAATTTAACTACATCAAACAGTATAATTAGTCCTTTGGTTGATGGTGGAAAAAATGGTGCGGTTGAAAGTCAAAAAATAGATGTATATAAGAAATATCTTAAGTATGCTCAAGACCATTTATACTATTTACCAGGAAATTGTATACCAGAATCAATTGTATTACAGTCTGAACTAACGAGAACTACATATCAAAATAATATTATCGAGCCGATTGATAATAGTAATTCAAAAGATTCTATAATGAATATATGCATCAATATTTTTGAAAAAGATATTTACATGACTTCTACCATGGTAATGTTAACCAAAATGTGGATAAAAGATAGTGAAAATGCACAATATTATAACGAAATGGTAAATATGATGAGAAAAATTTATAATTACTGTAATTCTAATTAGAGTTTTTCGCAAAATTTATACAACTATAGTTGAAATATGTATTGGGAGAGATACTATGTCTAAATGGACTGATATAAAAGCGAAAATTAATATGTTGGAAGGTGGGGCATTTCAAGAATTATGTGATGCATTGTTGTCGCGTAAGGGTTATGAAGGAATTCATGCATATGGTATGCAGGCGGGAACAATGAAAACAACAAAAGGAAATCCTGATACATATTTTAAAAGTAAAACAGGTAAATATATTTTTGTGGCTTATACAACGCAGAAAGATTATTTGTTTAAAAAAGCAAAAGAAGATATAGAAAAATGTTTAGATCCAATTAAAACAGGTATTCAGGAAAGTGATATTGAAGAAATAATTTTTTGTCATACATCTTCAAATTTATCGGCGGGAGAAGATAAAGCACTTAAAGATATGTGTGCAGAAAAAGGGATTTTATTTGATATTTATGGGATAGATAGAATAGCTGATGAAATATATCAAAATTATAAAATATTGGCAAAGGACCATTTAGGGCTTTCAATTGATACAAATCAAATATTAGAACAAAGAGATTTTATTGATAAATATGATTCTAACGAGATGTTAGCACCATTATCCACAATATTTCAGTTTAGAAAAGATGAATATAACGAAATAATGTTATCATTAAAGAATAAAAAAATAGTAGCTGTTATTGGAAAAGCTGGTGTTGGTAAGACAAGATTATCATTAGAAGTAGCTAAAAATTTTGGATATGAAGGTGCATATAGAGTATTTTGTATTAAAAGTATGGACTTATCAATATTTGAAGATATAACAGCTTACATGGATAAACCCGGTAAATATCTCTTTTTTATTGATGATGCAAATGAATTGGGAGGGTTAAAGTATGTATTAGAATATATTAATATGGAAAAACTGGGATACGATGTAAAAATAATAACAACAATGAGAGATTATACAGCTCAAAAAGTTATTAATGAAATATCTTCATATACAAATCCACATATTATACATCTTAATGCATTTACAGATGAACAAATAAAAGAATTTTTAAATGTTAATATGCAAATACGACACAGAGACTATGTAGATGTAATTATAAGAATTGCTGAAGGAAATCCAAGAATAGCATATATGGCGGGAAAATTAGCAAATGAAGAACAATCATTGGCAGCAATCAATAATGCGACTCAATTATATGAAACATATTATAATAAGTTTTTACATGATTCTGCAATTATAACAGATTGGGATTTGTGTTTAACAGCAAGTATAATATCATTGCTACACTCTATAAATTTGTCTGATTTAACATATCTTGAAAGTTTATTAGAAAAATTATGTATAAGTAAAGAACAATTAAAAAAAATGATATTTCGTTTATGCGAACAGGAATTTGTTGAGATTAAAATTAATAAAGTGGCTACGATATCCGATCAGTGTTTACGAAATTATATGTTGTATTATGCTTTTGTTAAAAGAAGAATTGTACCTTATTCCGAATTAATGGAAATAGGATTTAAAAATTTCAGGAATGGAATAACGAAAGCCACCAGTATTTTATGGAATATTTTTAGTTCGGAGGAAGTTCATAATTATTTGGCTTCAGAGATAGAAAAAGTTTGGGATATTTATAAACAAGAGTCAGAAGAATTATTTTATGAGTTTATTAAATATTTCCATGATTTTAGACCAGAAGAAGTTTTGTTAATTGTAAAGAATGATATAGATAAGGTTGAATCTGATGAAATATGTATAGATGAAATAGATTTTTCAAAAGAATCTTATCATACAGAAGATAGGATAGTAGAATTTCTTTCGGGTTATGCAAATCAAACGCTTTTACCAGAGTCGATAGAACTTCTGTGTGAGTATGTGATAAAAAAGCAATCAGCTATTGTAAAAATTATAAAATGTTTAAAAGTACATTATAATATTGATAAGGATTCTTATAAATATGACTATTATACAGTAAATCAAGTTGTGAAAGTGCTTAAAACAAGAAGAAGTAGTACGCTTGTAACAAAAATATTTTTAGAAATGGCTAAACATTATCTTAAAGTTTTACATAGACCATCAGAATTAGGACGGGGTAGCACGCTTGTAACATATACTATACCGATTGTATTAACAGAAGGGAGCAAAAAATACAGACAAGGTATATGGGAAGAATTAATACTAATTACTGAAGAAAATGTTTGGGATAAAGATATCCGATTAATTTTAGAAAACTATGCTGAAGGTTGGACTGATGAAGTAGAACGAGAAGTATTTGAATTCGACAAAAAATTTATTATAAAGTTAGTGGATAAATTATGGCACAAAGATAAAATCAGATATGGTATCTTATGTCAAAAAATGAGAAGGAAATGGAAACATTATGGCATTGAGGTTGCCAATGAATTTGATAAAGTTTTTAAAAGTGAAAAATGGAAAATATATGAGATAT
This sequence comes from Roseburia sp., assembly GCA_017549185.1. GTDB lineage: Bacteria > Bacillota > Clostridia > Lachnospirales > Lachnospiraceae > Roseburia. The sequence continues at coordinate 2,176 of JAFYVJ010000056.1, read as the reverse complement.
TTTCGGATAAACGTTTAAATAGCAATTTATCATATGAAGAAGCAATAGAAAAAAGAAAGTGTGAAATTCAAGCTTATGCAAATTCATTGACTATGGAGGGGATAGAAGAACTTATAGTTAAAACAAATCAAATTGTATGCGAAATAGGGCGTGAGAAATATGATATTATCCATGGTTTAGAGTTTATAGCAGAAGTATTGTTTGATGATAAGGATAAATTATATTATTTTTTGCAAATGTATTTTGAGAATGGAAAAAATATAGACATAAATCCATATGTAATAATAAAAAAATTAATCGAATTATTTGGTGTTGAGTATGTTTATAATTTTATATGTAACTATGACTATCCACAGAAAAATTCATGGCAATTTGTATTTTTTGAAATATTACCGAAACAGGAAGTTAATGTTGAATGGTTAGAAAAATTAATATATTATTTAAATGATAAGAGCGATAAAAAAATTAATAATTCATCATATAGAGATATTAAATTTTTAGATAATTATATAGAATTTGAACCTCAAATATATTGTATAGTAGCAAGAATTATAATGAAGAAGCAAGAATACAATACATTTATAGTACAAATATATTTGGTATGTTTATTTAATAGTTATACATGGAAACCACAAGAATTATTAGAGAGATTTTCAAAGGATATAGAATTACTGAAAAATATATATTTTTATGCAATAAAACTGGATTCAAAAACAGATTATGATGGTAAATTTATAAAATATTTTGTAAGTGTTGATAATTCATGGATTGAGTTATATGCAAAATATTTTTTTGAAAATACCGAGAGATTATATTTGTACGAACATGATAGAATTATGGCATGTTGGGAATTGGATAATTATATTGAAATATTTGATTATTTGTTTGGGTATGTTATAGAAATGGATAAGTATGCTGAATGGACAAGAAGATATGATTTTAGGAATATTGTGGTACATGAAGAAGGGAAACATGTTTTAAATGAAAGAAAAGATGAGTGGATATTACACATTATAGAGCAATTTAGTGATGATAGCAGAAAAATGATAGTATTATTTAAAGTATTATCTGAATTGGGTATGAATATACGTGAAAAAGCAATTATAATGTTTATAAGGTATAATAAAGATTATGATTTATTTACGAAATTATCATTAGAACCTAACCATTGGAATGGAATAGGTAGTATGCAGGCACAAGTAAAATTTTATGAAAATTTATTAGTAAATTTTACTGGTATTAATTTACTTAAACATAAACAACATATACAGGAGAATATGAAAATATGGAAAGAAAGAATTGAGTGGCAGGAAATAAGAGAGGCAATGGAGATGAGATAAAATATATGACAAAGAATGAATAAAAATATATTTTAAGAATATACAGATTTATTGTTGATGAAGTAATTAGAGCGTTAGGAGGTGCATTGTATGAACGATGAAAGAGTTATTTTAAGTGAAAGACCGGAAGATTTAAGAAAAGCCGTTGAGTGGGGACGTGAGCAGCAGAGAAAAATATTAAATGAAAAAGGTGAACAGCTTGCAGAGGCTCTTATGGAGAAGATGACACCTTTAATTTTACAGCGGAATACCACAAAACAATAGGAAAATTCGTGGGTACATTTTGGGTACAAGCGAAAAATAACCATATAAACGAGATGCAAAATTCTATCAAAATGGTAAATTTTTGAAGAGAAATACAATGAAATATAATAAAGGCATAGAGATAAAAAAAGAGTTTGAATAGTGACCAGTGCGCTGGAATGCCCCATTTTACTGGGGATTCCGGCGCTTTCTTTTTAAAATTGCATTTTCATTGCATTATTTTTTTATTTTCCTATTTCTCTATGAAACTCGGCAGTAAACCGGTTGCTTTGATAATCCGCAGTGCTGTAAGTCGCAGGTGTGTAACTGAGCATTCCGGAAAGCTTCTTTGCAACCTCAAAATTACTGTTTGGGTATAGATGTCCGTAAGTTCCCAAAGTCGTTTGGATTTTTTCATGTCCGAGGTGGTCTTTGATGATAAGCGGGTTTTCATGATTATTCCGCACGATTCGTTCCACGAATCGCAGATATGGATACCTGCAATCCGTGGGAATCGTACCACCTATACGCACATTAGATCCACCTTCTAGGTGGTTGTAATATTGCTATAATGTAGTTTTTATTTTTCGCAT
>JAFYVJ010000055.1 GCA_017549185.1 Roseburia sp. | reverse complement strand
ATCTGCTAAGGAATATAAAAAGAAAATGGAAGAAGAAAAGAAAGAACTTGATAAGAAATTAGATAAAATGGCTGATGAATATAACAAACTTGTAGATAATTACAATCATCTACTTTCAGAAGCAAAGGCTTTGGAAGAAAGGAACATAAGAAAGGCGAAAGAACTATTAGAAGAAAGGGAACGCACCAGATAATTACACCAACTGAAAAATGCAGCATGGCACGAAGTGGCTCGGTGCATTTTGATGGCGGTAGGGCAAGGCTTAGTCCTTGCCTTTTTTCATGGAAATATTTCGGTATTTTAAGGCTTAAACGCACCAGAAAAAATCAATTTTCCATAAATTTTGGAGTTCAAAAACTTGTCAATAGTTTTTCAAAAAAATATTTCACAAACTTTTTTATGTAATTTTTCAAAAAATTCTATACAGAAATTGAAATTTCAAAATCATTGTGCAAGGTGCTGTAATCAATTTTTGAGACCGTCCCGAAATCCAAAATCAATTTTGGAGGGTGATACAATCAACTTGTAACAAGAACACGCGCGCGGGTTCATAACTTCTAACCATGCAATCAGCCTTGCAAACTGGTTGCGGTTAGCACCTTTTTTAAGGAGGACGCTATGAACCATAATGAATTGAATACTGTAGAAAATGTAGTTGAGATATTGAATAATTTACCAGAGAGAGATAATCTTAATACAGATGATGTGCTGGAAGAAGTGAAAGAAATAATGAAACGCCAAACAATCTTAAAACAGCATAAAGAAAATTACAAAGTGTGGCAGGCTAAGGACGGACGCTGGAAAACGAAACTCCCAGACGGAAGCAAGTACGGGAAACTTGTAGCAAAAGCCACATTAGAGAACCTTGAAAATTTCATAGTTGAATTTTACAAAGCAAAGGAAGAAACAGACAAGATAACAATGGCAACTATTTATCCTAAATTCCTTGAATATAAATATTTATCTTCGGAAAAAGGAACAGCCAATAAATTGCAATGGGTCTGGAACACCTACTATAAAGATAGCAATATTGTAAATGAAGATATTACAAAAATTACAGTTGGTAAATTATCCGATTGGCTACTCAAACTGATTGCCGAAAGAAAACTTACCAGAAAGAAATATATAGAAGCCAAAGGCTTGATGAACCAACTCTATAATTATTGTATTACACATGATATTGTGCAGGTTAATTTGCCTCGTCAAATTGCTATGCCTTCAAAAAATGTTTTCGCTGAACCAGAAGCAAAACCAGAAGAAGAAATTATTTATTCTAGTGATACCAAAAGCGAAGTTATTAAAGAAGCACTTGCACAATTTAATAAAACTAAAAACACCGCTTATTTAGCCATTTGTCTTAACTTTAATCTTGGTCTGCGTATTGGCGAACTTGTGGCACTTTGTGAAAGTGATATTGATGATAATGTTATTCATATTACAAAGGCGGAAGTTAAAAACTATACCAAAGATAAAAATGGTAATATACACGCAGACGGATATAGAGTTGCACAACACCCAAAGACAGACGCAGGCATTAGAACCTTGGTTTTAACACCAGACGCCAAAAAGTATATTAAAATGGCACTTGATGAAAACAAAGCCAATGGGCGAAGTGATAAAGATTATATCTTTGTTAGTAAGTCTGGCGAACGAATGCATGAATATGCTGTGAATAATGTGCTTCGTAGATGTAACGGCGTAAGAAATGAAAAAGACCGCTTTATTATTTCTGGTAAGCCTAGCGGAAACCATGCAATTAGAAAAACTTGTATCTCGGAATTACATGATAGCCAACTTTTACCAGACAGAATGATTTCTGACTTTGCAGGTCACAAAGATATTTCTACAACACAGAAATATTATATTCATTCTGTTACACCACTTACAGAAAAAGCAGATGTATTTGCCAAAGTTTTCAAGCCAAAAGCGGTGTAACAAAGTGTAACAAAAAAATTTCATACAGACAAAAGAAAAAAGCCTTGAAAATCAAGGCTTTTTCTTAAAAGGTTAATGCGGAAGATGGGACTTGAACCCACACGACATAACTGCCACAAGATCCTTAGTCTTGCTCGTCTGCCAATTCCGACACTTCCGCATTTTGTCACTCGTTCGTGACGACTTGATTATAATAACAAAGATATCCAAAATTGTCAACACTTTTTCTCAAAAAAATTTAAATTAATTTTAAAACAATTAAAACAATTTTGGAATTGACCCTTGACTTCTCCTTTTAAAACAGATAAAATATATCTTACTTGCAGAAGTGGTGGAATCGGCAGACGCGCTGGCTTCAGGTGCCAGTGGTAGCAATACCGTGAGGGTTCAAGTCCCTTCTTCTGCATCATATCAGCACGATGGTTTTGATGTAAAACCATCGTGCTTTTTCTATGCCTTACCCCCTTATGCTACAAAACTTTTCCCCATTTTATAAATAAGCTCAATATCGTTATATCAAAATCGACCTCACACAAGTCAAAATTGAGTGACTTCCCCCTATTTTCCCCCTGCAAAATCACAATGATACTTTTCTCAAAAAAATAATTTGAATCATTTTATTTTGCAGTAAATCAGCAAGTGATTAGCTGCTCTCTTAACAGTAACGATTCCATTGTTCCGAAGAATAGTTTTATTATATAACTATTGCCATTCCAGTTTTCCTCTGCTACAATAAATTTGCATTAGGCATAATATTTTAAATTTGAGACATTGTTTCTATGTGTTTATTTTTGTTTATGCAAGTGAACATCTGTAAACACCCAAAAACAAAGAATTGAATTTAATCTACATTGTCCGGCAATTGCTATCTCGGTACACAGGGGTAGTATTTTTTGTCGGATATAATTATGCCTTTTGGTAAATTATTTACTGAAAGGATTTTTTATTATGGAACAAAATGATTTAATCTTTATCCAAAATCAAATCGGCTACACATTCAACAATTTTAACTTGTTGCAGCAAGCATTCACTAGACGCTCATACTCGGTAGAAAACGGCGGCGAGAACAACGAGGTGTTAGAATTTATCGGTGATAAAGTGTTAGACCTCTTTGCGGTGAAATTTTTAATCACCAAAAACAGCAATTCGGTAGGACTGTATAAAAAGTTTGATCCCAACCTCAAAAACAGTTGGTTGTATGAGACGGAAAGCAAAACTTTTCCCGTGGAAAATGTACTGATTTCAAACTATTCGGAATCTGAACTAACTGAAATCAAAAAACTGTTGGTGCAAAAGAAAACATTGGCAAGCCGTATTGACGATCTTGGTCTATCGAATTATCTACTGATGGGACATGGTGATATCATCCAAAATATAGGTGCGGAAAACTCTGTAAAAGAAGATCTGTTCGAAGCGATTCTCGGTGCGATTGCAATTGACTGCAACTGGAATATGGAAAAGCTACAAAACGCAGTTGAGATTATGCTATCTCCCGATAGTATTCTTAATGATGACAATACGGAAGATTATATTTTGTTGATTCAAGAATGGTCGTACAGAAAATCGAACGGAATACCCCTTTATCATTTCGAAGAAAGCGGATATCAAATCACTCAGTACTCTCCGTTTGACGGAATTTCTCAGCCTCTTGGACTACAAGATGAACTTATCCATAAAACAAAATACCATTGCCTTTTGAAAATAGCAGATGATTTACCTATTTTCAGAGCTTTTGGACAATCACAAACAGAGGCCAGAAAAAATGTTTGCAAACTTGCATATGAGTTTCTTTGTAAAGAAGGTTATTGGTTTTCTATTCGGGATGAAATTGATAATCCTAATAAGGATAATGCTATTAATCAATTAGAAACTTTAGCTCGGCGCGGATACTTCTCTATTCCTATTTACGATTTTGAACTAACATACGATAAAGACGGTAATCCGATTTGGAACTGTATTTGCAGTATAGCCGAAAAAAATAAGTCTTTTTCAGCAAAATTATCCTCGAAAAAAGAGGCCAAAAAATCTGCCGCATTCCAAATGCTGCAATATGTTCTTTGCGATTGTGAAGGTGTTCTCATGGTGCAGTAATGCTTTCATTACGAATCTGATGATTACGAATTTATCAAGCTAGACGAGTTCAGTATTATAAAAACACTTGTAACGCATGACTTTTCATTTCTCATACATTACAAGTGTTTTCTTTACTCTTTTTTTATTCTATCGTCACCCGAATCCTCGGCAGACGTTTCTGTCCTATATATTCCTCATGCAAAATCCTACTGTTACGATACACACATAAAATCAATCCAATATAAATACCATTCATCATTGCCCCGACTTTTCCATAACTGAAAAATGGCACAAGTGTTGTCCACCACATTGCACAACCCAGATTAATTGCTACATATGCCACAAAACGAACCAATATACTCATGGTACATACCGTGCCCAATAAAAATCCAATCCGGTTACTCTGCTTCAGCGACATCTTAAGCGCCAATCCTATAAAAACAATAAATGCCGCTATCACAGCTACTCCCGCAACTTTTCCAAAATAAGTAAACACACCATTCAATAGCAATGTACTATAATTCAGACTTTCCGGCTCGTTTCCTACGAGTACGCCTCCGCCAAACCAATCCGCCCGTGCGATTCCTTCCTGCAATAACAGATTTAGATATGCGGTATCTTCTTTTACAAAAATATTCCTAAAACGGCGTAAAATATAAATCCCCATGCCACCTGCATTTTTCATAAATACAACACCTGATACTGCCAGGACTAATACTATTGCAGTCAAGAAAATAACCGGTTTTCTACGTTCTTTTCCAAAAATTCCTTTCCAAATTGCAAGGCACAATACCAGAAGCATGATTAAAATACTTTCGGCTAATGCCGGATAATAACTGTAATAAAACGTATCTCCTAACCATTCCCATCCTATCACATGCCACACAAATTCCACAAGTGCCATTGTAAGGCAAATAACGATTCCCCGACATCCGCGGTTACGATTACGGTACACAATCCCTGCAAACACAACCGGAAATAACATCTGCAAACCATAATATGTGTTAATAGATGGTGAACTCCATATATTCATGTTTACTACCAGCAGCCAAGTAATCATTCCCACCAAGTAAGCTGCATATATCTTGTAAGCATATTTTGCAATAAAATTGTAATCCACGTAAAGCAATAACATAATCATTGCAAAGCCAGCTAAATTATAAACAATGGTGCTTGGCAACAAACTGCCCCAGTTTAAATTCCACTTGGAAGACTGGCCTTCTGCAAACACAACAGCCTGCATAATAATACTGGAAATCATAAGAAATACGATTATCCCAAGCATCACCCATGGCATCTTCGGTTTATGAATTTGATTCAGTGCAGCACCCGTCTCTACCGGATTCCCCATCTGTCGCACTGCTTCCTTTAAAGCCTTGGCATGCTCCATACCATCCCCTTCATACATCTCCGCCTGTTCTTCAATGTGATTTTTGATTTCTTTTGCCACGAGTTGTTTCGCACGCTTATCGTGTATCTGTTCCGTCAGACTCACCATATATTCTTCATATTCCATATAATCCTTGTTTTACCTCCTAATACGCTAAAGTCAGCACACTGCTAACCGCAGTGCTGTACACTTCCCACTCTTCCTTTTTCTCTTTTAAAAACCGTTTCCCTTCACCGGATAAATGATAATATTTTCTAGTCTTTCCACTGGAATCATCTTCGTAAGAAATTACATAACTTTTCTCTTCCAAAGAATGTAATAATGGATATAACGAACCTGCTTTTAATTCAAAAACATTGTTAGACCGTCCACGTAACGTCTCAATCATTTCATATCCGTACATATCCTTTTCTTCCAACAGACGCAAAATCAACATTGCCAGACTGCCTTGTATTAATGATTTATCAATTGCCATTGTAATATTTCCTCCTATTCTGTATTTATATAGACTATCTATATATAATTATATGTAGTCAGTCTATATATGTCAAGAAAAAATAAGCATCTTCGAACTCCCCGCCCAAGATGCTCATTCTTATATATACTCTTCACTAGCGACCATCGGAGATTCTCTGCTCTACATGCACTCCCTGCAGGTCCCATACACAATCGAATTCTTACACTGCATAACAAATCCATGCTCTTTTTCCACATGTTCTAATATTTCATGCATAAAATGACACTCTAAATGTATCACTTTTCCACATCGTACACACTGCAAATGCAGATGGTCCTCACAATTATGCCCCGATTCTACATACTGATATGTAGCCTGACTACCTTTTTCAGCCACATATTTCATCACCGTACCATCTTTTTCCAACTTGTCCAAGTAACGGTAAATTGTTGTGATATTTACCTCGCTGTCGCAAGATTTCAAGTAAGCATCGATATCTGCTACTGTAAGTGTACGATTATGATTTTCCTTCAAAAAATCCAGTATCTTTTTTCTATTTGCTGTTGCATAACCACAATTTGCCATCTTCTCATCCCTTTCACCCTTATGCCATTTGAAAAATCACATCGATTATGCCTTTTCTAACAAAAAGGCGTAGCTTAAAATACAATTCCGAGGACATCGATTAAAATACCCCATACCACACCGAAACAATACACGGTAGTAAGAATCCCTACATTCTGTTTTACATTTTGATTTAAACGAAATAACACGATACTTCCGATTCCCGCATTTACCAAAAGTCCTGACATCATCACACCCGCACTAATAACCCCTTTTAGATAAAGCTGGGTAATTACGACCGAAGACGCACAGTTCGGAATCAATCCTACCAGCGAAGCCACCATCTGTCCAGCTACTGGTACATTCGAGCATACCTGTGCCAGTGCTTCTTCTCCCACACCTTCAATCACTGCATTTAACAAAAATGCAATGATAAAAATATAAATGAAAATCTTTACCGTATGCTTAATCGCTGATTTTAATATCCCTTCTTCACAACTGCACTGTTCCTCTTCACACACCAAATGGATGTCCATTTCTCTATCCTTTTTTTGTAAAAACTGCTGATATACAAAAGATGCCAAATACCCAGATGTACAAGCAATCACTACTTTTATAGATAAAATTTCTACAATGGAAGTAACCGGAACTGATTCTGATAATAAAATGGGCAACATCTCATCCGATGTCGATAAAAATACAGCTATAATTGTTCCTACACCAACGATTCTCGCCGAAAAGAAACTGGCTGCTGCTGCTGAAAAACCACACTGTGGCATTACGCCAAGCGCTGCTCCTAAAAATGGCCCCCACTTTCCTGAATTTTCAATAATCTTATTAAATCTGCTACTCGCATAATGTTCCATTAACTCCATTGCCAGATAAGTAACAAATAAAAACGGCAATAACCCTATTACATCTACCACCGTATGTTCTAATGCATGTTCTAAAATGTGTAACATTCTCTATCTTGACCTCTCATATTCTCATAAACAAAAATGCAAACACTTTGCTTTTGCAATTTGTTTGCATTTTGTATTATATCCTATTCAGTTTTGTTGTCAAGATATTTTTGTTAAAACTCCATATCCATCTTTATAAATATAAGATTTACTATTCCAACTATTTCTTTTATCTTACAATCGTTCCGCCTCCGGCAACATACTCTCCATCGTAGAACACAACCGCCTGTCCCGGCGTTACCGCTCTTACCGGCTCTGCAAATTCACAACAGATTTCATCTTCTCCAGTTCGTGTAATCTTACACATAGAACCTGCATGTGAATAACGGATTTTGGCTTTTAGCTCCATTCCATCCACAAACTCAGGTATCGACATGGTATTTAAACGATTTGCATAAAGCTTTGTCGTAAACACATCTTCATTCGTTCCCAATACTACTTCGTTTGTCTCTGGTCGGATTGCCACGACAAACGCAGGTGCTCCTAATGCAATCCCTAAGCCTTTTCGCTGGCCAATCGTGTAATGTGTAATTCCTTTATGCTGTCCTAATACTTCCCCTGTTACTGAGACAAAATTTCCCGGTGGTGGCACCTGTCCATCTGTTTTTTCTTCAATAAACGCCGCATAATCATCATCCGGAATAAAACAAATTTCCATACTGTCCTTTTTCTGTGCCACGTTCAAACCTATTTCTTCTGCAATACTGCGGATTTCGTCCTTCGTATAAGCTCCAACCGGCATAATCGTATGTGCAAGCTGTTCCTGTTTTAAATTATATAATGCATAAGTCTGATCTTTCGCTGCTGTTACGGAATTGCATATCGCATATCTGCCATTAGGAAGTTTATCTATACGGGCATAGTGTCCCGTTGCAATGTAGTCTGCCCCGGTTTTGTTCGCATAATGAAGCAATGCTTCCCATTTTACAAAACGATTACACACTACACATGGATTTGGTGTCCGTCCCTGCAAATATTCTTCTACAAAATAATCCATGACATGTTTTTTAAATTCTTTGCGAAAATCCACTACATGATATTCAATGCCCAAACGTTCTGCAACCGCTTTTGCATCCTTTACCATTGTCAATTCGCTACCATCATCTTCTCTATCCTGCCAGGTCTGCATGGTGACTCCCACCACTTCATACCCTTCTTTTTTTAACAAATAAGCGGCCACAGAAGAATCTACGCCTCCCGACATACCGATTACTACTTTCTTCGCCATAAAAAATACCCTTTCTACTAAACCATATACGCAGAGACCATAAAATTGCAAGCAATATCAAAACTGCGTTTTCTTGATTTTCCTCTGCTTATATTCGAAAAATGAGAAGTCCAATTCCTTGAACTTCTCATAACATAACACGCTTATTTTATTTTTTCAATGTGTTTTAGAAAATTCCTTAAATTCCCTCACTATACATCGTACCAACATTATATGTATTGGTATACGAACCAGTATTACTATAGGTATTAGACTTAGCAGCTTCATTCTCTGCATAATATGCAATCATAGATGCCTGTGTATTTACCTGTGCAACATACCCATTTTCATTATTAAATACCTTTTTCACATCAGCTGTATCTGCTGCCTTAAAAGTATTCTCATCAATCTTTAATTTACCGCTATTATCTACTGTAATACCAAGTTTTTCCAATGATTCTTCATTGTATCCGGTAATACGCTCCATACGTTCTGTCGCACCTATAATATTAGCTGACTTCGAACTTAATGAACGATCAATTACTGCATTATATTTTGTTACAAAATCATTCACCGCTTTGTAAATCTTCTCTGTATCATACTTCTCAGTCACATTACCGGCATCATCTTTTGTCTCTACGACTTTAAATAACGACGTTTTTCCTGTATCTAATAATTTATCCGCCGCAACACCTAATTCATCCGCTGCACTTTCTACTTTAGAAATTGTTTCTGCAGAATCTTTAGAAGTAGAAGTCGAAGTTGACGAAGAAACAGGCTCTTTCTTAGAATCCGTTTTTTTATCATCATCATCTTTATCGTTATTTACAATCTTTTTCACTTCGTCAGAAGAGTCCATACTATAATAAGACTTCAATAATTTAAAATAAGAACCACTGCGAATAGTTGCATAATCCGTATAATTAATACCTAATAAATCTGACGTTCCACTACCTGATTTCGTATTCAAACTTGAAAATAATACTCCAATAGAAGCTGAATCATATCCTGAAATTGTTGCCATATACAAACCTCCTTGTTTTGCGAAGCAAAATCCAACTCTGCTTGCAGAGTTTAACCTTTGGTGAGGAGAGGTTTTTGCCTCCTTGTTTTTAACTGTTTATTAGTTCGCGTCCTTGCGTTACAACCTTCCTATATAATTAACTTATCGGTCTATCTCTAACTATACTTTATCATAAATTAGAAAAATTTACAATCTACACATTCTCAATCTGCCAGTCAATTGGTGCTACTCCATTTTTTTCTAAAAACTCATTCGTCTGGCTAAAATGCTTACACCCAAAGAAACCTCGATATGCCGATAGCGGACTTGGATGAGGTGCTTTTAGTATAAGATGCTTTGGATTATTTAACATCGGAATCTTAGCCTGTGCCGGTCTTCCCCAAAGCAAATATACCACCGGGCGTTCCTGCTCGTTTACTGTTCGAATAATAGCATCTGTAAACTGTTCCCAACCTCTTCCCTGATGAGAATTAGCCTGATGTGCCCGAACAGTCAGCACTGTGTTTAATAATAATACTCCTTGGTCTGCCCACTTTTTCAGATAACCATTGTTTGGAATATAACAGCCTATATCCGACTCTAATTCTTTATAAATATTCTGCAGAGATGGCGGAATATCTTTTTGCGAAGTCGGCACTGAAAAACTTAGTCCATGTGCTTGATTTACATTATGATAAGGATCCTGCCCCAATATAACTACTTTCACCTCGCTAAGCGGAGTAAAATGCATCGCATTAAATATATCATCCGCTGGCGGGTATACTACGCCTTTACTATATTCTTCTCTCACAAATTTATACAGTTCTGAATAATAAGGCTTTTTAAACTCTGCCTGCATCGGAGCAAGCCAGTCATTTGTAATCATCCCCATTGCACTATTTCCTCTCTATTTACAAAACGCAAGTGTATTTCTATACACCTGCGTTTTTTGCATATCAAATGTCTATTACCAAATACGTTCTCTGATATGTATCTCATTATCTTCTGACTGATACACCACGGTCTGCCAAATAATTTTTCAAATCCATAATTTCCAATTCTTTGTAATGGAATAAGGATGCTGCTAACGCTGCATCTGCTTTTCCCGCTGTCAGCGCATCGTAAAAATGTTCTTTGGTTCCTGCACCACCTGATGCAATCACCGGAATTGATACGTTTTCTGCAATCATTTTAGTCACATCTAAATCGTATCCTGCCTTGGTACCATCGCAGTCCATACTGGTAAGCAAAATCTCTCCTGCACCTAGTTTATCGGCTTTTATTGCCCATTCAATAGCGTCTAAACCGGTGTCTATTCTACCGCCGTTCTTATACACATTCCATCCGGAACCATCTGCACGTCTTCTAGCGTCAATCGCCACCACCACACATTGGCTTCCAAACTTTTCTGCTGCTTCGCTAATCAGATTTGGATTGTTAATTGCTGCTGAATTGATAGAAATCTTATCTGCCCCTTCTCTAAGCAACATCTTAAAATCATCCACTGTTCTGATACCACCGCCTACTGTAAAAGGAATAAATACCTTTTCTGCCACCTTACGAACCATATCTACCACAGTTCCTCTAGCATCACTCGTAGCTGTAATATCTAAAAATACCAGTTCATCCGCTCCGGCTTTATCATAAGCTGCTGCAATCTCTACCGGATCTCCTGCATCTCTTAAATCAACAAAATTAACACCTTTTACAACCCTGCCTTCTTTTACATCCAGACAAGGAATAATTCTCTTCGTAAACATCGTTTCCCTCCAGTTCCTTTACTCCTACGGTACTTATAGATTTGCAAAATTCTTTAAAATCTTTAATCCTACCGCACTGCTTTTTTCCGGATGGAACTGACAGGCAAAAATATTGCCGCATTCTACCGCCGCATGGATATGAGTACTATACTCCGTTGTCGCAGCTACAATCCCTGAATCCGCAGCTTTTAGATAATAGGAGTGAACAAAATAGACATATGCCTGTTCGGAAATCCCTTTAAATAATTTACTTTCTTTTGGAAAATCCAGTGAGTTCCAGCCAATGTGAGGTATTTTAATACCCGCTGCATCTGGTATACGATGAATATGCCCATCTAAAAGATGCAACCCTTCTACTCCGGGTGTTTCCTCACTGCTTTCAAACATTAATTGCAATCCAAGACAAATTCCAAGGAGCGGTGTCTCTTTGGATGCCACTTCATGAACCACCTTATCCAGCTCGTATTTTTTCAACTGATCCATTGCATCACCAAAAGCACCTACACCTGGCAGAATCACCTTGTCAGCACTTAAAATCTCTGTAAAATTACGAGTGATAATGGTCTCTTCTCCCAAAGATACCAACGCTTTCTCCACACTTTTTAAATTGCCTGCATCGTAATCAATTATTGCTATCATTTTGTTACCTTTTCCAACCCATGTTCTTTTATTACTTTAAGAATTGCAGTTGAATACTCCTTTTTACTTCTATAAGCATATATTTCTAATGCATCTTCTTTACTTAAGTCAAAAGTTTCTTTTAATATCTCTTCTGCCTTCGCTTCTAATCCATTCAACTCTTGAATACATCCATAAGTCTCTGCATCTTCTCTATACTTTTCTGCACGTCCTACAGTACGTACCAAACAATCTAACGCCATATCATAAAATTCCTGTGACATCAGACTCTCATATGCTTCTAACTCAGCCGACACCATCGCCATTACGTGATACTTATTATAGAGTAAAGAATCCTCTTCTTTTATTTCCATACCAGCGATTTCAGCAAAAGCTTCACTATAATTCTTCTTCGCATACTGATTCTTGGCATTCTCCATTTGATTTGAATATCCCAATAAATCAGCCCCCATCACTACCAATGCTATAAATGAACCAACCATTAAGAAAATTAAGAATACCGGTTTCTTTGGTAATGGTGGTGTATTATCCGGCTCCTTCGGTGGCTTTAGCTTCTTTTCTTCCGCTGCCTTCGTTTGTTTCTCCAGCTTCGCTTTTTCCCGCTTTTCTTTTCTCTCCTGCTTAGCCTTTTCTCTCTTTTCCTTTTTCTCTTTTTTTGCCTGTTCTTTTTCAGCCTTTTTAGCACTGTCTTCCAACATTGCTAACTCTTCTTCTTCGTCATCATCATCTTCACCAAAAAGAATCAAGCCCAATTTACTCATAAAGCTATCTTTTTCGCCTGCTTTCTTTTCCTTCTTTGGGGTTTCTTCACTGGCGCCTGATGTAGCCTCTTCTAAATTCTCTCCAAAACTAAATCCACTCAGAATGTCATTGGCCGATGTCGTATCTGCATCTGTATTACTTACCGCCTGCTTACTTGCTCCTGCAAGAAATCCTTCTAAAGCACTAAAATCAGACTGCTCGTTACCAGACTGGCTTCCATCTACTTCATCCAGCTCCAAATCAATCCCTTCTAAACCTTCTAAAATCTTTAAAACATCCGCATCTTCCTCCGGAGCCGATTCCTTACTTTCCGCTCCTTCTGACGCAAATAAATTAGCAAATGAAAATCCCTCTTCCATAGCAGTATTGATTTCTAACGGAACACTAGCTTCCTTATCGTTTTCTTCTATGGCAAGTTCTTCTATAGCTGGTTCTTCTATAGCTGGTTCTTCTATTACAGATTCTTCTATTACAGATTCTTCTATTACAGATTCTTCTATTGCCGGTTCTTCTACCGATACTACCGGTTCTTCTATCGCACTAATCGGTTCTTCTTCTAATTCTTCAACCGCTTCATGTACTTTTTCTCCATTTAGAATATTATCCAAATCATTAAAAAGAGACAGGACATCTTCTTCGCTACCTGCTTCTTCTAATCCTTCCATCTCAAACTCTTTTAGAAAATCTTCATCAAGAAAATCCTCTTCTGAAAAGAAATCTTCCTCTAAAAATTCCTCTTTTTCTTCTGCCAATTTCTCTAAAATATCATTAAAAATGTTATCATCCAATATATCCTGTTCCAGTTCTGCTTTTTCCTGTTCCTCTAGTTCCACACCGTTTAATAACTGATCCAGATAATCCTCTGATCTACTCATTTTGCGCCATACCTTTCCGCGGTCTTCGCTATCGTATTATTAATTTGGGGATGTGATGCAACATCACACCCCCGTTTTCATTATTATGCTAAGCTCTTATTAATCAAATCGTCAATTGCACTTACTAACATACCAATCTCTGGTTTGGTCAACTGTGCATCTGCACCAAGCAATTCACCTTTTCTTCTCATTTCTTCATTTACAAGAGAGGAGAAGATAACAAGTGGAATCGACTTAAGCGTATCATCTGCCTTACAAAGTTTTGTAAGTCTGTGTCCGTCCATTAATGGCATCTCAATATCTGTAATAATACAATGAACCTTATCTCGAACAGTTCCTGCATTCTTCAATGCTGTAAGCTTATCCCATGCTTCCTTACCATTCATTGTAATGATAAGGTTTGTGTAACCTGCTTTTCTCAAACAGTCTGTGATTAATTTGCTAAGTAATGGAGAATCTTCTGCAATCAAAATTGGAGAATCACTTCTCTCTCTTCCCATAAGATTTTCTACTTCTGATACCTTAAGTCCGGTCTCTGGACTAATATCTGAAATAATCTTCTCAAAGTCTAAGATTACTACTAATTTCTCATTTAACTTAATAACACCTGTTGATGCACTGTTATCCTGTGTATTAATAGTAGAATCTGGTTTGATAATCTCTTCCCATGATACACGATGAATACCGATAACCTGATCTACATGGAATGCAATATTTAATTTATTGAAGTTCGTGATAATGAATAAACCTTCTGTATCAAGATCAGGCATACCTAGACACTTTCTCAAATTAACAACCGTCATCATCGTATCACGAGGCATAAAAATACCTTCTACACAAGGATGTGCATTCGGAATTGGGGTAATAGGCATATACGATAAAATCTCACGGATTTTTGCCACGTTGATTCCGTAATAGCTATTACCAAGTTTAAATTCGAGTACTTCCAGTTCATTTGTTCCTGATTCTAAGAGAATATTTGTATCCATATATACTTTCCTCCAATAACGCTTTTCGCTAAATTGTCACTATTTGTGCTCATTATACCATATCATTCAAAAAAATTGTACTATTTTTAGTAAAAATTATAAATTTATTCGAAAAAAATTATCATTTCGCTCAATATTTAATTCAAATTCATCTATCACAGTAGTATCTGCCGGAATTTCAAATACGATTACCATCTCTACTGCATTCTGTGGTTCAATTGTACCTTCATATGTAGTAAAATCATTAATTAAAAGTGTCATTACTGACTTGGCATTATATAATTTTCCAGATTCCATTACATATTTGGCACTATACACATCTCCTGATGCCATATTGTCAATTGTAATCGCCTCTTCTGTCAGATTCTCCGCTTTCAATTTTACTACTAACAGGCTTTTACCAAGTCCTGCATTTACTGCATAAGTATCATCTTCCATATAAGAAGCTGTCACTTCGTTCCCTAAATAAGTAAAGGTCAATCCCGTATCTGCAAATACTGAATCAATAGTAGTTTCTTCTGCCGGTTCTTCTGTCGTTGTTTCTACTTCTGTATTCGGATTTGCTTCTTCAGCTTCGCTATTTACAATTTCTGTATTTTCTTCCTGTTCCGTCTCAGATTCCGGAATCACTTCAATCTCTGTAGATTCTAAAACCGGTTCATCACTTTCTGGCACATAAGTAAGTCCATCTTTCTGATGAGAATTAAATTTCGATACCACATGTGCTGAATAGCTGACAATTAACTGTTGTTCCTCTTCTGACAAATCATATGGAGCTTCCTGCATTCCACAACCAGATAACATCAGGCTTCCTAACAACAATAGTACTACCCCCCAATATTTCTTTTGTTTCATCTTCATAACCATACCTCTCTTATAAACTGCTATTTTGAGAACTATCCATCTCAAACCAGAATTCTACACCATTTTCACGGTTTATCACACCAAATTCCTGCTTATGAGACTGCATAATTGCTTTCACAATAGACAAGCCTATTCCTGTTCCTCCGTACTCTCTGGTACGGGCTTTGTCTACTTTATAAAATTTTGTCCAAATCTCCGTCAGTGCTTCTTCCGGTATCAAATCTCCGGTATTAAACACATGCACCCGGACACACATTTCTTTTTTTGTATAAAATATTTGTATCCTTTTTTCGTTCTTGGCGTGATAGATAGCATTCGTAATATAGTTAGTCAAAACTTCTTCTATCTTAAATTCATCAGCCCACACGTATAGGGGCTCATTATCCGAAAAAACTAATACACATCCATACTGTTCCAACAAAATAGATACTTTCTCAATGACTCCCTGTATCAACTCCGTCAAATTAAACCGCTGCATCTGCAACATTTCCTGACCAGACTCCAACTGATTTAAAGATAAAAGTTGTCTGACCATCTGAGTCATTTTCTCTGTCTCATCTAAAATAACTTCACAGTAATAGTTACGGCTTTCCGGATCATCATTAACACACTCTGCCAATCCTTCCGCATAACCTGATATTACTGCTAATGGTGTCTTCAATTCATGAGATATGTTAGACAAAAATTCCTGCCTCATCTCATCTATCTGTATCTTTTCTTCAATATCCCTCTGCAATGCAATATTCGCACTTTTCAACTCTGAAATAGTAGTTTCCAAAGTATCAGACAAATGATTTACATGCTCTCCCAACTCATCAATTTCATTTTTACGAATTCTACTTCTTACATACTTCGCATCGAAATCCAACTTCGTCATCTTCTCTGAAATAACACTCAGTTCACGTATCGGATTCGTAATCCCTTTAGATACAAAAAAAGTAATAATCGTGCTAATAACTACTGCAATGCTACCGACAATTGCCAAAAAACGATTAGAAATATCCGCACTCTCTCGAATACTAGCAAGAGCTGAACGCATCAAAACCAAATTCCCGTTTTGCAAACTTCCATATAATACCAGATACTCCGAATTCAATCGTATGTCCCGCTGTCTCAAGATATTGTAATTATTCTGCTGTTTTAACACTACACTATTTTTCTGGTTAGCATTAAACAGAATATTCATAAATTCCATTAACATACTGTGTGCATCATTCGCCGATGAACGAATAATCGTCTGATTTGAATTAATAATCAATACATTAATATTTCCATTGGCACACAGATTATCAAATATCACGTCAAAAGATGGAGTATTCAGTTTACCACTCGCACTGGCTTCATCAATAATTTCAAAACCTTCCAATAACGTGTTCTGCTTATTCGTTATATAATATCGTTCAATCAATGTAGCATTTAGTCCATAACACAACAAAATAGTACCTGCTACCAATGCTACAATAATAAATACCAGCTCCCTCGTTAAGGAACCCTTTTTTATCATATTGCAATTTTTTTCCATCATCTATACTATCTATTTATTTTATTGCATTCTACAAATATTGTCAAATCATTTTAGGTCTCTGGCACTATTTCAAATTTGTACCCTAACCCCCAGATTGTCTGAATATATAAAGTACCTTTTTCGCCTAGCTTAGCCCTAAGTTTTTTTACATGAGTATCAATCGTGCGGGCATCGCCAAAATAATCATAATTCCATACACCATTTAAAATCCTCTCCCGTGAAAGAGCAATTCCCGGATTCTCCATAAAATAAAGCAAGAGTTCAAACTCCTTATAGCTTAATTCTACACTTACACCATCCACACTTACCATATGGGCGTCCTTGTCTATATATATTCCACCCATTTCGATAATATTTCCTTTTTTTCCTGCTGGTGAAGTACGTCGCAAAATCGCTTCCACTCTTGCCACTAGAATCTTTGGTGAAAACGGCTTGGAAATATATTCATCTGCTCCACATTCAAAACCATTTAATTCGTCACGTTCTTCTGATTTTGCCGTCAGCATAATAACAGGCACAGAAGATGTCTCCCTGATTTCCCGACACACCTGATAACCATTCATCTTCGGCATCATAACGTCCAAAATCACAAGTGCAATACCTTTTTCCTGATAAAAAAAATCTAATGCTGCTTCTCCATCTTCAGCTTCTAACACATCATAATTCTGTTTTACAAGAAAATCACGAACCAGCTTCCTAATACGCATTTCGTCATCTACTACCAATATTTTCAGCTTTTCCATACAACCTCTTTTCTACCGGTTCTCTGCCTCCCGTAGTGCAGCTTCTCGTTCCGTCAACTCCTGTTCCCACGCAGAATAACGGTTAATTATTGTTTTCTCATAATTCAAAATCGTCGGATGTCCACTAGTAGCAGAAATAAGAAACATACATACCACACTAATGATCAATATCAAATTCATCACAAGTGAAAACTTATATTTCTTCATCAGTTCACTATCTGTCATTGATTTTTTTACAGACTTTTGTTTTACCTCTCTTAACTGAGCATGATGCTTTTGCTTCTCTTCACGCAAGCTTTCCTGTATGGAAGGATGTATGATTTCTATTGGCAAAATATGCTCATCTTTTATATATGGATTTATCCGCAAATACTCTTGCAGATCATACAAAAATGCATAGCCAACCGAAGTCACAAACATTTTTTCTTTAATCATTCTATTATATATCTGCAACATTACATCCGGCTTGCTCATGTCAGCCTTTTCTTTAATATATTTAATTCCTTCGCATTCCTTTTTCGCCTGCTCAGCTTCTGCTTCACTATAAAAAGCAAATCCTTCTACCACATAAAGCGTTTCTTTTTTAGGCATAACTATATCTTCCTCTTTTTATCTCATAATAAGATACCCTGTTCTTACCATATTCTTTTGACTTCTCTAATGCCTCATCCGCACAAGCCAGCATAGACTGATAAGACACACTCATACCTCTGTTGTAGGAGACACCAATACTTAAAGTAACATATATTTCTCCATCTTCTCCAAAACCAAGTTTCGAAAAAGATTCTCTAAATCTCTCTATCTTACACTCCAGTTCCAACATATCTTCTACTTCCCGAATGAATACATTAAATTCATCGCCACCAAATCTTCCACAGATACATTTTTCTGCAAAATGTTCCTGAATCTTATCTGACAACGCACGAATCACCTCATCACCTAAAAGATGGCCAAAGCTGTCGTTCACCAATTTAAAATTATCAATATCCAAAAAAACCATGGCATTCATTGTCTCGCCTGAATGTTCCATCAACGCCTGTTCTACTTCATGCCGAAAAGCTTTTTTATTTAAAAGTCCGGTTGCCATATCATGTCTGCTACGACGTTCAAATTCTCGTTTTTGTTCCTCGAGTTTTTGCATACTGGCCATATTTTCTAAATTTTTTCTACGAAACTCTATTAATAATGCTTCATACTGAGCATGTAATTTTATATAACGTTTGCAAGCCTCTTTGTAATCAATTTCCCTTCCATATTCTTTTTGATAATTTACTTCAATCTGTTCAATACGAATCTTTAAACGTAAAAAATCTGTATCTTTTATCTTCTCTCTTATTAAATCTAAAATCATTCGGGTTTCTCTTACATTTCCATAAGCAAACATCATCTCACAAACATCTACATAAAAATCAATCTGCTCGATAAATTGCTCGTCTTCCCTCAAGTGATTAATAATTTCTTCTGTAAGCAAATGTACTCTTGTATAATCCGCCACATGATCTGCCAGAAAAATATCCAACATCCATTTTGTTAGCAAAAACTCTCCATCTGCTACCACTTTTGCAAAATTCTCTATCTCTTTACACAGATGTTTCGCATCTTTATATTGTCCCATTCTACAATATAGCTGAGCAATCTGGATATCTGCATACAAAACCAACAAAACATCATTGCTTCGCAAATCCTGCTCTGCTGCTTCTTTTGCCTGCTGATAATATGACATAGCCCTGCTATATTCCTTGCCCGCCTGATACAATAATCCAATATTCAAAAAAGCGGATACCACACCACCTGTATTATACTGACGTCTGGCTGATTCTAGTGCTGACAAATAATAATCCAACGCTATCGTCTCATATCCAGCAAAGAAGAATAGCATACCTAAAGTATTATAAGCATCTGCTTCTAAATACTCATATTGTTCTGCTTTTTCCATACTAATACAATTGGTTAATGCCTCAATTGTCTCCTGATATTTCCCCTTTGAAAAAGACGCTATTCCACGCTGGTACAGTGCCTCTGCCATTTCCTTTTTCGCAACATTTTCCATACTTCTTCTCCATATTTACTCTTGCTTCCATTTTATATACAATTCCATTTTCCAGACATTGTGTACAAATTCAAACTCAATCATTCTCGTATGCCATGGGAAAAATCCTACGTTTGCTATCCCAAGACATTTTTCTACTTATAACATATTATAAAAAAAGCAGCATGGTTTTGCAATACGATTTATGTGAAGAGTTTGTGTACAGGTTACCAGGACTTATGCAAAAAAATGTTATCCCAGCCCCCATTTTCTCGAGAAATATCACCTTCGGGGCATATGATAAAAAACTTTTCCGTTTCACCCCATTTTTAATACATTTTCCTCGTGATTTGCATCTTTTATAATGCCATTTATTTTATCCAAACTCAATGGCTTTTTATGTGTTTCAAATGTCATAATTAAATCTATACCCGGTGTTATTCCATTGGTAGCATATAATTGCATCTTGGCACAAGCATTTTTAATATAAAATATGTCATCCATCATTCCAAAATGCTCCCAATAATATACTTCTCCCGTCTTTGGATGTCGTATTGTAAAGTCTGGATAAATAATAGAATCTCCCATCTGAAGTTCACACTCATAACGAAACGGAATCCTGTTCGTATATAGTGCCATATCAATAAGCACTTCTGATTTTGAACGTACTAACTTTCCATTACTTGCTTTATGTATCAATTGTTCTGGATATTTCATATTAGAGTTATAAGATTGCTTTGTCCAATCATTTAATTCTTCTGAAATAGGTTTAAAATATGGTAATAGAAGTTCCTGATATCCGGACATCTCAGCAACCATACTCTCTGCTCAATTAGAAATGTTCTTATGATGACGCAAATAAAACTCAATTGCTGATTTCTCCTGTTTCATTTCATCCAATTGATAAGATAAATATTTCTTTATCGCTAACTTCTCCGCAAGCTCTCTTTCCTTCTTAGGAATATAAACCTATAACTGCATCTACCATGTTCTATGCAGAAAAGATATTCTTATTATATATCCTGACAGGATAAAACCATTAGTGGCATATCGCATAATCCCTGTGCAAGACGAACAAAAAAGACAGTGTATTAATCACATTGAACTAATATACTGCCTCTCTTCTAAGCATCATTTTTACTTACCGTTTTTGATTAATCGGTCCTATACCTTCTTTACGGACGTTATGTGTCTGATTTTGATTTTCCGGTTTTACTTTTTGTGTGACGCTGTTGAACTCATTTCTGTTTTTTTGACACTGTTCTTGCTGTTTTTCTTTCTTATCCATATCCTCACTCCTCGGTATAGAATATGAAGTTTTAACAAGAATTATACAATTA
Source organism: Roseburia sp. (assembly GCA_017549185.1). Lineage (GTDB taxonomy): Bacteria > Bacillota > Clostridia > Lachnospirales > Lachnospiraceae > Roseburia. The sequence continues at coordinate 12,928 of JAFYVJ010000055.1, read as the reverse complement.
CCTCATGTAAAAAATAATCATAATCCAACTTTATTTTTTCCGTATACAAATCAATATTTAATTTGAAAGAATTACACCAATCACTGAATGCCAGTCTAACAAATGATTCTACATCACCATTAAAAAAATAGCAGGTCAATCAAATTTACGTTTGATTAACCTGCTATTTTAGAGTGGACCTGAGGGGAATCGAACCCCTGTCCAAAAACCAATTCCCTGCCCTTCTACGAGTGTAGCCTATAGTTTGACATTCCCTCCGCGAACCTCCCATAGGCAGGATGCCCGCTTTAGTAGCTTCATGATACGCCCGCCGGTGCAAAGCTTAGCCGGTGTCGTTTCCTACATGGTCGAAGCCTGGGTCCTAATGTGTAGGTGCACTAGGTCAGACTGCTGCAACTAGGCAGCGTATGCTAAATTTTCTTCAGCGTTTATTTTTAATTTTGGAATTTAACGCATCCCGTGCGACTCGCTTCTCCAGCTGCATGATCCCTGTCGAAACCTTTACAAGCCCATAATCTTAACCAAAGTTACGTATCTTAAACTCACGCTCTGCTTCACGCTTCATATCCTTCTTTGCAATATCCTGGCGCTTATCATAGAGTTTTTTACCTTTTGCAAGAGCAATTTCAACCTTCACAAGACTTCCCTTTAAGTATACCTCAACCGGTACCAAAGTATAACCCTGCTCAGCAAGTTTTCCAATCAACTTTCGTATCTCTGCTTTATGAAGTAGAAGTTTCTTTGGTCTAAGCGGATCCTTGTTAAAAATATTACCCTTTTCATAAGGACTTACGTGCATACCGTAGATGTATACTTCACCATCTTGAATACGCACAAATGCTTCCTTGATACTGCATTTTCCCATGCGTAAAGACTTTACTTCGGTACCATGCAATTCGATACCGGCCTCATATCTTTCTTCTAGGAAATAATCATGGTAGGCTTTTTTATTATTTGCTATTAATTTTTTCGCTTCTTTTGCCATGATGCTCTCCTTTCCAAAATAATAGTCAACTACAAGTCATACTCCAGAGCAGTTTCCCAAATTCATATCCACATGAACTTTTACTTTCAACTGCTCTATGAGTATAACCTAACTTTCGTTCCAATGCAATAAACTTCTCTTATAAATTTTTGACAATTTTTTCGCAAAGTTGCTGTTCACTCCCACGCCATTCACAAAGATAATCTCACTGCATCCTCGCTGTTCCACCTTTATTCTTATGTCAAAAATCTGCTTTATCGTTATTTAGTCATCGTGTGCTCATCTGACTCATCGCAAACGGCCACCTCAAAATCAATGGTTCTTAAAACTTTATCCGTAGCAGCTACAATCACTTTTATCTTCTGTCCAAGCTTATATCTACGTGCTCCAGTCTCTCCAACCAATTCGTAGCTTCTTTCGTCGTAATGATAATAATCATCATTTAAGGATGTTACATGCACAAGACCTTCCACCGTATTCGGCAATTCCACATAGAATCCCCATTCTGTCACACCGGAAATCACACCTTCAAAAGTCTCTCCGATATGCTCTGACATATATTCTACTTTCTTCAGCTTATCCGTCTCACGTTCAGCTTCTTCGGCACGACGTTCCATTTTGCTGGAACGTGCTGCTACTTCATCTAATATCTTCTCATAATGCTCAATTTTTTTAGCATTCATGCGTCCACGCAAATTATCCTTGATAATACGGTGAATCTGTAAATCCGGATAACGTCGAATTGGCGATGTAAAATGACAATAATAATGTGTCGCCAAACCAAAATGTCCGGTACTCATAGTCGTATATTTCGCCTGCTTCATAGAGCGAAGCGTCAGACGACTAATCAGCACTTCTTCCGGTGTTCCTTCAATATTCATTAACAATTTCTGTAATTCCTTTGGATGTACCTCATCTTGTCCAATACGGATAGTATATCCGAAATTATTAATAAACGTAGCCAGTTTTTGAATCTTTTCGGAATCCGGATTATCATGGGTACGATACACAAATGGAAGTTCCTGCCAGAAATAATCCTGTGCCACAGTTTCATTTGCAATCAACATAAAGTCCTCGATAATCTTTGTCGCCACATTTCTATCGTATGGCTTAATCTCAACCGGTTTTCCCTGTTCATTCAAAATAATTTTTGTCTCTGGGAAATCGAAATCAATCGAACCACGTTTCATACGCTTTTTACGCAAAATAGATGCCAACTCCTGCATCAATTCAAACATCGGAACCAAATCTTTATATTCCGCTATTTCTGCCTCGTCTTTATCCTCTAAAATCTTTTTCACACTATTATAACTCATACGACGATCTACTTTAATAACTGTCTCTGCTATCGTATGATCAACCACATTTCCCTTTTCATCAATCGTCATAATACAGCTTAATGCCAAACGATTTTCATCCGCATTTAATGAACAAATACCATTTGATAGCTTATGCGGAAGCATTGGAATTACCCTGTCTACCAAATACACGGATGTTCCACGATTCAAAGCTTCTACGTCTAGTGCACTATGCTCCTGAACGTAATTCGTTACATCTGCAATATGAACACCTAATATATATTTATTACCCTCTTTTGTAATTGTAATCGCATCATCTAAGTCTTTTGCGTCTTCACCATCAATCGTGACCGTCTGCCAGTCTCTCAAATCCATTCTGCCTGCCATATCAGCCGCACTAACTTCATTCGATACATTTTCCACCTGACGCATTACTTTTTCCGGAAATTCCATTGGCAAATCATATCCTCTGACAATGGACAAAATATCTGTGCCCGGGTCATTTACATGCCCTAAAATCTCCACAACTTTACCTTCCGGTTTTTTGCCATCCCGTCCATACTCCGTAATCTCTACTACGACTTTGTGACCACGAACCGCTCCCATGGAATGTTCCTTCGGAATAAAAATATCTTGTGTAAAACGAGGATTATCAGGCACCGCAAATCCAAAATTCTTACTTTCTTCGTAATAACACACCAATGTTTCCATGCCACGTTCCAAAATCTTGGTAATCATACCTTCACGACGCTTATCGGATGACGCCCCTTTTGTAATAGCTACCTGCACTATATCCTGATGCATAGCTCCATTAATCTGCGTCTCCGGAATAAAAATATCCTGATCTTCGCCTTCAATCGTAACAAAACCAAATCCTCGCTGATGAGCCGTAAAAGTGCCCGTCAAAAACTTTCCCTCTGCCTTACTATACTTGCCTTTCACGGAAACTTCTATCTTACCATCTGCTACTAAGGAATCAAGCACTTCCTGTAAATCTGCCCTCTGCGACTTTGGCACATTTAACATAATCGCGATTTCCTTTACCTTCATCGGCACATAAAACTCATCACAAATAAAATCGTATATCGTTTTTTTTCGTTCTTTTAATAACTCCTTCTCCATAAATACCCCTCCTCACAAATATGCGGTATGCTTATTCGTAAAAAAAAGGCTGTCGTATCCACGACAGCCTCATTTGTTCTTAGAAAATTCCCATATTCAATACTGCTGCAATAATGACAAATGCTGCAATTAAGATTTTAGTCATCTTATCAAGCATGCCTTCCATCGAACGACCTTTATTCTTGCCCCAGTATGTCTCTGAACCACCAGCAAGTGCTCCAAGTCCAGCATTTTTCCCCTGCTGCATCAAAATGATAACTGTTAAAGCGATACTAACTATAATAAATGCAATTGTTAAAATCATCTTCAAAACTGCCACGATTTATACCTCCCATCGGCAAATTAATTCATAACTTTACAAATAATAACATAGATTTTATGAATTTTCAAGTGTTTTCTTGATTTTACTTATATATTTTTATCTTCCTGCAATGCATCTTCTCCCTCACATAAGGAAGAAACATTATATTTCAAATAATTCTTTCGATTTGGATTCTCGAAAGTTTGATTAATACGATCAATCACAATTCTGCAATCTTCCTGGCTGATATCTAAAAGTAATACAAGATACTGATTATTACTATATCTCGTGTACAAATCTCCTTTTCTCAATGCACCTAAAATGGCTAATCCTAATTCTTCTGAAAAACGCTCTAATCGTTCTCCTTTTTCTAACGGATATCCTTTCCCATCTGTAATCGTACACAACATCAGATAGGCCTGCTGTCCGGTTCTAGAAATTACTCGCTTCATGTAGCGGTAATTCTCTGTAAAACTTGGATAACTACAATAGAACGCACCTCTAACTTCTTCTTTCTCCGTCAATTCGCCCTGTATTTCTTTGAGCATTTCCACACGATTTGGTATCTCTGAACTCACCTGAGCCATCCTCTCCATCATTCTCCTTGACGGAGATACACCCATTTCACGAAACATAACATCTGCTGTCTCTTCATACAAACGAGTAGCCTCTTTCATTCGATTTTGTGCAATCAAACTATCTATCTGCCATATCTGCCATTCATCATAAGGATACAACTCCACAGCTTCTGCTGCCATCTGATATAATAATTGATATTCTCTGCGTGTCTTTAAAAGCTGACATAATGCCTTCATGCAACGTTTATATAATGTCTTATATCTGGCTGCTTCTGTTGCCACCCATTCCACTGCACCTAACTGCGGAAGAAAATCTCCTTTATATAATTCACAAACCTCTTTTAACTTTATATAGCGATCCTCTTCTTTTACAGTCTCTAATGCCTCTTTCGCTTTACTCTCAAATAAAACTGCATCTACCTCTACCGGAATATTACCTGTCCAACGATAAATACCACTTTTAATATGTACAAATTCATCATTCTCCGGAAAACCTGCCGCTACCAGCAATTTTCTCAAACGAAAGACTGTCGCTCTAAGACTATTTGAAGGATTCGTAATTTCTTCTCTTCCAAACAGACGTTGTAACAGTACCTCTCTTGCAATCCCTTCTTCTCCTGCATGAAACAATATCTGTAATAACTGATTCGTCTTTGTCTGTGTATTCCGCTCAAAAGAAATCGGCTGATTCTCATATTCCATGTTAAACATTCCGAGCATTCTTACCTTTAAAAGTTGCTTTTCCATATCTAAACCTCATCTTTTTCCATAGTATTATTTTACCATATTCCACCTCTTCCAACAACTATTAAAAATAAAAGTAACGTGCACCCTCCTATTTAAAATTTCTTTTGTTCTATTTACTCTTAGGGTACACATTCTCCCCACGTCAATCCGCAAATGATTGGCGTGGGGATGAAATGTAATCCGCTTACTTTTCATTCAGCATTATGCAGTACGTTCGCTCGGTTTACCAGTACTCGCATAACGGGCAAGTTCACCAAGCTCATCCTCTATTCGAAGTAACTGGTTGTATTTTGCAGTACGCTCCCCACGACATGGTGCACCGGTTTTAATCTGTCCTGCATTTACTGCTACCGCAAGATCAGCAATAAATGCATCTTCTGTTTCACCGGAGCGATGTGAAATTACTGCATGATAGCCTGCTGTTTTTGCCATTTCAATCGCTTCCATAGCTTCTGTCAGTGTACCAATCTGATTCACTTTGATTAAAACAGCATTGCCAACCCCCATGTCAATTCCACATTTGATACGCTTCTGATTGGTTACAAACAAATCATCCCCTACTAACTGTACTTTATCTCCCAGACGTGCCGTAAGCTTCTGCCATCCTTCCCAGTCCTCTTCATGAAGGCCATCCTCGATCGAAAAAATCGGAAATTCTTCTGCTAGTTCCTCATATAATTCAATCATTTCCTCTGCTGTTCTACAGATACAATTTGGATGCTCACCCTTTTCATCAACTTTTAATGCTTCTGCTTCGCCTACGAATTCATAACACTTGCTTTCCTGACTGTAAAGTTCGCTTGCCGCCGCATCCATGGCAAACACGATATCTTTTCCCACTTCGTAGCCAGCCTTTACAACTGCTTTTTCTAAATACTCAAATACCTCTCTGGCATCCCGAAAATCAGGTGCAAAACCACCTTCATCACCTACTGCTATATTTCTGCCCTCTGCTTTTAAAATGTGTTTCAAAAAATGGTAAACTTCCGCACCCATGCGAAGTCCGTCTTTAAAGGTGGTAGCACCGATTGGCATAATCATAAATTCCTGAAAATCCAAAGAATTTTTCGCATGTGCACCACCATTGATTACATTCATCATAGGAACCGGCATCAAATGTGCACTTGTACCGCCTAAATAACGATAAAGCGGCATATCGAGCACTTTCGCTGCTGTTTTTGCACAAGCTAATGATACTCCTAAAATAGCATTTGCACCTAAATTACCTTTATTGTCTGTCCCATCAAGTTCCACCATAATACGGTCAATTTTGGATTGACAAAGAACATTTTCTCCTAATAATGCATCCTTAATTTTGGTATTCACATGATCTACTACCTTCTGAACGCCTAACCCAAAATATCTTGGCTCTCCATCTCTTAACTCAATCGCCTCAAATCTACCTGTGCTGGCACCGGAAGGCACTGACTCATGAGCTGTTATCTTTTTTCCTGTAGTTTCTGTCTCTGCAGTTACTGCGACTTCTATCGTTGGATTTCCTCTTGAATCAAGAATCTCTCTTGCATGTACACCGATAATTTTCGCTTCTAACGACATATCATCCTCCTGCTACTTGTTTTTAGAGATAGTATCTGCCAACGACTTTCTTTTTATACATTTTTCCATAAACAAAAAGCTGAAACACTGCACTTTTACAATGTCTCAGCCTCTATACATACCTTAAAATACTCCTGTTACAAAAATCTCTATGCCTATAAAAATCAATATTGCACCACCAAGAATAGCCGCCTTATTCGAAAGCTTTGTTCCAAATTCCTTACCAATTAAAAGTCCAACCATACAAATCACAAATGTCACTGCTGCAATAATCAATGCACACACCAGTGCCATTACAAAACCATAATCCGCAATGGTAAAACCAACGGAAAGTGCATCAATAGAAGTCGCCACGCCTTGCACGAGCAATGCAGAAATTCCTACACCAGAAGACTCTTCCTCATCACCGTCTGCATTCTTAATACCATCAAGCAACATTTTTCCGCCAATATAAAGTAATAAAATCAACGCAATCCAGGGAATGAATTTTTCGAAAGCAGTAAAATACTGTACTACACTATGAATACATATCCATCCAATCATTGGCATTAATGCCTGAAAAAATGCAAACACACCAGCAATCCCACACATTTTTTTTCGTTTCATAGTAGGTTCATTCAAAGCATTCGCCATAGATACAGAAAATGCATCCATCGCTAAACCTACACCTAGCAACACACTATTAAATATAAATACAAAATTCCATTCCATCTTTTGTTCCTCCAAAAAACAGATTTTAGAATAAAAGAGCCATCTTGTCAATCCCCTTTTCCTTTATTGAATTAATTCTTATAATATTGTATAATCCTATAGTTAAGATGCATACAACTCATGCTATGCTGACGATAAAAATATTTTATTAATGTAACTATTCAGAGCCAAGGCAGTTTTCATAAAATGCAGACTTTCAGCTTGCTGAAATGAATGCATTTTTGAAAATTTCTTTGGCGAGAAGCCAATATGAGCAAAAGTAAAGCCTCGCAGAGGCGCTTTTGCGAATGGTGCTCTGAATAGTTACAATGTAATTATGTATCATGGAGGGTATACCGATGAAACAATTTATGGACAAAGATTTCCTTTTGACAACAGATACCGCAAAACATCTGTATCATGATTATGCAGCTCCAACAGTTATACCTGTTTTGGACTATCACTGCCACATCAATCCACAGGAAATTTATGAAGACAGAAAATTCGAAAATATCACACAGGTATGGCTTGGTGCTGACCACTACAAATGGCGTCAGATGCGTTCCAATGGTGTAGAAGAAAAATACATCACAGGTGATGCAACAGACAGAGAAAAATTTCAGAAATGGGCTGAAACACTCGAAATGGCTATTGGTAATCCTCTTTACCACTGGAGCCACTTAGAATTACAGAGATACTTCGGTTACGAAGGTCATCTTTGTGGTGAAACCGCAGAAGAAGTTTGGAACATCTGTAACGAAAAATTACAGCAGCCAGAATTCTCAGCTCGTGGACTTATCAAAATGTCTAATGTTACATTAGTATGTACTACAGACGATCCGGCAGATACCTTAGAATGGCATCAGAAAATCAAAGCTGACAAAACATTTGATGTACAGGTAGTTCCAGCTTGGAGACCTGAAAAAGCTATGGGTATCAACAAACCTGGATTCATTGATTACTGTGCAAAATTATCAGAAGTTTCAGGTGTAACAGTAAACTCTTTTGCTTCATTAGTAGATGCTTTAAGAGTACGTCTCGACTACTTCCATGCAAATGGATGTACAATTTCTGACCACAGCTTAGACTATGTAATGTTCGAGCCAGCTACGGCTGAAGAAGTAGAGGCAATTGTTGCAAAACGTCTTGGCGGCGAACTCGTTTCCAAAGTAGAGGTTAAGAAATTCGAAACAGCTATCATGATCGAACTTGGTAAAGAATACCACAAGAAAAACTGGGTAATGCAGCTTCACTATGGTGTAAAACGTGATAACAACCAGAGCATCTTCTCTAAATTAGGACCAGATGCCGGTATCGACTGTATCTCTAACTACACACCATCATCTGAAATGGCTGACTTCTTAAATGCATTAGCATCTACAGAACAGTTACCAAAGACTATCCTTTACTCATTAAATCCAATCGATAACGCAGCAATCGGCACTATCCTTGGATGTTTCCAGGATTCTTCTTGCGTAGGCAAAATCCAGCAAGGTTCAGCTTGGTGGTTCAATGATAACAAACAGGGTATGATTGACCAGATGATTTCTCTTGCAAACCTTGGATTACTTGGCAACTTCATTGGTATGTTAACAGACTCACGTAGTTTCTTATCATACACAAGACATGAATACTTCCGTCGTATCGCTTGTGAACTTATCGGTGGATGGGTTGAAAACGGGGAATATCCAGCAGATGAAAAAGTATTAGCAAAAATCATAAAAGGTCTTGCTTACAACAATGCTGTTCGTTACTTCGGCTTTGACTTAGAGACCAAATAACGGCACTTAAAATTTACAAATTGCTACCACAAACGAAAGTTTGTGGTAGCAAACACTTATTTTTAGACAGTAAAAAAGACAGCTATCTATGTGCTGCCTTTTTAGGAGAAGGTATTTTTACTATGGGGTATAGTAAAAACTATATAATGTATTGGGGGGTTTTTACAAAAAGTATAATACCACATCCCTCACAGAAAGTGTTCACAAACTTCACAATATTTCACCCCGTTTTTTGTGCACTTTTTACATGTTTCTATACATTTCTGATCTTTACCTTAATTCTCTGCAATGCATTATCAATCGCTTTTGGATTTTTCTTCATCTCTTCTGCAATCTGCTGGTAATTCAGTCCTGTCAGATAATAATCCAATACCTCTGTTTCCATCTTACTTAAACGTTCTTTTACTTTTTCTAAGAACAATACCATATTCTCCTGATCTATCATCAATTGCTCCGGATCTTCAGTTACTGCTGCCGTAAGCGAGTCTGCTAACACCACACCATCTTCATTCGTTCCTGAATACAGCGAAATATAAGAATTCAATGGTGCATGTTTTTTTCGATTATAAGCCTCTACCACTGTATACAACTGACGACTGATACAAAGCTCTGCAAAATGAAAAAAAGAACTCTCCTTTTCTTTATTATAATCCCGAATTGCTTTAAAAAGCCCTATCATGCCTTCCTGTATCAAATCATCGGTATCTCCACCTATTAAATACATGGCATTTGCTTTTTTTCGCACAAGAGGCTTATATTTATCCAAAATAAAATCCACAATTCTCTCATCACCAAGACGTAACTTGTCTATTAGCTCTTCATCCGTCAGATTCTTATATTTTTCCAACTGATTTTCCTCTTTTCTTAATAAACTAAAAGTATTGCCTGCATTTTTATACAAGCAATACTTTTCATCCTTACTGTAATCTCTGTCTTACAATCTCATAAGCAAGTACTCCTGCTGCTACAGAAGCATTCAATGAATCAATGTCTCCCTTCATCGGTATCGATGCAATAAAATCGCAATTCTCTCTCACAAGTTTACTCACACCTTCTCCTTCATTTCCGATGACAAGGCCAATTGGTCCTTTTAAATCCAATTTATACATCTCTGTGCCACCCATATCTGCACAGACAAACCACATTCCTTTTTCTTTTAATTCTTTAATGGTTGTAGAAATATTAGTAACTTTAGCAACCGGCGTATAATTAATAGCACCTGCTGAAGTCTTTGCTACCGTAGCAGTCAATCCTACTGCTCGACGCTTTGGAATAATTACACCATGCGCTCCTGCAAGATTCGCTGTTCTAATAATCGCTCCCAAATTATGCGGGTCTTCGATATTATCCAAAATAAAAACAAATGGCGGTTCACCTTTTTCCTCTGCTTTCGCCAAAATGTCCTCAACCTCTGCATACGTATAAGCTGCCGCAACTGCAATAACACCTTGATGTTTCTTCGTCTCAGACAACTGATCTAAACGTTCTTTTTCTACAAAATTAATAATCGTGTCGTACTTTCTTGCTTCTCTGACAATCGTACGAACCGGTCCATCCTGACAACCATCTAACACAAATAATTTATCAATAGTCTTCCCTGAACGGAATGCTTCTAATACGGCATTTCTGCCTTCTATTTTAAGTTCTTCGTATCCCATGCAATCTCCTTTTAAGCCAATGCTTGCTTTTTGTTTGCGTTCTGTAGAACCTAGTTCACAGGGTGCTCATCCAAACACACTTTGAGAAACCTATGACTAGTCATAGTGTCCTTCGAATATGAACTATAATCGTAAGTCCATCTCTTCAACTCCCGCCTTCACCAAATCCACAATACGCGGAAACTCATCCTTTAAATACAGATAGCCCATCAGTGCCTCAAAACCTGTAGCCTTGCGATAATCTGCCATAGTCGCATTTTTAGCCATAGTCGGCGATTTGGCATTTCTGCCACGTCGGTAAATATCTGCCTCTTCCTCCGTCAGCATCGGCAAAATGGCTTCTATCATCTCTGCCTGAGTCTTTGCCTTTACAATTTGACTGGTACGTTTATGTAACTCTCCGGCTCTGGTATTGCCCTTTGCAACCACCAGAGAACGGATAATCAAGTCATAGATACCATCCCCGATATAAGCCAATGTAAGAGGTGAATACGTTCTTACATCCACATTCGGGATATCAAATTGTGCTTTTAAATAAGAATCAATTCCTTTTTGTATCAATATACTATCTCCTTGAATTAGAAACTCATAAACACTATGCTTCTACATGCCATACCACGCCTTCACGGGTATCTTTAATCACAACACCTTTTGCAAGAAGCTCATCACGAATCGCATCTGCTGTTGCAAAGTCTTTTGCTTTCTTAGCAGCTTTACGTTCTTCAATTTTTGCCAATACATATGCTTCTAATTCTGCATCGATTTCCGGTTTTGCTTCTTCTTTTGGTGCTACTGTTAAATCCAATGAAAGTACTCTGTCAAAATCTTTAATCAATGCAAGTTTTGTTGCATCATTTGTATCTGCCTTTAATAAATCATACAATACTGTAATCGCCATAGAAGTATTCATATCGTTACTGATTGCATCTTCGAATTTATTTTTATATTCTGCAAAAGCCACCTCATCTACTGCACCTTCTGCTTGCAAACCAGCGATACGTTTTACTAATTTGTTATAAGCTGCTGCTGTATTATCTAAAATATCATATGAAAATTCTAATGGTTTTCTATAGTGTGACTGCAAACAGAACATACGATAAACAAGAGGATTATATCCTTTTTCTTTTAAAAGAGATACTGTTAAGAAATCACCTTTTGATTTGCTCATTTTACCCTGTCTGTCATTTAAGTGCTGTACGTGTAACCAGTATGGGCACCATTTATGTCCGAGATAGCTTTCAGACTGTGCAATTTCGTTGGTGTGATGTGGGAACATATTGTCTACACCACCACAATGGATGTCCATATACTCGCCTAAATGTTTAATACCGATGCAAGAACATTCAATATGCCAGCCTGGATATCCTACACCCCATGGGCTATCCCATTTGAGTGCCTGATCTTCGAATTTAGACTTTGTAAACCAAAGTACGAAGTCATTTTTATTTCTCTTATTGGTATCTTCTTCTACATCATCTCGTACTCCTACAAAAGTATCCAGTTCAGCCTGTGAAGAAAATACAAAGTACTCACTTAATTTAGAAGTATCAAAGTACACATTGCCACCTGCAAGGTATGCGTATCCGTTTTCTAAAAGACCTTCAATCATCTGGATAAATTCCGGAATACAGTTAGTGGCTGGTTCTACTACATCCGGTGTTTTAATATTAAGCGCTGCACAATCTGCAAAAAATGCATCTGTATAGAATTTTGCAATCTCCATAACAGTCTTATTCTCGCGCTGTGCGCCTTTTAACATTTTGTCCTCACCAGTGTCGGCATCCGATGATAAATGTCCTACGTCTGTAATATTCATAACACGTTTTACATCATAGCCTACATAACGTAATGCTTTCTCTAATACGTCTTCCATAATATAACTTCTTAAGTTACCAATATGTGCAAAATGGTATACAGTAGGTCCACAAGTATACATGCCAATTTTGCCTTCCTCATGCGGAATCACTGTTTCCACTGTTCTCGTTAATGAATTAAAAAATTTAAATTTATTTTCCATAATAATTAGTCTCCTTATATCCCATACTTCACCTAATCATACTACTATAGTTTATTCTGTTCTTGAACTTTCGTCAAGTAAAAAGAGCATGATAGGATAAACCTATCATGCCCTAAAACCTACTCTTAATTACTTACTTTTATGTGGGCATCCTGCACATCCACCCTCACTATCTGCTACTTTTACACTATTCT
>JAFYVJ010000054.1 GCA_017549185.1 Roseburia sp. | reverse complement strand
GGATTAGTCTCAATGTTAGATTACTACACCGAAAGGTGTGTTGCTTGTTAAGTTAAGTTGATTGAACCGCCGTGTACCGAACGGTACGCACGGTGGTGTGAGAGGTCGGGAAATTTAATTAAATTTCCCTCCTACTCGATTATAATAATTGGTTTTAAGAAAGCATATATTTGAAAAAGGATTTGTATGATAGACTGTAAAAAATTTTGTGTAAACTAAATATTCTATAAGAGTATATACATATAATGGGAAAGATAATTGAATAGTAGAAAATTTTTGGAGTTTATCGGCATGATAGGATAGGCTCCTTTTTTGTACCAGTGAACGGAAAGCGAATGGCGGTCGATAGGCTTTTTTTGAATTTTTCTAAAGAGGTCTATTTTTTGCTTTTTAGAAGAGATACAAGGTACGAGAACCGCTGGTTTCGGATTTTGAAACAGAAAACAATTCAAAATTCGGAGGATAATAGAAGTGAGAAATTATAAATGTGATGCAATGACAGCGGCTGCTTATAGTCACATAGGAATTAATAAACTGGAGGAATTTGAAAAATATTTATTAGAAAACGTGGAAATATAGGAATTTACTTTTGAGCTCATGCATGCTATAATTACTGTCGATTGCTTGGGCTCTTTTTTAACTAAGGAGGGAACAGCGACATGGGAAAAGACCTTCGTGGTAAGGAACTTGGTCGAGGTATAAGTCAGTGAGAAGATGGGTTATATGTCGCCAGATATACAAATAAATATGGAAAGCGTGTTCAAAAGGTATTGTTTAAGTTACAAGAACTTAGGCAATGGTTGGCGGATGTGCATAAAATCAAGGGTTTTGAAAGGAGAATATAGAAAAATGAAATTAGGTATCGTAGGTTTACCAAACGTAGGTAAAAGTACATTATTCAATTCATTAACAAAAGCAGGTGCAGAATCAGCGAACTACCCATTCTGTACTATCGACCCAAACGTAGGTATCGTAACAGTACCAGATGAACGTTTGAAATTATTAGGAGATTTATATAACTCTAAAAAAGTAACTCCTGCAGTTATCGAATTCGTAGACATCGCAGGTCTTGTAAAAGGTGCTAGCAAAGGTGAAGGTTTAGGTAATCAATTCCTTGCAAATATCCGTGAAGTAGATGCAATCGTACATGTAGTACGTTGTTTCGAAGACGGTAACGTAGTACACGTAGACGGTAACATCAATCCAGCAAGAGATATCGAGACTATTAACTTCGAGTTAATTTTTTCTGATATCGAAATCTTAGAGCGTCGTATCGCAAAAGTTGCAAAACAGGCGAGAATGGATAAGACTTTAGCGAAAGAATTAGAGTTATTAGAAGCTATCAAAGCACACTTAGAAGGTGGCAATATGGCAAAATCTTTCGAAGTACCGGAAGATGAAGATTTAGCAGCTGCATTTGCAGATTACAATCTTTTGACAGCAAAACCAACGATCTATGCAGCAAACGTAGCAGAGGATGATTTGGCAGATGATGCAGCAAATAATTCACATGTGCAGGCAGTACGCGAATTGGCAGCAGGTGAAAACAGTGAAGTATTCGTTATCTGTGCTCAGATTGAACAGGAAATTGCTGAGTTAGAGGACGATGAAAAGGCAATGTTCTTAGAGGATTTAGGTTTGTCAGAATCAGGTCTTGATAAATTAATCAAAGCAAGCTATAGCTTACTTGGTTTAATTAGTTACCTGACATCAGGAGAAGATGAGACGAGAGCATGGACCATCAAAAAAGGAACAAAGGCACCACAGGCAGCAGGAAAGATTCACTCTGACTTTGAACGTGGATTCATCCGTGCAGAAGTTGTAAACTATCAGGATTTATTAGACTGTGGCAGTATTGCAGCAGCAAAAGAAAAGGGCTTGGTAGGTTTGGAAGGAAAGGAATACGTAGTAAAAGACGGCGACGTAATCTTATTCCGTTTCAATGTGTAGGAATATATAGAAATATGAGAATTTTTGCATCAGCATATTTTCTCGGATATAAGTATAGAATAGGTATTTTGCAGTAAAATGACGCATATTCTTTTTCAAAAGAGTCGAAAGTGACTTGGAGAAGAATATGCGTTTTTGTGATTTACAACAAAAAGAAGTAATAAATGTATGTGACTGTAAATGCTTAGGGAGTGTATGTGACTTAGAGTTTGAAGAAAAAAGTGGTTGTATTACAGCTATTATTGTGCCGGGACCAGGGAAGATATTGGGATGCTTTGGCAGAGATTTCGAGTTATGCATTCCATGGTGTAAGATTGTGAAGATTGGACCTGATATTATTTTGGTGAATATCGATGAAAAAGAAGTGAAACATAAATTAAGTTGACAAGACCTTTGTTCGTATAATAGAATATACAGTGTGTAAGACTTTTTAAATCATAGGAATTTCTATGATTTAAATGCACTTCGTGTAAATGATGTGTAGCTACGCACGCAGAACAAAAGCTGTGCAGGAAAGAAAATGGAGACATGAAAGTGTACCAAGCACACTTTGTTCACATACACGATATATGCAAGATACATATGCGGAGGTAGACTATGAAGTGTCCTTTTTGTGGAAGCGATAATACCAGAGTAATTGACTCAAGACCGGCGGACGATAATACATCTATTCGACGTCGTAGATTGTGTGATGATTGTGGAAAACGTTTTACTACTTATGAGAAAGTAGAGACGATTCCGCTCATTATTATTAAAAAGGATAATAACCGCGAGCAGTACGACCGTGCGAAGATTGAAGCGGGTGTATTGCGAGCATGTCATAAGAGACCGATTTCAGCTACACAGATTAATCAATTGGTAGACGAAGTAGAAACTGATATCTTCAATCGTGAGGAGAAGGAGATTTCAAGTACTTTAATCGGTGAAATCGTTATGGATAAGATTAAAGATTTAGATTCAGTAGCTTACGTGCGTTTTGCGTCTGTATATCGTGAATTCAAGGATGTAGATAGTTTCATGAGCGAATTAAAGAAAATGTTAGAACATTAGGAACTATTCAGAGTCAAGGCAGTTTTGCGAATTGTGCGCTGAATAGTTACGAATATTAATAAAGTGATTAAGGGGAGACCATTAGGTGTCCTCCCTTTTTTTGCACGACGTAGTCAAGAGCATCGCGAAACTGTGAAAATTTATTTCTCACAGTGTGCGAGTAGAGAGGAGAATGTAATGCTGAGAAGATTTTATCCAGATGAATATGTAGATTCGACCTATCAGATTGATTTTGAAAAGTATTATAATGCTGGATACAGAGGTGTTATTTTCGATATTGACAATACACTGGTTCCACATGATGCACCAGCTGATGATCGGGCAGTAGCACTGTTTGAATATTTAAAAGAAATAGGTTTTTCAAGTACATTATTGTCTAATAACAAGGAACCACGTGTTAAGATGTTTTTCGATGGCGTGTGTGCAAATTATTACATTTATAAGGCAGATAAGCCGAGCCGAAAAAATTATAGGAAGGCTATGGATTTAATGGGATGTGACAAGAGCAATACGCTGTTTGTGGGTGATCAGATTTTTACAGATGTATATGGTGCAAAAAGAACTGGGATTCATGGAATATTGGTAAAACCGATTCATCCGAAGGAAGAGATTCAGATTGTATTGAAACGATATTTAGAAAAAATCGTTTTGTATTTTTATAAAAGAAGTTTAGAAAAATAATTCTATTGTATGGAGGAAAAAGTTATGAAAATTGCAATTGGAAATGATCATGCAGCAACAGATTTGAAATTCACTATTATGGAATATGTGAAGGAATTGGGACATGAAGTAATTAATTTTGGTACAGATGGTAACGATAGCTGTGATTATCCTGAATTTGGTGAAAAAGTTGGTCGTGCGGTAGTTGCTGGTGAAGCCGATTGTGGTATCTTGATTTGTGGTACAGGTGTAGGTATCTCAATTGCAGCGAATAAGGTAAATGGTGTCCGTGCAGCAGTATGTTCAGACTGTGCAACTGCGAGATTAGTAAAAGAACATAATAATGCAAATGTATTGGCATTTGGTGCAAGAATCGTAGGTTCAGAACTTGCAAAAGATATGGTAAAAGCATACCTTGAGGCTGAATTTGGCGGGGAGAGACATCAGAGACGTATCAATATGTTACATGAGATTGAAAAGCGTAATTAAAAAAGTACTTGAAATATATGGTTATTTATTGTAAAATGTAGAAATGAGAGAGCCAAGGGGCTCGTATGCGATTTTAAGGAGGAAATATTCATGGTTTCAGCAGGCGATTTCAGAAATGGTATCACTATTGAATTAGAAGGAAACATTTTTCAGATTATCGAATTCCAGCACGTTAAACCAGGTAAAGGTGCAGCGTTTGTTAGAACAAAATTAAAAAATATCAAGAGTGGTGGTGTAGTTGAAAAAACTTTCAGACCTACAGAAAAATGTCCACAGGCTCGTATCGACCGTAAAGATTATCAGTACTTATATGCTGATGGTGATTTATTCTACTTCATGGATGTAGAGACATATGACCAGATTGCGTTATCTGCTAACGATATCGGCGATGCATTAAAATTTGTAAAAGAGAACGAAATGTGTAAATTATGTGCTCACAACGGAAGCGTATTCTCAGTAGAGCCACCATTATTTGTTGAGTTAGAGATTACAGATACAGAGCCAGGTTTCAAAGGCGATACAGCTACAGGTGCTACAAAGCCAGCTGTTGTTGAAACAGGTGCAACTGTATATGTTCCATTGTTCGTAGAACAGGGCGACAAGATTAAAATTGATACACGTACAGGCGAATACTTATCACGTGTATAGGATTTTTAGTTAAAACTTAATGCCAGATAGTAACAAAAGCTAGGAAAATCTTGATTTTCCTAGCTTATTTATTTTGTGCAATATTACTTAAAAGTGATTAAATTTGTATCAATTTCCAAATTGCTAATCCGGACATTACTATTTGACTAAGAATCAATCCATAGAGATATGCTGGAATTCCGATATAAGGGATTCCAAAGAATATGAAGCAAATTCGAACACCGCATCCGATTAATCCAATGAAAAGCGTCGATGTTGGATAACCAAGTCCATGAAGAATACTATTTAAAGTACTACTAAGGTATAAAAATGGGCAAATCCAGCTTAAGATGCGGATAAAGGCTCCGGCTAAAGCGTTTTGAAAAAGTATGTTTCCGATAAAGGGACCAGTGAGAAAAAAGACAAA
Source organism: Roseburia sp. (assembly GCA_017549185.1). GTDB lineage: Bacteria > Bacillota > Clostridia > Lachnospirales > Lachnospiraceae > Roseburia. The sequence continues at coordinate 4,916 of JAFYVJ010000054.1, read as the reverse complement.
GCTGGCACAAAAACCAAGAATAAGGCAGGAACTTAACGTACGACGGATAGATTTTTTAATCATTGCTTCATTTTGTGTGGCCTGTGCTTCTGCTATGGCTGGTAGAAGAATCACAGATACGGAATTGGTTACGACTGAAGGAAATAGAATGACAGCTAGTGACATTCCGGTAAGTATTCCAAAAACACTTAAAGCTTCTGTTTGTGTATAACCGAATATGCGTAAACGATTCGGAATAAGAGTATTTTCTATGCTACTAAAAAGATTAATAATTAAACGTGTGGCAGTCAGTGGAATTGCCATGGAAAGTAATTCTTTTCCATGAGAGAAACTAGGTATGAAATTAAAGCTAATACCAGAAAAGCTTAAAGATACCAGCATGCCTGCAATTTCTCCAAATACAAGACCTGTCACAGCCAAGGAAATGGTAATATTTTTCCCTTGACTGGCAAGTATTTGATCAATTAAGTAAATACTGCCTACACGTACGAATTGCTCTATTAATTGAGAGACAGCAGGAATGGCAGTCTTTTTTTTTGCATAAAAATATCCATTTAAACAAGCATGTACTGAGCATGGTACATAAGAAAAGGAAATGATTTTAAGCAGAGAAGCACATCGAGGTTCTCCTAAGCATATATTAGCTATAAAATCTGCATTAGTAAAAAGAAGAGTTCCTATTAGGAGTGAAAGTGTAACAGAGATGAAAAGACCAATTTGAAGATAGGATTTTGCATCTGCCGACTGATTCATTCCAAAAGCTTTTGATATGTAACGAGAGAGGGCAGTCTGAATGCCTGCGGAGGTAAGGGAAAAACAAATTCCTGCAATAGGGAAAATTAGTTGGTAAATTCCAAGGGCTTCTGCTCCAATCTCTCTAGATAAAAATATTTTATAGAAAAAACCGATAAATCGGGTAAGAACACCAGTGGCAGTTAAAAGAAGTGTGCCACTGAGAAACGGATGTTTTTGGAAATTATTTTTCAATAGAACCTCAAGATGTTGGTTTGTCAGTTTAATATATGTGAAGGATGTGAAAAAAATGAATCAACAGATTTATTTAGATAATGCAGCAACTACAAAGATAGCAGATGCAGTAAAAGCAGAGATGGAGCCATATTTAAAAGAAAATTATGGAAATGCATCTACTTCATATAGCATTGGAGCAGAGGCAAAAAAGGCAGTTGAGAAAGCTCGCGAAATAATTGCAGAGACCTTAAGTGCCAAACCCTCAGAAATTTATTTTACCTCCGGTGGTTCGGAATCAGATAATTGGGCAATAAAGGGGGTTGCAGGTGATAATAAGAAGAAAGGATGTCATATTATTACCAGTAGTATTGAACATCATGCAGTTTTAAATTCTTGTGAGTATTTAGAGCGTTTGGGGTATCATGTGAGCTATTTAAAACCGGATAGAAATGGAATGATATCTCCTGAGGTCATACAGGATGCATTGCGTCCGGATACTACGTTAATTACGATTATGTATGGAAATAATGAAGTGGGTACAGTGGAACCAATCTCACAGATTGGAAAAATAGCTAGAAATCATGGAGTTGTATTTCATACAGATGCAGTACAGGCATATGCACAGATACCGTTGTCTATGATGCAGATACCGGTGGATTTGTTAAGTGCCAGTTCCCATAAGTTTCATGGACCAAAAGGAGTAGGTTTTTTATATGTAAGAGAAGGTGTAAATATTCCATCGTTTATTCATGGCGGAGGTCAGGAACGAGGAAAACGTGCTGGTACTGAAAATGTAGCCGGAATTGTAGGTATGGGTAAGGCGGCGGAACTCGCACATATAAATATGAGACGTCGTATACAAAAAGAGATGATGCTGCGTAATTATCTGATTGAACGCGTATTGCACGAGATTCCGAATGTGCGGTTGAATGGTCATCCGACTATGCGTTTGCCAGGAAATGTGAATTTTAGTTTCAAAGGAATCGAGGGTGGATCACTACTTATATTATTAGAAGAAGACGGAATCTGTGCATCCGGTGGCTCTGCATGCAATACAGATGGTGGACGCATTTCTTATGTGATAAAAGAGCTTGATGTGGAAGAAGCATACGCACCAGGAACGATTCGCTTGACTTTGTGCGGTGATACAACAAAGGCAGAAATCAATGCAACAATTGCTTCCTTGAAGAGAAATGTGGCGAGGCTTACGTTGTGAATGAGGTTATCATATATAAAAGGTGATTGTGCTGGATAAAACAGGTGCCTTTTATAGATTAAGTTAAATATAAAAAAAGTATAAAAACAATAAAAATAGAGAATTATTATTGACAAAGGGAATTGTTGGTGCTATCTTAAGTACAGATGTTAGCACTCCATTTAAATGAGTGCTAACAAGTCTAAAAGATTAAGGTAGCACTTTTTATATGTGAAGCGAATTTTTAGGCAGAAATCAATGAATTTCTGGAACGGAGAGAACTTAAAATGCAGCAAATCGAATTAAATGAACGTAAAACGAAAATATTAAATGCTATCATTCGGAATTACTTAGAGACAGGAGAACCGGTAGGTTCTAGAACAATTTCTAAGTATACAGACTTGAATTTAAGTTCCGCTACCATTCGTAATGAGATGGCGGATTTAGAGGAATTAGGTTACATCGTTCAGCCTCATACCTCTGCAGGTCGTATTCCATCAGATAAAGGATATCGCTTTTATGTGGATCATCTGATGGAGGATAAGAATCGCGAAGTTAATGAGATGAAACAGTTTGTCATTGAACATACGGAGAAGATGGAGCAGATATTACAGCAGGTTGCGAAAGTACTTGCAACGAATACTAATTATGCGACAATGGTTAGTTCACCATCTTACCATCGTAATAAAGTAAAGTTCATTCAGCTTTCATTAGTAGATGAGGATCAGTTATTGGCAGTCATCGTAACCCAGAGTAATCTGGTGAAGAATAAAATTATTAATTTGTCCGAGACGATTGATAATGAGACTTTGTTGAAATTGAATTTCCTTTTAAATTCGAATTTAAATGGTTTGGCACTAGAAGAAATTAATTTGGCAACGATAGCAAAGCTTAAAGAGCAGGCGGGTATGCATGGAGATATCGTCAGTGAAGTGTTAGATACAGTGGCAGAAACCATGGGTGCAGATGAGGATATCCGCATTTATACAAGTGGTACGACGAACCTGTTCAAGTACCCGGAACTTTCGGATTCGGCGGAAAAAGCCAGTGAGTTGATTTCGACTTTTGAGGAAAAACGGCAGCTTGCAAGTCTGGTGACAGAGAATTTACTGAATGAAGAAAGTACAGGTATTCAGGTATACATCGGTAATGAGAGCCCGATTCAAACGATGAAGGATTGCAGTGTAGTGACTGCTACTTACGAACTTGGTGAAGGCGTTCGTGGGACAATTGGTATCGTAGGTCCGAAGAGGATGGATTATGAAAAGGTTATGGATAACCTGAAGGTATTGAAAAATTCCCTTGATGGTATTTTAAGTAAAACCAGGGATTAAGGATAGAAGGGAGCATGAAAATGCAGGATATGAAGCAGGAAGAGATTCTTGAAGAAGTAACAGAAGAAACAACCGAACAGACTGCCGAAGAAGCAACAGAGGAATCTGTAGAAAACGGCAATGAAGTTGAAGAAGTTTCTGATGATACAGATGAAGCGGAAGCGGGTGCAGAAGCTTCAGAAGAGAAAAAAGGATTCTTCAAAAAGAAAAAAGATAAGAAGGATGAAAAGATTGAAGAACTGACCGATCAGGTGAAACGCCAGATGGCAGAATTTGAGAATTTCAGAAAACGTACAGAAAAAGAAAAAGCCCAGATGTTTGATATGGGTGCAAAGACAGTGATTGAAAAGATTCTTCCAATTGTAGATAACTTCGAAAGAGGATTTGCAATGGTAGAAGAAGCAGATAAAGACGATGCTTTCGTACAAGGTATGGATAAAGTTTACAAACAGCTTATGACAGAGTTTGAAGCGATTGGTGTGAAATCAATCGAAGCAGTTGGACAGGAATTTAATCCAGATTTACACAATGCAGTAATGCAGGTGGCAAGCGAAGAGTATGAGTCAGGTGTTGTTGCTCAGGAGTTATTAAAGGGTTACACATATAAAGAAACTGTTGTAAGACACAGTATGGTGGCTGTTTCGGAATAAATTCCTCACAGCCATTTAGATGCACACCTCGCCAAATGGTAAGTGGCCGAGGATGCACGAAAGTTATAACTAACTTTCGGTGTAAATATTAGGTAGTTAAATGATTTTAGATATGATTTAGGAAAAGCAAGCAGGAGACCAAATCCTCTTCTTACCAGGGGGTTCGGATATTGCTTCGCAAAACAAGGAGGATTAACATGGGAAAAATTATTGGTATTGACTTAGGTACAACAAACAGCTGTGTAGCAGTTATGGAAGGTGGTAAACCAACTGTTATCGCAAATCAGGAAGGTGCTAGAACAACACCATCTATCGTTGCATTTACAAAAACAGGTGAGAGATTAGTAGGTGAACCTGCAAAACGTCAGGCAGTTACTAACTCAGAGAAGACAATCTCTTCTATCAAACGTCATATGGGTACAGACTACAAGAAAGCAATCGATGACAAGCAGTACTCACCACAGCAGATTTCAGCTATGATTCTTCAGAAATTAAAAGCTGATGCTGAAAGCTATTTAGGAGAAAAAGTAACAGAAGCAGTTATCACAGTTCCAGCATACTTCAATGATGCAGAACGTCAGGCTACAAAAGACGCTGGTAAAATCGCAGGTCTTGAAGTAAAACGTATCATCAACGAGCCAACAGCAGCTGCTTTAGCTTACGGTCTTGATAACGAAAAAGAACAGAAAATCATGGTATACGACTTAGGTGGTGGTACATTCGACGTATCTATCATCGAAATCGGTGATGGCGTTATCGAAGTATTAT
>JAFYVJ010000053.1 GCA_017549185.1 Roseburia sp. | reverse complement strand
TTAGGAAGCTGCAACAGGCACCTGTTCGTGCTATGCAGATAGTTCTTCCAAATTGTTCAACGCGTTGGTGGACACAAAACGTTATTCCGGCATTCTGCGAAAAGAATTTCTAAACTTTTCTCTAACACAACTAAATTTACTGTTTTAAAATATTCGCACTTTCTATAGTTTCCCGAACGAGAAAATCCTGTGGTCGGTGCGTATTTTAAGATGTCGACTAACGAAAGTTTATTACTTTAAAGGATTAATTTTGCAACAACACCTTTTGAATTCATAAAAGCAGTAGTTGATAGTAATTTTGAGGCTACAAGTAGAGGTTGCTAAATTTTAAAGTTGTGTTAAACGCTGTAAATTTGCAGGCGAATAGGTTGAATAATTTGCAGCAAATATGTATAATATAGTTAACGAAGAACAAAGCAAGTTATTTTGTATGAAATGGAGGAATAGATATGCCAAATATTAAACCTATTTCGGATTTGAGAAATTATACAGCCGTAATTAGTGAGGTAGCATACGGAAATCGAGTTTATTTAACCCGTAACGGACATGGACAATGTGCAATTATAGATATGAAAGAGTTAGATGAACTTGATAAACAGAAAGCTCTTTATCAGCTTATGAGTAAATTAAACGAAGCAGAAAGTTCCATTCGAGAGGAAGGAACCATATCTGCTGATGAGTTAGAAGCAGAATTGGGGGTAGCGGATTGAAGAAAGTTGAATACTCGCAAATCGTAAGGCGTAAGCTCAAAGCATTAAGAGTGCATTTAACAGGTGAGTTTGGTTCGAAAGTATCAAGAAAATCATTGAAGCAGATTACAGATGCTGCGAGAAGTCTTGAAAAATTTGCAGAAAGAGGTGTTTCTGTATCAGCAATGTATGATGTTGATTGTGATTACAGATATCTTTATGTAGGACATAGTTATTTGTTTTACAGAATTGAGACGGATAAGATTATTATTGCAGAAATGTTCGATGATAGAGAAGATTTTATGTATAAGTTGTTTGGTATTTCAACCACATCGCAAGAGTCCATAGATTATTGGGACGAATAATTTGGAAAATTGTATGGAAAGCATCAGGCTAAAATGGTCTGATGTTTTTTTCTTCAAAATATAAGAAGAATAAAGATGCGTTGCTGTTTAATGTGTGGTATTATAAGAATAGTTACGAATATATCTATTTAATTTAAGGAGGAGTTGAACTATGGTAAGACATATTTGTATGTTTACATTAAAAGAGGAGGATAAAGAAAAGAATATTGCCGAGTTTTGTGAACGTGCCGAGAAATTAAGAGCAATAGAAGAAGTAAAAGGATATAACGTAGTTAGAAATGTAGCAGGAACTCCTGATTCTAATTATGATGTAGCATTGATTTTTGATTTTGATACGGTGGAGGACTTAGATAAGTACCAGAAAGCAGATTTACATTTAGAATTTGGTGCATTCGTATCTACGGTCAGAACAAGCAGAGCTTGTATTGATTTTGAAATCTAAGGATATGAAACAATGCAAAGACAAGATATATCATCTGTGATTGAAAGAGTAAAACGGATGGAGCAATATTTCGATGAAGTTTCCAAAGCGTTGGAATGTAAAGCAAATGACAGTTATGAGAATGCAGTCATGGAAAAAATGGTGCAGGAACTTAACGAATATATGGATAGTGGTTTATGGTTACAGGACTATGAGTGTGACGAACGGGGCGAACTGCCAAACGACCTGAAACGTGGCGTGTTGTCCGAGGATGGATTGTATAATTTGTTAGTTACAATTCATACGTCAGTTTAAATGAAAAGAATCAAATGAAGGTATCATGATTTTTAATTTGAACTGACGATGAAATCGCCGTTGTGAATGGTGTAAATTGTAACATTCATTAAGTAACATATGGTAAAAAAAGGAAAATATGATTTACAAATTTTGTAATTATGTTAAAATATACTGGGGGGGGGTAACCATTCCCCCCCCCCCCCCGATATTTTTTTTAAAGTAACTATTCAGAGCAACATTCGAAAAACACAGTGGCTCATAATAGTTACATAAAAACTATATAAAGAAAGGGGTACAACATGAGAAAAAGAATAATAAGTTTTATTCTTAGCCTGGCTATGGTGTTAAGTGCAATAGCACCGGCAACAGAAGCACAGGCAGCACAAATTACGGAAACGGTGTTGACTTATGAAAAGGTCAATGTAGTAAATCCGACAGCAAACACATGGTACGCACAAAGTCATTCGACAGACGGCGGACCTGAGTGGGCTTTTAATGGAGAAACGGGTAACTGGTGGCATATGAATTATGGCACCGAAACCACAGAAAACAAACATAAGAATTCGCTTACCAATGCAACGGTAGATGCGAATAATCTTCCGGCGTTTTCTGAAATTTCGTCAACGAGAGCTTATATTGGCGGAGCATTTGAAGAAGCAGTGAATCTGGGTAAAATGATATACCAGCCACGTACTTCCGGTAATACAAACAATATCGGACAGTGGGCGTTATATACTGCAAATGTGACAGGTACACCGCAGGATACCGATTTTAATACGATTGCGGCAACCGGTACATTCAGTGGTAGTGCTGCATCAGAGGTTGTATTTACAGCTCCTGTAGAAGCGACACATTTCAGACTGGTAGCATTTACATTTGATAACTGGGCAACTGCATCTAAGATTGAGATGTATGCAGCACCGGAACCAAAGGATGAAAGAATGGTTTCCCACTATTCATTTGACAACATTACAGATGCAACTGTAAAAGATGAATGTGGTAATCGTGATGGACAACTTTTGGGAAGTGTGGCAGCAGGTAAAAAAGGCAATGCATTATCTGTAACACAAGCAGAAAATGGTGTTACAGTAACAGGCGAGAATACACTTTCCGGAGATTGGACAGTAGGATACTGGGTAAAGACAACTTCAGAATTTAATCAGGAGATTTCTGTTTTAGAAGATGTGAATAAAGCATATTCATGTTCATTAAAGATGGCAAGTGATAGAGATTCTGGTTTCCGTGTGGGAAATGGCAGCGGAGATGTTCTGTCATTTATTTACAATTTCCAAAAAGATACATGGTATCACATGACATGGACAAAAGATGAAGATGGTGGACTTTCCTTATATGTTAACGGCTCTATTGTTAGAAATGAAACATGGACTAACAATAAATCCATCAAAGCACCATACGATGTTATCGGTGGAACGGGATTTACAGGTCTTATTGATGAAGTGAGAGTATACAATGCAGTACTTACACAGGCAGAAATCAATGAAATGATAATTGCAGACAGTACAATCGAAAAGACAACGATTTATCATACAGAAAGATCCAGAACAGATGGTAACTATTTTACATTCTCACAAAGCGGTTGGTCACAAATGGGAAGCAGTTCTGAGCATGTGTGGTCTGATAACCCTGTAGCCGGAAGTGAAAGCAATATCTGGTATGAAGTACATTTTGTAGGTCATAAAATCGATGTTTACGCAGGTAAGAATAAACCTCATGGACGTGTAAAATACTACATCGATGGTGTAGAAAAGAGTATAGTTGATTTATATAATAATGGAAATATTAACTCTACTTATATTACAACATTTTCAGGTCTTTCAGATGGACCTCATGTGTTAAAAGCAGAGGCAATGGATGCAGGTAAATGTATCGACTGTGCAGAGGTTGTAGTTTATCATACACCTTATGATGTAACAGGGGTTACTATTACAGAACCGTCAGTTTCTATGGTAGAAGGAAGTACAAAAGCAATTTCCTATACAGTAGCACCGGATTATGCATATTTAAAAGATGTAACATACACATCAGCAGATCCATCAGTAGCTACAGTGAACAAGAATGGTGTGATTACAGCAGTTGCTGTAGGAACAACCACTATTTCAGTAGCTGCATCTAATATGACAGGAACAAAAGAAATTACAGTAAATGTAACAGCATCGATTCCAAGAATGGAAGGTGCTATCGTAGATACAGATACACAGTGGACACAGAACCGCTATAACGAAGTGAAGGGACTTACCACAGTATCATCTGCACTTACAGCATGGAAAAACGACAAAGCAATCTCAGAAATTGCGCTTGTTTCTGTAGATTGTGTATTAAAGAATGTAACAGTTACAGCAAGTGATTTGGTAAATGGTGAGCATACAATTGATAAATCAAATGTAACAGCAACATTTATTAGATCAACAAAAGCATATAATGGAAGTTATTTAGGATACGGTGATCCAAATCGTGCCCTTCCAGAAGATAACGGTACAAACCGTTCAGAAAGTTCTGATATTTTATATCAGACAACACCAATCTATATACCATACAATAGTGTACAGCCAGTATGGGTAGAGATTGCAATTCCAAAAACAGCAGAAGCAGGTACATATACAGGTACGATTACTGTAACAGCAGATGGAATTGATGCAGCAGATGCATTAACATTTACATATGAAGTAGTTGTACAGGATGCAACACTTTCAGATGCAACAGAATTTAGTAATGGATTTGACATTGAATTATGGCAGTATCCATATACAAGTGCAGAATATTATAATGTAACACCATTCTCAGAGGAACATTTTGAGATTTTAAGATCCAGCATGGAAATCTACAAAGAAATTGGTGGACATGCAATTACAACATCGATTGTAGAAGAAGCTTGGTCTGGACAGACTTATAGTGAAAATGATGTACATTATCCATCAATGGTAAAATGGAACAAACAGGCAGATGGTTCCTTTACTTGGGATTATACAGATTTTGATAAGTGGGTAACATTCTGTAAGAGCATGGGTCTTGGTGATAAGATCGTTCTTTACAGTATTGCACCATGGAATAACTCAATTGGTTATTGGCAAAATGGAACATTGACTTATCAAAGATTCAGTTTGAGCAGTGAGTCAGATCGAAATATCTGGAAAGCATTCCTTAGCGATTTAATTACTCATTTAATGAACAAGGGATGGTTTGATGCGGCTTATATAGGAATCGACGAAAGAGGTTTCAGCAAAGAAGCGTTTGACTTGATTGAGTCTGTAGTAAATGTTTATGTACAGCCATTAAAAACAGCAGGTGCGATGGATCATTTTGTAGATAAATGGGATCTTGCACTTCGCGTAACAGACTTAAATGTTGGTGACACTGCAGCGGCAGCAAATCCAGCGAAATTCAAAGAACTTTTAGCAGCTCGTGAAGCAAAAGGATATCGTACAACACTTTATTCTTGTACAGAACATAAGCCTGGTAACTATTCTTTAAGTGCACCGGTAGAAAGTTATTGGTCAATCGTAAATGCAGGTATGATGGGTACAGCAGGCTTCTTACGTTGGGCTTATGACGCATGGGTAGCAGATCCATTAAACGATGCAACTCACAATGCATTTGAACCGGGAGATTGTTTCTTAATTTATCCGGACGAAAAGACTGCAGAGAATCCAACATCAAAATCTTCTGTACGTTTAGAACGTATGGCAGAAGGTGTGCGTGATGTGAATAAGTTATTGCAGATACAGGAAGAAGTACCTGCATTAAGAGATGAAGTAGAAACAGTATTTGATAAGATTCAGTATAGTTTATCAACAAGCAGATCTTATTTAAATGCAAATGAAGTAGCACAGCTTCGTAATGAAACTACTGCATTTAAACAGGCATTGAATGCATTAACAAACGAGTATATCGATTTAAAAGAAAATGGAACAAATGAAGTAACATCAATTACGATTACACAGGGAGCAACAGCGGAAATTTCTTTAGGAGATACATATCAGTTAACTGCAAATTTAGCACCAAGTAATCTATTGGATGATACAGTGATTTGGACCTCATCTAATGAGAAGATTGCAACAGTAGATGCAAATGGTTTGGTACGAGCTGTTGCAGAAGGTACTGTAATTATTACAGTAACAGCAGGCGTTGATAAAACAAAGACTGCTCAGATTGCATTCACGATAAATCCAATCGAAATCGATGAAGAAAAACTGGTTTCTTACTATTCATTTGATAACATTACAGGTACAACTGTAGAAGATGAATGGGGTAATCGTGACGGACAACTTTTAGGAAGTACAGAAAAAGGAAAACAAGGTAATGCATTATCTGTGACAGAACCATTTGATTCTGAGACAGGAACATTACATGGAATGACTGTAACAGGTGAAAATACTCTTTCGGGTGATTGGACCGTAGGATACTGGGTAAAGACAACTTCTGACTTTAATCAGGAAATTTCAGTTTTAGAAGATGCAAACAGATACCGTTCGCTTTCATTAAAGATGGCAAGTGACAGATCTGGTGGTTTTAGAACCGGAGATGGGGGCGGAGATGTTCTTTCGTTTAGTTATGACTTCAAGAAAGATACTTGGTATCATGTGACATGGACAAAAGATGAAGATTCGGGACTTTCCTTATATGTGAACGGAGAGTTTGTAGGAAGCAATACATGGACAAATAATAAGTCTATCAAAGCACCTTATGATATCATTGGTGGAACTGGATTTACAGGACTTATCGATGAAGTGAAAGTATACAATGCAGTACTTACACCGCTTGAAATTGTTGCAAGTATGCAGGTAGACGGAATCAACGTTAGAACAAATGCAGTAGAAATATATGTTGATAATACATATTCACTCAATGCAAGTGTTGTAACAGATAAAGCAGATAAGACAATTACTTATTCTTCCAATAATGAAAAAGTAGCAACTGTTTCAGAAGATGGTGTAATTACAGCACATAAAAAAGGTGTTGCAATTATTACATTAAGTGCGGCAGGATACACAGAAACAGTAGAAGTAACTGTTATAAAAGATCTTATTATCAGTAATGAATTACCGGTTTATATGTTAGATGATAAATATTTGAGCGATGTAGAAAAACCGGATACCAGCACAGAAGAAGGCAGAAGAAATCAGTATTTGGGACAGCCGGATATGGTTCGTACAAGCACAGGTCGTCTGATTACTGCTTTCCCACAGGGACATGGAAAAGGTCCATTAATCATGAAGATTAGCGATGATAATGGTGAAACTTGGACAAAGAAAACAGATATTCCTGCATCATGGGCAGGTTCTCAGGAAACACCAACTATATATGTTCTTAACATGGCAGATGGAACAGAACGTATTATGCTTATTACAGCATGTCCGGGTTGGGGAACAGATAGTGCCGGCAATTCATATGGATGGAATACTTCTTATTCAGATGATAATGGTGAAACTTGGACAGAATATAAACATTGGCATTCACAGTTAGCAGATGGAAGAAACAATGCATCTGTTGTAGCGATGGCAAGTTTAATTCAGTTGAAGGATGAGAATGGAAATTATATCGACGAATGGATGGGCGTGTACCACCTTCAGTCTCCATTCCAAAACTTTAAATCAATTCTTTCCTTTGATGAAAACGGAAATGAACAGTGGTCAACACCGGAAAGATATTTAGAAGAACATAGCAGTATCGAAAGTTTATATCAGATGTGTGAAATCGGTATGTTCCGTTCACCGGATGGAAATAGAATTGTTGGTTTAGCAAGAACTCAGTCTCATAATAACTTTGCTACATTGATTTATTCAGATGACGAAGGTAAGACATGGAGTCAACCAATGAACCTTCCTGGTTCTCTTGCAGGTGAACGTCACAAAGCGGTTTACGATCCGATTAGTGGAAGACTTGTAATTACATTCCGTGAAATCCGATACGACTTGAATGGCAATAACCAATTTGACGGTGGTAGTGACTGGACCTGTGACGATTGGGGCGTATGGGTTGGAACCTATGAAGACCTGATAAATCAGGAACCGGGTGACTATCGTATCCGTATTGCAGAAGACTGGGCACAGAGTGCAAAATCCGGTGATACCGGTTATGCGGGCTTAGTTTCATTGGAAGACGGTACGCTTATTATGGATTCATACGGACATTGGGATGAAGAATACTCAAAGACTCAGGGTTATGGAGTAACAGCAGACCTTTGTTATATCAAACAGGCAAAATTCAAACTTGCAGATGTAGAAAATGCGTATGGACTTATTAACTACGATGAATTAGCAGCAGAAGTTGCAAAAGTAGAAGATATAGCTAGCGATGATTATACAGAGACAAGCTTTAAGACATTTACAGATGCTTTAAAAGCAGCACAGGCTATGTTAACAGATAGAAATGTGCAGCAGGTAGAAGTAGACACAATGATCGAAGAACTTAAAGAAGCAGTTGAAGGACTTGAGAAAGCAAGCCCGGATGCTGTTGAAGCAACAGTAGCAGGATACACATTGACTTTAGAAGGCAATATCGGTGTGAACTTCCATATGCAGTTAGGGGCTGACGTGCTTGCAGATGAGAATGCATACATGAACTTCAATGTTGGTGGAGTAAATACACAGATTAATGTGAAAGATGCTGCAATTGTGACTGTAGAAGATGTTACTTATTATGTATTCAAATGTGAAGTTCCTGTAAAGGATATGGAAACAATGATTACAGCTCAGATCATCTTAGCTGATGGCAGAAGAAGTTCTGAATTCAAGTATACAGTTCAGGAATACGCAGATAAGATTACCAGTGGCGAAGTAACTTTACCGGATGCAACGCCTGAAGTTGTAGAAGCAACGAAAGAACTTGTAGAAGCAATGAGCGATTTTGGTGATTACGCAACCGCATACTTTGCAGACGAAGACATGACAGAAACACCGGAAATGGAAAAAGTAACATCAGAAACCTTAGAAAAATATGAAGCTACACTTCCTGAAAATAGTATTTATTATGGTTCAAGTTTATTATTAAAATCAAACACTATTTTAAGACACTATTTTACAGAAGCAGTAGAAGGCTCTAAACAAAAGGGTAACTTATATTATGTTGAATCGGAAGGAATTCCGGCACATAACCTCGGTAAAGAGATTGTAACAGAGGTAGAAGGTATGACGATTACATACAATCCACTTAGTTACGCATATATCGCACTCAGCCGGGAGGGTATTGACGAAAACCTTAAGAGTGTAATGCGTGCAATGTATCTGTATTATGAGGCAGCATTAGAATATCTTAGCGTTAATACAAATAATTAATTTTTACACAGGCATCTTAAATTTATGTTTGTAAGAATCATTTTATGATGTAAAATAACTGTAAAGAGCTTTATTCCTCACTATGGCTAGCTAATGTCATAGTGAGGTAGAAAGCTATCGCTACTATTATAAAGTGTAGTGAATGGCGATAAAATAAAAAAGGATGCTAAGTGCATCCTGCAAAGAAAGGAGCAAAGTATGAGAAGTAAAAAACTTCTTGCGGCAATTTTAGCACTTGCAATGGTGGTTACATCGATTCAGTTTCCAACCGTGCAGGTAAAAGCCGAAGAAACAGTAGTAAGTGAAGTAGCAAAAAAAGAATTTGATGCTACAGTTCTTGCTAAAAATGCAAAAGCTAACTCAGAGCAGTGGCCGGCTGCATGGGATAATGATGGTAAAGCAGCATGGGCATTTGATGATGAAGGTCATTGGTGGCATTCACGTTATGAGCAGTGGGATCAGAAGGCAGACCATGAGGTGGGAACAGAAAAAGGTCATGGTAGACCAACTACAGAAAATCCGATTTGGATTCAGACAGGATTTGATCAAGAATGGTATGTAAGCTCAATTGAGTATACCGGAAGAGATTCTAAGGATGGAATCATTCATAATTATCAGGTTTTAGTTGCGGATTTGGATGATCCGGAAGCAGCCCCTGCGGATACTGATTTTGAGGTTGTAAAAGAAGGTACATTGGAGTTTGTAACAACAGCACAGACAATTAACCTGAGTAGACCAGTTGCGGCAACACATATTCGCATTACAGTCACAGATGCATATGATTCAACGGATGGTGGAAAAGGTGACGGTCATGTTGCAGCAAAAAATATCTCTATCTTTGGTTATGATGAATATCCAACAGCAGATAAAGCAGCATTAAAAGCTGCTATTGATGAAGCAAAAGCAGTAGATGGAGAGAGATATACGAAAGAATCTTATCAGGAATTAACAGATGCTTTGGAAGTAGCAGAAGCTCTTTATGCAGATGAAAAATTAATTCAGAGTGAGGCGGATGAAGCACTTGAAGTACTTAATACTGCATTAAGCAACCTGGTAGAGCTTAATGCAATTAGTTCTGCAACTCTTGCTGAAAATGCAACAGCTAACTCACAGAGGGAAGCAGATGGTCTTGCAGCATGGGCATTTGACACAGAAGACCACTACTGGCATTCAGATGCACAGGTATCAGCAGAAAATCCGATTTGGATTCAGACAGGATTTGGTGAAAAATGGTATGTAACTTCTGTTGTATATACCGGTATCGGTGAAAGCGGATTAATTAGTGATTATGAGATTTCAGTTGCGAATTTAGCAGAACCGACAGCAACTCCAAAGGATTCTGATTTTAGAGTTGTAAAAAGCGGTGAATTAGCACAGACTGCCGACAGACAGACTATTATTTTGGATAAACCGGTAGCAGCAACACATATTCGTATAACCGCTAAAGATGCATATGAATTTAACGGTGAAAAATATGTAGCAGCAAAGAATATCTCTGTTACGGGTTATATTATGAATGTAACAGCCCCTGCCAAAGATGCTGTTATTCCTGATGCTAATCAGTATGAGTATCAGAAACAGGAACTTGTAGCATTCTGTCATTTTGGACCAAATACATTCAATGAAATTGAATGGGGTGAACATTACGGAAACAGTGCACCGGATGAAATTTTTACATTGACAGATAATTTTGACGCGGAAACAATGGTTAAGACGTTAAAAGATGCTGGATTTAAAAAACTCATTGTAACTGCAAAACATCATGACGGATTCTGTATCTGGAATAGTGCATATACAACATATGATGTAGAATCTACATCATATGCGACAAAGAATTACGACGATAAGGGCGGAGACGTTCTTTGGGAAATTTCAGCAGCTTGTACAAAGTATGACATGGACATGGGCTTATATCTGTCTCCATGGGATATTCATGAACCAAGCTACGGTTATAAAGATGCAAACGGAAACGGAACATCAAAAGAAAATGACGTATTAGATTACAATGATTTCTACAACAATCAGTTGGAAGAAATTTTAGGTAGTCCAAAATACGGTAATAATGGCCATTTCAACGAAGTATGGATGGATGGTGCGAAAGGTAGCGGTGCTAATGCACAGGATTATGATTTCCAGCGTTGGTTCACTACAATTCAGAAACATGAGGGTAAAGCGGCTGGTTATGATGCAGACTGTATGCTTTTTGGTGCAGAAGCATATACCGGTGTACGATGGATCGGTAACGAAGAAGGTTACTCAAACGAACAGACTTGGTCAAAATCAATCGCAAATAAAACAAACAATACTATTGATAGTAACAGAGCCGGTGCTCATGGTACTTATGCCGGATATTCAAATGGTAATCTCTGGACAGTACCTGAAGCAGATTCTAAAATCACAAGCGGATGGTTCTGGGGAACAACCAAAAAGACTCCGATATCAATGAAAGATCTTGCTAACAGATATTTCGAATCGGTAGGATATAATGCAGTAATGTTACTGAATATACCTCCAAACAATAAAGGACAGGTAGAGCAGGCAATTCTTGACAGAGTAGAAGAATTCGGTGATGCGATACGTGATACATTTATTGTAAATATGGCAAAAAATGCAACCATTACAGCATCAGAAGTTCGCGGAGACGAGAGTGAATATGGTCCAGCAAATGTGCTTGATGGAAATGATGCTACATATTGGACTGTAAATGATAATACTCATACAGGTTCTTTAGAACTTGACCTTGGTAGTGCAAAAACATTTGATGTGGTTTCTATTGAAGAATCCATTGAATTTGGACAGAGAATTACTTCTTTCAAGGTTGAATACAGTATGAATGGTACTGATTGGGAAACTATGCAGGAAGGTACTACTATTGGAGCAAAGAGACTTTGCAGAACAGCACCTGTAAAAGCACAGTATGTAAAGATCACAGTATCAACCAACGATACCAATGTATATACATCTAGCAATTCATTAGCAGTTGCGAAAGGAACTGTTCCGATGATTGCAGAAGTTGGTATTTATAAAGCGAGCGAAGACTTTGAGCTTGCAGGAGCAGCACCAGATGGAATGCTTGTAATCGATGAACGAGACAGTGCATTTACTTTCAATGGAGGATGGAATAATGAGTCAGGAAGCCAGTTCACGATTAATCAGACAAGTAAATGGTGTAATTCGGGTGCTAGCTTTACAGTTACATTTACAGGAAGCAAGATTTATCTGGTGGGTACAAAAGACCCAGCTCATGGTACAGCAAATATCAGCATCGATGGACAATCAGTAGGTTCTATCAATACCCATAATTCTACACGTATGTTGGGAGAAGTTATTTTTGAATCCGGAGATTTGACTCCAGGCACACATACACTTACTCTGACAGCAACAGGCGTAATTGGAATCGACGGTGCCTATGTGATTAACAATGGCGGTCTTGGTATGGTTGGTCTTGAAGAAGCTGAGTATGTAATGAATGAAGACGAAGAAATTTTAGTAAAATTAATTCGTACAGGTGGTTCGACAGGAACTGCAACCGTACTTCTTTCACCAGACCCGGGAACTGCGATTCAGGATGACTACGATACAGAGTGTATTACAGAAGTTGTATTTGCAGAGGGTGAAACAGTAAAATATGCACCTGTTAGAACACGTAGAAATACGAATGCGACAGGAGAACAGTATTTCATTGTTGGATTAACAACAGATACAGAAAATCTGATTTTAGGATTTAATAGTAAAGCAAAAATTAGAATTAATGACAAAGAAGCATTTACAGCGGAAGATTTAGAAGAGTTGATTGCTGATTGTCAGGCATTAGCTCCAAGCGAAGGTCTTTATACAAAAGAAAGCTGGAGCACATTACAGGCAAAAATTGCAGATGCAGAAGATAAAATTGCAGCAGGCAATGTGTCTAATGTTGTATTACAGAGTACATATGATGCTTTAGAAGAAGCAAAAGAGGCTCTCGTTATAAGAAATGTAGCTACAGATATTTATAATGCAGATGACAGATTCCAGTTCCCAAATATTGGCGAAAGCAAAGTATTAGAAATGGAATATTTGGAACAGCACAACAATACAGAAGGTGATAACGACTGGCCATTACAGGTAACAGAAGCTGCTTGGGCAAGCAATGGTAAATTCTTAAACTGCTTAAATGGTAATGATAGTGTAATTCTTTACTATAATGCACCAAGAACAGGTACATATACAGCAGTGCTTACTTACAGAAGTGGTGATGCTAATAACAGCCTGATTTGTTCAGAAGCAGATGGCAAGATTACACAGGGCGAAATACCTGCAGGAGCTGACGATGAAGCTCGGGATACACATACTGTAACATTTACCTTCCAAGTTACGAAACAGGGAGCAGGTGTATTAACATTCAAGGGTGGAGCAAGTAAAGCACCACAGATTGATAAGATTGAAATCACAGCAACAGCATTAAACCCATATGAATATGATGTGACAAAGAATGCAGGAGAAAATGGTACAATTGAAGGTCCTGATACTGTAAGCGAAAATGGAACAGCGACATTTACAATTACTCCAAATGAGGGATTCTTAATTGACGATGTACGTGTAAACGGAACATCTGTTGGTGCGGTTACTACATATACAGTAGAAAATGTAAATGCTGATATTACAATCGAAGTAACATACAGAGAAAAACCATTTGTATATTCTGTAGAAAATCCATTTACTTTCCCAACAGAAGTAAATGCAAGTGCAACACTTGAAATGGAATATTTGGAACAGCACAACAATACAGAAGGTGACAATAACTGGCCATTACAGATTACAGAAGCTACTTGGGCAAGCAATGGTAAATTCTTAAACTGCTTAAATGGTAATGACCGCGTGCTTCTTTACTACAATGCACCAAAAGCAGGTACTTATACAGCGGTGGTTACCTATAGAAGTGGTGATCAAAACAATAGTTTCATTTGTTCAGAAGCAGAGGATAAGATTGTAGCAGGAGAAGTACCAGCCGGAGCAGGTGACCAAGCACAGAGTACACATACTGTAACATTTACTTTTGAGGTTACAAAAGCCGGAGCTGGCGTATTAACCTTCCAGGGTGGAGCAAGCAAGGCACCGCAGCTTGACAAGATTGAAATCACAGCAACAACATTAAAGGAAGAGCAGATTGAAGCTGAATTAAAAGGATACACTTTGAGCTTAGAAGGTAACATCGGTGTGAACTTCCACATGCAGTTAGGTGAAGGCGTGCTTGCAGATGATGGAGCATATATGAACTTTACCTTAGAACGTGAGGATGGTAAGGAATATGTGAAGATTCCGGTTAAAGATGCAACAATTGACGATGAAACCGGCTACTATGTATTCAAATGTACTGTTCCTGTAAAAGACATGGATACAGAGATTACAGCTCAAATTATCTTATCTGATGAGCGAAAAGGTTCTGAATATACTTATAAAGTTAAAAACTATATAGAGGATATTTTAGAAAATCCTGGAGATTTTGCAGAATCTGAACAAGAAGTTGAAAAGTTGTCTGCACTCGTAGAGACAATGAGTGATTTTGGTGATTACGCAAGTGCATACTTTGCGGATGAAGCTACGGAGGGAACACCTGCTTTACCTACATTACCTGAATTGACAACAGAGGATTTGACAAAGTTAGAGAACAATAAAGGTGTAATTACTAAAGATGAAGATAGTATCTATTATGGTTCAAGTTTATTATTAAAATCAGATACTATTTTAAGACACTATTTTAAAGAAAAAGTAGAGGGTTCTACACAGAAAGGTAACTTATATTATATTGATTCTACAGGAATTCCAGCACATAAACTTGGTGAGATGCTTGTAACCAAAGTGGGCGACATGGAGATAACTTATAATCCACTTAGTTACGCATATATCGCACTTAGTCGTGAAGGTATTGACGAAGAGCTTAAGAGTGTAATGCATGCAATGTATCTGTATTACGAGGCAGCACAGGAATATGTGGAAGCAAATAATTAATTTTAAACAGACATCTAAAACTTAGGTCTGTGCTAGTTATTGCATAATGTAAAATGATTAGAAAGAGGCGTTCTTCTCACTGTGACTTGTTAAAGTCGTGGTGAGATGAACGCTTCTTTTGGTAGGTGTAGCTAAGAAAACTGCATATTGTAAGGAGAAAAGTTGTAAGCAATGGTTTACAACTGGGAAAAATTGTAATAGAATCACAATGGACAACTAAAATTAAGAGGATGGGAAGAAAGACGTGTGTAAGGCAATAAAAGATTTAATGGAAGATAGCAGACAGGAAGGCAGAGAAGTGGGCAGGCAGGAAGGCAGACAGGAAGGAATCGAACAAACTAAGTTAGAGAATGCTCGTAATTTACTTGGACTTTTATCAGATGAAATGATAGCAGAAAAGATTGGATTGTCATTGGAATGCGTAAAATCTCTTTATGAGCAGGTATAGGATATATCATTAAATAAGATGTAATGTGCAGGACTTGGATTTCCCAAGTCCTGTAGTCTTTTATAAGGTTTTTATTAGAATTTTGGAACGAATATTATCTTGAAATCAAAGTATTGTCGTGCTAAAATTAAGCCATTAACAAACGATACATAGATCAAATCGTTTATAAGTATATACGAGTAATATCAGTTTATCTAATGCCGAAATTTTAAAAGTTTCGGTTTCAAAAATTCATTCCCAATATTTAATCGGGGAGTTATTTCAGAAGTTTAAGTTACAGTTCGTACATTAGAGAAAAGTGACGAAGTCATAGTTGCGAATGGAGAATGTGTGAACAAAAACATATTTAGAAAAAAAGTAAAAATAAGAAAAAGTGACAGTTGTTTGTTAAGTGTTTTTTTCGTATAATTCTTATAGACTTTTTGTTTTATGCAGTCACGGAAGGGATGCATATGAAAAAAGATGTAGGGTGGAAGTCGTTTTTTGAGGACAATCACCGGTATGCCGATGTAATCAATGGTGTAGGTTGTAATGGTAAGCAGTTTGTAAAAGACACCGATTTGCAAGAGGTGGAAACGGTAGTAAAAGGTAAGGCGAGGGATTTGCTTCGAAGGACAGCATTTGGAGTAAATTTTGCACTGATAGGGATTGAGAGTCAGGAGACAATCGACTATAGTTTTCCGCTACGGAATTTACATTACGAAGTAAATCAGTATGAGAAACAGGCATCAAAAATAAAAAAAGAAGTACAGAATAATCCAAGTGGATTGACGTCAGGGGAATATTTGTATGGATTTAAGAAAGACAGTAAACTATATCCGGTGATTACGTTTATGATTTATTCGGGTAAAGAACCGTGGGAAGGACCGATGTCTTTGCACGATATGATTGATTTTACTGACATTCCGGAGGAATTAAGCTGTAAAGTAGCGGATTTTCCAATAAACTTAATAGATATTCGCAGATTAGAAGATACCAGTATGTTTCAGACAGATGTGAAGTATGTGTTTGATTTTATACGGTATTCGGAGAATAAAGAGAAGCTATATGAGTTAGTAAGTATGGAACCGTATTATCAGGAAATGGATGAGGATGCTTTTGATATTGTGAGAATGTATACAAATTCAAAAGAACTTGTTGGAATAAAAGAATATGAAGGAAAGGATGGGAAGAAAGACGTGTGTAAGGCAATAAAAGATTTAATGGAAGATAGCAGACAGGAAGGCAGAGAAGTTGGCAGACAAGAAGGAATTGAGCAAAACAAGTTAGAGAATGCTCGTAATTTACTTGGACTTTTATCAGATGAAATGATAGCGGAAAAGATTGGATTGTCATTGGAATGCGTAAAATCTCTTCATGAGCAGGTATAGGATATAATATTAAATAAGATGTGATGTGCAGGACTTGGATTTTCCAAGTCCTGTAGTTTTGTGTGCAGAGTGTCGCAAATTCAAGGCTTGGTTGGTATAAAAGAAGTGGAATGAATGTAGTGAATTTCATAATCAGCAAAGAATTATTTGAAAATAGGATAAAAAGGTGGAGTTGGTTTGCTCAATCTGTTATCTTATTACTTAGTCAAATTTGGAATATAAGTTATAGAGCCGTATAGAAGATTCTGCATTTCAGCGCACAAACTTGAATAAGATTATAGCATTTTCGCAGAGGTCAAAAAATTACCGACGCCATCCTTCTGAAAAAATGTAATGTTTCTTGTCCATAATATTGGGGGAGTGTGACCATATCAATGTAAAAAGTGTTGTTTTGCTAGTTTTTACAATATATAATATTAATTAGGAATAGTTGTAGTATTAAGTAGTAACGAACATTATGATAATGCATCTAATGCACTATAGAAACTAAATTTTCTTAAGTATCTGTAGAAAAGTGAGTGGGAGTTATAAGATGGAAAATATAATTTATCATGGAAGTAATGTAGAAGTATCAAAGCTTCGTATTCTTCAAAATGGATTTTATAAAGATTTTGGATATGGATTTTATTGTACAAATATTGAAAAACAGGCAAAAAGATGGGCAATAACTAGAAAAGGGAACACTGTAGTAAATAGATATACCTATAAAGCATGTCCAACTTTAAATATATGTAGTTTTGAAGAAATGTCCGATGAATGGATAGATTTTGTTGTCGCCTGTAGACAAGGGATTGACCATGATTTTGATATTGTAGAAGGTCCAATGGCAGATGATCAAATTTGGAATTATGTAGAAGGTTTTATTGAAGGAAAGATTTCAAGAGAAGTATTTTGGGGCTTGGTAAAGTTTAGTTATCCAACGCACCAGATTGTTTTTTGTACAGAAGAAGCGTTAAAAACATTAACTTTTGAAGGGAGTGACATACTATGAAAAACAAGTATTTTCCAGAAGAAGAAATCCTAGTGAATGACTTGTATTTTATGTGCTATATGATAGAACGTGTTGCAAGACATATTCATCAGAAAAATAAATATGTTGTAAACACGATTGGTAGAAACGAACTTTATCATTTGATTAGTTGTGCGAATGTTCTTCATTGTGAAAATCCATTAAAGGTGGAAACGGATTGGATAACTGAATATAATTTGCAGAATGGAGATTATGATATAACAGATGTGGATAGAACTTTGGCTACTATTATCCCTACTCCGCTTGAAATGGGTGAGGTGTATCAAAGATTAATTATAGATACGATGACTTCGAAAGAAGATTATGTTGATGGAATTATTCGTATTTATAATAACGAAATCTGTGATGTAATTGATAACTATAATGCAAGTGCATTTTATGAGCCATCTTATGTAATTGCACGGGCATATCAAGCAGGAGGTTTTTAATCTGTTATTTTATGTTGTAGTGTTACGGAAATAACAACAACCTATAGTCCTAATTCTGCATGAAAATATTTCAAGGGAGAAAATTTATATGCATATTTATGCGTTATTTCTGTTCTGTACGGCACACATATATAGTAATCATAATGTGTTTGAAATAATATACAATTATATGCACGTTGTTGTTTTTTTAAAATTTCTTTATATGGCGGATTTGGATATGTATTATAAAACACATCCGTAAGTTTTAAGATTTGTGAGTCATTTTCTGATAAATACATAAATCCTCCTTAGTACAAAAAAACGAGAGGAGTTATCCTCTCGCTTAGAATCTTCATCGCTCGGTCAGTTTTTATTTTACCGTCCTGTCAGAACCGTCACAGGACTCATCATTGATGAAGGAGAATTTCTTCTCACTTATATTATATGCTAAGCAAACATGTTTGAAAAGTAGAAAATTGTTCCATCTGTTGGTTGCATTTTTGTTAATCTTTTACAAATTCATTTGGTGCAGTCATTGAGGTGAAAAAAACTTTTAATAATAGATAAAGTGTGGTATAATAAGGAAAAATGGGGGGGTTACCCTTTTCGCAAATAATTATTTTAATTAAGGAAGGAGACAAAATGAAAAAAAGAATAATCAGTTTTATGCTTAGTCTTTTTATGGTGTTAGGTTTAATAACACCAGCAGTGAATGTAGCGGCAGAAACTGCCGCAGTGAAATACACGAAAGTTGCTGTAGAAAATCCAGTAGCAAACTCGTGGCATAATTCGGGAACGGATGGAGGTCCTGATTATGCGTTTAATGGTAATACTGGAAACTGGTGGCATACCAATTATGGTAGCACCTCTACAGAAAATGGAAAGACGAATATTGTTGTTACTAGTTTGACAAACGGACAGGTAAATGAGATTCCGGCTTTTGCTGAAATTGTTTCAACTAGAGCTTGGATTGGTGGAGAATTTGATAATCCTGTAGAATTGGGTAAATTTATATACCGTTCACGTACAAATACTACCACTAACTGGATTCAGCAGTGGGCGTTATATACAGCAAATGTAACGACAGATGAACCGAAAGATACAGACTTTTCGCTTGCACAAACAGGTACTTTTACTAGTAGTGCAGAGCAGGAAGTAGTACTTACGACTCCTGTAACTGCAACTCACTTTAGATTAGTAGCTTTTTCATTTAATGGTGGACAGGTTACAGCATCTAAGCTTGAGATGTATTCTGTATCAGAGGTAAATACAGAGAATGTAAGACTTCGAGTGGGACAAACTGTTACCTATAAGCAGGATGGAGGAGTTGAAGTAAGTGCTCCTAATCCGGGAGATTTAAATAGTATTGTTACATGTGAAGTGGTTGCAGGAGAACGAATTGAGTATCCATACAGTACCGCTAAATTGGCAACAGGTGTAGCAAACTTTAGTGGTGAAGAGATAGAACTGACAGACTGTCTGTTTACATTTAATAGTTCTAATGATGGATATACGATTTCACATACTAAAGAAGATGGTACTGTGATTTATTTTGCATCAGGCGCGAGTACTACAGGATCAGATCCTGCTACAAGACCTTGTGTAAGTAGTGGTAGTAATTTAGTTGTTCTTGTTGGAATAGACAATGGTATGTTTACATTTAATAATAAATACGGTGGCAACACGAATGGTTACTTATATTTCCATAAAAATGATTCTACTAAATTACATTTTAACAGAAATACTAATCGTAGTAGTGACACTGATAAAACAAATACTTCCTTTGATTTATTTACACCGGATGAATCAGCAGATTCAGAAATAAAAGGTTATCGTAAAATTAGCGGATTAGATGAGATTGTAAGTGGACAGTCATATTTAATCGCAGCAAAGGCTCAGGATAATAATTATTATATTCTTCGTCCGATAGTAAGTGAGAATAAATCGGATTATGTAGCAAAGGTTATTACACATGAAGCACCAGTACAACCGGCGGTACAGCTTGCTTCATCACAAGGCAATTTTAATGTAGAAGGATTGAAAAAAGTTAGCGATTGCTTATTTACATTTACATTTGATAGTAATGTTAATATTGAGAATAGGCGCTATACTATCTCTGCGAAAACAGAAAATGGGGAAATGGTTTATCTAAATCACAGAGTAACAGATAAGAGAGTACCTACTACTCAAATCCCAAATAATCAAATCGCGGTGAGCGAGGTGAGTATAGAGGGTAAGGATTTCTTTACATTGTTTGATAATGCAACGCCTAATACTCGTAGTGGATACTTATATTTTCATAGAGACAGTGGTTACACTTTTAACCAAAATAGTTCGACGGCTGGAAGAAATACTGCTTTTGAGCTGTATAAACCTTCAAGCACAGCACCGGAAGATTCAAAGATTAGAGGATATGTAAAAGTTACGTCTAAAGAGGATATTGAAAATGGTGGACAGTATTTGATTGTTAATACAAATACAGATGAGTCGGCGTATTACTTTTTGTATCCAATCATTGCAGATACAGAAGCAACAAGTTATAAACATGTTGCTAAATTAACAAATACAATGATTGCAGAAGAATATAAAGCAACAGATAGTGAGATTACCTTTACAGCTATAAAAGAAGGTGAGACATCTGTTAAGATTGGTGATATTACTTACAATATTGTTGTAAAAAATAAAGATAAAACTATCACATTAAGAAATGGTGAAAGTACTTTAATTGTGGGTACTTTACAAAATGAAGTAGAAACTGAGGGAGATATCCGTGTAGAAGTAAAAGAGGCTATAGCACCATATACAACTGTATCGGATATTACAGAAGGAACATATCTGATAGGTTCTACTAGTCACATGATTATTAATAGTGCAAGCAGTTCTACATCACCTAAGGGTCTTGCGATGCAGTCAGCAAATTATACACAGGGTGACTATGAAAAATATGCTTGGAAAGTTACTGCATCAGGTAATGGCTATACCATACAGGATGCTAATGGCAAATACATTAATTTCACAGAACAGAATGGAAATCAGTGTAGTGTGGTTTTAAGCGATACTGCACAGGTACTTAATATAGTGAAACGTGATGGCGGAAGTTTTGGTGTTTCTTATGGCAGTCACTATATTAATAACTTCGATGAAGGTAATAGTAATGCTGCTGGATGGAATAGTAATAATAATGCATGGTACTTCTATCGTGGTAATGAAGGTGTTGAAGTAACTAGTCTTGGAGACGGAACTGCAACGATTACAATAGATGGCATTAATTATCATATTGAATCAGCACCAACAAGTGCGGCCGAATTACGTACAGATATTGCCAATGCAGAAAGTACATATGTAGCAGAAAATTACTTGGTAAGAGAGTGGTTGGTATACGCAGCTGCTTTAGAAGAAGCTAAGGAATGGGCGGCTAATGAAGCAACAGCAACTCAGCCTGAAATCGAAGCAGCACGCGTAAAATTAGCAAATGCAATTGCGGCTCTTATTCCTAAGCTTGTATATGATGATGCGGTAACTGCTGAGAAAGAGATGGCAGCGGGTGCACCAACCGGAACAACACAGAATCAGCCTTTTGCAGACGGAACAGCAGGAAGCAATAACTTCCGTATTCCGGCATTGATTACTTTAAGTGACGGAACTATTGTAGCAGCGTCAGATGCTCGTTGGAATTGGTCAAGAGATGCAAAATCCATTGATATTATAATGAGTAAATCTACGGATGGTGGAAAGACTTGGAATTATACACTTCCAATATTCTTTAATGACAGTACAAATCAGGCGGCAGACTATGGTGCATGTTTTATTGACCCATTAATGGTAAGAGATAAGAATGATAAGATTTATTTATTAGTGGACTTATATCCAGGCGGTATCGCGATTAACTCAGCACCGGCAACACCTCATGCTGCATCAGGATTTGTAGATATTTTAGGTGAAAAACGTTTGGTATTATATACTTCAGATACTCCATCAAAACAGAATGATACAAATTATTCATATTATGTAGGTGATTATGTAAAAGATGGAGACGTGGAATTGGCACCTGTTTACGAAGTGCTTGGAGAGAATGACTACAGTACGGAAGCATCTTTCTATATGGACCCATACTTCTATTTGTACACAGCAGAAAAAGAGCCAATGTATTGTTTACAGCTTGGAGATAATACTAAGAAAGTACAGCAGAATGTATTCTTCCATAATTCACTTTTACACGTACGTGCTGCGACTTATCTTTATTTAGTAACATCAGAAGATAAAGGAGAGACTTGGTCAGCACCAATGTTATTAAACTCTCAGATTAGAAAAGAGTCTAATCTTGATATTTTCTATGGAGTAGGACCTGGAGCAGGACTTTGGATTGATGATGGTACAGAACACGGTATCGTTATGATGCCTGCTTACAGTTATAGCAACCAGATAGCAAGTTTCGTTTATTCAGCAGATGGTGGAGTTACTTGGAAACGTTCTCAGAATGCGACAACATCTTCTTGGTCAAGTGAAAGCTGTCTGGTACAAATTGATGATACTACAGTACGTCATTTCTTCCGTAGTGGAACTTCTACCTTGCAGTATACAGACCATACTTTCGTAGATGGTGAGTGGGTAGCAGGAAGTGTTGTAACCATGAATGATGTAGCAAGAAAGAATAATAATCAGGTTTCTGCGATTCGTTATTCAAAAACAATAAATGGAAAACCGGTAATTATATTCTCGACAGCGACTACAGGTGGTCCATATGATCGTAAAAATGGTAAGATTTATGTCTTTACAGTAGATATGGAAGCAGATGGTAAACCAATGACTTTAGTAGCTACTTATGATAATGATCCTAGCAGTGAAACAGACGTTTATGCATATTCTAGTATTGCAGAATTAAAAGATGGCTCTATCGGATTATTATATGAATATGATGATACGGCGAATGCATGCAAGATTACTTATAAGACAATTCCAATGAGTGAATTAGCACCTGATGTAAGATTTGATATTCCAGCATCAGAAGAGGGTGTTAGAAGTGAAGTTGCAGGATATAACTTAATTTTGGAAGGTACTATTGGTCTTAAATTCCATATGTTGTTTGGACAGGAAGTAATTGATGATGCTACCGATGAGAATGGAGCATATGTGAAGTTTACAGTAGGAAATACAAGTTTGAATGTGCCTGTATCAGAAGCAGAGAAAGTAACAGAAGATGATATTACATACTATGTATTCAAATGTCCGGTTCCTGTAAAAGATATGGATACAACAGTTACAGCACAGGTAATTTTAACTGATGGTAGAAAAGGTTTTGTACATACCTATAAAGTTCAGAATTATATAGATTATATTACAGAAAATCAGGAAGATTATCAGAAAGTGATTGAACTTGTAACTAAAATGAGTGATTTTGGTGATTATGCAGCTACATATTTTGCAGATGAAACAACAGGTGAAACACCGGAATTACCACAATTGACAGAATTGACAGATGATGATATGACAGTTTTAGAGGGACAGAAAGCAGTAGTTCCTGAAGGCGAAAATAGTATCTATTATGGTTCAAGTTTATTATTAAGATCAAACACGATTATAAGACACTATTTTAAACAAGCAGTAGAAGGATCTACACCGAAAGGTAACTTATATTACATCGAGTTGGAAGGTATTTCAGCAGATTTACTTGGTACAAAGATCGAGACAACTGTTAAGATAACAGAAGACGAAAGTATTACGATTTCTTATAGTCCACTTAGTTACGCGTATATTGCATTGACTAGAGATGGGGTAGATGAAAAACTTAAAAATGTAATGCATGCGATGTATTTATATTATCAGGCAGCACAGAATTATATTGTAGAAACTACCAATTAAATAATAGTGTAAATTAGTTTAAATCAAACAAGGGCTATTGCGAAACGAATCACTTGATGTGATAAATGTTCGTTTTGTAATAGCCCTTGTTTTTGCAGATAGTCTTTGTTTTGTTGATGTGTGAACATTAAAAAATGTTAAAGACTATTATAAATAGTTGTCTAATTTTTCTTCACAATATAAGGATATTGTGTTAGTATTGAAAATAGGAGGGTTATACCCACTAGAAAGATAATTATATAAATTGGGAAGGAGACACAATGAGAAAAAGAATAATCAGTTTTATGCTTAGTCTTTTTATGGTGTTAGGTTTATTAACACCAACAATGAATGTAGCGGCAGAAGTCACTACAGCAGAATATGAAAAAGTTGAAGTGGTTAATCCTGTGGCAAACACATGGAACAATGGAACAACTTATCCGAATGATGGTGGTCCTGCTTTTGCATTCAATGGCGTTACTACTAATTGGTGGCATACGAATTATAGTACCGCAGAAACAGGTAACAAACTTGTTGGAAGTTTTACCAACCAACAGGTAAGTGAAATCCCTGCATTTTCTGAGATTTCATCAGATAGAGTTTGGATTGGTGGAGAATTTGCAGAAGCGGTGAATTTGGGTAAATTTAGTTACCGTTCACGTACAGACAATACAAATAACCATATGCAGCAGTGGGCGTTATATACTGCTAACGTAGAAACAGGAGCACCAACAGATGCAGACTTTACACTTGCAGCAACAGGAACATTTGGTGACAATAGTAAAACTGGTGTTGAAACAGTACTTGCTACTCCTGTAAAAGCTACAGATTTTAGATTAGTAGCATTCACATTTAATGGTGGACAGGTAACAGCATCGAATATTGAGATGTATGCACTACAGCAGGTTAATACAAAACTTCGTGTAGGAGAAACCGTTACTTATACACAGAATTGCAACCCTGAAGTAGACAATTCAAATTTGAATGGTTTGGATTCATCTATTGTTACAGGAAAAGTAATTGGCGGAAATTGTAGTATGGCTAAGTTAGCAACTGCTAAGGCAAACTTTGACGGTGAAGAGATATCACTAGAAGATTGTTTATTTACATTTAACGGTTCTAATGGCAATTACACAATTTCACATGGTGAAGGTGCTGATACGATTTATTTAAGTCATAATACAAATGCTACTGCAGGTAAGCCTTGTAATAAAAATACATCGACAGTTACAGTTAGCTTTGATACGACTTTGAATATGTTTACATTCAATCAGAATAGCAGTTATTTGTATTTCCATAAAGTTCAAGGTACAAATGGAGGTAATCTGCATTTTGATAGACAAGGTAGTTTAGATAGCTCACAAAATAAATGTACACATTTTGATTTATTTATACCATCTGAAAATGCACCAGCAGATTCAGAGATTAAGGGATATCAGAAGCTTACAGGAGATCAGATTGTAAGTGGTCAGCAATATTTAATCGCTGCAAAGGCTGCAGATGGTAAGTATTATGTTCTTAATCCGGTAGTGGATAAAGAAAATTATGAGTATTCAGCTCAGATTGTTAATAATGAATCACAGGTGCAGATTACTTTTACTGCAGTAGCAGAAGGTGTGACATCTGTTACAGTGAATGGTATTACTTATAATATAACAGTAAAGAATGAAAATAGATCGGTTATCATAAGAGATGATGAGACAATCTATATTCCTGGTACATATTTACAAGGGGAAGAAGATCCGGATAACGTAATTAACTTAGTGGATCAGACAGGTGCACCATATGAAAGAGCACAGGATATTGAAGAGGGATATTATTTATTAGGAAATAATAGTCATATAATTATTAATAGTGCAAGTAGTTCGACATCTCCGAGAGGTCTTGCTATGTTAGCGGCAAACTATTCACAGGGAGATTATAGTGCGTATATTTGGAATGTTAAGTCTGAAGGTGATGGTTATACCTTACAGGATATTAATGGAAAATATATTAATTTTTCGGGAAATTCTATAATTTTAACAGATACACCAGAGGT
This sequence comes from Roseburia sp., assembly GCA_017549185.1. GTDB lineage: Bacteria > Bacillota > Clostridia > Lachnospirales > Lachnospiraceae > Roseburia. Next base: position 2,881 of record JAFYVJ010000053.1, on the reverse strand, counting down.
ACTTAAGATTACAAAACGTGCAGCAGGAGGTTTTGCAGTTTCAAATGGCACATACTATATTAATAACTATGGTGGCGGAAATAATAATGCTGCCGGTTATAGTGGTAATGATAATGCATGGTATTTCTATCGTGTAGGTGTTGAAATAACAAGTGCAAAACTTGGAAATGCAACGATTATACTTGATGGTATCAATTATCAGATTGAGTCTCTTCCAATGAGTACAGATGCATTAAATGAAGATATTACTTATGCAGAAAATACCTATAAAGAAGAGAACTATTTGGTAAGCGGATGGAGAGCATATGTAGCCGCATTAGCAGACGCTAAGGAATGGGCAGAAAAAGCTACAAGACAGACCGAAATCAATGCAGCACATAAGAATTTGACAAATGCGATTGCGAATCTTGTACTTAGACCGGCATATGTAGAACCAACTGCAACTGAGATGGCAGCAGGTGCGCCATCTGGTACAACAGAAGGACAGCCTTTGGCAGCAGGAACAGGCGGAAGTGCTAATTTCCGTATTCCAGCTCTGATTACTTTAAGTGACGGAACTATCATCGCAGCAGCAGATGCTCGTTGGAATCATGCCGGTGATGCTTGTTCTATCGATATTATGGTAAGTAAATCTGAAGACAATGGTAAAACATGGAGCTATTCACTTCCTGCATTCTTTAATGACAGTACCAATGCAAAACATACTTATGGAGCATGTTTTATTGACCCGGTAATGGTAAGAGATGCAAATGATAAGATTTATATGATGGTAGACTTGTATCCAGGTGGAGTTGCGATTAATACAGCACCGAACGCACCACATGCAGCATCTGGTTATGTAGAGATAGAAGGTGCAAAACGTTTGGTATTATATCTTTCAAATAGTCCGGATGCACAGACAGATACAAACTATGCTTATTATGTAGGAGATTATGTAGTAGAAGGTGCTAAGAAACTTGCTCCTGTTTACGAAGTATTAGGAGAAGGTGAATATAGCAGAATTCCATCCTTCTACATGGATTCTTATTTCTATCTGTATACAGCAGAAAAAGAACCAATGTATTGTGTACAGCTTGGTGATGCGAGCAAGAGAGTGCAGCAGAATGTATTCTTCAATAATTCACTTTTACATGTACGTTGTGCAACTTACCTCTATTTGATTACTTCTGAGGATAAAGGTGAGACTTGGTCAGAACCAATGATCTTAAATCCTCAGATTAGAAAAGACTCTAATCCGGATATTTTCTATGGAGTAGGACCGGGAGCAGGACTTTGGATTGATAATGGTACAGAAGAGGGTATCGTAATGTTACCTGCTTATACTTTTGGTAATCAGATAGCAAGTTTCATTTATTCAGAAGATGGTGGAACTACTTGGAAACGTTCACAGGATGCGACTACATCTGCAAACTGGTCAAGTGAAAGCTGTTTGGTACAGTTAGATGCTACTACAGTACGTCATTTCTATCGTAGTGGAACAATTACATTACAGTACACAGATCATAAATATGTAGATGGTCAGTGGGTAGCAGGATCTATAGTAACCATGGAGAATATCGCAAGAAGAAACAATAATCAGGTTTCGGCTATTCGTTATTCAAAAACAATTGATGGTAAACCGGTAATTATATATTCTACAGCAGCATCAACAACTGCACGTCAAGATGGTAAGTTTTATGTATTTACAGTAGATATGGATGCAGAAGGAATGCCAATGACATTGGTAGCTACTTATGATAATGATCCAAGTTCTACAACAGATAATTATGCATATTCATCTATTGCAGAATTAGCAGATGGTTCTATTGGATTATTATACGAATCTGCCGGTTCGCAGATTACTTATAAAGCGATTCCAATGAGTGAAATCGGACCAGAATTAGTATTTGATATTCCGGCATCAGAAGATGGTATTAGAACAGAAGTTGCAGGATATACTTTAAGCTTAGAAGGTAATGTTGGAGTGAACTTCCATATGTTGTTAGGTGATGAAGTACTTGCTCCGGAAGCTAACGCATATATGAGCTTTGCTTTAAATGGAAAGGAAGCTTTAAAGGTTCCTGTTGCAGATGCGGAAATTTCGACTGTAGATGGTAATGACTATTATGTATTCAAGTGTACTGTTCCAGTAAAAGACATGGATACAGAGATTACAGCTCAGATAATTTTAGCTGATGGTCGAAAAGGGTTAGAACATACTTATAAAGTCCAGAAATATATTGATTATATTTCTAAAAACAAAGACGAGTTCCAAAATGAGATTGCACTTGTAGAAACGATGAGTGATTTTGGTGATTACGCAAGTGCATACTTTGCGGATGAATCTGTGGAGGGAACACCTGCTTTACCTACATTACCTGAATTGACGACAGAGGATTTGACAAAGTTAGAGAACAATAAAGGTGTAATTACTAAAGATGAAGATAGTATCTATTATGGTTCAAGTTTATTATTAAAATCAGACACTATTTTAAGACACTATTTTAAGGAAAAAGTAGAAGGTTCTACACAGAAAGGTAACTTATATTATATTGATTCTACAGGAATTCCAGCACATAAACTCGGTGAGATGGTTGTAACAAAAGTGGGAGATATGGAGATAACTTATAATCCACTTAGTTACGCATATATCGCACTTACTCGTGAAGGTGTAGATGAAGATCTTAAGAGTGTAATGCATGCAATGTATCTGTATTACAAGGCAGCACAGGAATATAATAATGCAAATTAATTTTGAATGACGAGTAGTTAAGACTACTAAGTTCATTCTATAGGAAAGACCTTGATGCGTTAATTTGTGAAAGTCTATGACTTTCCTATAGAATAAAAGCACTACGTGCAAACGATGCGCAGCTACGCGCGCGGAACAAAAGCTGTGCTA
>JAFYVJ010000052.1 GCA_017549185.1 Roseburia sp. | reverse complement strand
TACTGTTCACTCAGCAGCTAATCATTTACTGATTTGCTGCGTAAGAACATGATTCAAGAGTGAGCAGGCTCCTTTTGCGAAGCAAAACTATAAATGAGCCTGCGAATCGTTACTGTTTACGAGGTACGAGTGAACAGTAACGGATTATCTGTTACTGTTTACGGGGTACGAGTAAACAGTAACGATTATCTTAAACGATTAATTTTTCACTTATTCTACTATTCTTTCTTCAATCTCCATTTCCTCTGCCCGTAAAGCATGTCCTTTACTCAATGGTTTGGAAACTACAAGCACCTTCTTTGCGTATTTCCCACCAAACCGGCTCGACACAGCATCTAACTCATAGAGTGCATTCTGATCCACATTACCACCTTTACAAGATATAAATACCGGAACATTGCCATACATAGACAGCACATCTATTTCGTTTAATACATCCCTGCCCTGCTCTGTGTGAATAATACCATCCCAATCAATATGTACTCCTACACGACAATCTAGATTTCCTGTATTATTCTGCTCTTGCAAAAATGTATACTGCTCTAATACACTTCCACTATCGCACAAGCATGACTTTACAAATTCACTCTTATAGGTAAATGAATAGCTGTCATTCCCATATTTTAGATTACGAATCATCTCTACTTCTGCCAATGCATCCAATATCTGATTCAGTTTTGTAAGATTTTTAATTCCTTTACGAGTGCTAATATCTTCACTAACTGTCTCAACACTCAATTCTACCGTCATCATCTGTGCATGGCGTGCTAAAAACATTGTAAACTGATTCCACTCTTTTTCAAATCGCTCTTTTAATTTCCACAACTTCCGAATATCTGCCTTATCCTTTTTGCTGTGGCATCCTTTATATCCTTTGTTATGCTTATAAGAAATCACCCCGCCATGCATTTCAATCAATTTATCTAAATTCATCCTAACACTCTGACTTGGCACATTCTTACTAATGCGTTCTGCATAATCTTTATCAAATTCCAACAATTCATCTTTTTCTACATCATACATATGCATCGGCACTTTCAATTCCCGCGATAACATTCCAAATGCCAACAATGCCAATCCTTCTCCACCTGTCACGTCAAAATAACATTCATTATTTTGTTTACGTTCCAAGTTGATAGCATTTCTCATAACATTCACTACGGCATCTAAATCCGTATTAGAAATTTCCAAAAATTCCGGTCTCTCTTTTACATTACAGTATTTTTTCAAAAAACGTTCTATACTATTCTTTTTTTCATCAATCCTTACTTTTTCACCGAAAAAGACCACCTTGTCCACCTTATAGTGCAAACATGTAATAATATTTTCTATTGGTTCTTCATCTAAAAATTCAAAATTGATAATCATATACTATCCACCTTTTGTAATTTTATTGCTTACACGCACTTTAGTCATAGAGTGCTCATCCGAACACGCTGACTATACCAATGCAAACTGACTATTATACAGCTTGGCATAAAAACCATTCTGCAAAAGTAATTCATTGTGACTTCCCTGTTCAATAATATTACCATCCTTCATCACCAGAATCACATCTGCTTCCCGAATCGTAGACAAACGGTGTGCTACAATAAAGCTGGTACGTCCTTTCATCATGCGTGCAAACGCTTCTTGTATTTTCACCTCTGTACGAGTATCAATAGAAGAAGTTGCCTCATCTAATATCAGCATTGGTGGCAGGCAAAGCATCACTCGTGTGATGCAGAGTAACTGTTTTTGACCCTGTGATAAATTACCTCCATCTTCCGCTACAATCGTATCGTATCCCTCTGGAAGACGTTTGATAAAACTATGCGCATGAGATGCTTTTGCTGCTGCAATCACTTCTTCATCCGTAGCATCCGGTTTTCCCATGACAATATTATCACGAATCGTACCACTCCTAAGCCACGTCTCCTGCAACACCATGCCATAATTATTACGCAGACTCTTTCTCGTCATATTGCGAATATCTATATCATTTACCTTGATAGAACCTTCTTTTACATCATAAAAACGCATCAAAAGATTAATCAATGTTGTCTTTCCACAACCGGTTGGTCCAACAATTGCAATACGCTGTCCCGGTTTTACTTTCAAATTCAAGCCTTCCATTAATCTCTGTTCCGGTACATAAGAGAATGCCACATTCTCCAAATCCACCTGTCCATCCGTCTGCTCTAATACAACTGCATCTATTGCATCTGGAATCTCAGGTTCTTCTTCCATTAACTCAAACACACGTCTTGCACAGGCGAGAGCATTCTGCAATTCTGTCACTACACCGGAAATCTCATTAAACGGCTTTGTATACTGATTTGCATAAGCAAGCAAAGCTGATAAATTACCAATACTAATGCCTCCGGAAATCGCTAAAAATGCACCGATTACTGCTACTGTTGCATATACAAGACTGTTTACAAATCGAGTAGAAGGATTTGTAATACTTGAGAAAAAAATCGCTTTCAAGGAACATTTTTCTAAACGGTCATTTATCTCATCGAATTTCTTCAAAGTCTCATCTTCTCTCGAAAATGCCTGCACTACCTTCTGATTACCCACCATCTCCTCGATAAAGGAAGTCTGTTCTCCTCTAGTCTCAGACTGAAGCTTAAACATAGAAAATGTCTTTTTAGCAATAAAACTAGCCACCACAAGAGAAAGTGGTGTCAGAACCACTACGGCAATCGTAATACGACCACTAATTGCAAACATAAAGAATAATGTTCCGAAAATAGTTAAAATCCCCGAAAAAAACTGTGTAAATCCCATCAACAAACCATCTGCAAACTGATCCACGTCTGTAATCAGGCGGCTCACCACTTCACCGTGAGCATGAGCATCCAAATATTTCAATGGGAGCCTCTCTAGTTTTGCAAAAGCTTCTTTTCGTACATCACGAATAACATTATAAGTAATTTTATTATTACAGACATTCATAATCCACTGAGCAAAAGCAGTAAGTACCACCATAACCCCCATTTTTTTTAGTATATCAAAAACACCTGTAAAATCCACCTGACCTTTTTCGATAATCAAATCTAAAGCGTCACCGGTCAAAAGAGGCAGATATAAAGAACATACTACGGTTACGGCAGACAACAAAATGGATATGCCTAAGAATCCCCAGTATCGTTTGATATATTTTAAAATCTTAAAAATTGTCTGTGTCTGTTTTTCTTTTTTCATACTTATCTTTTCCTTTATATTCATTCACCCACACCATTCGCAAAGGTGACGATGTCGCTTTCTCGCTGTTTCACAGCTAACTTTGCTCATAAAACGGAACCTCTAAACTGTGACTCATAAATCTCACGATAAATCTCACAATTATCAAGTAAGTCATTATGCTTACCAATCGCTGATACTTCTCCATCATCTAACACAATAATCTGATCCGCATGCATAATCGAGGCTGCTCTCTGAGATACCACGAACACTGTCATATCATCAGACATTTCAGAAATTGCCTTTCGAAGCTTCGCATCTGTCGCATAATCTAATGCTGAAGCACTATCATCCAAAATCAAAATATCCGGATTCTTTACAAGTGCTCTTGCAATAGTAAGACGCTGACGCTGACCACCCGAGAGATTACGTCCTCCCTGCTCTACCACAAAGTCTAATCCTTTTTCTTTTACAAATTCTGTCGCTTGTGCAATCTCTAATGCTCTCTGGATTTCTTCATCTGTAGCACCTTCTTTGCCCCAACAAATGTTTTCCCGAATCGTTCCTTTAAAAAGTACCGCCTTTTGTGGAACAATGCTAATTTTTTCACGTAAGCTTTCAAGTGGATAGTCTTTTACATCCACACCATTTATAGACACACTTCCTCTTGTAGCATCATAAAAACGAGAAATCAAATTTACTATCGAAGTTTTACCGGAACCGGTGCCACCGATAACACCAATCATCTCACCCTTCTTAGCAGTAAAATGAATATCTGTCAAAGCTTCTTCTTTCGATTTTGCATAAGTAAAATGTACGTGTTCAAATGCAACGATCACATCATCCTCTGGCAAACCTGTAATATTTGTCTGCTTTACACTACTTGCTGACTCTTTCTGAGCACCTATTTCCACGTCTGTATCTATCGCCACATCTTTCATACTAGACTCAATATTAAGCACTGCCTGAATACGATTACCACTGGCAATAGATTTGGTAATACTGACAATCAAATTAGCAAGTTTCACTAACTCCACCAAAATCTGTGACATATAATTTACCAATGCCACCACTTCTCCCTGACTAATCACACCATCATTTACCTGAATAGCACCTGTCCATACCAAAACTATCGTTGCTACATTTATAATAATAAAGGTCAACGGACTGGTAAGTGCTGTAATTTTTCCTACAAAAACCTGCATATTAGTCAGTTTATCATTGCTTTCGTTAAATTGTTTAATCTCATGTTCTTCTTTGTTAAACGCACGAATCACACGAACGCCTGTCAAGTTTTCTCTCGTAATAGCTAATACTCGATCCAAGGCTGCCTGCACTTTTTTATACAACGGAATCGTGGCATACATCACTACAAATACTACAATCGACAATAGCGGAATCGTCACTACAAAAACCAATGCGGCTTTCACATCTACCGTAAATGCCATAACCATAGCACCGAATACGATAAATGGAGAACGTAAGAAAAGACGTAACACTAAATTCACACCATTCTGCACCTGATTTACATCACTCGTCATACGTGTAATCAAAGTAGATGTACCCACTGTATCCAATTCCGTATAAGACAATTTTTCAATATGTTCAAATAAGGCATGTCGTAATTTGGCTGCCACACCTACTGCCGCCTTTGCTGCAAAATATTGTGCTGTAATCGCACATACAAAACCGATAAGTGCTAATACCACTAACACGAGACACATCTTTAATATATAAGCGATATCACCATCTGACACACCCGTATCAATAATTGCTGCAATAACTAACGGTACAAATAATTCAAAAGAAGCCTCTAACAATTTGAATAGAGGCCCCAAAATAGTTTCTTTTTTATAATCTTTTAATAAAGCAAGTATCTTTTTCATACGATATCCTATTTTTCTTTAATCGTTTTTAATTTCTGCATTCCTAATATAACCACTCCACCAATTACAAAGAAAATGATATTAAATTCACCAAGTCCCATCGCAGGCTGTGGTACATCTAATGTAGTTGGTCCCATGATAACCGTATAAATAGAACCAAGCATCATACCAATAATCATAAAAATCGTCTGTGCACGGAACTTCTCTAACGCTTTGCGAATTAATTTTACAACGCTAAAAACACCTACGATAACACCACATCCAAAGCAGAACAATGGAAGGAAACTACTAAAATCAAAATGTAAAATATCCTTTATGCCATTGATAATCGGAAGATAAATACCCATAATTAACAACAAAGTAGAACCCGAAATACCCGGTAATACCATCGCAGAAATCGCAACAGCACCCGCTAAGAATAAGTATAAACCAAATCCTGCCGAAAAATTATCAAAGTTCATACCTTCCCCTCCGGAAACCGGATTAAAGTACGTAATTGCTGCAACTAATGCTGCTCCAAGTACTGTAAAAATCATCCATTTTTTATTCTCTGATAAACACGTTTTCTCTTCACCAATTACTACAGGGATTGCAAAAATAATAAAACCGATAAATAACGAGCTAATCGCGTAAATATGACTTTCAAACACACTTGTAAGTACAAGCACCGCTGATAAAAATCCAATTACCCAGCCAATACCAAGCTTTATTAAAAACATAAATGCTGTTTTCTTTTTCTCCATATTGCCTGTTAATAAATCATCAATGGATGTAATAAACTGGTCATAAAATCCCATCAAAAACGCAATTGTTCCGCCTGATACGCCTGGCACGCTATCTGCTAGTGCCATACAAAAACCATTTATCATCTGCATAATCATAAATCATTACCTCTATTTCTAAAATTTATATACTTATCTATATATTCAACGACAAAAACTTTGCATTCTATATATAAGACATAGTTATATTAGCACAAGAAAATCTGTTTTTCTACGACTTTCAGAAATATCTATATTTTATACAAATTCTTGAAAGATTTCTTCAATTTCTCCTACAAAATACAGAGAACCAAATGCAATGGTTTTTTCTTTTCGTTCCTCTGTAATCTCTGCAAAAGCCGAGATAAGCGACTCTTTACTCACTGCCTTAACACCTTTGCTACGAATACACTCTGCTAATTGTTCTGCTTCTAGGGAGCGACTATATCCTACTGTTACCGTTGTAAAATCCAATGCAAGCGGTAACAACTCCTGTATCATATCTACATAATCTTTATCCGCCATCACACCCATAAGAAAATGAAACTGTTCTCCTGGGAATAAGGCTTCTAAACTTTTTCGTAAAGCAGTTACACCATGCGCGTTATGAGCACCATCTACCATAAAAAATGGATCCTGACTCAATACTTCCATACGTCCAGGCCACTTTGTTGCCGCTATACCTTCTCTCACTGCCTGTTGTATCTGTTGGCTTATTTTTTCTTCCAGTTCGTGCTCTGTTTCCGACTCTTCTCCTAATTTTATAGGTAAATAATCTGTCAAATAGGCTTCTGCTGCAAGAATCGCTGCTGTTGCATTCTCAAACTGATGTAACCCCAGCATCTGCATCGTCAAATCTTCGTATCCATATGCTGAAAACGTCTGATAATCTTTTATCTGAATCTTCTCCGGTGCAAGAATCTCTATCTTAGCAACACCTGCCTGCTCTGCCGCTTTTTTGAACACCTCTTCCACATCCGCATCCTGACTCTCACAGATAAGCTTGGTTCCTTTTTTGATAATACCTGCTTTTTCTCCTGCAATCTCTACCAACGTATTACCTAAAATCGCCATATGATCAAAACCAATTTTCGTAATTACTGATACGTCAGGTGTTCCAACAGCATTCGTCGAATCATATTTTCCACCCAATCCGGTCTCTAAGACAACCACATCACATTGTTGCTCTTTAAAATATAACAATCCCATAGCAAGACAATAATCAAACATAGTTGGCTGCACACCAAAGTCTTGTAAAAGCAAACTATTTCCAAGCCGATGCACATCCTCTTTTGGAATCATTTCCCCATTTATCCGGATACGTTCCTCAAAATGTACCAAATGCGGAGATGTAAACATACCTGTTTTCAATCCTGCCTCTTTTAAAATACTACATAAAAAAGCCGAAACAGAACCTTTTCCATTTGTCCCTGCCACATGGATATAGGACATCCCATTTTCCGGATGATTAAGCTTCTCTAACATAATTTTGGTAATCTCACACCCTGTGAGATTACCAAATCGTCTACTATTTTGAATAATATCTATTACTTCTTCATAACTATATACTGTCCGTATCATATTTGTACCTTTACTCGTATATTATGTTTATTACCCACGTATCTGCAAATCCTACACATTGAACACAATCCCTTACATCTTCCTATTTCTCCCATATGTGCATCTCTCTGCAAAACATGCCTTGTAAATGGTATGCTACATGGTAAAATATGCTGTCACCAAATCCACCATATTCTGCTGGTCACACTCTGCCATTAATTCTCTTGCGGAATGCATCGCGAGTAAAGGAATTCCGATATCTACTGTCTTCACTGGTAATAACGCAGATGCAATGGAACCTAATGTACCACCGCCCATAACATCGGAGCGATTCACGAATTTCTGATAAGAAATCTCTTTTGCCTTACAAATCTGCTCAATAATACTTACCACTTCGCAGTCTGTTGCATAAGACTGGGAGCATGCTTCTTTGATGCAGAGTCCCTTTCCTAATACAGGTTTATTAGTCGGGTCCATTTTCCCTGCATAATTTGGATGTAAGCCATGGGCTACATCTACTGATAAAATCATACTATTGTAAATCGTAGCATCTACCTCTTCTTTTCCAACTTCTTTTAAAATACGACAAATCATATCATGAAGTAAAATTGACGCCGCACCCTGTTTTGAACGACTTCCAATTTCTTCGTGATCAAACAGTGCTATCATATTCAAGCCATCGTTTCTCTCACTATTTATAATAGCAGAGACTAATGCTGCACAAGAATTTAAATTATCTAAACGTGGAGCTGAAATCAATTCATCCTGTAATCCTACCAACTGTGGTTTTTCATCACAGAATACTGTCAGTTCATAGTCTAAAATGTCTTCTTTGGCAACTCCAAGTTCTGCTGCCACAAAATCCATGAAATATGCTCCATCCTGCTCACCATTTAATAAACCTGCAATCGGAAGCAATTCGGTCTGTTTATTTAATTCTACACCTTTATTTACCTCACGATTCATATGAATCGCAAGATTTGGGATAGTAATATTTTTCTTAGAAATAAAATGACGTACTTCCGGATGGAATACCTCTTCACTACGAACTACTACACGACCTGCAACTCCCAATGGACGGTCTAACCAGGTATTTAAAATCGCACCTCCATACACTTCAATATTAATCTGTGCATAACCGTTATTCTTCATATCACAAGCCGGCTTAATGCGAAGACATGGAAAATCTGTATGTGCTGCTGCGATACGAACCGCCGGTTCTGCCTTCCCCCAATTTGTCGGAAGTGTAAACGCAAACAACGTCGTATCATAGTGATTCACATAATATTTGCTCCCCATTTCCAGTTTCCAAGCAGTACCATAATCTAGTTTTTCAAATCCTGCTTCTACTAAACGCTCCTCACATGCACTGACTGCATGAGCCGGAGATACTCCTTTTTCTAATAAATCAAATAAAATCTGTGTCTCTGTCATTTTCTCTATCCTCCTATATCACCTGATTAGACTTTATCCCTCGACAATTCTTTCTAATCTCAATTTGCAAATTCCTAAAAATGAGCTCAGTTGAAATTATCATAACATAAAATGAAAAACTTTAAAAGAATTCTAGGCTATGTTATAATGTTTTTATCTTTCGGATTCAAAGAACTTTTCATTTTTTGTACTTTACTTCGAAGCATTATTCCAAATTTTATTGAGGTTATCATGATTGCATTAAAATTACCGGAAGTCCGGGTATTTATGAACAAATTACTTTGCACAGAAGTTTTTGACAATTTTTTATTACAGGAAGCAACCATACAGGGAAGCATCAATTATCACATTGAAGGTACACTTCATAAAAATTTTTACTCTGAGAACGAACTGGAGCAGGAACATCTAAGCGGTCTTAGTTTTATTCCTTATGGAAAAGTCCGTACACAATGTTTCGACTTAATCAAAGGAAAACGTACACCTTCTTTCTTTAAGTTTGTATTACTGCTTTCCCCAACCAACTTAGAAAAAACACTGCAACAGAGTGCACCTTCTCTCACACCTGCGGATGTAACTGCTGCGTTTATTAATTTAAAATTCCAGAATAACAGTCTGCTTTTAACGACAGGTATTTCCTACTGCACTTTTACCATTGATAAAAGCCTTGACCGTGAATGGGATGCTTTAATAAAAAAATTCCTCAAAAACCATGAGATTATCTTTGAGGAACTTTAGTATAAAACTGATAGGTGAAATGACATATAAAATCCTCATTCCCATTTCTTAACATTTCAGAAATCTTTCTTAAGAAAAACGAAAGCCCATTGTTTCTCAAAAAAAGCAGTGTTATAATCCTCTACATAAGAATCTTCATTCTACTAAAACGGACATGGACATAAATTTTAGAATGATTTTTATAAATTATGAAAGAATAGGGCTTATAATATGAAAACTTTTATGCTAAAGCATACGTATACCTTTTATGAAAAATATAAGCATCTCTGGTGGCAGGTTTACTGGCTGATATATCTCCCCTGGTTTGCTTACCTTGAGAAAACCGTAACAAAACAATTTCATATTGTACATATGGCAGTGGATGATTCTATTCCTTTCTGTGAATACTTCATCATTCCATACCTTCTATGGTTCGCTTACATTGCACTGGGAATCGGATATTTTGCATTGAAAAATAAAGACGAATATTATAATCTGTGTAAAATCTTGTTTTTCGGCATGACTGTTTTTCTAATTATATCAACTATTTGTCCAAACGGACACCACTTACGACCGACTACGTTTGCACGGGATAATATTTTTGTAGATATGGTACAAGCACTCTATGCCACCGATACTTCCACCAATTTATTTCCAAGTATCCATGTGTATAATTCATTGGCGGTAAATGCAGTTATCTGGCACTGTGATGATTTTAAACAGAATCATTTCATTCGTTATGGTTCGGCTATCATGATGATAAGTATTATTTTGGCAACTATGTTTTTAAAGCAACACTCCGTATTTGATGTGATAACAGGTATCCTACTTGCCATCTTCACTATACATATGATATATCGAACCCAGTTTGAAATTGGCATACGAAGACGGGTGGTACAAACACTCCTCAGAATCTAATAACTATGCTACCTATAAAAAGGCACTTGCTTACAAGTTTGTATCTATCTACTCTGTAAGCAAATGCCTTTTAAACTTTTATCGGTTCGTTGTACTGATTGATTCAATCGCAACTGCACCACCACGTACTACTTCTACATATTTGTAGTTTGTATTTAGCAATCTGATTAAATCATTATTTTTACTCTCAGTCAACATACACTCTAATAACACACTGTCCGGTCCCACGTCCACCACTCTGACATGACCATGCTCGTCAAATGTTTTTGCAATCTGAAACACTTCTGATTTCTGTGAAGCATCAATCTTTGTTACCTTAACAAATAAAATCTCTTTCATATGAATCGGCACATTGGTAAGATCCATCACCTTGATAACTTCAATCATACTATTCAACTGCTTCTTAATCTGTTCAAAAGTTACATCGTTACTTTTTACACAGATTGTCATACGGGACACCGTCTCATCTTCCGCTGTACCAACAGTCAAACTTTGTAAATTATAACATTTACCTGAAAAAAGTCCGGCAACCTTAGCCAGTACACCCACTTGATTTTCTACATAAAGTGCAATCCATCTATTTTTCATGCTTACTTTCCTTTCCCTTTTATTCGGACTGTTCAAGCTCGATTCTAGTTCGTTTCTTCTCGCTTGGGATATTCGTCCAATAAAAATGAAATCATCCAAATATGACTGCCAGCAGTCAATTTGTCTGCTTTCATTTTTGCAGTCCTTCTTATTTCAAGATCATCTCACTCATCGGATTACCACCCTTAACCATAGGCAGAACCAATTGGTCAGATGAAATCATAAATTCGATAACTGTCGGTGTATCTATATTAGCTTTTGCCTGCAACAAAGCAGCTTCTATATCTTCTGCATTTTCTACACGAATACCTAATGCTCCATAACTTTCTGCCCACTTTATAAAATCCGGTTCATACGGTGGACAAAGTCTACTTGGACCTTTACATTTTGCCGGACAGCTTCTTCTACGACGTAAACAGGTAGCTTCATAACGTTCTCCATAGAATAACTGCTGCATCTGACGAACCATGCCCAAATATTGATTATTTAATAAAAGAACAATAACTGGTGCTTCCTGCACAACAGCAGTTGCCATTTCCTGCATATTCATCTGGAAACCACCATCACCTGTCACACAAATAACCGTCTTATCACGATTCGCAATCTTAGCACCTAATGCTGCCGGGAAACCAAATCCCATCGTACCAAGACCGCCTGATGTAATCATGCGATGCTTATCTGTAATATCCAAATACTGTGTAGCCCACATCTGATGCTGTCCTACGTCTGTTACATAGATAGCTTCCTCAAAGACTTTATTGACACCTTCCATAATCATCTGTGGTGTCATACCCTGATCACGGCTCATCTCTAATGGATTTTCTTCATCCCACTCCTTAATCTGTCTCTGCCATTCAACGGTATCTTTTCCTTCTGCCCATTCAATCAAATGAGTCAGTGCAAGTTTTGCATCTGATACAATCGGAATATCTACTACTACATTTCGCGAAATAGACGCTGTATCTACGTCAATATGTACAATTTTAGCTTTTGGTGCAAACTCATTCAAATCTCCGGTAATACGGTCATTAAAACGGGTTCCAATCGAAAACAATACATCACATTCACTAACTGCTTTATTCGAAGCATATTTGCCATGCATACCTGTGTTACCTACATATAACGGATGATTCGTCGGCATGATACCTTTTCCCATAATAGTCGTAACAACAGGAACCTGTACTTTCTCTACAAACTCTTTAAACTCTTTGCCAGCTTTTGCAGTTAACACACCACCACCTGCAAGAATCAATGGACGCTTTGCATCCTCTAATAATTTATAGCCCTTTTTCAACTGGCCGATATGTACCGTCTTAATCGGCTTATAGCTTCGAATATTTACTTCTCTTGGATACTCTGCCGGTCCCATAGCCGTCTGGATATCCTTTGGCAAATCAATTAAAACCGGTCCCGGTTTTCCTGTACTTGCGATATGGAATGCCATTTTAATAATCTTACCAAGTTCTGCACGGTCATGAACCGTTACACCATACTTCGTAATACTTCTGGTCATACCCACAATATCAACTTCCTGAAATGCATCATTACCAATCAAATCACGAGGCACCTGACCAGTAAAACATACCAATGGAATATTGTCATAATGTGCATCTGCAAGACCTGTCATAATATTCGTAGCACCCGGTCCACTCGTCACAAGACACACTCCTACTTTACCGGTAGACTTTGCATAGCCTTCCGCCGCATGAATCAAGCCTTGCTCATGTCTCGGAAGTACTACATCAATCGTTCCCTGTTTATATAATTCATCGAAAAGGTCTGTTACGGTACCGCCCGGATAAGCGAAAATAGTATCTACACCCTCTTCCATCAATGCCTTTACAAATAATTCTCTTCCCGCTACACTCATATCTCTTACGCCTTTCTCTTAGTTATCAGCTACTCACTAAACATAAATATGCCTATAATAACTAATGTATTTTACATTACTATCAGCGTACTTGTCTCATTTGCAAGTTATTTTACACGCTCGTATTTATAAAAATAATACTCCAAATCAAAATAAGTCTGTTCTTCACTATCCGCTGTTATCTTCCATTCCGGAAGTTCATCTAAATTTGGGAAATATGCATCTGCTTCATAAGCAAACTCAATTTTGGTAATATGTGCCACATCACACTCATCTAACAACTGACGATAAATGGTCTCCCCACCAATAACATAAATATCTTCACTTGGATACTTTTTCAATTCTTCATGAAGTTCATCTAATGAATGCAACACGATTGCATCCTTCACTTCATAATTCATATCTCTGGTTAACACAATGTTTGTTCTGTTTTTTAATGGCAATCCGTTTGGAAAACTTTCTAACGTCTTTCTACCCATTACTACAACCTTTCCCGTTGTAGTCTCACGGAAAAACTTCTGATCTGCCGGAATCTTTACTAATAACTCATTTTTATTACCAATTGCCCAATTCTGGTCTACTGCTGCAATTAAGTTCATAATCTATATTCTCCTTTTCTCGTCACTTACACGGCGATTGGAATGTTTTTAATCTGAGGTCCTGTTACATAATCCTCAATAATAATATCTTTTGTCGTAAACTGATAAAAATCCTTAATCTCAGGATTTAAGCTGAATTTCGGTGCGGCAAACTGCTCACGTTCAATCAACTCTTTTATAATCGGCACATGTCTGTCATAAATGTGAGCATCTGCGATTACATGTACTAATTCACCCACCTTCATATCACACACCTGTGCTAACATATGCACCAATACTGCATACTGACAAACATTCCAGTTATTTGCCGCAAGTACATCCTGTGAACGCTGATTCAATACAGCATTCAATGTCAACTTATCGTCTCCCGGTTTGCTTGTTACATTAAATGTCATACTATATGCACATGGATACAAATGCATCTCATGTAAATCCTGATGTACATAAATATTCGTCATAATACGGCGACTGAACGGATTATTTTTCAAATCATAAATCACCCTGTCTACCTGATCCATCATACCTTCTTTATACTGGTGCTTTACACCCAACTGATAGCCATAGGCTTTTCCTATGGACCCCGTCTCATCTGCCCATTCATCCCAGACTGTACTGTTTAAATCATGGATATTATTCGATTTTCTCTGCCAAATCCAAAGCATCTCTTCTGTACAGGTCTTAATAGCCGTCTTGCGTAACGTAATAGCAGGGAACTCCTTTGATAAATCATAGCGATTCACCACACCAAATTTTTTAATCGTATAGGCACTTGTACCATCTTCCCAATGCGGACGAACCTTCTCTCCCTCCGTACTGGTGCCATTCTCTAAAATATCCTTACACATGTTTACAAAAATCTGATCTGCCAGGCTCATAGTTCCCCTCCTCTATCCTTTTCTATCAAAATATAAATTAATATCTTATTCTATCAAATTTACAGAGATAACTCAAGACTACTCTACTAATTCCTTTTAACTATTTTCAAATCATAACCCAATGCTCTAACCATACTACAAAACAACTTCAATGATGGGCAATGTTCTTTTTTCTCCACACGTGATATCGCTTGTTGCTTACTTCCAATCAATTCAGCTAATTCCTTCTGCGAAATATCCAGAGATTTTCTTAACTTAATAAACTCGTCAATCAGCTCACCTTCATCTTCAGATACAACAAATGTTTGTGCCGGCATATTCTTTTTTTCTTTAAGTGGAATTTCTCCCTTTTCTATTGAAACTGCTTCTAACAACCCTTGCATAGTTTCATCAAAAAATTTGCTCATGCTCACTCCCCCTTTAGCTTCTCTTCAACTTCCTTAAATGCTTTCTTTTCATCCTCAGTCAAGTCATCTTTCTCATTTTTAGCATAAACATTTATAAAATAAATAGTCTCCTTTACTTCAATATCTACATAAATTACTCTACCACCACCGCGTTTTCCTATATTCTCTAAAGGGATACGAATTTTCCTAATTCCCCCTGTACCCTGAATCGTATTTCCAAATTTAGGATTTTTCAATAATACATTCTCTAAGCTTCTTAAATCTTCGTCAGTTAATCCTAATAATTGCCATTTTTTAGTAAACATTGGTACTTCTTTAAATGTTCTATTCATTTTATTCTTCCTTTCTTTAAAATACATCATTTTTGTTGTATTGTCAACTTTACATTTTATTCAATTTTTATGTGCAATTAAAAAACAGAGATATAATCTGTTATTCATTAACCTGATTATATCTCTGCTACTTTTTACTATCATCCAATTACAAATTGGATATCCCTATCTAGTTTTCACCCCCAGCAAACAGATATGCATATGCTACCATTCGCCGATCTTCTTTCTTCATTTTCTTTAAGTATGGATGTACTGCTCCATCCAAAACCAGCAATTCATCCAAAGGCATACGCAAAACGCGACTCAAAGCACACATATTATCAATAGATGGTAATGCTTTCCCATTAAACCAAGCATAAACCGCTTGATTAGAAGCAATCTGAAGTATCTTTTGCAACTCAGCTACCGTTAAAAATTCTCTTTTACACAAAAAACGAAGCCACTTTCCAGTTTCTTTCATATTTATTCTCGGAAACTCCAACATTTTATTCTCCAAAAACTCACCTCTTCTACTTATTTACACCTTCGGTTTGTACTGTATCTCTTTCACCGTATACACTGTCATAAATGCATCTGGGTCAACCTCTGCCATATATTTCATCAAGCTCTGGTACTCATTCTTATCCACAATCGTAATTATCTCGTGACGCATCTCCATATTGTAAGCTCCAAAAGCTTCGTAAATCGTCGCTCCACTGTGCAGCTCATGCAAAATAAACTGACGTATACACTGTCTTAACGCCAAATTCTTTTCCAAAAAGAATAAAACCCACGACCAGCAACACCATATTCAAAATAAAAGTAATCTCTGACACCGTGAGCTTCACAAAATTAGACAATACAATCGCCAAACCCGAGATACTGCTGACCGCAGCATGACTTGGTACTAAAAAGAAAAACACTGCTGCCGCCGTAATTGCCACGGCGATTGTTAAAATCACGGTCTCTTTTATTATTTCACGTATATTCAAAACTATAACTCCTCCAAACTTACAACTATGTCTCCATCTACACTAGAATTTTGTCATCCCTTCTTATCCTTATCTTCTCAACAATATACACTTTCCCTATCATTTTCAAGTCATGAAATATGCTTTTTCTCTACCGCTAATTATCCCTTTACAAAAGGCAGCATGTATATAGGCAACATTAAAATATCATTTTCTTTCTTCAAATCCTTTGTATATACCATGTATTTGTCTAATATACGGTCCGAGTATTTTTCTGAAAATACATCTAGTGATTTGTGTGTGCTATATCCAGATGACTTTACTTCAATTGGACAAATTTTATTCTTCTTTGAGAGCAAAAAATCTATTTCGTAATTGTGTTTTGTCTTTTCATTTAAAAATGTATAATAATACAAAGCATGTCCGTTTGTTGCCAAAATCTGTGCCACTGCATTTTCATATACATATCCCAAATTTACTCCAAGCTTATCACTTAGCAGTTTTTCATAAATAATATTTTCTGTAAATTCTTTATCTTTGAATATCAAAGTGGTAAGAAGCCCTGTGTCTGTTAAAAATAATTTAAAACGCCTTAAATCTTTCGCATTTGCCAAACCGACATTGGGATCATTTGCGTGATAAGCAATTTGCACCGTTCTTGAATCTACCATCTCTGCTATCATTTCTAATATGGTATCTGCTCTTTCCCCACTTAGCACACTCGATACCTGATACCTAGATGCATTCGTATTCAGCTGTGATGGAATTCCTTCAAACAACATCGATATTCTCCCCGTCGGGTCAATTTTTCTAAAATCTTCTTCATATAACTTTAGAATATCTCTTTTCATTTCATCTACTTTTCGAAAATTATTGGTATCTATATAAGTCGCAACTGCCTGTGGCATACCTCCAACCAACATATATAAACGAAAATCGCGCATAAGTCTTCGATGTGCCGCGTCACCAAGTGCTTTCTTTTTTTCTAATACAGTTTCTAAAATCTTAGATGTCGACGTATCTCCTAATGCACATAAAAACTCTTCAAAATCCATTGGAAACATGCTCACCTTACGCTCTTCGCTTGGAATCAATATATTTTTTATGTTTTTTTGTATCGATATCAAAGATCCCGTTTCAATATAATCATAACGACCATCTGCCACCAGATGTTTAATTGCCTGACGTGCCATTGGACATAACTGCACTTCGTCAAAGATAATTACAGACTCCCTTTTATGCAAATCGACTTTATATATCAACTGTAATCTCAGAAAAATATAATCCAAATCAGAAACATCCTCGAATAATTCTCTTACTTCCTTCGATGCTTTTGAAAAATCAATTAATATATAACTTTTATACTCATTCTGAGCAAAATATTCTGCCACTGTAGATTTTCCAATTCGTCTAGCTCCTTCAATCAAAAGAGCCGTTTTTCCCTCCGACTCTTTCTTCCATTCCAGCATCTTGCTATATATCTTTCTTTGAAACATTTCCCTAACCATCCCCAGATTCGTCATTTTTATTTTTATCA
The DNA here is from genome assembly GCA_017549185.1 of Roseburia sp. Taxonomy (GTDB): domain Bacteria; phylum Bacillota; class Clostridia; order Lachnospirales; family Lachnospiraceae; genus Roseburia. The sequence continues at coordinate 36,974 of JAFYVJ010000052.1, read as the reverse complement.
TTATACGCAAATTCGTCAATTTTATTCTACTATTTATATGCAAATTCGTCAATTTTAATATGAACAAAAGTGTGCTTTCGTACACTCTCGCGACCTCATTTACTGATATAGCACAGCTTTTGTTCCGCGCGCGTAGCTGCGCATCGTTGGCACGTAGTGCTTTTAAATCATAGGAATTTCCTATGATTTAAAAAAAGGGAGCCTACGCTCCCTTTTAACTATGTATCCTAGAAAAAGAACTTTCTCATCAAATTCGCCTGATTATCCATAAGAGTCCTCTGCATATTCATCGAATACTCCTGCAGCAACTGCTTCTTCTTCATATCAGAAATCGCCTGTGGAATATCCAAATCCTCTAGACGGCTCTTAGAAGCAAGCGTATTCAAACGTGCATTGGTGCCGTAATTATAGGCATACTCTAATGCGTTAGTCTGTGCACCAATTTTACTTCTTCCTGAAGTCACTTTATCAAGTGCTTTATCAATATCAGAGATATCAAAATCACCTGTCACATCAAAATCTTCAATACCAAGTGCCTGTAAAGTAGCATCCGTTGTATTTACCTTCGTACCATTGCCATTAGAATCGGTTGCTACGTTAAATTCTGAATTAGAACCATCTAAAAGCGGTTTGGTATTAAAATTCGTCTGCTTCGCAATATCCGAAATTCCCTGCTTTAACTGCTCTACTTCCATCTGAATACTCTCGCGGTCTGAATCAGACATAACCGCTGTATTAGACGCCTGAACTGCTAACTCACGAATTCTCTGCAAATAATCCGTAATGCCGGCTGCTGCTCCATCCGCAATATTTAACATATCCTTCGTAGTCGCAATATTCTTAGAACCAGCATCTAATCCTCTCGACTGTGTATCTAATTTTTGAATAATTGAAAGCTCCGCCGGACCGTCTGCTGCACTCTGAATGGCTTTGCCACTGGCAAACTTGCCGTAATCACTATAGGAACTATACGAATATGAACTAATTGGTGAAATTCCACTCATAGGGATTCCTCCTTTCGATAAATAAATGTCTATGTCAATTATAAATTAACGAATTGTTTCTCTTATATATATTTTAACATAAAGTTAAAAAAACAACAAGTTCTAAAGTATTTTTGTTTTATGTAACGTTTCTGTCAAATAGCATTTTCTACTACATTAAAACCTCTTTTATACAATCCGCTGCATACTTTATTTCTTCTTCCGTAATCTGCGTACTGCAAGGAATATTTAAAATACACTCACTATAATATGGTGCTTTCTCCATTTCATAAGCAATTGACTGCTTATAAGGTAGCTGCTCATGAATCAATCCCCAGATAGCTCTAGTCTGAACACCTTTTTCCTGCAATCTGTTAATGATATCCCGCATAGAAGCCGTAATCTTTGTTCTATCTATTTTCAACGAATAAAACCACTGATTTGAGTAAGTTCCCTCACGAAATCCTAACAAATGTCCGTTTTCAAATCCTTCGAATACTTCCCTGTATAAATCCAAATTTTTATGTTTTCTCTTAATAAATTCCGGCAATTCCTCCATCTGTGCTACTCCTAAAGCAGCCTGAAGATTCGTCATACGATAATTAAATCCCACTTCATTATGAATATAAAAATGTGGATCATCCTTCGCCTGTGTAGAAAGGTACTGAATATGCGCCACATCTTGCGGATTACGTGCGGTTATTGCACCGCCACCGCCTGTAGTGATAATTTTATTACCATTAAACGAATATGCACCAAAATCACCAATCGTTCCGGCATACATACCCGCATATCTACCTTCGGTATAATAAGTTCCTAACGCTTCTGTTGCATCCTCAACTACCTTAAGATGATATTCCTCTGCTATATCCATGATAGCTTCCATATCTGCAAGATTACCAAACACATGCACAACAACCAACGCTTTTACCTTCTTACCGGTTGCTTTATGTACCAATACATTTTCTTCTAACTGACACTCTGTTTCACAGAACTTCCGTAATTTTACCGGGTCCATACACAAACTATCATCACAGTCCATAAAAACCGGCTCCGCAAACTGATAACGAACCGGATTCACCGCTGCAATAAAGGTAAGCGTAGGCACAATTACCATATCCCCCGGCAACACATTGCACTCAACCAACGCCAAATGCAATCCTGATGTTCCACTTTGACAAGCTGCCACCTTTTCCACATGCAAAAACTCTGCCATCTGTGCTTCTAATTTATTAATATATGCACCACCGGTAGATACCCAGCCCTGCTCTAGTGCATCATCTACATATTTCTTCTCATTTCCTTCAAAATTTGGAATTGATAATGGTATAAAACGTCCCATTTTTCCATCCTCCAATTAGTATCAACCTACAAATCTAACGCCTTCAATCCTATACTTGACGGACTTATTGCTCATTACATCTTCGAATCAAGAGATTTTCCCTTTTCCATATGTTCAAAATAAGGCAAATACTGACCAATAATCTTAACGACATCTTCTTTTGTCACATCATCCCTTAAGAATGCTGCTTCCAAATCCTCAAAAAGAACCTGTACCTTTTTCTCATCCACTACTTCTTTTTCAGTAACAATACCCAATGCTTCAAAACGCTGCATATCGACTGTTTCCTGTTCTGTAAAAAATTCCTCATAAGCCTTCTCACCAGAAGTATCTGAAACTGAATAATGAACCGGATAAGCCTTGCTTCCCTCTTTCAACGCTATAGCTTTGTCAATTGCTTCTTCATCAGATTCGCACTGCAATACCTCATAGCCTTGCACTTGTAACAATGCAGTCGCAATTGCATCAAACGTCATCATCTGTGCCTCGTAAAGTTTCGGGAAGAAAATCTCACGATTATTGCCAAGCATACAAGCTAGCATACAAATCTGTCCACTCTCCTCCGGTGACACAAAATAACGTCTCACATCAGATGGAGCACTAAGTGGCTGTAACTTTGCAATTCTTGCAAGAAATCCTGCCGGAAGAGAACCATTAGAAAATGCAACATTGGCAAATCTCGCCGTCTTTACAGGAAACTTGTCCGAATAAGAAAAAATCACATCTTCCATAATACGTTTACTTGCACCCATAATATTTACCGGATTCGCTGCTTTATCCGTAGACACGCAAAAATACTCTTCCGGTGGATACTTTGCCAACAAATCCAATAACTTCTTCGCATGAAGCACATTATTCTGAATCAAAGCTTCCACAGAATAAATATCCTTCTCACTTCTTACATGCTTATGTGCAGAGAAATTCGCAACAATATCAAAACCACCTCTAGCTCTAAACATCTTCTCAAAAACAGGAGCCGCAAAATCCATTGGATATGTAATATAATCATTAGGCACATATAGGCCTTTCGTACTTCTGAGGTCACGAGTCAACTCTGCAAGCCCATTCTCATTAATATCTACTACAACAAGTGTAGCTGGCATAAATGGCAGAATCGCTTTGATAAAAGAACTTCCAATACTTCCAGCACCACCGATTACTAACACACTTTTGTCTTTGATTTTCTCTGTTAAAGTCTCTTTATTTTTTTGAATATCATTATAAAACATACTAACTGGACGTTTCGTAACGTATTCTGCTATAAATTTATCTAAATCAAACATCTCCTATTCCCTTCCTAACTACATAAATTACTATATGATATATATCGGCAATCTCCTCAAATAGATAAATACCTTTCTGCGTCAGACACTCTTCATTATCTCCCTCACATACTCTACATCACATCGAACAAGCTTACAATTCTGTATCTTGCCACATCATATTCCATTATGCGTACTGGAAATTCGTAATCAATCTCATCTTGATTTTCAATTCCAACAATAGCAAAATTAACCCCGAATGCAACTTTACGCACAGCATCCCGAAACTTCCCCTTACTTCTACTGTCCAGTTCAGATAAATTCTCTTTTGACACTAACTGCTGTCCCTGACAAACAACACCATTGATAATATCCGCATACCTGCGATTATCCTCCAAAAATTCACTCCACATCACATCTTTTCCCATGGTCCTCCTTCTGTAACCATACAGAAAATCTGCCTACAAAAATTATACAAAAATTCCATTCTACTGGCAATTGTTACTTTATACTTTCAAATAATTAATATTGGATATACTTCCCAGAAATGGGAGCATTGCTAAAAGAATACACGAAGCAATCACTTCGCATACAAGGCATAAGTCCTATGACTTTTGCAGTAAATAACACTTCACTGCGAACGATTATAATTCTTGTAGGCGTTTTTCCATACTTTATCGCCTATAGATATAGAAGTCAAAAAGCGTAAATGCTTTCTGAATAAATTCATTATAGCATTCACGCTCTTTATCTGCAACTTAATTCATTTACATCTCGGTTAAACAATATAATCCTTGCCACCTATTCTTTTCTACGTTAAAATACAATTATCTTAAAGAAAAATCTTCTGAAGGAGTCACAAATGAAAGTTCTATTTTACCGCTACGGAAGCATATGTGAGCCAGACATTCTTCATACATTGAACGAACTTGGACACAGCACCACACAAATCACAGAAGAAATATACAATAAAAACCTTTCTTGGGGAAACAGTGCCCGATTAGTTAGTCAGGTATTGCTTTCTCAAGCACACGACTGTGTTTTCACTATTAATTTCTTTCCTGCTATTTCTGATGTGTGTAATATTTTTAAAATACCATATATCAGTTGGATTGTAGACTCACCGGTTATGGAACTCTTTACAAAAAGTATCCAAAACCCATGTAATCGTGTATTCTGCTTCGACAAGGCTCAATATTTGGATATAGCACACTTAAACCCCGGTCACATCTTTCATTATCCATTAGCAGTAAATGTACAGGACAAACAGACAGTTATTCAGCAGGCCACTCCTGCCCTCCGCAACCATTTTCAGTCTGATGTGTCTTTCGTAGGCTCACTATATACCGAAAAATGTCCCTATGATAAAATAAAAAATCTCACACCTTATTCAGAAGGATATCTTAACGGTATCATGGCTGCACAAGAAAAAGTCTATGGCTATTATTTTATCGATGAACTTTTAACAGATGACATTATCCTCGAATTCAAAAAAAATCTGGAAGGCTACTATAAATCACCATTCCAGAACTTTTTAACAGATAAAATTACTATTTCACAGCTCTATGTCGGAAATAAAATTTCTGCATTAGAGCGCGTACATGTCATGGAAACATTAAGCAAACATTTTCCTATAGACCTTTATACCGGCAGCGACACTTCCGGACTACCAAAGGTTCACAACCGTGGATTTGCCAAAACCCTGACAGAAATGCCAATTATCTTTCACGAAAGTAAAATCAACCTGAATATCACTTCCAAAGCAATTCGAAGTGGTATTCCGCTACGCGTCTTTGACATCATGGCCTGTGAGGGATTTGTATTGAGCAACTACCAGCCGGAATTAGCTGAATTCTTCGAAGCCGGTGCAGACTTTGATTATTATAGCAACCAGGACGAGCTACTTGAAAAAACGGATTATTATCTCCGACACACAAATGCAAGAAAAGAAATTGCTCATAATGCTTTTGAAAAAATATCAACCGAATATAACTATTTAAAGCGATTTGATGAATTACTTCAGATTGCATTTTCATAATTACTAGATAAAAAAGTGTGCAATGCACACTTTTTTATTATATATTCATAAGATTCTTCAAAATTTATCCTTGATAGTCCACTGCAACTTCCGCTACCATAAAATCAAATGCATCATCAATATCCACCGAATGCACCTTGTCCATCACATAAGCATACGACTTTGGTCCATACAAATCCTTCTCATTCATTAAAACTTCTGTTGTTTGAATATAAATTGCACCATTAATGCGATAATATTTCCCCAAATCCTGCCGTCTTCCTACAGATGATGTATCAATGAATCCCTCCATTGAATCTCCTTCTCCCAAAGTATTACAAATCTTTGGAGAATGATCTACCTCACATACACTAACTACAGAGTCTGCACCCTTGGTTTCAAATACCCGGAATGCCAGCCTAATATCCTCTGCATCACGCAATGGCGATGTTGGCTGTAAAAGTGTTACCGTCTCAAATGTCTTTCCGAGTTCTGCATATTTTCTAACCACTGCTCGTATCGTCTCCCACGTCCCTGCTTTATCAGTTGCCAGTTCTGCATCTCTTAAAAAAGGAACATCTGCACCATACTCTCTCGCAATCTGTGCGTACTGCTCACTATCAGTAGATACATGTACGCAATCAAACAATCCCGTTTCCAGTGCTGCTTCAATCGAATACGCCATCAACGGCTTTCCTTTTAACAACTTAATATTTTTATCTTTTAATCCCTTTGAGCCACTTCTGGCTGTAATTACTGCTAAATTCTTCATTAGAACTCCAAATCATAAAATTTTTTCTTCAAATCGCTTTTCTTATTACAAAGAAAATCCTTTATCACCATTACAATCTTTTCAGAAGTATTTCCATCACCATATAAACCTGACACAACCGACTCCATTTGCTCTGCCTTATCCATAGCTGCAGCAATCGCCTCTTTCTCTGCATCACACTGAATAATCGTATCAGCCATAAGTCTGCCCTTTTGTCTGTCACCAATATTTACAGTGGAAACACCAAATGCCGGTGCTTCGATAATGCCGCTTGAAGAATTGCCTAGAACAAAACTGCTGTATTTCACTGCACTCAAATATCTCTGCATACCTAATGACGCTACCAATTTTGCATTCGCTACACATTGACAATATGCTTCAAATCGTGCATTAACGAGTTCTCCGCCCACATCTGCATTCGCTTTTGTAATCAAATAAAAATAGTCATCTTTTTGACGCATTGCCTCTATTAGCGCATCTACCTGCTCTGACGCACTTTCATCCTCTAATGTCACCGGATGAAATGTAACTACCACATATTTCTTATCTTTCGGTATTCCTATATTTTCACACATTTCTTCATAAGAAAGCAATGGTGTTTTCAAAATATTCTCAACTCCTAAAGCACCTACATTAAATACTCTATCCGGACTTTCGCCTAACTGAATAATCCTCCTTCGATATTCCTCTGATGCTGGAAAATGAAGATAACTCATCTTCGTCAATGCATGTCGGACACAATCGTCTACTGCTCCTTCCGTCAATTCGCCACCATGCAAGTGAGCAATCGGCACACGTTCATTCATCGCAGCACTACAAATGCCAAGCATCTCCGTGCGATCCCCCAACACAATTAGCAAATCCGGATGTTCCTTTGCAAAATATTCTGCAAATCCTTTAATTGCATTTGCCATCGTGCAAGATACACCATACGCCGAATTATCTTCTTCTAAAATAGGAATTCTCGCATATATAGGAAATCCGTCTTTTACAATTTCATCTTCCGTCTTACCGTATTTCTCAGACAAATGTGTTCCGGTTACCAGTAACTGTAACTCTATCTCTGCTTCCGCTTCTAAACGAATAATCAACGGCCTTAATATCCCATATTCTGCTCTTGTCGCTGTTACAATCGCTACTTTCTTCATCAAACTAATCCCAATCGCTTTTCTCTCATCACTTTTTACTATTTCATGAATATTTTATATCAATTCGTCTGCCTTATAATCTCTTGTAGCACATGTACCAATAATCTCATGCCATTTCATTGGACTAATACCACTTCCCGGACGCTTTACAGTTAGATTTTCTTCTGTAAAAATATCCCCCTCTTTAATGTCCTTCGCTGCTACAATACTCTTTCGTGCCACCTGACAGTTTTTTTCTTCAGAAATTGTACGCTTCTTCTTCCCATCACCACGTGCCAACTCAATATTACGTATTGCTTTGACCATTTCTGCTAATTCAGCCGGTTCCAAACTCGCTGCGTGATCCGGTCCCTCCATCGTCTTATCTAAAGTAAAATGCTTTTCAATAACTGTAGCTCCCAATGCTACTGCCGCCACCGACACCTCGATTCCGACAGTATGATCCGAATAACCAATAGGCCTCTGTAAAACTTCTGCCATCTCACACATCGCTAATAAATTCACGTCTGTAAATGGCGTAGGATACTCTGTATTACAATGTAACACGACAATCTCTCCCACTCCGTTCTTCTCCAACACATACAATGCAGTCTGGATCTCGTCCATCTCACACATTCCCGTTGACATAACAATCTTCTTTCCCGTCTGTGCAATCTTCTCTAAATATGGAAGATTAGTCACCTCACCTGACGGCAATTTCCAAAAATCCATGTCTAATGTATTTAAAAATGCAATACTATCCAAATCAAACGGTGTAGAAATAAATCCAATTCCAACTTCCTTGCAGTATGCCTGCAACTCCACAAAATCATCCTGTGTCAATGCGAGTTTTTCCAACATCTGAAGTTGTGAGTCTTCTTCACCTGTCATCTTTTTCTGGTATTCTGCCTTTTCTGCAAACTTTGAAACCAATTTTTTCGGATTAAAAGTCTGAAACTTCACATAATCTGCACCAGCTTCTTTTGCCGCTACAACCATCTGCTTCGCCAGTTCCATACTGCCATTATGATTGACACCCGCTTCTGCAATAATCGTTACACTCATACATCCCACACCTTTCTGCGTTTTTATACTTTTATCATTGACCGTGCCGGAACACCTACTGCCGTACATCCTGCTTCTATGTCTCGCACCACGACACCACCTGCACCAATTACTGCACCTTTTCCTATCGTTATTCCCTGAATCACTTTTACACCAAGTCCAATATCACATGTGCATCCTACCTGCACATTACCAGCAAGCTTGACATCAGGGCTTAACGTAACAAAATCTCCAAGCTGCCCATCGTGACAAACCTGACTTCCTATATTTAAAAACACAAAATTGCCAAATCGGACATTTGTGGAAACCTTACAATCCATACTTATTATACAGCCTTCCCCCATCTTTACATCGTCACAGATTCTAGTATCACCTAAAATCAGATTCGGAAATTGAATATTCACATTCTTTTTCAATCTCTCTGCGATCTTCTTTCGCAAAGTCGGGTTACCCACACAAATCGCTACATTTACCGGCTCTTGTTTTCGCAACAGATAGTCATCATTCCCCAAATATGGAATAACCTCTTTTCCAACAATGCACTGCTCGTCCGTTTCCGGTTTTTTCACATCCACATATCCATCTATCTGCCAAATCATATCTACTCTATTTCGTTCCTGTATCTGCCAAGCCAGTTCTCTCATACAACCGCCCGCTCCAACCAATATGATATGTTTTGCTTCTGCCATCTTCATTCCTCACAAAATCAACTAATTGCTTAATTCTGACAAAACTTCTTTCACCTACTCCTCCACATATAGAGTCCCCTATTCACTCTTTAAATTCAACTTCGTTTCCATACGACGCATTTCTTCAAACTCACCCATATCCAAGAAAGAATCTTCACTGATCGGGTACATTCCAACTTTTCTTCCCTCTGCAAGTAACTTATTCGCCAAATCTGTCATATGAAAAAATGTATCTTGCGGAATTTCTTTCATTAATTCCTGATTCAGTATGTACATACCTGTATTTACAAAATACGAAAGTTTCGGTTTCTCTTCCATAAAATCAATCGCACCATTTTCACTAGAATGCACGACACCATAAGGGACCACAATATTCTTAAGGGCAGTCACAATCGTAAGCTCATTCCCAGTCTCATTATGATACTTATAAATATCCTCATAATCTGCATTAATCAAAATATCACAGTTCGTCACAATAAATGGCTGCTCGAACTGTTCTTCAATCAGTGCCAGACTTCCTGCTGTTCCAAGTGGTTTGTCCTCTTCCACATACTGAATCTCACAATCCAATAATGCTTCAGAAAAATACGACTTAATCATATTTTTACGATAGTTAACTGTCGCATAGAAATCCCTCACGCCATAATCACGGAACTTATCTATAATACGCTCCATAATCGGTATATCGCCAATCGGAATTAACGGTTTCGGCAAAACCTTCGTATATGGATACAGTCTGGTTCCCTTACCGCCTGCCATAATAACCACCGGTACTTCTGCTAATGCACGGTTCTGTTCAATATCTTCCGTCTCCAGCTCGCCTCTAAAGAGAATGTCTGTGACAATCCCCCTCGCGTTCACCACAGGTAACGTGGTAATCACATGCTTGGTCATAAATTCCTTGGCAAGTCCAATCTCTTTGCGATAAATTACTTTCGGATTTTTATTCATGATATGGTCTACCGTGCCTTGCAGTTCACCAGTCTTAATCAGCCAGCGGCGAATATCACCGTCCGTGACAACTCCCAATAGCTTACGATTGGCATCCGCCACAAACAAAATGCCCTTTGTATTTGCATCTATTTTCTGCATAGCTTCTACTACAGTAGACTCCGGAAATATAAGAAATGGTAGTAATTGTTCTGTCTTCATAGACAACCTCCATGTTTGCTGCTTATCTTCCATGATAAGGTATAGTATATATATCGGCATTATTTTTTTGTTTTTGAGCCAAAATCAAATTTTAATGTTTCTGCATATATCTTCCTCATTTGCCAAAGTAAATGCAGTTCTCATATATCTCCCACTTTACACTTACTTTGACAAATGCTTCTGAAGTAGAGCCGATGTACTTTTTACATCAGTTCACATAACTGGTCTATGGTGGGACTATTATATTAATCCTTTGTAACCATACTCTGTCTTATGTACTCTGTATCTTGCATAAGAATATTCATTTTCATCTCATTAAAATATTTATTAACTATTTCCGCATATCGTATGCAGTTTTCCTTTGCAAGTCCTGTTTCGTCATAAAAATCTTCCACTATCGCTCTTTTGGTAAATATTCTTCTAACATAGTATTCTGTAAGACAATCAATAGTTCTTAGTATGGTCTTCATCTCATCATGACTGTTAATCTTATATCGTTCATATTCATCTACGAATTGATAATCAACTCTTACTATGAAATTTTCAATAATATCCTCAAGAAAATCTCCCACAAATTCTTTGTTCTCTTTTTCTATTTCACGCAAAAGCGACAGATTATTATAATGCATTAACATTTTATTTACACATTTTAATATAACATCCATTGCCTTTTCATTGGCAATCAACTTGCCAATCTCTTCCAACTTCTTTTTATCATCTTTCTTCACATATTCCCGTATAGATGCAAACAGTTCACTAAATAGCTCACTATCCCTACTATTGTATACTTCATCCAGTTCCTCTACTGTAGCAATCCACTCTTTCCAATTTGGACTTTCTTCATTAAACTTGCTTATTATTTCCTGTATTTCTTTCATTTGACATTCCCCTACATTTGCATAATAGATGTTTTAAAAGGCTTTATTCCATCATACTTTTCCATAATTATTATATTAGACTGACTATTTTCCGCCGTCTCATACTTCAAATATCCATTATTCTTATACTTATATAATTCAGTAGCTTTCTTATTATTTTCCTCGATTATAAATTCCTTTGCCTGCTTCGAAAGTGAATAAAAACTCCTTTTTCCTATTGCGTAACGCTCTACGCATTCTGCACCTTCCAGTTCCCTCATCAATTCACTTAAATAATTCGGTTTCAACCCTATACTTCGAGATATATCTTTATGCTGAGCATCCGGATTTGCATATAAAAACATAAAAATTCTATTTACATTCTTTTTAACATTAAGAGCCTTCATTCTTTTTACAAAATCCTCTTTTCGATTCTTTTTGTAAAATAGCAATTCAAAAATCAATATAATTGTTTCAAAAGCACCTACTCTATATGACATCTGATCTGACACCATACCTGCTAATAGTTTTTTATATCTATTACTATTTTTTAAGTCTATTTTTATCCTGGTATCATCATGATCCAAATAATCTTGTACATAACTTATCACCAGAGTCTCATTTAGCTTGTCCAGCCTCCTTTCTAATTCTTCATAACTTTTCTCCTTTACTAATACCGTACATTCATCATAGGTCTTCTTATCAAGTAACATTCGTATTCCCTCCTTTCAAATATTGTTTCTCTAAAAGAGTAACTCCGCAATATATAAACATTCTTTACAGTCAGAACCATCTTCTCGATTACAATTTCTAAACTCCAAAGTTTCATTCTTCATTCTACTATCTGCTTTCCCAGTTCTTAAGAAGGTTCCCTTAATTTCCATTCTATCCGGTTTGATATTCTCTGGTTCCCCCACTGAACATGTGTTAATCCAAAGTGCACAACAATCATAAGCACGACACATCTGTGTCATTTCTCCAAAATCATAACTCCCCGTTGAAAAAGACGGAATTAAAATCAAAGTCGCTTTCAACTCTGCTAAAATCATGTGTAAATATTCTCTCTTTAATGCATCCTTGCAAATTAAAATAACAATTCTTCCAATCCCCTCGCAATGAATCACATTAATCACATTATTCGGAATAATTCCCTCAATATATACATTTCCTTCCTTCGGATACGAATACGCATGTTGCTTCTCCTGTTCTGCGATAGCATCGCCCTCTCTGTCAAAAACCACACAAATATTCTTTCTATCTTTCCATATCGTAGGACATAATACTAATCCCGGATACTCTTTTTCATCTTCAACAAAAGCTTCTAATTTCTCACACAATGCATCTAAGACACACTTTGTTCCGAGCATTTCCGGATACATCATTATATCTACATCATTTTCTTTCGCAAGTTCTAACTGATTAAGAGCAATTTCTTTTACTTCCTTTTCATTCTGCACATTCTCAATTTCAAAATAATTCGTCTCATTCTCTACAAAATATCCCACGTCTAACTCTGCCATATTACAAAGTGGTGTCATTCCTATTCGCAAACAATGCTTCCAACTTGCTCTTTCAAACTGTTCCGGCAAAAAAATATGATTCACTTTATACTTTCCCAATCTGTCAAGCGAAATATAATAACAATTCTTCAAATAAGCGTTAATAGTATTAGATGCTGTTTTCTCTCTGCTATTATGACTCCATTTACACGCACATTTTGGCAACAATTGGAGATTACATACATCAAAATTATCATTTAAGCACTTTGAACCCTCCATCAATTCGCCATTCCAATTTCCTGCTCTTTTATCTGCAAACATCAAACGATACGTCTCTACCGGCTCTTCTAAGAAAATATCCATTTTCTGTAAAATAGTCAGAATCATATCATAATTCTTCTCTTCAAATGCTTTGTCACATATAATTTCTACACGTTGCAGCAAGTCTTGTGTCAACAGATTTTCCAAAAAGACTTTCGCTTCCATAAAAAGCTCTGGTAAAATTGTTTCCAACTTTCGCTTTAAACGTTCTACCTTCTTCCATACCTTTGCATCATATGTATCAAAAAAACTTTCATCTGTATTCTTTTCTAATCTTTCAATTGTACTCGCCATAAAGTTAAATACTTCTCGATACTGCATATAACTATCCTCCTAAATTATACATTCTTACGTCTCCTTACCTTTATAAAATCTATCTCTTTATCATATGTATCTTAATTAATTTATAGCACACTTCACCCTTAAAGTCAATAATTGTTCAGTAATTGTTCAGCTTATATTTGTGTATAATAAATGGCTACACAGTTTATCAACTGTGTAGCCATTTATTATACACAAATATATTTTTTTCTTAATAACATAGTTATGCAAAATCTCTATTCCATATTTGCCACTACATCTTCTGCAATATCTTTAAGAATCTCTGCACCATCCATCAGCAAATCGCAATACAAGATACCCTGACGTGCTATAAGACGCAGTTCTTCGGTATCATCTTCTTTCTCTACATAAAACTCCGTTTGAATAATAAAATCTGCTCGGCTCATCATTGAGAGTAAAAGATCATATTCAATACTCTGTTCAAACTTCTTCGTCAATTTCTTAATCTTTTTCAAAAGTTTTAGACACGCCTTCTGATCCGGATTATCTTTTTTTACTAATTTCTTCAACTTGACATAGGTCTGCTTCAGTTCCTTAACATCTTTTAATATAGTCTCATAAAGTCCCGGAATTTCCTTGACATAGGCAAGTGCCTTCTCTTTCTGCGTTTCATCAAAGTCGGATGGCATTTCTCTGATTCTCGCTGCAAAGTCTACCTCTTCCACACCCTGACAGTTCTCATCCAATGCCTCTTTTAATGTCATAATCTCCGTGCCTTCGATGTAAGCACCACCTTCTGTAGCGTTGATTACCCGGAAATTCTCGTCATATTTTTTAGCCATTTGTATATAATCTTCAAGCCAATCCTTGTAAATAATAAAATCTGGTCTGACAGGTACCTCATCCTCATAATTCCCCTTTACTTTTTGCATATGTTCTGTGTTCTGCTCTTCCATCTTATCCTGAAAAGTACCATCGGCATGCGAACGGTTATTCGTATATGCCAAATCCTGTCCCACCATAATAACTGTCTCAAATCCAACCATATAGAGCAACGATAATGCCGGACATGAAACGCTCCCACCATAAGCCACGGGTGGTAAAAACATACCGTTTCTCTTATAAACCTCCTGCGGTACCTCTCGCCCATCAAAATAAAATAACTTTTTTCCCTTTTGATGTTCAATTACCTCATACACCGCACAAGCAGGAGCAATTATCGGCAATTCCTCTGAACCTTCTATTTCAATCAAAGATAAGGGTTTCAACGCATCCATCGTAATGAACGCATCTGGTGCAATTCCGGCCTTCATCAATGGTTTTACCGCAGTATCTACCGCCAAAATAAATAATTTATTCTTTGCTCTTTTCAATTCGTGTATATTCTTATTTAATGAAGGACCTGCTGCCACCATAACTGCAGCTCTATCCGTCGGAAGCACTTTTATCAAACTCCTAGTATTATAACCCTCGCATACATATGGCATATTTTTAAGCAAATTCAATGCGATCCTTACTGCCATTTTCCTACCGGTTCTATAATTTACAAAAACCATACTTACCTTTTTCTCCAAACCTTTCAAATGCGGCAAGATATGTTCGCCATATAATTCTATATAATTCGGATGTATCTCCTCTTTGAGCATCTGCAAATTTTCTAATACCAATACTTGATTGGTAATCGTTTTAAAGCCTTCTGCATTCACCCCTTCTACAAGGAAAGCAATCGGTCGATTCTCTATCTCCTCTGATATATCCACATGTTCTAACATGGTTATGAAAAGCTTCGCAGACGGCTCATATGCCACGATATTTACCTTTTCATTTGTATTGCGTACTAATTCCTTTAAATACGCTCCACTGCCCAAGCCAAACAAGAAAACCGGTGTCTGTTCCGGCAACTCACCTAAACGTTCCATCCACATCTGCACAGGCTCTTTTGCATTACGTTTTCCACCCAAATATAAATTCTTCCCTTCTTTTTTCACTCGAAAAATAAGTTCTCCGTCCCAAGATTGTTCTATGGTAATCTCTTCCTCCCCAGACTTTAGGCTTTCCTCTCGCAATGCTTCTGCAAAGGGTGCATACCATTTTTCCATTGCCTTTAAATTCTTTTCAAAAATCTCTCTACTCATGCTCTGTTCCCTCTGCATCTTCTATATAAATATTAATTAATTCCCGTAATCCATAATCCAAAGTATCCAACATCAACACCATATCTCTCTGCTGTAATGCTTCCAAATAATCACTTAACACATCTATTACAAATCGTTGTAGCGACGCATACTCGTCCTCTTCCATTCCAAAAATATTCCCTTGTAGGAAAAATTCACAATATTGTTGTATCAACGATGCAGCTTCCTCTGCATGTTCCAACACTTTCTTATCCTTATAATAATGATATCCCACACATATAGTATCTATCTTTTTCCGCAATTCCAAAGCCAATACTTCCATCCTACATTGTTCTCCCTTACCCACATTTTAAAAAACAGAGGGACGAAACTTCGCCCCTCTGTAATCTTACAGTTTGTGACCTATAAGTCGACTGTACATTACTGTAATAATGACAGAACACCCTGTGTTGACTGATTTGCCTGTGCAAGCATAGACTGACCAGCCTGTGCAAGAATGTTGTTCTTGCTGTATTCAACCATTTCTTCAGCCATATCTGTATCACGGATACGAGATTCAGCTGCCTGTGTATTCTCAGATACGTTATCTAAGTTAGCTACTGTATGCTCTAATCTGTTCTGTAATGCACCAAGTGCAGATCTCTGTCCAGAAACCTTATTAATCGCATTCTGAATAGCTGTAATAGACTTATTAGCAACATCATAATTATCTACTCTTACGTTGCCATCTACATCATATGAAGATAATGCTTTTGCAGATGTTTCTGCTGTTACCTGATATGCTTCAAAATTAGTTCTAAGATCTGCTGAAATCTTAGTAAATGCAGCCTTCTGGTCTGCACTTATTGCTTTTGCTTTTGTAGATACTTCTGTACCATCAATTAAAGTCTTATACTTGCCATTTGCCTGTATAGCATAATTAGCACTTGTATATTTAGCTTTTGCCGTACCCTGAATACTGCTAACAGCTTTAGCCAAGTTCGAAGCAGCAGCCTTTTGCATATCATAAGCAGCTGACATACCTTCATAATTAACACCAGAAACAATAACTCCCATCTGTGCTTCATATTCAATCGTACCTGTAACTTCTTTAAGACCTAAAGATTTAGCATCCATATTCTCAATGCTGATTGCAATCTTCTGATTAGCATTTGCACCAACCTGTAAATTCTTGTCTGAGAATGAACCATCTAATAAGTTCTGTTTATTGAACTGTGTGGTTTCAGAAATTCTGTCTAATTCTTCAACTAATGCATTTAATTCCTGGTTAATAGCATCACGGTCGATTGACTCGTTAGTATCATTAGCACCCTGAACTGCTAATTCATTCATTCTCTGAAGAATGCTGTGAGCTTCATTTAAAGCACCTTCTGCTGTCTGGATAAGAGAGATACCATCCTGAGCGTTTGTAGAAGCTTTATTAAGACCACGAATCTGGCTTCTCATTTTTTCAGAAATTTTTAAACCTGCTGCGTCATCGCCTGCACGGTTGATTCTGTAACCTGAAGCTAATTTTTCAGAAGTTTTTGCCTGATTTCCCTGTGTGATACCTAACATTCTGTTAGAGTTCATTGCTGTAAGATTGTGCTGTACTACCATAATTTTCCTCCTTGAATTAAGTTGCAGCTTCCTTGCTGCAAAAGATTTGTTTATTGACATCGTCCATCCGGCCGTACGCTCCTTTTGGAGTTATGTCACAAGTAACTCTTTGTTTACTTGTAATATATATCGGATAGTTTATTTTTTTCTTAACACTTATTACAATATTTTTTTGCACAATTTTCTTGATTTATTTTGTGTATTTTCCACAAAAATCACTCTCTATAATACTGTTCATATAACGCTTTTATCACCGGTTTCGCTTTTTCAGAAATTTTCCCTTCCCGCAACTGTTGCATACTATATTGATATACACTTTCACACACATCGCTCCAAGTATATCTCTGTTCAAATTCCTCTCTTTTAAGGCTTCTCGCAATAGAAAGTAAGTAATATGTTTTTCTCAAATACATTACAAAAAACCACTCGTATATCTCTGTTCCTTTCGGATAGAAGATTTCCACTAATTGCATTCCCGTCTCATGCTGTGCAATCCTGCTTTCAAGCGTCATATAATGGAATAACTTTTTCCCTTTTTCTGAGAAACCACCAACACCACATACATCTCCTTCTCTCCATACCGGCAACGCACTTTGATAATGATTTGCATATTTTCCTATCTGCAATGCGATTGCCATATGTACATATAGTTGCACATACAGATTATCTTTCAGTTCCTTACAACGCTCTAATACACAATACCGGCGTACAACATCCATGTTGAACACATTTCCTGTAATAAAATTGGTATTCATTCCCTTCCATACCGCATTCATTCCTGCTATTATCACTTCTTCTTCAATCTGCTCCGGTCTTATGAAATTTCCGCCATAACCAGCGACATTAATAACCCCTTTATCAATATTCCTGCATAACATGTTCAGTAGTTGTCCCACATTTTCTAAAATGAGCATATCTTCATCAGACGCTAACATCGCAAATTGTCCGGAAGCATGTTCTAACACATGCAATACATTTGCTGCATATCCTCTATTTTCATCAAACCTAACATATTTTAATCGCGAGTCCTGTATATTTGCAAGCTCACAATAGCCCTCTACATTTTCAGTAGACCCATTATCTGATACTACAATTTCAATCTCCGAATCATAATTCAAAAGAAGCATTTGTTTTACATGCTCCACTGCTAAATGACCACGATTGTAGCTTGGAATGCAGATAGATAAAAATACATTCTTCCGCTCTATACTGCAATCTCGTTTTCGATCCTCGTGAATTTTTGATAGAATTTCACTATATACCTCGACGTTTTCCCCCGTAATCGTCTTTGGCAAATAGAAATCTGAATACTCCCTAAAAAACATCTGCATTATTTCTGTACTCTCAAAACAGAGCGCATTATCCAAGTATATCTTTGCGAACTTAGGAAGTTTCAAAAAAGAATAGAATTTACTTTTCTGTTCATTCAAAAGATAATAGATTGTCTTATATTCCGTTTTCTTAAAACTCTGCAAAAGTCCTCTTACATCCCATACATCCGCAACCAAAAGGCTGTGAAAATTCTTTTCTCGTTCATCAAAATCCTCTAACTGGAAGGAACCACAAAAGCATTTTTCCTTTTTGTTATATAAGTAATAGCAGTCCTCAGACACCGGGATGAAATCCAGTTCCGTATCCTCATAGGTAAAGTTTGTTATACCATCTGCGCTCGCAGCATAGTTTTCCTTAAATTCTTCTTCATTCGGAGTAATAAAGCATGCATACAGAAGTTCCACTATTTCTTCTTGATTTAAGCCCATCTCATACACCTTAATAAAGTGCTTAACGGCTTCCTCATACTCACCTGATTCAAACTTTTGCACAGCTCTTTGGTAGTAAAATGCTCCCAATTCTTCTAACATTTTCAATTCATTATCTTGGTTCATACATTATACCCTCGTATATTCTTTAATCTGCTTTTCCATACACAGCAGCACATCCCCCTGCTCAAGGTAACACTTCGACCATTCCACTATCTTTTCCATAGTCATTTCCACATTCCACACCGGTTTCCAGCCAAATGTCTTCTTTATCTTAGAACAATCTAATTTTAAAAAGTTTGCTTCATGTGGTCCACCATCGTATTGATTTATCCATTCTACATGCTGGCCCGTCTGACGTTCCCATTCCTTACAGAACAAGTCCACTAATCTACCTGTCGTCCAACAATCCGCCTCGTCCGGTCCCACATTATAGCTTCCCGCCAGACTTTTATCCTCGTACTGACGCTGTGCAATCATCAGATACGCCACAACAGGCTCCAATACATGCTGGTATGGTCTGGTGGAAAATGGATTTCGCACAATAATATTTTCGCCCTTTTCTACTGCCCTAATACAATCCGGCAAGATACGGTCTGTCGCAAAATCACCACCACCAATCACATTTCCCGCTCTGCAGGTAGTAATCGCTACTGCTTTCTCTCTAAAGAAAGCATTCAAATAACTGCTTGTCACTAATTCCGAACAGGACTTTGAATTTGAATATGGGTCATATCCATTCAATTCTTCATTCTCCCGATATCCCCATTCCCACTCTTTATTCAAATAGACCTTATCCGTCGTTACATTCACAAAGGACTTCACACATGGATTTAATCGAATGCACTCAAGGATATTCACTGTTCCCAGCACATTTGTCTCATATGTGTATACCGGATTCTGATAAGATTCACGAACCAGCGGTTGTGCCGCCATATGAATTACAATTTCCGGCTGTACCTCTTCAAAGACCCTCTGCAAATGTTCCAAATCTCTGATATCTCCAATTATGGAATTCATACCCTCCGCTATTTTGCACATATGAAAAAGGCTTGGTTCTGTAGGGCTTTCCAAAGCATAACCTATCACATCCGCACCTGCCATAATCAACAGTTTACACATCCATGCACCTTTAAACCCCGTATGACCGGTAACCAATACCTTTTTATTGCAATAAAAACTAAAATCTACCATACTGCTATCCTTCTAAATTTGATAAAATCCAATCTCTGGTTCTGATAATTCCTTCTTCAAACGACACCTCCGGCTGAAAACCCATTTCTTGCAGTTTTTTTGTATCAAACTCTTTATAAGTCAACATCGTTCCTGCAAAAGGAATTGCTCCAAATAATAATTCTGAATTACTATGTAAGACTGATTTCATTTCTAATACATAGTCTCTTAGCATTCGCTGTTCTGCATTTCCAATATAATAAGAGGCATTGGCACGTCCCTCTTTTGCCACTAAAAGAATTGCTTTTACTGCATCTGCCACATAAATAAAATCATATAACTGTGTGCCATGCGTCATCGCTATTTCCTCATTACGAAGCATTTTTCTAAGGGTTGTATTCAAAAAACGCTCTGACTTTTCTCCCGCTCCATAAATATTAGAAATAATCACATTTATATATTCCATACACTCTTGGACTGCCAATGTCTTGGCAATGTAATCTCCGGTAACTTTGGCAACACTGTAAATGCTTCCCATTCCTGCCATCCCGTCATCAGATGTCACATATTGTATCGCCTCATATTCCATAATACTTCCAGCATATACAAATCGCTTACAGCACAACTTTTTCGCCAACTTTACTGCCTCGGCAGTTGTTCTGATATTTCCTAATTGCAAATCAATATTTGCTCGTTTCTCTCTCGACATTCCTGCCCAAGCCAAATGAAAAAAAATATCTGCTGTCTTCTGTGCAAAATCACATGATGTCAAATTCTGCAACTGTTCCAAGGATGCCTCCACAACTTCTACTTTTCCTAACCATTCAGTCTGCACCTTTTTCTTATCTCGAACGATTATGGTTACTTCATCATTTTGTTTTAGCAACTCCTTTACCAACCATGTGCCTACAAATCCAGTTGCACCCGTCACGACAGCTCGCATAATTCCTCCAATTATTTACCAATAGCCTCTTTAATAATTTTAGCCATATAATCAATCATTTCATCCGTCATTCCCGGATAAACTCCTACCCAAAACGTGTCATTCATAATTCGATCCGTATTCGTAAGTTCTCCTACCACTCGATAACCTTTTCCCTCTGCACGCATCTGGTCAAAGCACGGATGTTTAATCAAATTTCCTGCAAAAAGCATTCTGGTCTGCACACCATGTTCTTCCACATATTGCACAACCTTATTTCTATCAGTCCCTTCTTTGCAGGTAATCAAAAAACCGAACCAACTAGGTTTGGAATTCTCACATGGTACAGGAAGAATTATCTTATCTTCCGTTCCAGCAAGTCCTGCTTTTAATCTTTCAAAGTTTTCTCTTCTTCGTTTTACAAAGCCTGGAAACTTCTTTATCTGCGCACATCCCACTGCTGCCTGCATATCAGTAGCTTTCAAATTGTAACCAAAGTGAGAATACACATATTTATGATCATATCCTAACGGCAATTCCCCGTATTGTTTATCAAAACGATGTTTACACAAATTATCCTGTCCTGATGCACATACACAGTCTCTTCCCCAATCACGGAAAGAACGAATGCATTTATGCAACAACGGATTATTGGTATATACTGCTCCACCTTCTCCCATAGTCATATGATGTGGCGGATAAAAAGATGATGTACCAATATCCCCTATGGTTCCTGTAAATTTCTCTTCTCCATCAAAGTCGTATTTACTTCCAAGTGCATCACAGTTATCCTCAATCAGCCACAAATTATTATTATCACAAAATTCCTTAACCGCTTTTAAGTCAAAAGGATTTCCCAATGTATGTGCTATCATTACTACTTTCGTTTTTTCAGAAAGTGCGGCTTCTAACATAGCAACATCAATATTATATTGTGGAATAGTAACATCCACAAATACCGGGATGACTCCATACTGAATAGCCGGTGTTACCGTTGTCGGAAACCCTGCTGCCACAGTAATCATCTCGTCTCCTGGCTTTACCTGTCGCTCTCCTAGCAATGGTGAAGTCAATGCCATGAATGCATTCAAATTGGCAGACGAGCCAGAGTTTACAAGGGAGCAGTATTTTACTCCCAAATACTCTGCAAATACCCTTTCAAACTCTTCTGTATATCTCCCAGCTGTCAACCAAAATTCCAATGCTGAATCCACCAAGTTACACATTTCTACATGGTCATATACTCTGGATGCATAAGGAATTCTATCACCTTCTTGAAAACTTTTCTTTTGATTGTGATAAGTATCACAATATTCCAATACCATATCTAAAATCTGTTGTTTTGCCTGTGCTTCTGTCATATTCTCGAACATACTGCCAATCCTCTACTAATCCCATTTTTTCCATGGAGCACAACCTGAATCCCACATTTCATTCAGCTTATCCATCTCTCGTTTGGTATCCATGCATTGCCAAAAACCATCAAACGCATACGCCTTTAACTCGCCCTTATGAGCCACCGTTTCTAATGGTTTCTTTTCGAATATCGTTTCATCACCATCAATATAGTCAAAAATCTGTGGTTCTAAAACCATGTAGCCTGCATTGATTTTAACGCCGTCATCCACGCTTTTCTCACGAAACGCTTCGATTGTTCCATCTTGTTGAATATCTAATACACCAAAGCGCTGTTCTACATTTGCTGCTGTAATTGTAGCAATCTTACCATGGGATTTGTGGAACGCTACTAACTCTGCGATATTTACATCGCTCACACCATCTCCATAAGTCAGCATAAATGTCTCATCGCCAATGTATTTTTGTACTCGCTTCACACGCCCTCCAGTCATCGTGTTCAAACCGGTATCTACAAGTGTAACTTTCCACGGTTCCGCCACATTATTATGTACTGTCATCTCATTGTTATTGCTAAAATCGAATGTCACATCACTATTATGAAGATAATAATCCGCAAACCACTCTTTGATCACATGTTGCTTATATCCACAGCAAATAACAAATTCATTAAATCCATAATAAGAATATTCTTTCATAATGTGCCATAAAATTGGCTTTCCACCTATTTCCAACATTGGTTTCGGTTTCAAATGACTTTCTTCACTAATTCTTGTTCCGAATCCACCTGCTAAGATAACTACTTTCATATAATACCCTCGTTTTCTTTATAATTTACCTTCTATTTTCTCAAAAAACTCCCAGTGTGCCAACTGTTCTTCAATAGCAACCTTTTTGCCATCCTCAATGCCTTTTAAGAATGATTCTGTCTGACGATATAAGCCCGGCTTATAAAGTACATCCAGTTCGTCATCGATTTCCACCGGACCCACTGCAACAGAACCTTTTTCCTGTATCTGTAACTTCTCCATTGGCTTAAAGTACAATCTGTGCTGGTCAGTAAGTACCTCTACTGCCCATCTGCCCGGTGCTGACCAGTTGGACTGATAGGTAAACAGTATGCCCTTTTCGGAAACACCTGCACCTGCATAGCTTTTAATTCCCTTATTCCATGCCAGCTCGCCCTGTACATAGGAAGACATTTCCTTTGGTGCTCCACCCAAGAAAAATGCCAAATCAATGACATGAGTAGAATTTCCGAGGAACATCACCTGTTTTTTCACTTCTGAGAAATTAAGCTTTTCAAATACATGCACCCACTCAGTAAATTCAAAATGAAAAGACGATACACCACCATCTTCTTCGATAATCTCCAATGCTTTCTGTACAGATGCATAGAATCTTCTGTTATATGCCACATATACTTTTGCATCTTTTTCTCTGCTCAATTCCGCCACTGCGGCAACTTCTTCTCGTGTGATGCCTGCCGGTTTCTCAAGCAGAATATTCTTCACGCCATGTTCTAACAGAATCATTGCGGTATGTGCAAGATATTCTACATCAACCGCTACAATGGCATATTCCGGGAGTTCCTGCATATTGTCTATATTATTCTCAATTCCGCCTCTTAAAACCTGCACTCCAAACTCTGCTTCCAGCTTAGCAGCCTTTTCTTCCCCTCTGCCAATTACTACCGGTTCATATTCGAGTGCCTTTAATACTTTGCAATATTCCTGTGCCATCGCACCGGCACCTACTACTAATACTTTTACGTTATCGGACATATTCCTTTCTCCAATCCTTGTTTTTCAAAAAATTCCATTAACGGCTGTAATAATTCTAAATGTGCCTGCATGGAATCTGCAAACTTCGGCAACTTGCAGTCACCCGTCGTCAGTATACTGTTAATGATATTACCTGTCGTCTGACTGACATACAGCATCGGAAATTCTCTTTCTTCAACCTGCCAACCATTCGATTCTTGCATCAGTGTGATTTTCTTACCACCTTCTAAGATATGTGCACGGAAATTATCTCCAATAATCTCTATCTGTATCGGTAATGTACTATCCTTATAGCAGGCAATCGAAAATGCCTGACATTTACCACATTCACCGGATATCGTTCCAAAAATTTCTTTATAACCGCTTCGTTTACTATCTACGATTTCCGGAAGCAGATTCAATTTGTGAATCCGACATTCCTGCTCTCCGCTCAAGAATTTCACCAGGTCAAGCATATGTACCGCATTGCATCCCAATCCCCACTGACCACCTGCCAACTGGAATGTGAAGTATTTACTCTTGTCTACCACCTCTTTGAATTCCCAATATGCCGGTTGCTCACGTCTCGCGCAGTTAATCCACGCCTTTATATCATGTTCCTGCAAGCGTTTTTCTACTTCATAGTAGTCTTCGATTTTCTGGAAGAGAACTTTTTCAAAAATAATATTCTTCACCTTGCTATGCTCGATCAACTGTTCAAAAACTAGTCTACGGACATTTGAATTGGTAGCAATGATAACTACATCTAACTCTTCCGGCAAAATGGTCACGTCCAAACCACCGTTTACTTTTTCAGAACACATATCAACCGCTTCTGCAACTGCTTTTTCATCTCTGTCAATTACATATACCTTATAAGGCAAATCAAGCTTTAAAATAGATTCTAAGTGACGTTTCCCTAACGCCCCCACTCCTATTACTGCAAAATTGTACATACTATACCTCACATATCATTTCCCTTATTCCACAAAAAAATGAACCGTGAAACCGGTCCATTTTTTCATAATAATGCTTCCTTGCATTTTCGCGATTTCCTATCTCACATCTGTTCCATTCTTAGTCAGTCGCATTACTTCTACCCAAGTATCTCTCATAGTACGAAGATGTTTTAATACTTCTTCTAAGATTTCTTTATCCTTTTTGATATTCGCTTCCATAAGACGTTGTAACAAATAATTATATACTTCATTAAAGTCTTTGGCAGTCTCATATTTATAATCTAAAGATATCTGAAACTCTTGGATAATCTTCTGCACTTTCATAATATTATTATGTGCCTTCTCAATATCCTTCTGCTCAATTCCCATTATCGCAATATTACAAAACTTAATCGCTCCCTCATACAGCATTAACACCAAATCTGCCGGGGTGGCAGTCGTAATTTTGTTATTCGCATATGCCGCATACCCTTGCCTCTGTAACATAAAACCTCCAGTAAATGAGCCTGTAACAGTTTTTCAGCACCGGCTCTTATCTTATTCTTCCTCTCTACTACATACCACCAAATAAACCACTCAAAGAAGAAGTCTGACTATTTAGCTTAGATAATGCTGTTTCCATTGCTGCAAACTTTTTATAATAATACTCTTCTTGTTGTGTCAAACGATCCTGCCATTTAGTAATTAAAGATGTATAATCACTATATTCAGATGCCATCTCTTTGTCGTTATAAATCGTATACGAACTGCTCAATGTAGTAGATTTCATCTTCTTATCTACCGCCTCATAAAGATTCTTTGAGAGTCCCATCATAAAGTCTATCACTTTGTCCGGATCTTCTGCAATGGCAGCCATCAGCTTATCTGTCTTACCTGATGTATTGGCATCATCCTCATCACCATCAATATGATATGCATTATGCTCATTCTTCGGTGCATTCAAAAATCCCAATGTCTGAATACCAAAATCCGAAAGGTGTAAATTCTCACCGTTCACGTTTACAGACTTAGACATTGCACTAGTCATAGTACTGATAATACTAGAAAGGGTATCATCACGTCTAAGAATGGATGCTTTAATCTTAGCTTCCCACTTCTCTACTTCTGTCTCGGACATAGCATCTTTCTCATCGCTGGTTAATGGTTCATATCCCTTAGCTGACTCTGCATTATACAATGAAGTCATCTCATTAATAATCGAATTGTACTGTGAAAGGAAATCTTTCACCTTATCATAAATCGCCTGCGTATCGGTATTAACGATTACATTTACCGCCCGTGCTTCGGTTGGATCATAATCCTCTCCTGTAATAGCAGACGCAGTAAATGTCATGTTGTTAATAGAGAATGTATTGGTATCATTCGTGTATTTCGCACCATTTACATAAATCTCTGCATTAGAACCTTCAACACGCGTAGCACCCGCTTCTTCTGTCAATCCTAAACGATTTAAAATAGCCGTTCCTGCTGCATCAGCCCCTACTAATTCAAAGTCATTCGCTTCACCAGCAGCTTTCGCACTAACAAAAATACGCTTATTCTTCGCATCAAAGCTTGCATTTACGCCTGCTTCTTTTAACTGATTCACTACATCCTGTATCGTTGTATCTGCCGAAACAGAAATCTTTTTTGTCTCTCCTGAAACAACAAGCGATATCTCTCCCTTTTCTCCGGTATATCCCAAATCTTTTAACGTCGATGATGCTTTTGCCTCATTTCCTAATTCCTCACCTGTCATATAACCGGACTTCGCCAGCTTCGTAACCTGTACACTATAGGAACCGTTAATGGAATTCGCACCTGCTGTTACAGATACCTTTGTCGCGTCTGAAACTGTAGCTGTCTTTAACTTATAAGAACTGTTAAGGCGAAGATTACCAACATTATTATACAAGCTGTAAATCTTCGTATTCAATTCTTTCCATGCATCTTGTTTCCAAGATAATTTGGTCTGTGCTTTCTCATATTTCTGAGTTTTATAATTGTAGCTGGATACTAATGCCGAAATAATGGATTCTGTATCCAAGCCGGAATTCAAACCTGATATACGAATAGGCATATACTCACCTTACCTTTCTTTAACGTTTTTCATCCACCATGAGTCCTGCCATCTCCCAAACTTTAGCAATCATATCTAAAGTCTTTTCTGGCGGAAACTCTTTGATAACTTCCTTACTTTCTTTATCAACAATCTTAATTGTGATACGATTTGTCTCTTCATGAACACCGAAAACGGCTTCTGAGTTATTTGCTTTCTTATTAATCTCTTCTACGGCTCTCTTAATCTGTTCATTGCTTGGCATCTGCCGGTTACCAGCTCCACCATTACCGCCACCATCTGCATCTGCACCTTTTGTAGAAATCTCTACTGTTTTCTGTGCGATTGCATCTGATGCTGTCACGTTTGAAGCACTCTCTACTCTTGGTGCGCTTTCTGCTTTCATTGCTGCTGATGACGCACTTCCCTGAAACGACATCCCTGCTCCTTTAATAGCTTCTATTGCCATCTTCATACACCTCCATGTGTTTTGTTACTTGGATATACTCCCAAAATAGTCCTATTAATACTCTTACCATTTATATCGGAAGATAGAACAAAAAAATTTAGTGGTAGTTTTAAAAAACTACCACTAAATAACCATAATTTGTTATAACTTTTTTCGCAACATTTCTTATTTGATTTTTCTATCCTCTTATGTCCGAAGCGGAATAGCAGAAATATCCACCTTAATATCCTGTGCCCAATACTTTGTCTTTAAGTATTCTTCAATGCTACATTTCATTAATTCCGCATCTTTACTTGGACCTACAATAACTCTCCTTAGCGGCAGATGCCCATCGCACCACACCCTAACTGACGTACCAGACTGTGCCAATAGTGATCGAATCCTAGCTGCAACAATTTCCTGCTTCTTACCGCTCGATAATACAATTTCGTCCTCCTGCATCGGATATAGTTTGCAATCACTAATCAGTTCTATCTGTGTATCCTCTTTGCCCAATTCATCTTTTAATTTTGCCAAGCTATCCGTCCAGTCATTGTTTGAATAATATACCTTTATGACTCCATCAGACTCAATTTCTTCCTGATTTCCAAACTTCACTCTGATATTTGGTTTCTTAATGCCATCCACATCCAGATAGACGTATTTTTCCTGTAGGAGATGTTGATTTAAGCCCGGTGTGAATTGCTTCATGTCAAATAACAGACGGTACTCGCATTCTTCTAAGAATTTATCATTCTTTATGTATGGAATCATTCCAATAACATGCTGCTGTTTATTTACTACACTGTCATTTTTAATTTTCTCAATATTTTCCCTCACAACCGGAGCAACTTCATCCACACTTCCGGTATAGATAACAGAATACGGAGATACAATAGCTCCCATACACAGCTTTTCGTCTCCTATCAATGATTCTGAAATATACGTCATCTCACCTTTCTTTTTCTCTGTATCTTTATTCATGATTGTATAACAATAATAGCTTGAAAATTCTTCTTGCATACCATACAAGCCTTTTGAAAAATCAAATTCCATCGCTACACCCTCTTTGGCATAACCTCTCCATTGACTGAGCAGATCTCCTTTTTCACAAAAGCATATCATAAATGGCAGTGCATCTACCTCTGACAAAGTCATTCCTGCCTCCTGCATAGCCTGCTCTATCATCTTCGTTCCAATCTCATTTTCCTGATAATCATTTGAAAACTTAATATGTCTCGCTAAAAATGTCTCGCTTTCCATAATCAACCAAAACACTTCTCTGGAAGTATAGTGATATAATGGCTTACTCGGAGTATTTAAAATATGAAGTTGCTCTATCTCCTCATTAGCGAGTTGCTGAGCAGACTCATCATATGTCCATTTATACATAATTTCTCCTCTGTTACTTCCCTTATTTATTTCTTTCCCCGCTATTTCTCATAATAATGAAACATCTTCTCTATTTCTTTCTCTAATTCATATTTTAACAAAGCATCCTTCGCTATAAAAGCATCTGACAAGTCCACTCCCATAATCACATCACTTTGGACTGCAAAAGTTGCTGTATTCGTTATCATATAAATTGGTATTCTGTTATGGAACTCCTGATAGATACGCCTTGCAAGTTCTGCCTGTGGATAATAACTGGAGTACATACTGTCCATGTCCTCTTCTGTAAGCAACACATCCAGCAATATCCCCATCTTCTCCCTTTTTCTCTCACTCTGAGCATACAAATCTTCAATCTGTTTTAGCACACCTAATTCATAAAAGTCCCTTTCAAGACCTTCATATATCGTATTTTTTGTTCCTTTCAGATGTTCAATACAGAACAAATATTTATTCTCTCGTTTTTCTGCCATCTGCCTAAACTTATTGATAATCTGTTCTGCTTCCTTCATATAGTCTTCAATTAGATAAATATTCATCTTTGTCATTCTTCATTCACCCCTCGTATTATAGGTAATTTTACCACATAGCACCACTGATTGTCATTGTTTTTTTCCTCTTTCAACGCAAATAATTCCTCATAATGTAAAGGTCGATACCAGTTCTGACAAATATCAAAAATTACTGCCTGCGAGATTCCTTCTCCACTTCGATATGCTTCCGAACAGATTTCTCTCTCTATATGAGGTTTCACCTTACTATCGATTCGATTTGCAATACACAAATCATTTCCTTCCACATAAATCATAATGACAATTTTATCTTCTCTATCACGTATACCATGTTTTTTTGCATTTTGTAAAATTGCAAGAAAAAGTATCCGTAACGCATCCGGTGCCGGGGTCCAATTCACCTTTTCTGTTCCTTTTCTAAATGCATACTGTTGCAGATGTTCCTCATCTTTAAGCTTTACTTCCAATTTCCAGATCGTTTCGGCGGCCTGAATGGTTTTCTTTTCTCCATTCCAGAATTTCATAAATGTCATCTCAGCCGGCATCATGAAGTTCTTCCCATTTCCTCCCAGAACCTGCGAATTCATAAATCCGATCAGGTTATTCACTAGAAGTTCAAAATATTTCCTATACAGCGTCTGTTCCGATCCTTTCATATCGGAATCTTCTTTATCACAAATTATGTCAGACACTTCTTTAATCTGATTTACCAAAGTATCTAATTCCGAATGACCTACCGCACGAGATTTGAGCATCTGCTGCTTATAGAACAGATTGTCTGTCCAGTTCTGTAATAATGTACTACTTGACAAATTTAAAATTTTCCATATCTTATTCCGAAAAATCAGAATATTTTTTAATGCATGTAAAATCTCTCCATCATCTTTTATATCGAATGGAAAGAGCATATAAATAATAGGGATATCTTCATTTCCTGCATTTGTACCATCATAAAATTTCAGTAAAATCCATTTTTTATCATCTTCCATAGCACAAATAGCATATGTATTACCCTCAAAATCACTGTGCTCTTTCATAAAGTTCATTACTTTCTGCTCTTTATTCTTAAGTCTGCGAATTTCAGCACTTTTTCCCAGCCCCAATGCAATGAACTTTTCTCCATTTTCCGGATTTCTGTATGGTACTATAATTTCTCCATCTAAAGCTCCTGCCGCCATCGTTAGGCATTTTAACATTTCCTCAAATTTATTTTTTAAATTTTTCTCTTCTTCTTCAAGCTCTATACCTGTAATTTTCCATTCACCAAATATCTTTTGATATAATAACTGGAATCGCACCATTCCTTCTAATTGCTTTATGACACCTTCTGAAGAGAATTCTTTAATCTTGCCCATCTCATCCATCTCAACCTGCTTATGAAAGGAAAGATATTGAATAAAATTATCAAAATAATAGTTCTCATTCAACGCTTCCATGAAGTTTTCTTTTGTATAGTCCATTCCATTTGTAAAACAGTCCGCAAGGTACTCAATTCCATAGTTTGCCAGCTTTGTATTTTCCAGATATACATTTCTTTTAAAGGCTGTTTCTCTGTCACTTCCTGCCAGCGGTATCATAGGCTTATCACAAAAATCGCTCTGATATTCCTCACCATACAATAGCAGATATTCCAGATAAAGTCCCTTTGTAAAATCATTACCCTGTCCCACCAATTGCTTCACACGGTTTAAATAATTACTCGCAAAACACCTGCTTTCCTGCTCATCCGTAATTTCATGGATACAATAAGACATAAGACAATTCATGCTTCGCTTTCTTATGAGATAGTTTGCCCCCATTTCTGCAAGTCTATTCACAAGCATGGTAATAATCTTTGTACGATTGGCTTGATTCCGCCACAGCATTCTTAAAATATCATATAATTTTCCTTCTCCCGCAGGTTCCTCATTTCTTAATAACTCGTCAAGCATTGTCAGCATAAGTCCGAAAACAGCTTCTTTTGCTTCTCTTCGAAATATCAAAAATGGTCTTCCCAGAACCTTTAATACGGCAATCAATTCTTCCAGCGACTGTTCTACCGCCTTTGGGAAAAGGTACTCAACAATCATCTTTTGAATTACGTCAATTTCCTCTGATACACATACAACATCAAGAAGACTTTTTGCCCTATGAGATGCAATCATGTATTGTTTTGCACGTTTCTGTCTCCCTGGCAATAAACTCTCCTCTTCTTGTTCTATTTTTTTACATTCTATTTTACGACTTTTTTTCTTCCAATATTCGTATATCTCATTTAATGCTGCCTGCTCTGCCAAACTATTCCATTCCTTGTGTTTTTTACATAAAACACATGCATCTGAATTTACTCTCATAGAAGATATATTCAAATTAAAATATGCCATGAAATAATCCGGTTCTTCAATATAATGCTGTATGGAAGAAGGAGACATTCTATTTAACAGCAATACAATGCTTTTAAAAATATGAATCTCTACATTCCTGTTTTCCCGACGAGTGATCAACGACATAATCAGGCTCTTCATTCTATTATATGTATGACCGGAAATGATGGTATCGTCCACGTAGTGGAAATTAATAACTGATTTTTCATCATCCATACACAGATTATCATACAGTTGTTGTACCGAACTGTATTTTGTTTTAACATTCATTCGGAATTCTTTATCCACGTCAAAATGCAATACTAACGCTGCATTGCTAAAAAGCCATGTGTTTACTTCTTCTACAAAAGCCGTATTGCTAAAATGTAATGGTGCAACAATAATATCATATACCTTGCACTCTCTAGTCTGAAACAATGCTTTTTTCTGCTTTAACCATTCTTGTACGTTTTTTCTAACTTTGGGAAAATCCCATAGTTTTTCCGTAGAAAAGTAGTAATTAAAATGATTACCATTTCTTTCTACATGTTTATAAATTAAGAACTCCGATAATTCCTCTAATTTCTTTTCTTCTTCCTCGTTTATCTTATGTCTGTCTATTTTTCTCCTTTCTTTTTTTATACTGATTGCATGCATCGGAACCACTGACTCCTTATTGGTT
Organism: Roseburia sp.; assembly: GCA_017549185.1. Taxonomy (GTDB): domain Bacteria; phylum Bacillota; class Clostridia; order Lachnospirales; family Lachnospiraceae; genus Roseburia. The sequence goes on along the minus strand of JAFYVJ010000052.1, from coordinate 4,525 downwards.
TCTACCAAAGGAACTTCTTTTGTGTAATCATTCTCCGGAAAACATGCTTTACACTTCAGCGGATGTGCCCATTCTGAAATAACCTCTGTGTAATACTTCATTTTCTCATTAGAAATCGTAGATATGATGGTGTTCTGTTCTTCTAGACTCTTCTTCCAATATTGGTTTTCTTTCTTGTCTGATATCAGAACAATTCCATAATTCCATACCTTTCCCAAATGATATTCTGAATAGTTTTCGTAATTTTCTTTTTTTAATTCTTCTTTTATTGTTTTCTCCAAAAAACCTGCTGCTTTAATATGTGTCGTCACGGTAGAATTAATTGGTACAATTATAACAAATTGACAGTCTTTGTACTGACTAAGGGGTTCTCTTCCTCTGAATTTTCCGACTGCCTTTTGCTCATAAATCAAATAATCTGTTTGAATACCGTTCTTCCCAAACATGTTGCATAATTCATTTAACAGCATTTCAGAATAATTCTCATACCCCACTAGTACAAAACGTTTTGTCAAATCCAGTTCCTTATTACTACTTAGCTCATTCAACAGCCAGTATGCAAAACGGGATGTATAATAATTATTATGGAACAAAAGCTCTGCTTCATAAAATGTCCTGATATGAATTTTTGAACCAATCTTTACATGCAGATCTTCCAATTTACAACCAAACTTTTCAGTCTGCACATCTTGATTCAGTACCTTTTGCAAACTACGCTCAAATAACGTTTCTTTGCTTTCATCATACTTTATCATATCAAATGGCACAATGCTTACGATATCATTCGGAGATTTTCCCATACTATGATTTTTCAACATCTTTTTAAGAGTCTTCAGACAATCTGGATGTATACATCGTGCAAATGCCAATTTTTCTGTACTACCTATTGCTTCTCCCAGATTGTTGCCATATATCAGAAATTCCTCTCCCTCTTTCTGACCACTCATAAATAGCTGTGTATCTTTCATCAGCTGATTCATCCCCTGCTTATCATAAAATAGTGCCATCATTCTCGTAATTTCAATAAAATGAGCCTGTGAACATTCTGTTATCATAATGTAACAACTGTCACCAATCGGCTTCTGAGCAATATAAAGCATGATTGCTTTACAGAACATCTCCACCATTGTAAGTGATATCTTCTCCGCAGAAAAATGTATAATCGGATTTTTTGCCGTCACTTTCTGTAAATCGTTCTGTAGTCTGACTGCCAATTCCTGAATGGTTTTTTCTTTCATCTCTTGATAAGAAATATTCCTATTTATTTCTTTTTTGCGTATCTCCTCATAAACACTTGTACAATATTTGCTTGTAAAATTAATAGTTTCATAAACTTCGTACTGTTTCAACAGATTATTTGTGTAATTAATATTTACATTCAGTGAAATGTTCTGAGGCACTTTTTTCATCCGAAACGGAAGCAAAATTTCATACTGTGTTCCTGGAATCCTCCTGCTTATCATAGAATGTGGTTCATCTTCTATCGTACTATATATTTCTTTCTCAGATTTTAACTGGTATTTTCCACTACTCCTAACACGAAAATATCCTTCATAACAAGCCACTAATGACTCAAAAATCTGCAAACCGTAATGATGCACTACATTCTCTGATATAGAATTATATGAATACCAGAAATCAGACGAAGAAAAAAAAGACAATACCTCTATCTTCTGAGCCTGCTCCAAAAGTTGCTCATAAATCTGCTTTTCTTCCTCTTCGGCATTATCCATTCTTTTTACAAAACATTGATAGAATTGTTCCGGTATTGAGTAATGAGAATAATCCACTATTTTAAATTCCAAATAATTATCTGTATTTCCCTGTATTTCTTCTATCTTTTCCATAAAGGCAGCATATTGTTTTTCCAGATATTTATTCTTATTATCCTTCTTATTTTTATGTACACGAAAGCAAAAATATCCACATTTATTTTCTGAATGATACACATTTTCAAGAATTTGAAGCAATCCATCTGCCATATCTCTGGCTTCAAAAATCTCTTGCTTTATTTCCTCCATTGAATCGTTTTCCTGATTCTTTCGGAAATAATCCAACACACACAATATATACATTGCTAATAAAGGCATATCCTTTATATATGCAAACAGTTCTTTAGACTTCCAGATTTCATATCTTTTTTCCACAAAGTCTTTTTTCGAATTTTTCTGTGTACAAAAACATTCCAAAAAAATCTTCATGAGTCTCCTGTCATGATTGTCCGACGATTTGATTTCTATATCATTTGGATAACGATTTTTTAATAAATCCGGAACTATATGTGGCAAAAAATAATTTTTTGTATACTGGTATTCATTTCCTCCTACCGGCATCTCTTTATATAACTTTAACAAAAACGAATGTACGGACTGTCTCCAGTATTCAACCGAATTCTCTTCTTCGTCAATTTTATAGATTGGAGAAAAACGCTTCAGAATTCTAACTTTATTTGTATTTACTCTTTTATAATTATTGTCTATTAAGGTATAGCAGTCTTTAATCTCACCTGTAATCAAAAGTTCTGACAACAAATCCGTTATATTAGCCCGGTTTTTCCCTTCATCAACAGACTTTATACAAAGGATGCAATTACCTTTTACTACATCATTGACCTGACAAAAATAGATAATATTAATCATATCATTTTCATCAGAACAATCTACATAAAATACATACTTCACATTATCTTCTTGCTTAATTTCGGGTATCTTCTGATTCCATAGCACAGTCTGACCTTTTATTATTTCCAAAAAAGAAAGTTCTTTTTCTGCCGAAATATAGCACACGTTTTCAAGAAATGCTTCATCAATCGTCCCCTCATCTGTTCTGTTTGAAATATTCTCAATCAGCTCCAGACACTTTGCATAATCTTCCTGTCTATTTGGTATGTCAAATAAAATTGTCCAGTGCATTTTTATCCCCCAATTTACTTTTTCTGTCCGTACTCTGCTTCATTATACTTAGTATACCCTAATTATTCATGTTCTTCAATTCTTTTATTCGACATTTGTATTAATTGTGTAATAAAGTTCATAACTTGTCAGACTTCATATGCTACAAATACTATTCTTGCTCTGTCTCATCTTCACATTCGCTACTATTCATTTTCATAATAGCTCTTAAAAGAAAATAACCGCTCAAATTGTACATTTCTTCATCTTCGAATCGATCCACCAATTGCTCATATACAGCACAAATAGCACTTATTAACCCCGGATTAGCTATTAAAATCGCATACGCCCCTCCAACACGTCGTGCCATATTTATTTTAGTAAAAAGTTTTGCCATCTCTTCTGTCGATATTTTATTCCATATTCCGATAACACGAAAAATATTTGACTCTTCCTCTCGTTCCATTTCTCCCATTATTTCTTCATATACGTTTCGTTTTATTCCATTGTTATTAATACGCTTTAATTCTTCAAGTAAATCAATTGCAAATTCTGCTGATAATCTTACTTCCTCATCTGTCATATATGTAATGAACTTAATGTTCTGTATTATTACTTCATACCTGTAAAAATCATCTTTTACAATCTCTTTACGAAAATCTCTTACTATACACTCGTACCATTCTTCTACTAACCGTCTTCGTTCCTTCTCATTTAGTGCAGTATAACTTTTATCACATCGTCCCATTTTAGAATCCCCCTAAAATTATTTCTAAGCATGATTCTAAGTAAAATTACTCTCCTTGTCATTGAACTTGTAGCATAATAAAATTACACTAAAAAAGATTGTCCCTATCAAAAGACAACCTTTGCTCAACCACAATATCAATATATTCCTCTTATTCTTCTTTATCCTACCATCCTTATATAATACACATATAATCTACGGCTACGTGCATCCATCTCTCGTAGCATTGCATTTTTTCTATTTCCACATATCATTCCATCAACTGACATACCAAATAGCTGGCTCATCGCGTACAGATTATCCAGCGTCGGCAAGCATGTCCCATCCAGCCAGTGGTAAATGCTCTGTACACAAGACAGTCCTAAATATTCTTTTAATTCACATCATCCAAACTCTCCATACTTTGTGAAACATCCTGAAACTTTACTATCTGTTCTTCCTTTACTCTATTCGAAAGTACATTTAGCCAAATATGATTCTTATCACTTAATTCTCTTGAAACGATTATCTGTATTTTAATATACCCTTCTTTAATTATATAATAAATCCCCGATCCTTTTTCTTCAATAATAAACTTCTCATTTCTTAATATTTTAAATAACTTTACCGGCTTCATCTCCCTTATAAATGAAAGTGTAACTTCCTCTAAGCGAATATCATCTACATGTGCTTCATTCGATTTATACAGATACGCATATGCTATCCCCTTTAAGAACACATCATAGTTTAATGAATCTGACGGTGACTTATATTCTATTAAATTATATCTGCCAAATATTTTTCCAATTTCATTTTTAATCTCACAATCATGCTTCTTCTTTACAACCAACATATCCACTCGCAATGGCAGTGTACCTTTTTGTCTTTTGTCATAGGCATACTTTCC
>JAFYVJ010000051.1 GCA_017549185.1 Roseburia sp. | reverse complement strand
CCTTACGACATCAAGGATTGCGAAACTGCACTGAAAGAGGAGCTTGCCGCAGATGAAGCATCCGTAATCATCTCACGCAGACCTTGTATCCTTCTGAAGAACGTGAAGAAGGGCGTACCTCTCACCGTAGACTCCGACAAGTGCAAGAGCTGTAAGATGTGCATGAAGCTGGGTTGTCCTGCAATCAGCCTCCGTGATGGCAAGGCAAAAATCGACGATTCCCTTTGCACAGGATGCAAGGTTTGTGCATCACTTTGCCCCTTTGATGCAATCGGTGGTTGAATATAAAACCGGTTCAAATCGCACGATATCCGATTCAACCCTCATCCGTGCCTTGCCTCGCATGATCCATCTCGGCATTTGCTTCGCAAAACGGCACGTATGCAAGGTTTCTCCTAAAAATAAATAGAGGTAGAATAACAATGAAAACAACAAGTATTATGATAGTAGGTGTCGGTGGTCAGGGAAGTCTTCTTGCCAGCCGACTGCTGGGTACACTTTTCGTTACCGCAGGTCACGATGTAAAGGTATCCGAGGTTCACGGAATGAGTCAGCGTGGCGGCAGCGTAGTAACATACGTTCGTTTCGGCGACACAGTATACTCCCCCATCATCGAAGAGGGCGAGGCTGACTACATTGTATCCTTTGAGGAGCTTGAGGCTCTCCGTTATGCAAAGTACCTGAAGAACGGCGGTGTGATCGTCACCGGCGAGAAGCGCATTGATCCCATGCCCGTTATAACGGGTGCGGCAGAATATCCCGCAGATATTATTGCATCCCTGAAGGCTAAGGGAATCACCGTTGATTCCATGGATGCTGCGGCAGCTGCAAAGGCGGCAGGATCCGAAAAGGCAGAGAACGTAGTTCTCATGGGACTTCTCTCCAAGCATTTCGACATTCCCGAGGAAGACTGGATCGCAGCTGTTGAGGCTACCGTTCCCGCAAAGTTCCTCGATCTTAACAAAGCAGCATTCCTTGCCGGCAGAAACGCGTGAGTTTTTGCGTAATTGATGCAAGGAACTTTTGAAAAAGTTCCCTGCACCCTCAAAACTTTTTTTAAACTTCGGCATTACTTCACCTTATGGTGAAGACATCCCACGACCGATACGGTTGCGACAATTCGGTGTCGCAACCTGAATACCCTTTTTAATCTTCGGCATTACTTCAATCGAAATTTGTAGGGGGACGATACCCACATCGCCCCGCAAACACAAGCAGAACCCATAAATTTCCGCAGAAAGGAACAATATTATGGCAATCAGACAGTTATCCGTATTTCTTGAGAACCGCCACGGTACTCTCATTGAGGTAACAGATCTTCTTGCAAAGGAAGGCATCGACATTCGTGCAATGTCCCTTGCAGACACACAGGATTTCGGAATCCTCCGCCTCATCGTAAACGATCCCGAAAAAGCAAAGACATCTCTTGCCGCAATCGGCTTTGCCGCAACCATCAACGAAGTTACAGCAGTAGCCATTGACGATAACCCCGGCGCACTTTCAAACGTGATCCGCGTTATGTCGGAAAACGATATCAACATCGAATATATGTATGCATTCCTCTCCACTCACAAGGGTAACGCATACGTTGTACTCCGAGTAGCAGACAATAACATTACCGCAGAAGTACTGGAGAAAAACGGAGTCATACTCGTAACCGAGAACGATATAAAAACTCTGTAAAACACAGCAAACCCCCGTCAAGCATAATGCCTGACGGGGGTGTTTGTATTCTCTTGACAAAAGTATTACATATATAGTACAATAAAAATAGAAGTTTACCTTTTTGCAAAACCATGTATCAGGAGGTATATTATGAGAAAGATAAAGAGAATAGTCGCACTTGTTCTCATCTTAACAACTGCCTTTTCCGGTTTGCCGTCTGTATCAGAATGCATTTTAAAATTTGACAAACCGTCAGATCCAATTGATTTACCCTATACCCTTACTGACACTATACCAGAGGAATACGGTGACTATTTTGAGAAACTTCTCAAAAATCCCTATTCCGACGAAACGCCACCTGTCACCTATGACACTTATTTGCTCGGAAACACCATCGGAACTTCTATGTGTATGCCCAACCTATTATTTACCGCTTGGATAATAAGACTTGACTCAAAATATGCAAAAGCAACAAGCTCAAATCTGATAGCAGCCGTCAGAGAAAAAGACAGCGAGAACATTCTTGCTTTGGAATTGATAATAACACATCGTGAAATCCACAAATTATATAACGAATATCTTTATGACATAAATCTCAAACTGCCGGATTACTTTGACACCGAGAAACACGAGTTAGTACTCTTCTTTTATCACGTCGCCCGTTATGGTACGCATTCACATATAGATGAATCATTTAAACTTACAGACGAGACAACACAGTTTATCTATACCTCATTTATTATTGATGTCGAAAAGTACATTTACGGTGATGCCAACAAAGACGGCAAGGTTAATCTTACTGATATTACACTTATGCTGAAATACATGGCAGGATGGAATACCGTAACCATTGATACAAGTCTGCTTAATAAAGAACATAGCAGACATTCATATGATCCTTCTAACTGTTGGTACAACATGATAGATATGTCATACGTATTAAAATCAATTGCAGGATGGGATAAAAACACTCTCGCAGAAGAACGTCTTAAAGAAGGCAGAGCACTTTCACCAGATTCAGATTGTATAGCTTATTATATCGAGAACAACCAATAACAACATAAAAGAGCTTGTCGCATGACAAGCTCTTTTGTGTTAATCTTTATCGATTATACAATTGTGAAGAAATAGGATATATAGGTAGGTCTATCCTTCTGAGTGAATCTCAGCCTGATGTATTTACCGCGATATGTGTCAGGGATTTCTATTGCGTCACCATCATCATATACATAACCCGATCCATTTTTATACAAAATAATAGAAAGTTGCATCAAATTAGTCACATTGTAATTTTCCGGAATATACAGGTAAAATATTTCGCCATTGTTAAATGTAATCTGATCGGGAATTACGATATTACTACTATCACTCGCGGAAATAGCAGGATTCGAAATAACCCTATGGTTAGAAATAATACCATGTGAATACGCAGAGTTCATCAAAGTATTTTGATTCAGCGCTGTAAAATTAACTGCATTAATAACAATACCATTATCTTCATTGTATTCGTACAGATAATTATTTGAAAATACATTTCCGAAAGTATTTCCTTCATTTTTAATACCATAATCTCCAGTGTCTGTATTATCTGTTCTGCGGCCATAAACAGAATTATCCGAAAATACACAATCCAATGAGTAATCCGTTATAATTCCCGTGTTAACGCTACCGGAAATCTGATTTCCGCTTACAGTACATGCATCAGAATAATTCACCTTAATACCGTATCTCATACAACCAGAAATAATGTTATTTGAAACAATAACTCGTTCATTAACAGTAGAGCCGTTCCCAAACATCAATATTCCGATTCCGTAATCTCCTTCATTCGGTGTACCGGATTTAAAGGTCATATCCCTTATAATATTATCACGGATAACCACATCCTTTGCTCCGTTGCAATGTATGCTGGTCTGGTTCTCAACCTCATATATCTCATTACCGTTCTCATCTGTGCCTTTTCCTATTTTACCGCCGAGGATTTTGTTTGCGTAAACATTTATAAACAGCTGTTGCTGATCAAGATCACCCGTAGCTACGCCGTCAATACCAATTGCGTCCCCCCGGCATTTATAAAAGACATTATCATGGGCGCTCGATCTGTAAGACCTTGTAAAACGTAATCCTGTACTTCGTGTAGTGTAGAAATAATTACGATATACATCAAGTGCTACTGCACCATCGGAATTCAGTCCTATGTTGCATGTATCAAATTTACACATTCTTACAATATCATTCTCACCGCAATCGTACACCCTCTGCCATCAATGGTAAGGTACTTTCTTGTTACACCGCTGTCCGCCGTACCTTTGTACGAGGTAAAATACACAGGCTCATCAAGAGCATATGTTCTGACAACAGGAGCGTTTTCGTCACTTACCTTGTTGCCGAACAAAAGAGTGTCCCCGTCATTCAAGTCGTCTATCGCAGCCTGAATGGTTGCAGAATCCCCCAAATTAGCGGGAATACGATAATCTTCAGATGAAGGAACGTCATGCTGAAATGGAAAAACAGCAGTCGGTTAAGGAAGAAGATGCTGTAGAACAAAATGCATTGGATATGATTATTTCAGAAAGCACTTCATGCACCTATCCAGCATCGGATGCAAATGGAGAAGAAATTCGTTATATTACATGTTATACAGAAGAAGGAATTTTTTGTAAAAAAGCAGGTTTGACAGATGGATATGAATGGTCAATACCTTTTGAGAGCAAAGAGCAGTATGATAAAGTAATTGAGTTTATTGGGCAGCTTTCAGATGATGAAGATTTGCGATTTACTGCAAATGAGAACTTTTGGAAAGATTTTCTGAAAGGCGATACGGATGTAGAGAGTTTGAAGGAAAAGTATACGATTTCGGATAGCTCAGGAGTAAAAAGAACAGAAATAAAAGTTTCCAATTTCAAAGAATACGAAACTCCAAATTATCAGTTTATACCCGAACCTGATATCGGAACAGGCGGCATGAGAATTTTGAAAAATGGACAAAGTGTAGCTGTGTTCTCTGTTGACGATTTGAAAATTCGAGTAGACGAACAGACTGGAACAAGGGTGTTGATCAGTGAAATAGGAGGCTATAACGGAATATGGTATGATGCTATTGCCGTGGATGCAGAACTGGAAAATGGATTAGCCAAAGCTTTGGGTGTTGATGATATTCCAGAGGTTGGATTAGAAGGATACTACATAGGAACTCATGCCGGAACCGGAATACAGTATGTAATGAAACCGGGAGAAGAAGGAAGGGGAGGTAAAGTTCTGCTTAGAAATGAGGCGGATGTTGCAAGATACAACGCTTTGGCAGAAGAATACTATAATCGTTATCCTAACTTGATTAACAGTCAAGAAAAAGGTAGAATTTGGGCTTCTTTTGAAATTGTTGGAATGGCAGAAAGAACATATACAGGTATTGTAAGGATTGGGTATGATGGTGTTTCTTACAATGATAATTCCGATTATAAAAAGAATTGGAGCATCATATTTACCGAAGCTACATGGGAACTATTAAACGAATGGTTGAAAGATAACAGAGAACGCATGAATGAATGGGATAAGTTTGGTTCATGGGGAGATGTTTTTGATAAGATTGGTGGTTCCTATGAAAGAATCTGGTCTGATGAAGAATTGAAGCAGGGATACCTGAATAATTAGAGATATGAAGGAGGACAGAAAATGCTTGTTTCAGGAATACAGAGAACCTTGTATCAGGAAAGGGAATCTCAAGTTGGAAAAGTAAGTGGTAATGATTCAGCTTCTTTTGGTGGATTAGTAAAGGAAGCGGCTCAAACTGCGAGTGTAGAGGAAGTACAGACACTACATGGCGATGATGAAGAGACAGGAGATATTGCTGTATATTCCAATATAGATTTTGTGAATGGAAAGTCTATTACGGTGTATAAACCAAAAGACTTCGATTCGGATAACCCTGTATATAAAGTAAAGATGTGGGATGCATCCGGCAATGTTACGGAGGAGATGGTGGATGTATCAAAGGTAAATCCCAAGAACTGTAATGCTATAGAAATGTATGCATACTGTGCAAATCTGAAGGAGAGCAATCAGGGAAGTTTCCTTGATACGGTAGTCAAAGCATCTTTCACAAAGGCATCTGCACAGCATGAAAGTGGTGGATTTGGTGAGTGGGATTTTTCTGAAAAAATGGATTGGGTAAGTATGGTAGAGGATGTCATGGAATCTGTGTATCAATACGGAGATATGAAGGGATATATGGACTGGAAAAGGTTTCTAGATTTATTAAACTAATCCTAGTATTCATATTTTGTTTCGTTCCCATTCAGATAGGGTTTCGTTCCTTTAGGGTTTGAAAAATTGAATAAATTGGCGATATAATTATCAGCTAAGGATGGCGTCTGTTTTCAAAGGATTGATTGTGAAGATGGACGCTGTTCCTGTATATAAAGGGTTTTTGTTCCCATTGAAATAGGGTTTCGTTCCTTTTGCCCCCAAATCATAAAAAAGGTGCCGATATAGGTAAAGAGAACTAAAAGAAGGTGATATTTTGATTCGTATTGCGATTGTGGATGATGAAAAGGTCATCAGAGAGCAGATTAAAAAGTTGATTGAGAGAAAGCAGACCGACTGTGAGATTGATACTTATGGGATGGGAGAGGATTTGCTAAAGGCTGGCAAAGGATATGACATCGTATTCCTTGATATACAGATGGAGGGAATGAATGGCATTGATACTGCAAGAGCATTAAGACAGAACGCAGAGAACATGGTATTGATATTTATTACCGGTGTGAAAGAATATGTTTTTGATGCTTTTGACGTAGCGGCATTTCATTATCTCATAAAGCCGATTGAGGAACTAAAGTTTTACGAGGTTTATGATCGTGCTGTCATGGAAGTAGGAAAGAGGAAGCAGCAAGCAAACGGGCAACTTTTTGTGAAAACAAGAAGCCGGAATGCCACTTTTAATCAGAGCGATATTTTATATATAGAGAGCCGGGCAAAAAAGGTAGAAATACACACTAAGACAGATATTGTGGAGGCTTATGCGGCTATCGGTGAGTTGGAAAAACAGTTAGTCGGTAGTTTTTATCGTTGTCACAGAGGGTATTTGGTAAATATGGCATTTATTACGGAATATGGGTATGACAGTATCACACTACATAACGGAGAAACTATCATTTTATCAAAGGATAAGTACAGCGAATTTGTAAAGGTATATATGAGGTATCTGAAAAACGGAGGTGGTATCTTTGTATAGTGTGGTAAGTATTATTTTGGGTATTGTGACTACGATTTT
>JAFYVJ010000050.1 GCA_017549185.1 Roseburia sp. | reverse complement strand
TCTATACGGATAATTGTGTTTTCGCAGATTCAATTATACTAGTGATTTAGGGGGTAATCACCTTTTTTGTGCAAAAATGTGAGAATTCCTTGAAAATATAAGGTTTAAAAAATAAAAAAGGTAGTAGATTTGACACTACCAGCGCAGGAAAGAAGGAAAATTTATGAAATTTACAAAGATGCATGGGTGTGGTAATGATTATGTATACGTGAACTGTTTCAAGGAAACAGTAGAGAATCCTAGCGAAGCGGCGATTAAGGTTAGCAAGAGACATTTTGGTGTGGGTTCTGATGGTATGATTCTTATTTGTCCTTCAGAAGTAGCAGATTTTCAGATGAAGATGTACAATGCAGATGGTTCCATGGGTGAGATGTGTGGAAATGGAATCCGTTGTGTGGCAAAGTATGTATATGATTATGGAATGACTGACAAGACTCATATTACAATTGAGACAGGTGCAGGCATTAAGACGTTGGACTTGACGATAGAAGATGGAAAAGTATCCATGGTGCGTGTGGATATGGGAGAGCCGATTTTAGAGGCTGCAAAGATTCCGGTTATTTCTGATAAAGAAAAGGTTATCAATGAGCCGATTTTGGTACAGGGTACGGAGTGGAAGATGACTTGTGTATCTATGGGCAATCCACATGCAGTGGTATTTGTGGCCGATACGAAACATCTGCCAATTAAAGACATCGGACCATGTTTTGAGAATCACAAAGCATTTCCAAAGCGGACGAATACAGAATTTGTTCAGTTTATCAGTAGCAAAGAGATTAATATGCGAGTATGGGAACGTGGTGCAGGTGAGACATGGGCTTGCGGAACCGGAACCTGTGCAAGTGTTATGGCATGTATCTTAAACGGTTACACAGATGATACAGTACTAGTGCACTTGCTTGGAGGTGATCTGCTTATTGAATATGATAGAGAGACGAATCATATTTTTATGACAGGTCCGGCAACCACAGTATTTGAAGGTGAAATTGAAATATAATGAACTATTCGGGGAGAAAACGTAAATCGTTGGATTCGAATAGAATGAAAAGCTGTAAGAGGCGGCAGGATGGGAGAATATGAAATTACTTAGTTTATTAGAAGAATTAACTTATGAAGTGTTACAGGGAAGTGTAGACACAGAGGTTACAACTTTAGTATATGATTCCAGAAAAGTAGAGTCGGGTTCTGTTTTTGTATGTATTTCTGGGACTGTCCGTGATGCACACGACTTTATACCGGATGTTGTGGCAAAAGGTGCAAAAGTGGTTGTCGTTGAAAAGGACGTAGAAGTACCGAGTGATGTAACCGTTATCAAGACAACAAACAATCGTTATGCACTGGCATGTATGTCAGCAGCGTATTTTGGACATCCGGCAAAAAAATTGAAAACCATCGGTATTACCGGTACTAAGGGTAAAACCACTACCACATACATTATCAAATCCATTTTAGAATCATCAGGTATCAAGACAGGTTTGATTGGAACCATTGAAATTATTATTGGAGATACCTGTATTCCGGCAAAGAATACGACACCGGAATCATATGACTTACAGTCATATTTTAAACAGATGGTAGATGCAGGAATGGAAGCCGTGGTTATGGAGGTTTCTTCTCAGGGACTTATGCTTCATCGTGTAGCGGGATTTATATTTGATTACGGTGTTTTCACCAATTTAGAACCGGATCATATCGGTGAGAATGAGCATAAAGATTTTGAAGATTACATGTACTGCAAGAGCCTGTTATTTAAACAATGCCGTATAGGTATTTTAAATGCAGACAGCGAGCACATAGAGGATATGTTAAAAGGTCATACTTGCGAAGTAGAGACTTACGGTTTTTCTGAAAATGCAAATCTTCGTGCTGAAAATATGAATTTGATTCACCAACCGGGATTCATCGGCGTAAAATATCATATCGGTGGTGATATGGATTTTGATGTTGATATTAATGTGCCGGGACGATTCAGTGTGTATAACTCTTTGACCGCGGTAGCGATCTGTCGTCATTTTGGAGTAAATGAGGATGTGATAAAAGAAGCGTTGCGCCACATTTCTGTAAAGGGACGTATCGAGATTATTCCGATTTCGCCGAGATTTACATTGATGCTTGATTATGCACATAATGCGATGTCATTGGAAAGTTTACTTACGACTTTAAAAGAGTACGAACCAAAACGTCTGGTGTGCTTGTTCGGTTGCGGTGGTAATCGTGCCAAATCAAGACGTTATGAGATGGGGGAAGTATCATCGAAACTGGCTGATTTAACAGTGGTTACATCTGATAATCCTCGATTTGAAGAGCCAATGGATATTATTGAGGATATTTTGATTGGTGTGAAAAAAGCGGATGGTGAGTATGTCACAATTCCTGAACGTAAAGATGCTATTGAATATGCGATTAAGAATGCGAAGGATGGAGATGTGATTGTTCTAGCAGGCAAAGGACACGAAGACTATCAGGAGATTAAAGGTGTGAAATATCACATGGACGAACGTGAGTTGATAGAGGAGATTTTAGAGGAACATCCGGAGTATAAGAATTAACGTACTTTGTGAAGGATGTGCTTAATAGTTACAAATTAATTCATTGGTGAAGTGGTAAAGTTGATTTTAAGTAGAAAGGAACGTGTGCAATGGCAATTTTTAAAGGTGCAGGAGTAGCATTGGTTACTCCATTTCATGAAGATGAAAGTGTAAATTACGATGCATTAGAAGCACTCATTGAGATGCAGATCGAAGGACAAATTGATGCTATCATCGTGTGTGGAACCACTGGAGAGCCTTCTACTATGACAGAGGAAGAACGTGAATCTGTTATTCGATTTGTAATTGAAAAAGTAAATAAACGTGTGCCTGTTATTGCAGGAACAGGTTGCAACAATACGAAAGATGCTATCGAGATGTCGAAAAAGGCAGAAGAGTTAGGTGCAGATGGTTTGCTTGTGGTGACGCCATATTATAACAAGGCAACACAGGAAGGGTTGTTTTTACATTACAAAGCGATTGCAGATGAGGTAAAAATTCCGATTATTATGTATAATGTGCCATCCCGTACAGGATGTAATATTTTACCGGAGACAGCGGTGCGTATTGCACGTGAGTGTAAAAATGTCGTAGCGATTAAAGAAGCAAGCGGTAATATAGCACAGATTGTCAACTTGGCATTGCTTGGAAAGGGTATGTTAGATATTTATTCGGGCAATGATGACGAAGTAGTTCCGATTTTATCACTAGGAGGTATTGGTGTAATTTCGGTATTGGCCAATATTGCTCCAAGGGATACACATAACATGGTTATGGAGTACTTAGAGGGTGACAGAGAGAAAGCGTTGGATATCCAGTTACGATATCTTGAAGTCATTCATGCACTGTTTTGTGAGGTAAATCCGATTCCGGTGAAAGCAGCACTGAATCTGATGGGAAAGAAAGCAGGTGCTTTAAGACTTCCGCTTACCGAGATGAGTAAGAAGAATCAAACAGTATTGAAATTGGCAATGGAAGAAGCTGGGCTAATTTAATAGTATCGAATGAATAAAGCGGATAGATGTAAGGCATTTGTCCGCTTTTTGAGTGATAAGTTTAAAAGCACTACGTGCCAACGATGTACAGCTACGTGCGTGGAACAAAAGCTATGTTTTGTCCTATGATTAGTCATAGGGTAAGGGTGTGTTCAGATAAGCAACTTATGACTAAGTATAAAGTGAGAAAAGAAAATGAATTTAAAAAAAATATGGAATCAGTTTTTCGACAAGTACATGAAAAGTACAGTAGAAAAGATAGAAGATGTCGAATTTTCAGAAGATGAAACAAAGCGCTATTCGATAATGTTTGTGGGGCTGGTACAAGGCGTGGGATTTCGTTATGAGACATGGATGATTGCACAAAAATTTGGGTTAACAGGTTTTGTACAGAATCTGCCGGATGGATCTGTTTATGCTGAGATTCAAGGTCCTAAAAATAAGATATTATATTTGATAGAATGTTTACAGTCGGTTCCAAGAATACAGATTGAGAAGATGAGAATGGATGAAATGGAATTAAAAGAAGAAAGCCATTTTGAAATTGCTTAGAAAACTTATCAAATCTATTTTTTAGGAATTAGAATACAAAAGTAATAGTACATTTAGAGCAAAAAATGAATGGAATAGTAGAAAAATAAATGAAACTATGGTATAAAAGAATAGGAGTTTTAGAAAATACAAAAGAAAATACGAAAAGAGGTACAAGAGATGAAAATGAGAAGTTTAGCTATCGCTTCATTATTGGCGACAGCACTTTTGTTTAGTGCATGCGGTGGCGGAGAGCAGGAAGAAGTAGTAAGCACCGAAGTAGAGACAGAAACACAGGTGGCAGAAGTAGAGATAGAGGAACCATTAAAGTATATTACGAATGAAGATGCACCGGAAGGGATGATTGTCAGTGAATTGACAGGCGAATTCATTGATGAAGCACTTGAGAAACAGAGACCAATCGCGGTTATGATTGATAACGAAAAAGTTGCATTGCCACATTATGGTGTGACTGAATCAGATATTGTATATGAAATGGTTAATAGTACACATAATGACCGTGTAACTCGTCTCATGGTATTGGTAAAGGATTGGGAGAATATTGAGCAGCTTGGTAACGTACGAAGTGCAAGACCTACAAACTTTATGCTTTGTATGGGTTGGAATGCAATTCTTTGTCATGATGGTGGTCCATTTTATAATAACAATTACTCAAATCAGCCATTTTCAGCAAACTTAAGCGGTGGATTTGATCGTGTGCCGAACGGAAAATCACGAGAATTTACAGAGTACATAACTGAAAAAGATGATATCGCAAAGAGAGTGAAAGCAAATAAAAAATCTATCGAATATCAGACCGAGTATTATGAGGGACCTCGTTTTAAATGGTTAAATGAAGTGGATTTAGGAGAAGCGGCAATGGCAGCAACCTTTGTTAAACCTCCTTTCCCACACAATCAGTCTGAATTAGAGTATAATGAAGCAGATGGTTTGTACTACTATTCAGAGTATGGTGCACCACATTTAGATCCGGGCAATGATAATAAACAGCTTTCTTTTAAAAATGTTATTATTCAGAAAGCTGATATGTACGAATATGACAGTGAAGGTTATATGTATTATGATATCATTGAAAAGCGTAATGATGGATATTATATTGTAAATGGTAAAGCCATCCCGATTGAATGGGTAAAAGTTTCAGCGACTGCTCCGACAAAATATTATGATATGGAAGGTAATGAGATTGCATTGAATGTAGGTATGACTTACATTGGTATCGTTCCTTCTGATGCATGGGAAGAACTTGTAATTGAATAAAGAAGCCTCAAAAGCCACAGGTAGATAGAAATTAGCAGGAGCCATTGTTTTAGTACAATGGCTCCTGTTGTATGTTAATGATTCAATAAAGACTTTACACCTTAGAATATATTATACTAGTTACGATGATTAGTGTTCTTTTTCACTTGGGAACTCGATGCCGAGTATTTCCATTAAATTTCTATAGGCTTCTATTTCTGTTGCACCACGTTGAGCTTCTTTTATTAAAAATCGTTGCATTTCTTCTTTTGTCATGCTTTCATTATCCATTTCTAACACCGCCTTTCGTTGGTGTTATTATATCATAGTGTAAAGTCTTTATTCAATTATTAATAGCTGATGAATTGAGAAAATGGTACCATTATAAAGGTGCAGAATAAATAGAAGGATGATGCGTTTTGCGTAATTTAAAGGGAAAATTCTTAGAATATAGGAATGTATGGGAAAAAGTACAAAATACAACAATTCCTTGACGTAGAAAGGAATTGTCTATTATAATATAAAAGTTATATTTTGTCTTTTTTTTAGGAGGATTAACGTGTCAATTGATCAGAGCAAAATTAGAAATTTTTGTATCATAGCACATATCGACCACGGCAAATCAACACTTGCCGATCGTATTATTGAACATACAGGAACATTAACCAGTCGCGAGATGCAGGCTCAGGTTTTAGATAATATGGATTTGGAGCGTGAGAGAGGTATTACTATTAAATCTCAGGCTGTGCGCATTATTTATAAGGCAAAGGATGGAGAGGAGTATATTTTTAACTTAATCGATACTCCAGGTCACGTAGACTTTAACTATGAGGTTTCACGAAGCCTTGCAGCTTGTGATGGTGCGATTTTAGTCGTAGATGCTGCACAGGGTGTAGAAGCACAGACTTTAGCAAATGTATATCTGGCATTAGATCATGATTTGGATGTTATGCCGGTTATTAATAAAATTGACCTTCCAAGTGCGATGCCGGATGAAGTGGCACAGGAAATCGAAGATGTTATCGGTATCGAAGCCATGGATGCACCTCGCATTTCAGCGAAAACAGGTCTTAATATTGAAGATGTATTAGAGCAGATTGTAAATAAAATTCCATCTCCAACAGGGGATGCTGATGCACCATTAAAGGCATTGATTTTTGATGCATTATATGATTCCTATAAGGGTGTTATCGTGTTCTGTCGTATCAAAGAAGGTACGGTAAAAGTAGGGGATAAGATTAAGATGATGGCAACCGGTGCTTCTTCTGAGGTTACAGAAGTAGGTTATTTTGGTGCAGGTCAGTTTATTTCTTGTGATGAACTTTCAGCAGGTATGGTAGGCTATATTTGTGCAAGTATTAAAAATGTACGTGACACACAGGTTGGTGATACGGTAACGAATGCGAACAAGCCATGTACAGAAGCACTTCCGGGTTATAAGAAAGTAAATCCAATGGTATATTGTGGAATTTATCCTGCTGACAGTGCGAAGTATCCGGATTTGCGAGATGCATTAGAAAAATTACAGATCAACGATGCTTCCTTACATTTTGAACCAGAGACTTCATTGGCATTAGGATTTGGTTTCCGTTGTGGTTTCTTAGGATTATTGCATTTAGAAATCATTCAGGAACGTTTGGAACGCGAATTTGACTTAGATTTAGTAACAACTGCACCGAGTGTAATCTATCGTGTGCATAAGATGGACGGGGAAATGATAGAACTGACCAATCCATCAAACTTACCGGATCCGACAGAGATTGAATACATGGAAGAGCCTATCGTGTCAGCAGAAATTATGGTGACAAAAGATTATGTGGGTTCTATTATGACTTTGTGTCAGGAACGCCGTGGTGTATATATCAGTATGGAATATTTAGATGCAAATCGTGCATTATTAAAATATGATTTACCATTGAACGAGATTATTTATGACTTTTTTGACGCGTTGAAATCACGTTCCAGAGGTTACGCTTCCTTTGATTATGAGTTGAAGGGATATGAACGTTCCGAACTTGTAAAACTTGATATTCTCATTAATAGAGAGCAGATGGATGCGTTGTCATTCATTGTATTTAGAGATAATGCATATGAACGTGGCCGTAGAATGTGCGAACGCTTGAAAGAAGAGATTCCAAGACATTTATTCGAGATTCCGATTCAGGCGGCAGTAGGTGGCAAGATTATTGCACGTGAGACCGTAAAAGCTATGCGAAAAGATGTATTGGCAAAATGTTATGGTGGTGATATTTCACGTAAGAGAAAGCTTCTTGAAAAACAGAAGGAAGGTAAGAAACGTATGCGTCAGGTGGGTAATGTAGAGATTCCACAGGAAGCATTTATGAGTGTTCTTAAACTGGATGAGGATTAAAAATAGGATTGCCGTAAATTGATGGCTTGCAGGAGATGCGAGTGATCCGTTTGCGGCAGTTTTTGTATCTGCATATGGATCGATAAAAAACTTTGGTTCATATATGGAGAATAGTGTGACAATAGGAAAGTGTGGGTTAATATGACAAAGAAATTATATTATGAAGATGCTTATGCAACCGGGTTTGAGGCGGTAGTGGTAAGTTGTGAAGAAAAAGCGATTGAGGATAAGGCGGTTAAAGAGCAGATAGAAGGTGCCGAAACAGTAGTGTATCAGGTAGTTCTTGACCAGACACTATTTTTCCCAGAAGAGGGGGGACAGAGCCCGGATAAAGGAGTGATTGGCACAGCTAATGTTTTGGATGTGCAGATTAAGAATGACATTATTACGCATATCGTAGATAAGCCATTCTGCGTAGGGGAGACTGTTCGTGGAATGATTGATTGGAAACACCGTTTTTCGAACATGCAGCAGCATTCCGGTGAGCATATTTTTTCCGGTACGGTAAATCGTTTGTATGGTTACGATAATGTAGGATTCCATTTGAGTGATAATATTGTGACAATGGATTTTAATGGTGTGCTTACGGAAGAAGATGTGGTGCGAGTGGAAGAATTGGTGAATGAAGCGATTGTAAAAAATCTTCCAATTATCGTTACATATCCGACCAAAGAAGAACTAGCGAATATGGAGTATCGCAGTAAAATCGAAATTTTGGGTCAGGTTCGCATTGTGAATGTTGAGGGTGTGGATGTGTGTGCTTGTTGTGCACCCCATGTGAAAAGAACCGGTGAAATTGGAATGTTAAAAGTCATGAGTGTACAAAACCACAGAGGTGGTGTACGTATTAGTATGCTTTGCGGTTTTCGTGCGTTAGAAGCATTTAGAGAAAAGTCAGCGATTATTACAAAGTTAATGGATTCGTTAACCGTAAGTCAAGAGTTATTGCCTGATCGTGTAGAAAAATTAAAAGCATCAAATCAGGATTATAAATATCGTTTGGCTATGTCTAAGCAGAAGTTGTTGGAGATAAAAATGACAGAAATTCCTAACGAGCAGGAAAATGTCTTTTTGTTTGAACAGGATATTGAAAGTACTGTCATGCGTAATGTAGTAAATAAACTGACAGCAGAACATAGTGGAGTTTGTGGTGTGTTTGTGGGAAATGATGAAGCAGGATATAGTTTTATTATTGGAAGTGTAAATGTAGATTGTACACAGATAGGTATGTTACTTCGTGAGAAGACAGGTGCGAAATGTGGTGGCAAAAAACCGATGATTCAGGGTTCGGTACAGGCAAGTGAGGAAATATTGAAAGCTGTGCTTTTGGATTTTTAAAAGAAGGGGACAGTGTGAAAAATAAATTTTTCACACGCAACTTTGTGCCTGTGGCCCAAAGTTTGCAGGTGTTGGAAGGGGATGGTTATTTTTATGAAAAAATCAATGCAGTTATATATCCATATACCCTTTTGTGTAAAAAAATGTGCGTATTGTGATTTTTTATCTTTTGCGGCAGATGAGAAGATACAGGATGCATATATAGCAGCATTACAAAAGGAGTTGGATTTTTACGGAAGTAAATACAGTGACCGATATATTTCTACGATTTTTATTGGGGGAGGTACGCCGTCATGGCTTAACGAAGGTTCAATGGCATCCATTATGGACTGTGTATACCGGAATTTTGAAGTGGCAACGGATGCAGAGATTACAATCGAATGTAATCCAGGAACTGTTTCGGATGCGAAGTTTATAGTATATAAAGAGATTGGAATTAATCGGCTTAGTATTGGATTACAGTCTGCCAATGATGAAGAGTTAAAGATACTTGGCAGAATTCATACGTTTGAACAATTTTTACGTACTTATGATAAAGCAAGGCATCATGGTTTTTACAATATTAATGTGGATTTGATGAGTGCTCTGCCAGGACAGTCACCAGAAGGATTTATCAGTAGCTTAAAGAAAGTGGTGCGTTTAAAACCGGAACATATTTCTGCATATTCTCTTATCATAGAAGAGGGAACGCCATTTTATGACAAATATCAAAAAGATGTGAAATTAAGAGAAGCCGGATGTAAAACTACGATGCTGCCAACGGAAGAAGAGGAGTATCAAACGACTAAGTGGACACAGGAATTATTGCAGGAAAAAGGGTATCACTGGTATGAAATTTCTAATTTTGCAAAACCGGGAAAAGAGTGTCGCCATAATATTGGTTACTGGAAAAGAGCGGATTATCTTGGTGTCGGATTAGGTGCTGCATCATTGATTGACAATGTGCGTTATGCGAATACGAGAGACATATATGCGTATATAGATTGTCCGGAAAAAGCGACTCTGCAAGAAAGAATGTATGGTTGGAATGCAGTAGAAAGTCGTGAAGTTCTAAGCAGGGATGCTCAGATGGAAGAATTCATGTTTTTAGGATTGAGAATGATAGATGGTTTTCATAGAGAAGAATTTGAGAAGAGTTTTGGGGTGGCGATAGAAGGGGTCTATGGTACAGAGTTGAAACGTTTGCAGCAGGAAGAATTATTGTTGCAAAAAGAAGGACGTATTCGATTAACAGAAAAAGGAATTGATGTGAGCAATTATGCTCTTTCACAATTTTTACTATCATGACTATTATAGAAAAGGTAGAGGAAACACTACCTTCTGTCAATAGTAATGGCAGATAAAAATTGATATAGTATAGACGTAGGATGGATGTTGTGTTAAAATATTAACAATAAAACTCGGAAACCAATGAATGATTATTTTATAGGAGGGCTACCAATGAGCAAAGAATCGTTATTATTGCAGCCAATTAAAGTTGGCAATTTGACACTTAAAAACCGTATCATGTTCCCACCACTTACAACAGGTTATGAAGAACGTGATGGTTCTATCGGTGCAAGAAGCTTGGCTTTCTATGAAAGACTTGCAAAAGGTGGAGTATCTTATGTAGTTATCGGTGACGTAGCACCGGTTCGTACAGCATCTCCAACACCAATGTTATTTGATGACAGCCAAATTCCAGTTTACAAGAAATTAGCAGATACTCTTCATGCTTATGATTGTAAAGTAGCTTTACAGATTTTCCATCCAGAATATGACGTACCAGGTGTTGGTCGTATGATTGGTGCATCTATGATGGCTATGAAAGAAGCAGAAGGTTTAAAAGCAGCAGGGGATATGGCAGCTTTTGGTGCAAAAATGCAGGAAGTTGAGAAGCTTCGTAAAGATGCTTACGCAAAACTTCATCATGATATGCAGTACTTTGTAACAGAAGCTACAAAAGAGCAGTTAGACGCTATCAAGACAGCTATTGCCGAGGCTAGTAGACGTGCTATGGAAGCTGGTATTGATGCAATCGAAGTACATGGAGACCGTTTACTTGGTTCTCTTTGTTCAGAAATTTTAAATCACAGAACAGATGAGTATGGCGGAGCATTTGAAAACCGCATCCGCTATGCATTAGAAGTAGTAGCAGCTATCAAAGAAGCAGCTCCTACTCTTATGATTGAATACAAATTACCGATTATCACAATCAAAGAAGATGGTTCTACACGTGGTAAAGGTGGTTTATTAGAAGCAGAAGGTATCGAATTTGCTAAGAAATTAGTAGAAGTCGGTGTTGATATGATTCAGGTCGCTCAGGCTAACCACACAGGTAATATGTGTGATACAATCCCACCAATGGGTACACAGGTTGATAACTGGACACTTCCTATCGCTACAAAAGTAAAAGAAGTAGTATCCGTTCCTGTAGCAACAGTAGGTCGTGTACTTACAGTAGCAAATGGTGAAGAAATCCTTGCAAATGGGCAGGCAGATATCATCGCATATGGTCGTTCTTTACTTTGTGATGCAGACATTGCTCATAAAGTAGAAAAAGACGAGCCAATACGTGAATGTTTAACATGTAACAAAGGCTGTGTAGATGCGATCTCTAGCCGTCGTTACATCTCATGTGTACTTAATGCAGAAAATGGTGATGAAGCGACAATCGCTATCAAACCAGCAGATGCTAAGAAAAATGTAGTAATCGTAGGTGCAGGTCTTGCAGGTTTAGAAGCAGCTCGCGTATCAGCTATCCGTGGGCATCATGTAGATGTTTATGAAAAAGCTGACAAGATTGGTGGTCAGATTAATATCGCAGCAGTTCCACCACGTAAGAGTGACATTCTTCGTGCAACAGAATACTATGAAAAGATTTTACCAGGAATGGATGTAACAATTCATTTAAATACAGAAGCTACAAAAGAAATCATGAACGCAGCAGATGCAGTAATCGTAGCAGTTGGTGCTCATGATATTACACTTCCTATCGAAGGTGCAGATGCTCCTACCGTAGTATCTTCATGGGATGTTTTAGCTGGAACAGTAGAAGTGAACGGACACTGCGCAGTAATCGGTGGTGGTCTTGTTGGTGCGGAAACAGCAGAATTTGTGGCAAACAAAGGCAATGCAGTATCTATCATCGAAATGACAGATAAGATTGCAGCTCAGGAATCAAGTACTGTATTACCATTTATGATGGCTGATTTTGCTGCACATGATGTAAAACAGTATGTAAATACAAAGGTTAGCAACATCACAAACGATGGTAAGACAATCAATGCAACAGATGCTGAAGGTAATGCAATTGCAATCGAGTGCGACACAATCATCATGGCTGTTGGTTCTAAGAAGAACGAGTTCGATGTAGAAGGCGTAAATGTACCAGTTTACTTTGCTGGCGACTGTGCAGGAGAGAGAACAGCAGACATTGCATCTGCAATCCGTGGTGGTTACAACGCAGCAAACGAAATCTAATCAATGTAATTTACATAAAAGGCTTTGTGAATATTGCGATGAATCGTTTACACGTAGTGCTTTTAAATCATAGGAATTTCCTATAATTAAAAAAATAAGCCCGTGTCGGCTTAAATGAATGGAGCTGTCACATGAGTGATTTGATAAAAATTACAAATGTTACAACTCCATTTTTAAATGTATGAATGAAAATGAACATAAAATTGTATTATGGGTAGCAGCACTTTAAAATATGTAAAAAATTTCCAAATTTAGAAATAAATTGGGTTTCAATTATTTTGCAAGTAGGTCAATACCCATATTTAGTTTAAAAATTATAGCAAATTACAAAAAATTGCTTTGAATTGGGTATATCAATTGGTAGTTATTAGATTGGTACCCAAATAGTAAGATAAGGAGTGCATTCATGACAAAATATACACATTTATTTCAACCACTTAAGGTTGGAAAAACAGAAATTAAGAATAGAATCTTTATGCCACCAATTTCTACCAACCTTGCAAATAAAGGTTATGTAACGGATGAATTAATCCAGCACTATGGTGCCCGTGCTAAAGGTGGAGTTGGTTTAATTGTTTCAGAAGTAGTAACAGTAGAACCTACTTACATTTATTTGCCTGGTGACATGTCTATCCATGATGATACTTTTATCGAAGGTTGGAGAAAGCTTTTTGCAGAAGTACATAAATACGGTTGTAAATTATTGCCACAGTTATTCCATCCAGCATACATGGCGTTTCCGATTCCGGGAACACCACAGCTTATTGCACCTTCTAACGTAGGTCCATACTATGCAAAGGCGGCACCAAGAGCAGTAACAAAAGAAGAATTAAAAGTTATCATTCGTCAGTTCGGCGAAGCTGCTTACCGTGTAAAACAGGCAGGTGGTGATGGTGTAGAAATCCATGCTGCACATGCACATGGTTTATTAGGAGGTTTCTTAACACCACTTTACAACAAGCGCTGTGATGAATATGGTGGAGACATCAATGGCCGTTTACGTCTTACTTTAGAAGTAATCGAAGAAGTACGTAAAACTTGTGGAGAAGACTTTATCATTCAGGTTCGTATCTCAGGTGACGAGTACAGCGATGGTGGTTTGAATATTAACGATATGACTTATGTGGCAAAACAGTTGGAAAAAGCAGGAGTAGATATTCTTCATGTATCTGGTGGTAATACAGTAAAGAGAGCAAGCTCTATGCCTGCACCTGGTACAAAACAGGGTTCTCATACTGATTTATCAGCATACATCAAAAAGCAGGTTAATATTCCGGTTGCTACAGTTGGCCGAATTACAGATGCGTGGATGGCAGATGAAATCATTGCCAATGAACTTGCAGATGCTTGTATGATTGGCCGTGCAAACCTTTGTGAACCGGAATTCGCTAATAAAGTATATGAAGGCAGAGAAATTGAAGTTCGTCCATGTATTGGATGTGGACGCTGCTTAAATGGTATCATGTTTGGTAAACGTATCTCATGTACCATCAATCCATCTTTTGAATTGGAAAATGAGGATACTTTAGCAGAGGCAGAAGTAAAGAAAAATGTGTTGGTTATCGGTGGTGGTCCTGCTGGTATGGAAGCTGCATTTGTGGCTAAAAAACGTGGACATAACGTAGTGCTTTGCGAAGCAAAAGAAGAATTGGGCGGTGCAATCCATGTAGCGTGTGTACCAATTGGTAAACAGGAAATGACAAAGGTAGTTCAGTTCATGGCACATCGTTTAGAGACGATGGGGGTGGATGTACGTTTGAACACAACTGTGACAAAAGAAATGTTAGAAGGAGAATTTACAGGCTATGAAGTAGTAGCAGCTCCTGGTGCAAAACCAAATGTAATTGAAGCATTTGCAGGTTTTAAACAGGCAGTAACAGCCGATGCAATTTTGTCAGGAAAAGCATTTCCAGGACGTAAAATTGTTATCATTGGTGGCGGTAGCGTAGGTTGTGAACTTGCAGAATATTTAGCACCATTAGTAAATGATCGTTTTGTGCGTAATCGTGACATTACAATTCTTGAGATGGCACCGGAAATCATGATGACAGAATCAGGTTCTGCACGAAGTGTACTTGTTCAGAGAATGATTGCTAAAGGTGTGAAAATCGAATGTCTTGCAAAGATTACAGAAGTAACAGAGGATGCTATTAAGTATGAACAGAATGGTGTAGAACATATAATTGCAGATGCGGATACATTAGTATTTGCAAATGGTTATCATGTTGATCCTACTTTTGAAGAAATGTTAAAAGAAGCAGGTACACACTATCATCTGATTGGCGATGGCGAAAAAGTTGGTAATTTGAGAGATGCCATCACCAGAGCGTATGAAGTGGTGAAGAATATTTAAAATATAATAGTGATATTGTAATAGAATTTAAGAAAACATCCCTGTAGAAATGCTTGGTAGGAGAGTAGCATTTCATGGGGATGTTTTTTCTTGTTTGGTGTTTATGTAATTAGTTTTCTTTTTGAATTTTTGATTGGAAATTCTCAATACTTTCTGCTTTAGCAGCAAACTTATGCCATTTCTTTAGTGTATCCAGGCATGTTTCTTGTTTTAGGTAAGTAACAAGTTCATCCGGTATAGTTCCGAAATCTTCAAGAAGTGAAAGGATATTTTCAATACAGTTTTCTATTTTCCCTTCTTCGCGGCTTTCTTTTCGCACAGCCTGTACATCATATGTTTCAAAACTATCAAATAACATAGAAAATTCCCTCCGCATGATTTGGTCTGTAAAGGTTTCTACTTCGGTTTGTGGTATGTTAATACGATAAAGTAAGATGGATATAATTTTGCTGATAAGCTTTAATAAATATTCTGGTGTATTTTCTTCTAGATTCTTTAGATATTCCGGTGGAATATCTTTTAAAGTTTTAAATTCATCAGATGATTTTAACTTATTAATTAGCATTATCAGAGATAATTCGTCTTTCTTAGCAATGATATCATCATTAGTATAGTCACGTAGCGGTACTACGATATATTCAAAATTTGGAATATAATCACCAAGTATATCACTTAAATGTACCCGTTCTTTGAAACTGCGTACAGCAGTCCAACTGTCCGTGCCTTCATAATAGATAATTGGAATGACTGGGGGATATTTAAAATCTTTTGTTTTGGTCATACCTTTGTGCAAACGTTCTTGTTCCGCCTCATAATCTGTCAGAACCATGACAATATAGCGAAGCATTCGAAATGACATATCGTAGTGTACCCTCGATTGGTGTTCTACAATCGCAATCAAAAATAAAGAAGTATCTTTGATACGAATTTTTTTGACACTGTCAGAGTCACGTTCTTCCTGCCACATGGGGATAAAACGCTCGGAAATATCCTCGATATCTTCTGGTTGAACATCTTTTAAAATTTCAACATCTACATATCCTCTTAAAAACTCTGCACATAAAATCGGATCTTTAAAAATTAACTTGGCACCGCTGTCCTTTACATGTTGGTTTGTGACAACATTAGCTGTCGATGTTCCAGTTCTTGTAGTTGTATTTTCCATAAAGGTTTCCTTTCTATAATTAAAGAAACACATGGAAATAAAGCTATAATTATTATAGCAAGTTTAAACAATAAACACAACGAATATTCCCATGTGTCTTAATTCTTTTATATTTATTTTGTTTTTGGGATAATTTTTGATAAAAGATGGTTTGTTTCGTGTAAAACGAAAAAAGATACTGCTGAATTATTGCAGTATAATAATGTGAATATTCACTGAATGTTTTCAGTATAACATTCGCGTTGTTGATATGCAAGATATTTGTGAGTTTCTTTATGAGATTTTATAGTTGTTTTATATGGTGACTAAATTTCACTGTGTTTATATCGAATAATATCATCTAGCAATGTATACAAATGTTTTTGCTCTTTGATTGGTTGAGTAGAGATAAGGTTATAACATTTTTGTGAAATAAGAGACTGCGATTCAAAAGGAGTCAATTTTTGAAATAAATCTGAAAAAGTTCAATATTGATAAATTTTTCTCAAAGTGCTATATTATAACTACGTGAGAAAAATTGCTTTGTAACTATTCGTGACAGACCTATTTTTCTTACTCATGACAATATGTTTCTGACACCAAAAGGTGCTTGCGGTGAAAGATATAGCATTTTATAGAGAGAATGTGGCAGATGCCATGTTTTATTTTAGTATGTATTTTTTGAGCTATATCTTTTTAGATATGGCTCTTTTTTGAGTAACGGGGAAATTTGATGGATTGTAAGAACATCTTGCAAGCACTGTGAAAACTTTGAAACAACTTGTTTTGAGGTAGAGTAGTGAGATGGAGAAGAATATATGAACACAAGAATTGCATTAATCGGTATTATCGTAGAGAATCCGGATTCGGTAGCCACCTTAAATCAGCTTTTGCATGAATATGGAAATTATATTATCGGACGAATGGGGATTCCTCATCGTGAAAAAAATGTAAACATTATCAGTGTTGCCATTGATGCACCGCAGGATATTATTAGTGCACTGGCAGGGAAAATTGGTAGATTGCCAGGGATTGGTGTAAAAACGGTGTATTCAAATGTATCGTAATCGGTAAATATAGAGCGATATATGCGGACATGGTTAGGATTTATTGGTAATTTGGGTCTATACAAAAATTTTGAAGTTTAAGATGCTAGATACTTTTTCTGAAAAATGAATTAGTAAAAAGATTGGGAAAGAATGAATATATATCAAAATATGATAGATGAAATCAGAGAAAAACGGAATATAACACAGGAACAACTGGAAACATTGTTGACAATAGAAGACGATAGTGTTTTAGCATTACAGTTAGCAGAGAATGACTCTCAGTCAGCTTTGCATTATCTTTATCAACAGGCTCGCGAAGTAGCAGATGCAGTCTATGGGAAACGTGTTTTTAAGAGAGGTTTGATAGAATTTACCAATTACTGTAAAAATGATTGTTACTACTGCGGTATTCGTAGAAGTAATAAATGTGCGAAACGATATCGGTTAGATAAAGAAACGATTTTAGACTGTTGTGCGAAAGGGCATGAACTTGGTTTTCGTACGTTCGTATTACAAGGGGGCGAAGATGGACATTTTACAGATGAACGGATTTGTGAGATTGTAGCATCAATCAGAGAGCAGTATCCGGATTGTGCGATTACACTATCCATTGGTGAGAAGTCAAAAGAAAGCTATCAGAAATATTTTGATGCGGGAGCTAACCGCTATTTGCTAAGACATGAAACAGCTAATGATACACACTATCGGAAGTTGCATCCTGAAGAACTGACTTTAACAAACCGTAAACAGTGCCTGTGGGATTTAAAAGAAATCGGTTACCAGGTTGGATGTGGTTTTATGGTGGGTTCACCGGGACAGACGATAGAGACTATATATGAAGATTTAGAGTTTATCAAAGAATTGAAACCACATATGGTAGGAATCGGTCCATTTATCCCACAAAACGAGACTCCGTTTGCAAAGGAGCATGCTGGAACGCTAGAACAGACCTTGCGATTATTAGCAATTATCCGGTTGATTCATCCTCATGTATTACTTCCGGCGACAACGGCACTCGGAACGATTCATGAAAATGGGAGAGAGCTTGGCATTTTAGCAGGAGCAAATGTAGTAATGCCAAATTTATCGCCGAAGGATGCCAGAGAAAAATATACCCTGTATGATAATAAACTTCATAGTGGCGATGAGGCGGCAGAAGGAGATGCGAATCTGCGGAAACGGCTGGAAAAAATCGGGTATGAGTTGGTAACTGACCGAGGGGATTTTTCTTGAAAATATCTGGTGTTTCTTCAATGATGGCTTCACGGCAAAGAAATTTATAAAATAGCATTTGTTCATGCAAGCATAAATGCGATGAGATAAATTAGTTAAATTTTATATGAAACTATTAAAAGGCAAAAATTTCTGTCCCAATAAAAGTTTTAATTTGTTGGGCAGTAACAGTTTGCTTCATAAAACGAGGAGGTTTATATGTACGACGTAAAATCATTAAAAGCAGAGGAATTTATTTCAGACGAGGAGATTATGGCGACACTTGCTTATGCAGATGCCAACAAAGACAATGTAGAAGTGATTGATGCCATCCTTGCGAAAGCAAGAGAACAGAAAGGTTTGACGCACAGAGAAGCATCAGTACTATTAGCTTGCGATATTCCGGAAAAAATTCAGGAAATGTATGATTTGGCAAAAAAAATAAAAGAGGATTATTATGGTAACCGTATCGTAATGTTTGCACCTCTTTATTTGTCAAATTACTGTGTGAATGGTTGTGTGTATTGTCCATATCATTTAAAAAATAAACACATTGCCAGAAAAAAACTGACGCAGGAAGAAGTGGCAAAAGAAGTAATTGCATTACAGGATATGGGACACAAACGTCTTGCAATCGAAGCAGGTGAAGACCCGATAAATAATCCAATCGAATACATTTTAGACTGTATCAAGACTATTTACAGCATTAAACACAAAAATGGTGCTATTCGTCGTGTTAACGTAAATATTGCAGCTACAACGGTAGAAAATTATCGTAAATTGCATGATGCAGGTATTGGTACATATATTTTATTCCAGGAGACATATAACAAGAAGAGTTACGAAGAACTTCATCCAACCGGACCGAAGCATGATTATGCTTATCATACCGAAGCCATGGATAGAGCGATGGAAGGCGGTATAGATGATGTAGGCTTAGGTGTATTGTTTGGTTTGGAATTATATCGTTATGAATTTGCCGGACTTTTGATGCACGCAGAGCATTTAGAAGCAGTGCATGGTGTTGGACCACATACCATTAGTGTGCCACGTTTGAAGCGTGCAGATGATATCGATCCGGATACGTTTGATAATGGTATTGATGACGATACTTTTGCAAAAATCTGTGCATTGATTCGTATTGCAGTACCTTATACGGGTATGATTATCTCTACTAGAGAGTCAAAGGCGGTTCGTGAAAAAGTATTACCACTTGGCGTGTCTCAGATTAGTGGTGCTTCAAAAACGAGTGTTGGCGGTTACGCAGAGCCGGAAGTGGAAGAAGAAGTAACTAGTGCACAGTTTGATGTCAGCGATAATAGAACATTGGATGAAGTAGTGAATTGGTTGATGAAAATGGACTACATTCCAAGTTTCTGTACAGCATGTTATCGTGAGGGTAGAACCGGTGACCGTTTTATGACGCTTTGTAAAAATATGCAGATTTTAAATTGCTGTCATCCAAATGCATTGATGACATTAAAAGAATATTTAGAAGATTATGCAAGTCCGGAAACCAAAGAGATTGGTATGAAATTAATCGAGAAAGAGTTGGAAAATATTCCGAATCCAAAGGTTAAGAAGACTGCAACTGAATACATTCACAATATCGCGGAAGGAAAACGTGACTTTAGATTCTAAGGAGAACCTATGACTTTAAATGAGACACCAAGTGCAAACAGACTGCACATAGGTATATTTGGAAAAACAAACAGTGGAAAATCATCTTTTATCAATGCACTGACCGGACAGGAGGTATCAATCGTATCAGACGTGGCAGGAACCACTACCGATGCGGTTACTAAGGCGATGGAGATTCATCCGCTTGGCCCATGTGTTCTTATCGACACGGCTGGATTTGATGATACGACAATTTTAGGGGAAGCTCGCAAAGAAAAGACAAAAATCGCTGCCGAAAAATGTGATATCGCGGTAATTCTTTTTACAGTATCGACAAATTACGACATATCTTTTGAAATAGAGTGGTATGATTATTTTATCAAGAAAAAGACACCTGTTGTGGCTATTATTAATAAGATTGACATGACGATAGATGAGAAACTAGTAGAAGCAATTAGGGAATTAATCAAAGAAGAACCGCTATTTATAAGTGCAAAAACAGGCGAAGGATTGGATAAAGTAAAAGAGGCATTAGCAAGAAAAATACCGGAAGATTTTTCGCCACGTTTCATCACAGGGGATTTGGTGGAAGAAGACGATACCGTAATGTTAGTTATGCCACAGGATATTCAGGCTCCAAAGGGACGACTGATTTTGCCACAGGTTCAGACCATTCGCGAATTGCTGGACAAAAAGTGTATTGTTATGTCGGTGACCACTGATAAAATGACACAGGCATTAGAGCAGTTAAAGAATCCGCCAAAGCTTATCATTACAGATTCACAAGTATTTAAAACCGTATATGAATTGAAGCCGGCAGAAAGTATGTTGACATCCTTTTCCGTATTGTTTGCGGCACATAAGGGGGATTTGTCGTATTATATTGAAGGAGCAAAACAGATAGAACAATTAACTGCACAGTCAAAAGTGTTAATTGCAGAATGTTGTACGCATGCACCATTGTCAGAAGATATTGGCAGAGTAAAAATTCCGAATATGTTAAGGAAGCGTTTCGGAGATACTGTGACAGTAGATATGGTAAGTGGTACGGATTTTCCTGAGGATTTGACAACCTATGATTTGATCATCCAGTGCGGAGGCTGCATGTTTAACCGCAAATATGTGATGAGTCGTATTGAACGGGCAAAAAATCAGGGAATTCCAATGACAAATTATGGAGTAACGATAGCACATTTAACAGGCATCTTAGATAAGATATCCTATTAACGAGAAGAAAAAGGAAGGACCGCAGTTGCGGTAGGTTAGTGTACTATGATGTTACAAGAATGTTATGAAAAAATGGGAGGCGATTATGCTGAGGTGTCAGCAAGATTAGTAAGTGACGAACGAATCGCAAAATATGTAGTAAAATTTTTAGAAGACCCTACCTATCAGATGCTGTGTGAAGCGGTAGAAATGGACGATGATAAGGCTATATTTCTTAGTATTCACACATTAAAAGGAATTAGCCAGAATCTGGGATTTGGAAGATTGTACGAGGCCAGTCACGAAATGACCGAGGCAGTCAGAGGTGGCGCGAAATTGCGGGACGAGTCACTATTTGGGGCAGTGCGGGATGCTTATCTTGTGACCATTGATGCGATTAAGGAGTTTGCAAAAGAAAATTCTTAAGATTTTTGAAATTTCTGTGAAAACCATTTAAAACAAAAGAAGGATGTGCTAAAATGTCAAATGTTTTAGTGCGTCCTTTTTTGAATGATACATAAAAATATGTATAGTATAGTTTATATATGATAGATGTAGATGAGGATAGTGTGAAAAATAAATTTTTCACACGCAAATTTGTGCCTGTGGTCCAAGGTTTGCAGGTATTGGAAGGGCATGGTTATTTTATGAAGAAAACAACAGCTAAAAATAAAAAAGTAAAGATTGAGAAAACAAATAGACAAAAAATATATATAGAACAAGCAGTTGGTATAATCGTACTTTTTATAGTGCCGGTGTTGGCATTTTTATTGATGGAGTGGTATAGTCACAATCCGTTTGAAGAAGTACGAGAGAAAGCGATGTGGTTTAATATCTTTTTATTTGAACTGATTGCATGGATTTTATTTTTTGTGACAGGCAGAGTGAGACTTGCTCTGCGTTTGGAATTAATTGCAGCGATGGTGTTTGGTCTTGCAAATACGTATGTGGTGAAATTTCGCACCAATCCAATTGTTCCGTGGGATTTTATGTCTATTCGGACGGCAGCGAGTGTGGTATCAAATTATGATTTGACACCAGATAAAAGAATGTTATGGATTAGTAGTCTTTTTGTAGTATTGATAGTGGTGCTGCAGTTTGTAAAACTACGTTTTCCGGTGTTGATTCTGAAAAAAGAAGCATTTGACTGGAAAGAGAATGGAAAAAGGTTGGCAATGCGTCTGATTCCGGCAGGATTATCGGTATTGATACTGACGAGTTTTGTGGGGAAATTGCAGGACGAAGATTTTCAGACTAGAAATTATTTGTATCCATTTTTATTTACTCCGGTATATATGACAGATGTAAACGGTATGGCGGTGACATTTGCCATGAATCTGGCATATATGTCGATTGATGAGCCCAAAGGATATGACAGGGAAGAAGTGCAGGCGATTCTGGCAGAGTACGAGAGGAACGGAGAGAATGTAGATAATGACACGGTAAGCAGTGGGGAGACGACGGAGGAAAAGGGCCAAGAATTAAGTGAAATGCCGAATATTATCGTGGTCATGAGTGAAGCGTTTTCAGATATGGCATCTGTGGCAGATTTTACGACGAGTGAGGATTATATGCCATTTATTCATGGTTTGCAGCAGGGAGCAGAAAATACGATTACGGGAAAACTGCAAGTGTCGGTATGTGGTGGCAATACTGCCAATTCGGAGTTTGAATTTTTGACGGGAAACAGTATGGCATTTTTACCGCAGGGAAGTATTCCATATCAGCAGTATCTGATAGAAGAGATTCCGTCTGTTCCCTTGCATCTTAAGGAGATGGGCTATTATACAGTAGCCGCACATCCGTACAATGCATCCGGTTGGGAGCGGAATACGGTTTATCCAATGCTTGGGTTTGAACGCAGTATTTTTATCAATGAGTATAACCGCAGTGATAAGTTAAGAACGTATATTTCAGATGCGGCCTGTGTAGATAAAATCATTCAGATTTATGAGGAAAAAGAAAAGGACCTGCCACTGTTTATGTTTAATGTAACGATGCAAAATCATGGCGGATATACGGATGAGTATGCTAATTTTACACCGGATATTTCTGTGGAAGGGATGAATAATCTGGCGGTGGAGCAGTATTTGTCATTACTTAAGGTCTCGGATGCAGAATTTGAGCGTTTAGTGACATATTTTTCACAAGCGGAAGAAGATACTATGATAGTATTTTTTGGGGATCATCAACCAAATGACGCGGTTGCAGGACCACTTGTAAAATTGAATGGTAAAAATATAAAGACGTTTAGTACGGAAGAATTGTTAACCAGATATGAAGTGCCTTATGTTATTTGGGCAAATTTTGACATGAATGAAGAAAAGGATGCAGATACCAGCTTGAATTATCTTGGTCTTAAAATGTTAGAAGAAGCGGGAATTGAGACTTACGCATATCAGGATTTCTTACAGGAATTAGAAGAAAAATATCCTATAATTTCTTCCATGCAGGTGCAAAAGACAGATGGAACGATAACCCATGTAGCAGCTGAAGAGGAAGGTTTACGCCTGTATCAGAGCATTCAGTATTATTATTTATTTGATAACGAGGAATAGGAATGAACCAATTGTCAAAAAGACGAAAAAAAATCAATCAGGAAAAGTGGGAAGAACGCCTTCCGCTTATTGCAGCATTTTTGATTCCGTTGTTTATAGGAATAATTGTGTGTATTGACCATGGTGTTTATCCTTTTGGTGAGAGATGTATTTTAAAAGTGGATATGTATCACCAGTATGCACCGTTTTTTTCGGAACTACGGGAAAAACTGCAAAATGGGGAAAGTCTTTTGTATTCTTTTAATATAGGTCTGGGTGCAGACTTTATCTCCTTATATGCTTATTATCTGGCGAGTCCATTGAACTGGCTGTTATTGTTGTGTCCGGCGAAATCGGTGTTAGAATTTATGGCATTTTTGACTTTGTTAAAACTGGCATTGAGTGGTCTGACGTTTGGTTATTATCTAAAGTGTCATTATAAAATAAATGATTTGGTACTGAGTGTATTTGCTACAGCTTATGCCTTATCCGGATATGTGGCGGCTTATTCTTGGAATATCATGTGGACAGATTGTATTGTGTTGCTACCACTGATTATTTTGGGTGTTGAGCGTTTGGTGAAAGAAGGGGATGGCAGACTCTATTATGTTTCACTAGCCGTGTCAGTTGTCTCCAATTATTATATTTCGATTATGATCTGCCTTTTTTTGGTGCTGTATTTTGGGATCATATGGCTGGAAAATGAAGGTGGAAAAATAAAAGCCATATTCAATTTCGCATGGTATTCACTGTTAGCAGGTGGGACGGGTGCCATATTGATTATACCAGAGGCTATTATTCTTAGTGGAAGCGGTTCGGGAACTATTAAGTTTCCAGAGAAAATGGAGTGGTATTTTAATCTGGTAGCACAAGCTAGCAGGCATCTGCTTTTAGCAGAGAATAATACGACTGCGGTACCGCATTGGCCGAATCTATATTGTGGTGTATTTGTATTATTGTTTTTTGTATTATATTTACTGAATGGGACAATTCCGTGGCAGCAGAAAATAAAGCGTGTGATATTTCTAGCTCTTTTGTATGTCAGCTTTGCTAATAATGTGTTGGAGTTTATTTGGCATGGTTTTGATGCACCGGATTCTCTTCCGGGTAGACAGGCATTTTTATATATTTTTCTGTTGTTAGTGCTTTGTTATGAAGCATACATATATCGAAATGAACTGAAAATGTGGCAGATGGTTGTCGCATTAGTAGCTGACTTTGTCTTGCTATTTGCTTGTTTTAAGACTTATAGTGGCACAGATTTGGCAGAAGAAGCGGGATTTGTGGCGAAAGCAGAAAACGGTCTTTCATTTTTGGGAGTAGGGTTTAACCAGTTTGATATCACGGCTATTTTCCTTTTGTGTTACGGGACATTGATGGTTTTCATGTTGTTGGGAAATAAGCGCATGAAGCAGTTGATGTGCACATTTGTGTTGGTGTTTATGTTGACAGAACTTACGGTACATTTTGATACAGAGGGCTTAGGAACTACTAGTCGTACATCTTATATGAAAGGGTACGAGGATTATAAAAATGTATTGGAGATTGCAAAAGAAAAGGAAAAAGTATCCAGTGAAACGGGAGCAGTATTTTATCGTGTAGAGCAGATGGAGCGTAGAACGAAAAACGATTCTGCCTTTTATAATTTCCCTTCTGCGACGCAGTTTTCTTCTTTGATGAATATTGATGTGAGTCATATTTATCAGTATATTGGTATGGAAGGTGGCAAGAATTTTTATTGTTATAATGGTGCTACGCCATTATTTTCATCTATGCTTTCCATGAAGTATATGATATCAGACAGTGCATTAGAGGAAAGTCCATTTAGAACCTTTGTCGCATCTAACGGGGATGTTTATTTGTATGAAAATACCTATTCACTTCCATTGGGATATATCGTACCAGAAAACGCGGTTACGGATTGGCAAGGAAAGGGAAAAGATGATTTGACGAATATTAATAGTCTTGCTGTGTTGTTAGGAGCAGATTCTTCTTTTTTGGTTCCGGTAAGTACGACGGATGAAGAAGGAGTAAGTACTTTAGAAGTGTTGCAGGATGGCTATTATTATATGTCACGTGGTAAAATCAAATTTGATTCTTTGACAATGGAATCTAGCGATGGGCGTAGTAAGAATTATGCAAAAACATCACATAATTATTTTTTAGATTTGGGATATGCAAAAACCGGAGATGTGATTAAGGTGAAAAATAAGGAAGAAGAAACTTTGGACACTCAGGGATATTATGTTGATGTGAATGTATTAGAAAAGACATATAACAGATTAAACAGTCAGACCATGAAACTTACTCGAAATACCATTACAGAGTTAGAAGGTACGATTGATGTCACAGAGGCGGGCTATCTTGTGCTCTCTATTGCCAATGAACCGGGTTGGACATTGTATGTAGATGGTGTTGAGACAGAGAAAGAGATTTTTGGTGAAGCATTTATTGCTACATATTTGGACGAAGGAACACATGTTATTCAACTGAATTATGAGACACCTGGGTTTGGTACGGGAGCAGTTGTGTCAGGTATTTGTGTACTAGCATTTTTTGTGACGATTACTTTGAAACGGCATTGTAGATGGTGTCGAAACGAAGAGCGGGTATCAAAGTTGACGTTTATGGATGATAGTGATACAATGAATTGATTAGGAAGTATAGGTAGGTTTTTTATAGTATGGCTCATGAAATAAAAAGCAGGTTAGGAAAAAAGGATATTTTAACAATACCTAATATGCTCAGTTTTTTTAGAATTTTATTAATTCCAGTAATGGCAGTGTTTTATTGCCATTACAAAGCGTATGAGGCTGCAGTTGTAGTAATTGTTATATCCGGTATTACAGATATATTGGATGGTGGAATTGCTCGGAGGTTTAATATGGTGTCTGACTTTGGGAAGTTTTTAGACCCACTGGCAGATAAATTGACTCAGGCGGCTATGGCATTGTGTTTGGCAGTTCGTTACTGGGGAATGGGTGTCTTATTTATTTTAATGTTAGTGAAAGAGAGTGTTTTAGGTGTTTGTGCCTATGGAGCATTAAAAGCGACTAATACAGTAAATAGTGCGAAGTGGTATGGAAAAGTTACGACAGCGACGTTGTATGTAATCATGGTGATACTGTTTTTATTCCCTGATATTCCGGCAAATGTGGCAGAAATGGGGATTTTACTATGTGGTACGATGATTGTTATGTCGATGATTTTGTATGTGAAGTTTTTTATTGAGATATTAACAGAAAAGAGAGCGTAATATTTAGAAGAGGTTGTATCAGGACTGTGATGTTTAAGATATCATAGTTTTGGAACAATCTCTTTTTAATAAAAGTTTTTTTGTATTCAAGAGGGAACAGGAGGGTCTATAGGAAATATTTTGTCTGAAAAATTAGAATAAAACAGTTTACATAATGCAAGAAAAAGTATCTGATGTGACAAAAAGTTCCTATAGACCCAAAAAGAAATTATTTCATAAAAATCTCCACTTTTTCAATTTTGTGTCAGATATCACATTATTTTTCAAAACCCAATTGTGCAAACACATAATTTAAGAATTTTATTACCTATTATAATTAATTATTAAATAATTCAGAGTGTGCTTTAAATCTTCTTGCAATAGTATTAACTTCCACTTATCAGTCGTTCGGGTTGGGTACATCCACTTCAAAAGTAGATGTACCATCTGCTTCGTCATAACACGCCTCTGGCATATCTTCCCGGTTGGGTACATCCACTTCAAAAGTAGATGTATCGTCTGTTTCTTCACTTACTGCTTCTGTCGCATCATTCCAGTTGGGTTCGCCCACCTTAAAAGTAGATGTACCATCTGCTTCGTCATAACAC
>JAFYVJ010000049.1 GCA_017549185.1 Roseburia sp. | reverse complement strand
TGGAATAACAGGAGGATCTGTTCTGCTAATGGTGGTTTACCACCAATGGTTAAGCGACAACGATACTATGATTCATTACAGGATGCAGCATAGGTCAAACATCCTTGAGAAAAAAGTGTAAACCAATATTGACAATATCAAAGTCTCTTTATCATTATGCGGGAATAACATTTCCATGTACAAACTTCCTAGCAAAGCCTTGACTTTATCAGCATCAACATCTG
Organism: Roseburia sp.; assembly: GCA_017549185.1. Classification (GTDB taxonomy): domain Bacteria; phylum Bacillota; class Clostridia; order Lachnospirales; family Lachnospiraceae; genus Roseburia. The sequence goes on along the minus strand of JAFYVJ010000049.1, from coordinate 58,764 downwards.
CCATCGGCAATTGACTAATTTCCAGACTTTTAATATTATCCAATATCTGTTGAATACTCTTTTGTTTTAGTTCTTCAACTTTTACTACTTTATTCGTATTCTCAGCACTTGTAGGTTTCATGAGTGGTTCCATGACAGCCTTTGCTTCCGGAACATTGTATACTACATTTTTACATGTTTTTTCAAAGCACTCCGGATCATACTTCGCCAAATACTTCAAATCAAGCATAGTCAGCGGGCGTTTATTATGTATTTTAAGATATATATTCAATAAATGTGTATCTTTCCCCATAAGCCCCCTCCTTAATATACCGTTCTCTATGCTTCTATTTTAACATAAACTTTCTTAGCAAGAAAGAGGCTATTATTACTCAATTCCATTTCATCTAAACTAAATGTACTGTTCACTCGTACCTCGTAAACAGCAACAACTAAATACCATTTTCTATCCTAACCCATTCGCTCCAGTTCTTTGTAGATAGTCAGCCGCATCGTTACATAAGAGGCCGTTCCTCCGATAATATTGGATATCGGTTCTGCTAAAAATACGCCATTTACACCAAATCCCCACATAGGGAGTAATACCGTAAGTGGTGCTACAATAATCGCTTTTCTTAATAATGAGAAAAAAATCGCATGTTTTGCATCACCTAAAGCCTGAAACGTAGACTGTCCTGCAAATTGGAGTGCCATAAATACAAAACCAAAGAAATATATCTTTAGTGCCATAATTCCAGGTTCTAACATCTGTACATCATCGGAAAATACCCGAAACCAAAATGCCGGAAAAATGATGACTAAAAGCCACGCAAACATCGTGTAGACGCATCCGATTAAAGTATTAAATCTAATTCCATCTTTCACTCTACTATATGCCTTAGCTCCATAATTAAAACTAATTACCGGCTGTGCTCCACTTATGATACCACTAACCGGTAACATAAAAATTTCTCTAACTGAATTTGCCACCGTCATGATACCCACATACACGTCTCCACCATAACTTTGTAATGTAGAATTACATACTACCTGTACCAGACAGTTTGTTCCCTGCATGATAAAATTAGACATACCCAAGCGAAAAATGTCCTTTGTAATGGCTTTGTTTATTCTCACATTTTTCATTTTTAGTGGAACAATTGCCTTTTTCCCAGTAAGAAAACGTACTACCCAAACTGCTGAAATTCCCTGACTGATAATTGTAGCAAGTGCAGCTCCGGAAATCCCCATTCTAAATACAAAAATAAAAATCGGATCTAAAATAATATTGGACACAGCTCCTATAATCGTCGACAGCATACCAATCTTCGGAAATCCTTGTGCATTAATATATCCATTTAATCCCGTTGTAGTCATAGAAAAAAATGTACCAAACAAGTATATTTTCAAATAAGCATCTGCATAGAAATAAGACTCCTCACTCGCACCAAATGCAAACAAAATTGGTCTACGAAATACAAAACATACAAACATTAACACCATAGCACTTAACATTAGCAGTGCAAAGGAATTGCCTAATATCTTCCCAGCCTTTTCTTCATCACCTGCACCACGCTCCATAGAAAAAAGTGGTACGCCACCCACACCAAATAAAGCCGTAAATGCCATGATAAGCGTCACAAGAGGAAATGTCAAACCAATACCGGTCAATGCCAAACTTCCACCATCACCCATATGTCCTATGTATATTCTATCCACCACGTTGTAAAGAAGCTGCACAAGCTGGGCTATTGTTAGTGGAACTGCCTGTGCCACAATACATTTCCATACCGGACCTTTTGAAAAATCTGTTTTTTGTGTCTTTGTTTTTTCTGTCACTTTCTCACCTTCTAGTCTCTTGTCTTCATCAAAATAAGTTTGGCAGCTACCTTGTTTGCAGTTTCTGCTTTTTGAATTATTTCTCACCTCACAACTGAATACTTCTTGCGAAATATCATAAATCTTCATCTCATTACCCCATAATTGACGAAACTACCGGTTTTCCATCTCTATCTAGTAATGGTGTCAAACCGCCTGCATAACCACTTGCATGAAATACGTAGTTTACGCCTGTCTCCCTGTCTACCCAAATCTCTGTGACATTCAATGTCCCCTGTGAATATACTTTTTCGAATCTGTCTTCTATCTTTGCCATAACTAAAATCTCCTCTTGTTTACATGAAATGATTTCGTACTTTAAATGTGATTTTCTTATTCAAAAAGATTTAACTGTTCTTCTTTTAGTAATTTCATTTTCCGGATATGAATCTTGTCATTTTCTCCAAGATTCCCACACAAAATAGGTGCCTCCGGATGATAACACTTGCAATTACTTAATACACTTGTATCCGTCTCGTTTGCATAGCAGTATCTGCAACCATTTTTACAGGTATTATAAGTGCCAATCTCGATACTCTCGATACATCCACATTCTTCACGCTGATTTTTATCCTTACTTACATTGAGTTTGCAGCCGATAATCCGCTCTATCAGTTCACGTTCTATACAGGAGTTATGCCTGATTCCACATACTTCTAAATCTATCTCCTCCGCACAGCTGGCAATTTCCATGCCGTTCTTTGCAGTAATTCGGCTAAGCTGACTTGCAAAATCCTGCAACTGCATTTTGTCAAGTTCCCTCACACCTAATTCTACCATATTTTTCTTATTCTTTGCATAGGTATCCACAAAACTTATAACACACTTCTTTGTGAAACCATTTAATGCACCTGCAATCTGTTCAAACGCTTTTAGGTGATATTCCGGCGTATACTTTTCTGTAAATAAAATTGGGTCATATCTCCATATAACTTTTTCTTTTCCTATTTTTTGTGAAAGCTCCTGAAACGTCGGAATGACTATATCCTTTTTGTGTGGCACATTTCGTTCAACATCTTTCCCATATCCAGTCAGTGTAAACTGAAAATAATATTTATACCTACTCAGTTCATCTAGCCTCTCCATCATCGGCTTTGGATTTTTCGTCCAAAAAACAATACAGTCCACCACTTCCGGTGACAGGTCAATTTTGCTTACCTGATATGGGTTCATAGGATTACGTACATAGACAAATTTTTCTTTTATTCTATTAAAAAACCATTCTGAATAATAGTTTGGAATATCTGTTCTACGACTTACGCTTAGTATCATTTTCTGCCTTCTTCCTGTGAATTAGAAAAGAGAGGCATGTAACACTATGCTGTTACATAACCTCTCCAAACTTCAAAAACAATATCTGTTTTGTTGCTACAAATTACTTCTTAGAAGCTAAATAAGCAGCTTTTCCATCTTCATATAAGTTATTACCTTCGCTATCGATAATAACAACTAATGGCATATCTTCTACGTATAATTTACGAAGTGCTTCTGCTCCTAAATCTTCATAAGCGATAAGTTCTGCACTCTTGATACATTTTGCAAGTAATGCACCCGCACCACCAATTGCACCAAAATATACTCCTGAGTATTTCTTCATTGCATCTACTACTTCTGGAAGACGAGCACCTTTACCGATCATACCTCTTGCACCTACACTCATCATAGTTGGTGCATAAGCATCCATACGACCACTTGTTGTAGGTCCTGCTGAACCGATTACCTGACCTGGTTTTGCTGGCGTAGGTCCTACATAATAAATCGTTGCATCTGTTGGATCAAATGGAAGTTCTTCACCTCTTGCTAACGCTTCACACATACGTTTATGTCCAGCATCACGAGAAGTATAGATGGTTCCTGTTACATATACAGAATCTCCAGCTTTTAATGTTTTTGCAAGTTCTTCTGTTAATGGTAATGTAATTTTCTTTTCCATATTAGATTACCTCCGATTTGTGGCGTGTTACATGGCAGTTAATATTGATTGCACATGGCATACCTGCAATGTGAGTTGGTAATGTTTCAATGTTTAAACCAATCGCTGTGGTCTTTCCACCAAAGCCCTGTGGTCCAATACCAAGTTCGTTGATTTTTTCAAGCATTTCTACTTCTAAATCAGCGTAGAATGGGTCCGGATTCACAGAATCAACCGGTCTCATAAGTGCTTTCTTTGCAAGAAGAGCTGCTTTATCAAATGTTCCACCGATACCTACACCCACTACCATTGGAGGACATGGATTAGGACCTGCTGTTTCTACTGTTTCAATGATAAAATCTTTGATACCCTGAAGACCTGCAGATGGTTTGAACATACGAATTGCACTCATATTTTCACTACCAAATCCTTTTGGACCTACTGTAATCTTAACCTGTTCACCTGGAACGATTTCTGTATAAAGCATCGCTGGTGTATTATCACCTGTGTTACCACGACGAACTGGATCTTTTACAACTGATTTACGGAGGTATCCTTTGTCGTAACCACGACGAACACCTTCATCTACTGCTTCTGCCAAGTTGCCACCTACAAGGTGAACATCCTGACCGATTTCAAGAAATACACATGCCATACCTGTATCCTGACAGATTGGTACATTTTCCTGCTCTGCAATTTCAAAATTTGTAATAATTTTATCTAATACGCCCTGTGCAATATCCCAATCTTCACAAGCTCGACATTTTTTAATCGCACACTGAACGTCTTCTGGAAGATACTGGTTCGCTTCAATACAAAGCTTTTCAACCACATCTGTAATTTGGCTTACGTTAATCTCACGCATTGTTTTTCCCTCCATACCTAAGTAATTATACATATTTATTCAGAGCCTCATTCGCAAAATTGCCTTTTCAAGGCTTTCATTTTGCTCATTTCGGGCTTCTCGCCAAAGAAATTTTCAAAAAAAGCTTTCATTTATGCAAGCATAATTCATGCTTTTTATGAAAATTATCCCAGCTCTGAATTAACATAAAATTCCGATAAACTGACAGCAAAGTACTACTAGAATCAATGCCATTGGATAAGTAGCTGCATAAGCGGCTGCCACATCATCTGTCTGTGCTACACGGATTAAAGTTCCAAGTGCCGGTGTACTTGTCATACCACCGCAAATAGAACCAAGAGAATTAAACACACTAAGCTTTAATACTTTTGATGCAAAGAAATATGATACAAACATTGGAACTATTGTCATAAGTGCACCATATACGAAAAGCATTGCACCCTGTTCTTTTAATACTTCCACAAATCCTGCTCCACCTTCCAAACCGGCACCCATCAAGAATAAAGCAAGTCCGAATTCTCTTATACATTCAAGCATACGTTTTTCTGCTCTTATATCAATTGGTCCAACATGACCAAAGTGAGACAATATCAAGCCGGCTAATAACGGACCACCTGATGTACCAAGTGCAAACTGTCCGCCACCTGGTAATGGAATTGTAATCTTTGCTAAAATAACACCAAGTACAATTGCAAGACCAAATCCAAAATATCCCATGTCATCAATTGCGATTCTCTTTTTCGCTTCTTTCTGCTCTACCTGCACAGTTGCTGCTGCTTGAAATTTTGCACGTTCTGCAGCCATGTCTGTTTTTAAAATTCGAGGCAGTAACTGTACAAATAAAACTACACCAACAACACCAAATGGATATGCTATACCATATCCAACTGCTGCATTAACACCGGCTGCCTCTTTTGCTGCCGCAAGACCAGGCGTACTAGTCAATGCACCAGACATCAATCCAACACCAATGTCAGTAGGAATATTACATAGTTTGATTAAAGCAACACAAACCAAAGCCCCTGCTAAAATTGTCACAACTCCCATCAAAATGTAAGAAGTCGCATTTGCTTTCAGGTTTCGGAAAAACTTCGGTCCCGCAATGTAGCCAACTGCTGTTACAAAACAAATCAGACCCAAATCTCCAACGATATCCGGTATCACTACCCCAAAGTGTCCAAATATCAATGCTACTAAAAGGACGCCTGCTGTTCCTAAATCAAGACCACAGACTTTTACTCTCCCCAATGCATAACCAAGAACCAAAATCGAAAACATCAACATCAGGTTATTGGTCCATACACTCTCCATAAACCATGTAAAAATATTCATTTTTATTACCTCTTTTCACACATACACAATGTAACGACCCCAGCAGACACTATAAAGTGTCTGCCGTTATCGTTACATTGTACTCTTAACAATCTACTTTTGATTTACAGTCTGGTTACATCCTGTTTTCTGTAATCAGGCAATAATTTTGGAGATACTACTGTTGGTTCAATGTTTGCATCTGCAAGCATCTTTGAGTATTCATCCACATGTGATAATGTAAGCTCTTTTACTTCTACTTCTTTGCATTTTGCACCAGCTTCTTTACCAGCATTACGTCCAAATACAATGATATCTAATAAAGAGTTACCCATGAGACGGTTTCTTCCGTGGATACCACCAACTGCCTCACCTGCAACATAAAGGTTTTCAATATCTGACATACCATTTGCAGTAATCTTAATACCACCATTCTGGTAGTGAAGTGTAGGATAAATTACGATAGGTACCTTTCTCATATCGATACCACAACGTAAGTACATACGGAGCATACCTGGAAGTCTCTTCTCTAAAGTACCTTCTCCGTGAATCATGTCAATCATTGGAGTATCTAACCAGATACCTTCTGCAACAGGTGTCTGAACACCTTTGCCTCTTTCTTTACATTCACGAATGATACCAGAAGCTGCTACGTCACGTGTTTCCAATGGATGCATGAATACTTCACCATCTTTGTTTACGAACATTGCACCCATAGAACGAACTTTTTCTGTTACGAGTGCACCGTAAATCTGTGCTGGGAAAGCTACACCTGTTGGATGATACTGTAATGTATCCTGGTATAAAAGTGCTGCACCTGCACGATAAGCCATAACAAGACCATCTGCTGTTGCACCATAGTGGTTAGATGTTGGGAATCCCTGATAGTGCATACGTCCTGCACCACCTGTAGCAATAACAACTGTTTTTGCTCTTGCGATAAGGATTTCGTTTGTTTCCATGTTCATAAGAACCGCACCAGCTGCTTTTCCGTCTGTATCTTTGATAAGTTCAATCGCTGCAGTATAGTCTACTACCGGGATTTTACGGTTGATTACTTCGTCACGAAGTACACGCATGATTTCCGCACCAGAATAGTCTGCTGCTGCATGCATACGTTTACGTGATGTACCACCACCGTGTGTTGTAATCATATTACCATTTTCATCTTTATCAAATAATACACCTAATTTGTCTAACCAGTTAATTGCAAGTGGTCCGTCACAAACAAGTTTTTCTACTAATTCTGGCACGTTTGCATAGTGTCCGCCACCCATAACATCAAGGTAGTGCTGTGCAGGAGAGTCATTTTCTTTATCTGCTGCCTGAATACCACCTTCTGCCATCATAGTGTTAGCATCACCGATACGAAGTTTTGTAACGATCATAACGTTTGCACCAGCTTCGTTTGCTTCGATAGCTGCAGATGCACCAGCACCGCCACCACCGATTACGAGTACATCTACATCATAATCTACTTTTGTAAGATCAAGGTCCATGCCTTTGATTCTGCTTTCGCCCTGAAGAATTTCTACTAATTCCTTAGGTGCTTTCTCGCCTTTGTTTGGACCAACTTTGATTTCTTCAAAGCTGTCGAGATTGTAGTCTGGATGGAAAGCTTCTAAAAGTGCTGTTTTCTCATCTGCTGTCATACGTTTTGGTTCAAAACCAATACGAGCAGCTCTACCAGCTTCTACCTTCTTAATGGATTCCATCATTTCATCGGTATAAATTAAACTCATGCTTGGCCTCCTCCTACTTCTCAATATCTCTATTGTTATATAATTCTTTGATTTCTTCTAATGGTTTTGCCATGATAGCTTCAATAAGAGCTCTACATTCACCATCTTCGATTTCTTTTACTCTCTTAGTTAAATGTTCTGCTTCTGGTCTGATGTACTTACCAGTAAGTCTTCTTGCTAAAAGAGCTACCTGTGGATGAGAAATACCAGCTGGACAACGTGAAGAACATACTCCACACATTACACAGTCAAAAGAAAGTTCTGCACATTTCTCAAATTCGCCTCTCTGTGCGTGTGCAATATACTGCATAACATCAAGGTCCTGACTACATGCTTTTGTACATGCGTTACATCCGATACATGCATAAATTTCTGGATATAACTGCATCATTACCTGTGCATCTGGTTTAATCTCTGTAATATCATATACTTTTTTCTCTAATGGGAAGAATGGTAATGTTGCTACACACATATCATTTTCAACTTTTGTAGAACAAGCAAGACATCCTACTAAATCATTCTTTCCTTTAATTCTATAAATTGTTGCACATGCACCACAGAATCCATTACGGCATCCACAGCCACGTACTAACTGATAACCAGCATATTCAAACGCTTCCATAATGGTTAAATTTGCTGGCACTTCATACTTTTTACCATATAAGTAAATGTTAATCATATCTGCCATTTTCTTTTCTCCTTAATTAATATATAACAGCTCATCCCAAAACATTCGCAAAGTCGCATCTACGGTGCTTTCTCGCTGCTTCGCAGCTAACTATGCTCATTATTTTGGTGCTCCGCTCATGAATACCATCTCATGTTCATTCCTGCAAGCATGATTCACCTGCGATGATATTCATGGCTGAACTGTTATTTTAATACTCGTTTGGAAGTTCGTCGATTTCGTCAAATCGGAATACCGGACCATCCTTGCACACATACTTAGAACCGATATTACAACGTCCGCATTTACCAACACCACACTTCATACGAAGCTCTAATGTTGTATATACCTGCTCATCTGAGAATCCCATCTCTTTTAATGCTGCCAATACGAATTTAATCATAATTGGTGGTCCACAAACCAAAGCAACTTTTCCTGCGGATTCGAAGTTTAATTCTTTTAAGTATGTAGGAACAAAACCTACGTTACCATTCCAACCTTCCTGTGGACGGTCAATGGTCAGATGTACATTGATACCAGGTGTGTTCATCCAAACTTCCTGAATTTCTTTCAACTGAACCAAATCATCTGCGGAACGTGAACCATAGAGAATATCTACTTTACCATAATTCTCTCTGTTATCGATAACATAATTGATAACAGAACGAAGTGGTGCAAGTCCGATACCACCTGCGATAAACAATAAATCTTTTCCCTTTAATTCTGTTTCAACCGGGAAATTATTACCATAAGGTCCACGAACGGTGATTTCATCACCTACTTCTAAGCTATGTAAATATTCGGTAAGCATACCGCATTTTTTAATACTAAATTCCTGGTACTCTTTATTTGTAGGTGAAGATGTAATCGAGAACATACCTTCACTAATACCAGGTGCACAAACCATAGCACACTGACCTGGCATATGTTCAAATAATTTACCACCTTCTGGTGCATTCACACGGAAGGTTTTTACATCAGGAGTCTCCTGACGGATATCGGTGATAACACCAACCTTTGGAATTAAGGTATCTAATGTGTAATTTTCATGACAATTACAATCGCACATTACTGGTCACCTCCCTGTTTCTCAAATGCCTTAATTACTTTTACGATATTTAAAGATGATGGACATTTTTCTACACAACGTCCACAACCCACACAAGAATACATACCATCATTGTTTGCTGGGAAATATACTAATTTATGCATGAATCTCTGACGGAATCTCTGCAACTGGCTAGTACGGTTGTTTCCGTGTGCCATCATAGTAAAGTCAGAATACATACAAGAATCCCAACAACGATAACGTTTGATACCATGTCCTGTATCATAATCCTTGATATCGTAGCACTGGCAAGTTGGACATACGAATGTACATGTACCACATGCCAAACATGGTTTATACAATTCTTCCCATACAGGAGAATCGAATTTTTCAGAAAGAACATCTCCATTCCAACCTTCTAATGAAAGGTTTGTATATGGAAGTTTCTCTACGATTGCATGAATTGCGTTCTTTTCTTCTTCTACTTTTGCTTCATCTGCATCTGTAAGAAGTGAAGCTACTGCTGCTGTAAGAGCTTCACCCTTTTCTGTAAGGGCTTTCCAGTAAAGCTCGCCTTCTACCATCCAAGTAGCTACGTCAGCTACCGGATTTGCACAATCAATACCAAACACTTTACAGAAACATGTTTCTTCTGGTTCATGACATGCCATAGCAACGATTGTACCATGTGCACGTCTAGCTGCATAGAATGTATCTACCGGTTCTACTAAAAATACTTTATCAAGTACTTCTACACCTTTTACATCACATGCTTTCATACCAAATACAACGAAATTCTGGTTCTGTAATTCTTCTGGCTCAATCTGAATTTTTTTGCCATCTTTATAACAGGTATAAAGGTTTTCACTCTGTGGAAAAAATGCATCTTTAGGTGATTTTACTGACTTTAATGTATCTAAATCTACCTGTGAACTTTCTGTCCAATTTGCGAAATTCACCTGTCCGCCGTTATTTACCGGCACATATAATTCTTTATCTTCGGCAATCAACTGGAATAATGCCGGAAGATTTTCTTTGGCTATCTTATACATACATTACTCCTCCTATTATCGATTTGCCACGATGCTTGGTTCTGCATCGTCAAATGTGAAATTCGTAAGTGGTCCTTTTGTTTCTGCATCAGCACCAGCCTGGAATTCACCATATAATTCATTAATATCTTTGATAAACTTGCGGTTAAATAAATGAAGTGGAATGCCCTGTGGACATACTCTGCTACATTCACCACAGTCTGTACATCTACCAGCTACGTGGAAAGCACGAATGATGTGGAACATCTTTTCTTCAAAGGAATCCACATTTGCTTTCTGAGCACTGTCAAACTTAGTACTGTCAAATACACATTTACGACAGCTACATGCCGGACATACGTTACGGCAAGCATTACAACGGATACATTTGCTAAGCTCTTTCTGGAAGAATGCAAATTTTTCTTCTGGAGACATTGCTTCGATTTTTTCAACTTCTGCAAAACGCTCTGCATCTTTTGTATCTTTTGATTCACCGATAAGTTCATCGTATATTACATGCTCTTTGCCTTTACATACATGGCAGCGTTCTAACATTGCTTCTGCATAAGAGCAGGTCTTTTCACCATAAATTGTCTGGAAAGTTAAAGTATCTGCATTATCTGTCATTTCTGCACCAAATACACTTTCGATACCTTTAATACCAAAGCTCTTTACTTTTTCAATGTTTAATTTTCCTTTACAGCCAACACCAACAATATATGCTTTTTCGCGGTCTACGCGATGCTCTTTCAAAAGCTGGTTAAAGCTGTAAGTATCACATGGTTTTAAGCAAACAAGTGTCTTTCCTTCTAATTTAGAAGCTTCAATCATATATTTGCTAAGGTTTGCACCACAAAAACCATTATATACAAAATCTTTTAATTCTTCTGCATTGGTAAAATAAGCTGGTTCTGGATTGTATGGAAGATCGCCTGCTTTCCAGCCAAGAACACGTGCCACTGTACCATTTTCTAAAAGTTCTTTTGCACGAGTAATTAATTCTTGCATCTTAAATCCCCCAATCTTACATTTTCACCAAGTGAACGGATTTTTTCTACAAATTCGTTCATTGTCTGTGAGAATTTTACACCTTCTGCTGCTGATACCCATTCAACACGAGTACGACCATTTTCTACACCGATGTAATCAAGCATAGAGAATAAAAGTGTCATACGTCTTCTTGCATAATAGTTACCTGTGCTGTAGTGACAATCTCCCGGGTGACATCCACAAAGAATAACACCATCTGCACCTTTTTCAAATGCTCTTAAGATAAACATTGGGTTTACACGACAAGAACATGGTACACGAATAATTTTTACATCTGCTGGATATGCTAAACGGCTACTACCTGCAAGGTCAGCACCTGCATAACTACACCAGTTACAGCAGAACGCTACAATCTTAGGTCTGAATTCTTCATTTTTTATCGACATATTGCATCTACCTCCGCTATAATCTGTCTATTTGAGAAGCCCTGTAAATCCATAGAACCGGATGGACATGCTACAGTACAAGCACCACATCCCTGACATAATGCATTGTTTACTACTGCTACACGGCGTACTTCACGGATACCATGGTCATTAATTTCTTTTTCTTCATAAGAAATTGCACCATAAGGACATACATTGGCACATGTAGAACATCCATTACACATAAGTTCATCAGCTTTTGCTGTACATGGGTTTGTCATAAGTTTATCTTTTGCAAGTAAACCGATTGCTTTTACCGCTGCAGCACCAGCCTGAGCTACTGTTTCAGGAATATCCTTTGGTCCCTGACATACACCGGATAAGAATACACCTGCTGTTGGAGATTCTACCGGACGAAGCTTTGGATGTGCTTCTGTCAGGAAATTATTTGTATCAATACTTGCTGTAAGCATTGTTGCAATCTTACGAACAGATGCTTCTGGTTCAATTGCTGTAGCAAGTACAACCATATCAGCTTCTTTTAAAATCTGTTTGTTATCAAGTAAGTCAGAACCCTGTACTAAGAGTTTGCCGTCTGGCTGTGGAATAACTTTTCCAACCTGACCTTTGATATAATTTACACCGTATTCTTCTACGGCTCTTCTGTAGAATTCATCAAAGTTCTTACCTGGAGTACGAACATCAATGTAGAATACTGTAACGTTTACATCCGGATATTTATCACGGATAAGCATTGCATGTTTTGCTGTGTACATACAACAAATCTTAGAACAATAGCTCTTTCCTCTATCGTCTGAACAACGGCTACCTACACACTGAATGAATACGATTTCATGAGGATGCTTTCCGTCAGAAAGACGTTCTAAATGTCCTTTTGTAGGACCTGCTGCATTCATGATACGCTCTAATTCTAATGATGTGATAACATCTTTACTCTGGCTATATGCATATTCATCGTAGTTATCTAACTTGATCGTATCAAAACCTGTTGCTACTACGATTGCACCATATTTCTGAGTAACGATTTCATCTTTCTGTGTATAATCAATCGCACCTGCCTGACATACTTTTTCACAAACACCACATTTTCCAGTCTGGAATTTCATACATGCATCACGATCAATTACAGGTACATTTGGAATTGCCTGTGCAAATGGTGTGTAAATTGCACTTCTAGTATTTAAGCCACGGTTGAATTCGCTTGGAGCCTTCTTAGAAGGACATTTTTCCTGACAAACGCCACAACCTGTACATTTTGTTGCATCAACACTTCTTGCTTTTTTACGGATATCTACTGTGAAATCACCTACGAAACCGGATACTTTATCTACTTCACTATATGTATAGATTGTAATCTTTTCATGTGATGCTGCTTCTACCATCTTTGGAGTAAGAATACAAGCTGAACAGTCAAGTGTAGGGAATGTTTTGTCTAACTGAGACATTCTTCCACCGATACTTGGTGTTTTTTCAACGATATCTACTTCATATCCGGCATCAGCAATATCAATTGCAGTCTGAATACCTGCAATACCACCACCAATTACAAGTGCACGTTTTGTAACAAGACTTTCACCTGGTTTTAATGGTGTATTTAAGTTTACTTTTGCAATCGCTGCTCTTGCAAGGATAACAGCTTTCTTTGTAGCTTCTTCCATATCCTTGTGAATCCATGAACAATGCTCACGGAGGTTTGCGATTTCTACCATGTATGGATTAAGACCTGCTCTTTCCGCTGCTGTACGGAATGTAGTCTCGTGCATACGTGGGGAACAAGAACACACAACAATACCTGTTAAATTCTTTTCATGGATTGCTGCTGCAATCTTTGCCTGTCCAGCTTCAGAACACATATACTGATAATCTTCTGCATGAACAACACCTGGCTCCATCTGAACCATTTCTACTACTTTCTTTACGTCTACCGTAGCCGCAATATTACTACCGCAGTGGCAAACGAAAACACCTATTCTCTGCATTGCGACTTACCTCCTGTATCTTCTAAATGCACTTACTAAAAGCTGCTGTGGAACTTCTGAATCTAAAAGTTCTGGAATCTCTTCTGGTGCAAGTCCTGTCTGACCTTTGGTACGAACCACAATCTGTCTGGCAGCATCAATTAATCTTCCCGGCTGTACATCTCTTGGACAACGCTCTACACAAGCGAAGCAAGAAAGACATTTCCAAAGTGACTTTGAATTCGCCAAAGCTTCAATATCACCATTCTGTACATATGATACAAACTGGTGTGGCTTAATGTCCATTTCATTAAAAGCAGGACAGGTAGCAGAACATTTGCCGCATTTCATACATTTTAATGGGTTTACGCCGCTGATTGCTTTGATTTTTTCAGCTTGATTATTTGCGTGGCTCATTACACTACCTCCTCTTTTACTCCAAGTGCTTCTGCAAGTAATTCTGTGAAATAATAAACAGGAAGTGCTGCTTCGTCACTCTTATTTAAATTATACATGCAAAGAGGACATGCTGTGATTAACATTTCTGCACCAAAACCAGCTGCACTTTCCTTTATCTTATCACACATATTCTTTGCCATTTCTTTTTCACGGAGAGAAATATATCCGCCGCAACATTCATTACGATATGGATAAATCACTGGTTCTGCACCAATCGCACGAATAAAATCTTCTATAATAGTAGGATTTTCCGGATTATCAAATCCAAGTACCTTACCAGGACGAAGTAAGAGACATCCATAATATGCACCAATCTTCTTTCCTGTTAAAGGATTTACTACTTTTTCTTTTAATGTATCAAAACCAACCTTATCACGAAGTACTTCTAAGAAGTGTAATACATTGGTTTCGCCAGCATAAGCTTCTTCTAACTGCATATAGTTATTCGCTCTAGTACGAATATCTGCGTTGTTCTTCATGTCATTATTTACACGTTTGATAACATGATGACATGCTGAGCAAAGAGTTACCAAATCCTGTCCTTTTTCTTTTGCTTCATTTAATGCACGAACAGAAGAAAGTTTGGATGCGATTTCGTCTGTACCCAAAGGATATACACCACCGCAACACTGCCAATTTTCAACTTCTTCTAACTCAAAGCCTAATGCTTTTGCAGAAGCTCTGGCATAAGCGTCTAGGTCTGTTGCCTTTGTTTTCAAAGTACATCCTGGATAATATGTATACTTCATAACTCAACCATTCTCCTTCTAAATATTAGGTTTATTGGAATATTAAATTTCGATCTGAGCAATTACTTCTTTTAAAGTATTTGCACTCTTATGAAGCAATTCTACTTCTTCATCTGTCAACTTAACTTCAACCTTACCCTGACAACCATTTGGTCCAACAAGTGATAAAACACTTAAACATACATCTTCGATACCATATTCACCATGCATCATAGTAGATACAGTACTGATAGAATCTGTAGAAGATGTTAAGATCTTACAGAGTTTACAAACTGATGTTGCTACTGCATAGAATGTAGCACCTTTGTTTGCAATAATCTTTCCACCTGATTTACGTACATATGTAATCATTTCTTCTTTATCGATTGGTTCCATATCTACGCCACTTTTTTTCATAGTATCTGCATATTCAGCGATTGGAACAGCTGAAATACATGTTTTGCTCCATGGAACAAAGGATGTATCGCCATGTTCACCAAATACGTAAGCATGTACGTTTTTCTGTGCGATATTAAAGTGTTCTGCGATACCGCAACGAAGTCTTGCTGTATCAAGCATTGTACCAGAACCAATAATCTGATTTTCTGGAAGACCAGATATTTTTGTAAATACATATGTAATGATATCTACTGGGTTACTTACGATAATATATTTTGCATTTGGTGCTACTGCTACGATCTGTGGTGCAATATCTTTGATGATATTAACATTTGTCTGTGTAAGTTCAAGTCTAGACTGACCTGGTTTACGTGCAACACCAGATGTGATAATTACGATATCTGAATCTTTTGCCTCTTCATAACCACCAGATGTAACTGAGATAGGATCTCTAAAACATGTACCCTGGATGATATCTAATACTTCACCTTCAGCCTTATCCTTATTTACATCAATTAATACGATTTCGGATGCTACATCATCCTGAGAGAGGTTATATGCAATTGTTGCTCCTACACTACCAGCTCCAATAATAGTAATTTTTCTAGCCATTTGTTTGCTCCTTTCATTTTTAGATTGTTTATTTTTTAACAAACTAGAATTAAAAAAAGAGAACATACTTCTCTAATCTATGATATCATATCATATTTTACCCCAAAAAGATATTGTTAAATTTGTTCAAAAAAACGACAATCTCTTGTCGTTTTTTGTATAATTATATAGATTTACATCTCTACTTTTCGCTTTTCCTCTTTTCTACAATTTCATAAACATTGGTACAACCTTCTGTGCCAGTTTATAGACAGGTCCTTCCAGTTCTTTTCTTGCATTTTCCAATTCTTTGCGTATCGCAATATTCTGCGGACAGTGTTGTTCGCATTTTCCACATCCTACGCAATTTGATGCAGAAGTTGCATCTTTACGAACAATCGTACACAGCATATATTCGAATAACGCACTCGATTTCCCGTCTACATAACGTTTATTATATGCTGCAAATGTACCAGGAATGTCTACATTTTTAGGGCATGGCATACAATAACTACATCCCGTACATCCCACCTTCATTTGCTCATTCAGTGCCTGCACAACATTCTTTAATAATTTTTCTTCTTTCTCTGTAAACTCTCCAATCTGTGAGGTAGCTGCATTCTTCACATTTTCTCGCACCATCTCAAGTGAATTCATGCCAGAAAGAACGCAGGTAACTTCCGGCTGATTCCAAAGCCAGCGAAATGCCCACTCTGCCGGAGTTCTCTTGATAGGGTAGTTTGCAAATAGTTTTTTTGCTTTTTCTGGCAAATTATTTACCAATCTGCCTCCCCTCAAAGGTTCCATAATCACAACTGGAATCCCTTTAGATGCTGCATATTGAAGCCCAGTCCTTCCTGCCTGCGAATGTTCATCTAAATAATTATATTGTATCTGGCAAAAATCCCAATCATTTGCATCTATTAACTGACAAAACATATCTGTATTTCCATGATATGAAAATCCAACCTGTCGAATTGCTCCACTTTCTTGCTTTTCTTTCAACCACTTATCAATTCCAAGCTCTTTTAGACGTTTCCATGTCTTTATATCTGTCAGCATATGCATCAAATAATAATCTACATAACTAGTTCTAAGACGTTTTAATTCTTCTTGAAAATATTTTTCTGCATCATCTCTTGATTTAATGATATAGTGTGGTAGCTTCGTGGCAATATATACTTTGTCACGGATATGGTTCTTTTCTAATATGGCTCCGAGCGTAGCCTCACTACCCGGATATATATAGGCAGTATCATAATAATTTACCCCTTCTTCATAGGCAGCCATAATTTCTTGTTCTGTTTTCTTCAAGTCAATTTTTCCACCTTTTTGCGAAAAACGCATACATCCGTAACCTAGCACAGATATCTTATTACCGTATTTATCTTCACGATACTGCATCTTGATTCTCTCCTATTTTCACAACATCCACTGTTTTCTTTTATTCTATCTTATGTAATAAACATAGTTTTCTTTTCTTGCTACCGGTATTTTCGCTGGTTCTTCTGCATATCCAAGAGCACAGTGTCCAATGCCTTCATAATCTCCCTCAATTCCAAGCCCCGCCAAAATCTTCTTCCCAAATTCAACCTCAAATTCTTCCTTGGCTCTATGAATCCAGACACTGGAAACCCCAAGACTTTCTGCCGCATTCATAAGATTACCAAGTACTAGCGAACCATCGTACCGATATGTAGGAACTGCTTTATCAGCTAATACAATTAAAATAACTGGTGCTCCATAAAAAGGGTCAAATCCTTCACTCCAACCACCAATTTTACAAAAGAGCACATGGCCCTGCAAACAGTCCATGTGCTCTTTGTTATATTTCACGTTCGTGCTATTCGTTCATCTTCGCCAACTTAGATGTCTGGTCACTTGTGCAGAACAAAGACCTCCAAATATATAGGCTCAGAACAGTTACCTCTATACCATAAATAGGTACAGAACAAGTGCCTCCAAGAAACAAGCTCGGAGCAAATGACTCTTATATTACACCACCCTAACACCGATTTTGTAAAGTATATCTTCTCTTAATTATACTATACAAATATATTTCAAATATTATACCTAGAACTTGTGTTCTGTATTGCATCGTGGTATAATATTTTTAGTAGTATTTTTACTACTGGCAATCGTGATACAGGGTGGTTGGCCTTCATTCTACATAGAATGGAGGTGATGCTTATGAAGAATTTTGACTTTAAAGACTTAATGTCTTTCGGTATGTTCCTCTTAGCACTACTGACATTCATTTATTTGATTTGTCACTAACGTAACAACCCTTCCCTGTACTTTGGCCTGTCAGGGAAGGGTTTTCTTTTTTCCACTAGGTCAACCACTCTGTGGCGATTGTCTTTTCTAATTATATTATAGCAAATTATTTTTGATTTACAACTGAAAATTTTCTATTCTTCATATCTTTATAAATATTCTTGATATTGCTGTAAAGCTTTCGCCGCATAATCCATCATCCTTGAAATACTCTCTGCCTTTATCAAAACCTCTTTATATCTTGAGACACTTTCCTTAAAATTAGGAATGTCATATTCTACTATTCCATTCGCAATCGAAATTGGTAAACCAAACTGCTTCTCTTCTCCTGTATTTGAAAATTTAATATGTATATACTTTCCATTAATTGCCTTGATAATACCTTCGCCATATTTCTTATGTTTTACACAATCTCCGACTTCAACTGCACATGAAAAAAAATCAATAGCTTCACTAAGAATACGATTTCTTTCAGTTGCAATATCATATTCTTCCTTTAATTGTTTTGCTTTATTTTTATATTCTAACAACAATTTTTTCTCTTTATTATTCGGCTTATTAAAAGAAATTGCATCAAACAAACTATAAACTCTTGAACAGTAAATCATATCAAATAATAAAATATGTTTATTCACATCAGGGTGAAGTTCTCCTTTTTGACTCAAAGATAACGAACCATCATATCTACTTGCATTTGTTTTCAATAGTGCTGGACATTTTTGAATATACTCTATCATTTCATCACACATACGATAAAATACATCTAGTTTAATATTATCCCCTGTTCCCCATGAATCATAAAACTCAATACAATTAGCCATTGTGTTACATTCGGTTGCCTTATATAAATAATGATGTTCTGGATCGTATAAAAACAAATAGGATGAAACCGCGTGAGCATTTTGCTTATACAAGAAACTATCTGGATGGTATTTTTCCAACAACTCATTACTCTTATTAATAAAGTTTTCGATTCTTTTCATCTGTATTTGTAAATCCCCATTATCTGGTTCATATAAATCTAAAAACATCTGTCGTACTGTTGCTGGTTCTTCTTCTGCAAGCCTCACCAATCCATAAAATGGCTGAGTAAAACTATCAATAATATTTTCAGTTCTTTTCTTGACTTCATATAACGCTTTAGGAAATGATTCGTCTGGTGAATTTAATGCGAAGTCCATTAATCGAGGAAAATCATAACATATTTGCCATTTATAATACTCATAATGTTCGTCATCATTAATCATAGCAAAATTATCGATATATTTTGCAATTACTTGATCCATATTATTTGTATTCATTAATAACCTCTTCTCTCATTTAATCTGTAAAATTCATTCTTTCATAAATTTCTACATCATTACTTTACATAATTTTTCTTCAAAAGCTTTAAGTTCCTCAAGTTTTTTATCCAATTGTTCAAAAATCTTTTCTTCAGACAGTTCTTCCTCTAATTTCACCTGCTTTGTTGCAAATGGAGTTCTCCATTGCCAGTTTGCTTTTTGCTGCTTTGACGGAAAATATTCATTTATTTTATCACAGATACTTCTTTGCTCATCTGTTAAATTTTTAGAACTAAGCGTAAGGGATAATAAAAAACCCATACCCTCATTGTTCCTAATCACATAAAAATAATGATTCTTTGTGTTCCAACCACTATTTTCTTCTTCCGAATCCGGAAGAATATCCGACATTGTCTTTGTTTTAAAACTTATATAAGTCTTGCTACACTTATCCAAGACAACTTCAATTTCACCGGTTTCCGTTCTTTCAATTGCCCATGCTTTAAGTATATTAGCAACCTCCAACGCTCTATCTGGTCGATTTTCAAAAATTAAATCTAATGCCTTTTTATGTTTTGCATATATTTCAGTACAAATCTGTACTAATCTCTCATCTCCCACGATATCCCTCCTAATCGCTTCAACATAATTGTTAATCAATAATTCCACATCCGGTAAAAGTTTCACTTTCTTTCTTGCATTATCAATGATAGTAAGCACGTCTTGATATGACATAGAACACCAATAATCCGGGTCACTTGCTTCAATTCCCTCCGGCGATAAAAATATATACATCTTCTCGTAATCCGAGTATGTATCTTCTATGATTTTTCTATATCTATCCAACTGATTATCGTGCTCTCTGGAATATATTTTATTTTCGATACAAAGAACGAATTTTTCATTTGATGATACTGCTAGAATATCAATATTATGCCATTCGCGCTGTAAGATAAAATCGTGACAATCCATTAATAGCGTATCAAACACATCCATATCCTCTGGAAAAGTAGTCGCTACATATTGGATAAACCCTCGTATAATACTATCATTCAATCCATGATTTTCATTCGGATTTAAAAGCCAAGAAAGCATATTGCTGTGTCGTATTTCCGTCTTTGTAATTTTAAGGATATCAAACAGATTAAACTTGCTTGTCCATTCTGCTAATGGATCCAAACACTCGATGTCCAACAAGAAATCTTTCAATGCTTTCGTGCCATCCGGTTCTTCCACTAAATACGATTCATCCGAATACACATAATTCCTAAAGCGTCTAAGTGTTGATACATAACCATTAACTAAGGATGCAACATTTCCACTTGAATTTTCAGATAAAGCTTTGAAAAGTGCTTCTCGTGCCACAGTATCAAAATCATCCGAAGTTACCACACGCCAAAATTCATCGTGTCCAACATTATTCCAAAGATAAAAAGTATCTCCACCTACTGTATTCACAGTATTTGTTCCCAAGCCTTGACCTCGCAGATGAGCCTTATATATTTTCCTCATATTTTCATATGACAATTGTTTTGCATTTTCAATATCCAAAATATCAGCCTCACTTTCTTTTTCATAATACTATAAGCTAGTTTATCATCCACAAAAATACCCTACTCTATATTCCAAGTTAAGCATTTACTCAACACAATGTGCATTATCATTTTATCATCAACATTATTTAACTTACGAGATTCATATAATTCATTATAAAATACTCCTAATATTTCCACAACAATTTTGTAATACCTTTATAGCCTTACCCCATCTTACCTTTTAACTCCACCTATAAATCGTACTAACCTAGTTCTCATTCCACTCATAGCACGAACATCACCTCGAAAATGCTCCGCATTTCCTCGGTGTTCGTTTGACTCACATGCCATCTGCAAAAAAGAGAGGATTACAAGTAAACTTGCATCCTCTCTTTTTACATCTATCACGTTCGTGCTATTCGTTCATCTTCGCCAACTTTGCAGTCTGATCACTTGTGCGGAGCAAAGACCTCCTAATATATAGGCTCGGAACAGTTACCGCTATGCCACATACCTGTTCAGAACATATGCCTCTATCGAAACAAGAACAAAACAAAAGCATCCTTTGCTACTCCAAACCAATACAATCAATACCATAACTATCTAATATATTTTTTCTCCACTACCTTTCTTGCCACATCCTATGCAGGCTTAGAGAAATCATTTGCTGTTGTTACAAAATACATACTTTGACATCTCCAATGATATATACCCTTATTAAATTTCTTTATGTATGTTTCAGATAGGATCTACAGACACATGTTTTATTATCCCCATGATCATCATCATACCATAGTATATTAAAAACCCTTCCTGTCATATAACCATAAAGTCTATGATTCCCCGTTATACGTAACGAAATTAATGATTCAGCTTCTATATATTTAGTTGCTAATCTATCCTGTGCTATCTTATTTAAATCTTCAACATTTATTGAGTGATTTTGTTTCTTATCTTTAACAAGAATTTCTCCCCATGTCTGACTTTCTAGTGCTCTTAATCTTGGAAAAATTTCCGTCCAAACCAATTCTCCAATATGCTCCTGTGTAAAAGACCACTTATCCGGATCAGCACTTGCAAAACTCCATGCTGGATTTTCTATATAGTATTGCTCAGGATTTCCACCTTGAGCAATACACTTTCCTTTTGGAATCTCTTTTTGTTTAATTTGTTTATTCTTCTTAGAGCCCGCCATAATACAACGCCATGCTTTCTTTTGTTATCACATTATTACAACCTAGTCCTGATGGTATACCTTCTCTTGCCTGAATCCATGGATGTTCCATATGTGTCAACTGACTTAACCACTGTGCATCATGACTTCCATAATGTTCAAGTACACGCTCAATTGTATCTTTCTGATTATCAGATAAATTATTCTCTCCACCCGTTTCATCGCTTGCACTTACAGAATACTTTCCCCGCGTCACATAAAATAATTCAGGACAAACAGGACCATTTGCCCATGCTTGAAAATCCTCATTAAATAAAGGAGCATCATCCCAAACAAGAGACCATGCCTGCGAATAATAGCATAACTTCTGAAGTTTCATTGTTGACATCGTTCCACTCTGTTCAAGAATATATTTTGCAGTATCAAATACATTTGCCATTTTTCCATCCTCCCCTCTCTCAACTATAATATAACATGATGTATTAAAGCTTGAATAGTAGCTTTATTATTAAATTTTATCTGTATTTTTGCTGACCACTACTAACTTATTCACATCCCCTTATCCATACATTTGTTCCATATTTACTATACCACAATTAGCACTTTAAGTCAAGAACACTTGTTCTGTTTTATTGATATTTTCAACCATATTATTTTTGATTTACAATAATATTTTATCAATCAAAATCTTTCTTCATGCAGTCTTCATTATTTCTTACCCCAATCACACCTATTTTAAATTTCAACAAACAAATATTTGATTTTAACAACTAAACTGTTCTATATTGTACAAAAAAAGGTGTTCATCTTAAACATGTCTCAAAATAGCCTAACATCCAATTATATTTCATCTACAAGTACAGTACATCCAACAAAACATAAAATACAAAAACAGGCGATGACATACCTCAAAAGTACATCATCGCCTATATCTTTTTCTAAAATATTCTCTTGTTAAAATCTAATTTCAACCCAAATCAACACTATCTTCCCTAGTTCTCGTTCATCTTCGCCAACTTAGCTGTCTGGTCGGCTGCGATACAAGCATCAATAATCTCCTGAATATCACCATTCATAATCTTATCTAACTTGTAAAGTGTAAGGTTAATTCTGTGGTCTGTTACACGTCCCTGTGGGAAGTTGTATGTTCTAATCTTTTCAGAACGGTCACCCGTACCAATCTGGCTCTTACGAAGCTCTGCTTCTGCATCGTGTGCTTTCTGGCATTCGATGTCGTAAAGTTTTGCTCGTAATAAAGCAAACGCTTTCGCTTTGTTCTGAAGCTGTGATTTTTCTGTCTGGCTATATACTACGATACCGGATGGGTAGTGAGTTAAACGTACAGCTGAGTCAGTTGTGTTGACACACTGACCACCGTTACCTGACGCTCTCATTACGTCGATACGGATATCTTTTTCATCGATTTCTACTTCTACATCTTCTGCTTCCGGCATTACTGCTACTGAAATAGTAGATGTATGGATACGTCCGCCGGATTCTGTTTCTGGTACACGCTGTACACGATGTACGCCTGACTCGTATTTCATTACAGAGTATGCACCCTGTCCATTAATCATGAAGGATACACTCTTCATACCGCCGATACCGGTATCATCTACTTCCATCATCTCTGTTTTCCAGCGTTTTGATTCTGCATAATGCTGATACATACGGTAAATTTCTGCTGCGAAAAGTGCTGCTTCGTCACCACCTGCACCTGCACGAATTTCTACGATAACGTTCTTGTCATCGTTAGGGTCCTTTGGAAGAAGTAAAATCTTTAATTCATTTTCTAATTCTTCTACGCGGGCTTTGGAATCATTCAATTCTTCTTTTGCAAGTTCACGCATTTCTTCGTCAGATTCTTCCTCTAACATCATTAGAGAATCTTCGATGCTCTGTTTGCACTGCTTGTATTCCT
Source organism: Roseburia sp. (assembly GCA_017549185.1). Lineage (GTDB taxonomy): Bacteria > Bacillota > Clostridia > Lachnospirales > Lachnospiraceae > Roseburia. The sequence continues at coordinate 34,570 of JAFYVJ010000049.1, read as the reverse complement.
TATAAGCCTCAACAATTGGAGTCAAATCACTCTGTTCTTTCATAAGCTTACGGAAACGCTCCGGATTGTTTGCTACATCCGGCATACTTAACTCGCTCATTAATTCTTCAAATCTGATTAACAAATCTTCTAATCTATCAAACATGTTCTATACCTCTCTATATTTATTGATGTAAAACACCAGTAACTACACGATCATTACCTACCAAATCCTTAATCACACTCACATCATTAAATCCTGCCTGCTTCATCAATTCAGACACATCCTCACCCTGGTCATGTCCAATTTCAAATAAAAGATATCCACCCGGATTCAGATAACCTCCTGCCTGTTCCACAATTCTGCGGTAAAAAAACAAACCATCTTCTTTCCCATCTAATGCATCAAATGGTTCAAAATTCTGCACTTCCGGCATGAGCTTTGCAATCTCTTCCGTGCGAATGTATGGCGGGTTCGATACTATGATATCATATTTTCCTTTGATATGGTCAAATAAATCACCTGTTTCAAAAGAAACCGCTACGTGATTCAATTTTGCATTTTCTTTTGCCACATTGATGGCATGTCTGGAAATGTCTGAGGCATATCCTTCTAACTCTTTGCCATGATGTAAAATACTGATGATAATACAACCGGAACCGGTACACATGTCAAACACCTTCATGCCCGGTTTAGCTACTTTTAATGCTTCCTCTACCAAAGTCTCCGTGTCCTGACGCGGAATCAGTACACTAGAATTCACCTTAAACGGCAATCCCATAAACTCGGTCTCACCTATGATATACTGCAATGGAATATGTTCTGCACGTTTTTTTAACACACTCTCATATTCTGCTAACTGTTCCCCTGTTATCTCATCATTCATATGCATGTAGTAAAAATTACGGTCAATTTTCGCTGCCATTTCTAATAACATCCATGCATCCGTCTTTACATCTGCAATACCTGCCGTGGTTAATATTTTCTCTCCCAGACCAATTGCTTCCCGATATGTCATGATATCCTCTCACTCTGCCATTTTCTGGCATCCTCATAAAATTTTTAATAACAGTTTTTAAACCTCTTTACGAATTTCATCCACGTATTTCTTCCAGTCGAATACTGCTTCTACCGACTTAATTGCTACTTCAATCATGTCATCATCCGGCTCTCTTGTGGTGATTTTTTGTAACCACAGCCCCGGCTTACTCAACATGTTGACAAAACAATTTTCACTTCTACCTGCCAAACGAATAAATTCATAAGACACACCGGCAATTACCGGTATCAGCAACAAACGCAACACAACCTTTAAGATTGCAGAATCTACACGAATCATCATAAAAAATAAAATACTGATAAACATGACGATTAACAAAAAGCTGGTACCACAACGCTTATGCAATCTCGAACTTTTACGCACATTCTCAACCGATAAATCCATACCGCTTTCGATACAATTAATACATTTATGCTCTGCACCATGATACATGTATACACGCTTAATATCTTCCATTAACGAAATCAATCCCACATAAGATATGAATATCGTCAAACGAATGACACCTTCTAACAATCCTAATAAAAGACGTGATTCAATATATTTCTGAAAAAAAGAAGAAATAAAGTACGGCAGCATCATGAAGATTCCAACTGCAAACAAAATTGACAGTACCACAGTACCACCCATCGCTGCATCTTCCTTCTTTTTATCCTTAATTTCTTGTTCTGCTCGTTCCTCTGGTGTCATCTGAGCCATCTTAGTAACCTTTTTCACATCTTCTTCCTCTTCAAAAAAAGATGCTGAATAAGTCAATGTCCGCATTCCTAACACCATGGAATCTATAAAATTCAACACACCACGAATAATTGGCATATTTTTTAATTTCTGATTCTTCACGATTCCTGTGTATTCAGAAACCATTACTTCTATTTCTTTATCCGGCTTTCTGACTGCGACGGCGTATTTATCCTGATTCTTCATCATAACGCCTTCCATAACAGCCTGTCCGCCAATTCCGGAGTATCTCATGTTAATAACCATACCCTTCCAATACCTGCAAACTTTGGACCGCAGGCACAAATTTGCATGTGAAAAATTTATTTTTCACACTACGCACTACTCCATGTATATCACTTTTCAGATTTAATCTGAAAAAAGGTTGAGATTAAATTAACCTCAACCTTCTCATTCTTACATTCTATCTTATTTAATACCGTATTTTCTGTTGAACTTATCAATACGTCCGTCAGTTCTAGCAGATTTCTGCTGTCCTGTGTAGAATGGATGACATTTTGAACAGATTTCTACGTGGATTGATTCTTTTGTAGAACCTGTAACAAATGTGTTACCACAGTTACATGTAACGGTTGCCTGATGATAATCTGGATGGATTCCTTCTCTCATTATTTTCACCTCTTTTAATCTTATCGTTTTATAGTTTCGCATGTTCTTATTCTCCGGGATGCTAATACATCTGACGATGTCTAGTGCTCTATGCACCGATGCATCGCTGTACCCGTATGCCCGATCCGCATATGATACTTATGCAGAGAATATACACGATTCACACTTCATATGAAGTGTTGTCCACTGCTTGAAGTCTATACACAGACTTCTATCCCGACAAACAGCTTTATTAATATACCATATAATCACATGAAATGCAAGTCATTTTTATTATCTTTTCAATCTTTTTATAACGCTTACGTTTTTTCAAATACACTTCAGAGTCAATCGCAAAAATTCTTTGATTTTCCGTGGCTCTAAAATATTACAAAATACGGTTTTTCTTCACAGTTGCGATATATTCCTTATTATTCTTCGTACGTGCAAACATATTCAGAATATTTTCAACCGCCTCATCTGCACGCATTCCATTAAAGGCTTTTCGCATGATATCCATTGCTTCCTGCTCTTCACTATCAAGCAACAAATCGTCACGTCTGGTACCAGATTTTACAATGTCGATAGCCGGGAATACACGCTTTTCTGAAAGTTTACGATCTAATACAAGCTCCATGTTACCGGTTCCCTTGAATTCCTCGAATACAACGTCATCCATACGGCTTCCTGTATCAACTAATGCAGTCGCTAAAATCGTAAGGCTTCCTCCCTCTCGCATATTTCTGGCTGCACCAAAAAATCTCTTTGGCATATGAAGTGCTGCCGGATCAAGACCACCGGATAAGGTACGTCCACTTGGTGCAACAGTCAGGTTGTAAGCTCTTGCTAAACGTGTGATACTATCTAATAAAATCATAACATCTTTTTTATGCTCTACAAGGCGTTTTGCACGCTCAATAACCATTTCTGATACACGTTTATGATTCTCTGGAAGTTCATCGAATGTAGAATAAATAACTTCTACGTTTTTACCTTCAATGGCTTCTTTGATATCGGTTACTTCTTCTGGACGCTCATCAATTAACAATACGATTAAATGCATGTCCGGATTACTTCTGGTAACTGTCTGTGCTACTTCTTTTAATAATGTAGTCTTACCTGCTTTTGGCTGAGATACAATCATACCTCGCTGACCTTTACCGATTGGAGATACCAAATCCACGATACGCATTGCCACACTGCATCCTGGGTATTCTAAACGAATACGCTCATCCGGAAAAATCGGTGTTAAATCGTTAAAGTTCTTTCTCGCCTGTGCCACACTTGGGTGAAAACCATTCACACTGGATACATATAATAATGCAGAAAACTTCTCTTGTTGTGTCTTTATTCTAGTATTGCCACAAACAATATCACCTGTTTTCAAATTAAATTTACGAATCTGAGATGGAGATACATACACATCGTTTTCACCAGGCAAATAATTGGCACAACGAATAAAACCATAACCATCTGCCATAACCTCTAAAATACCATTTGCTGTAACACCACTGTCTAAACTGCTTAAAGTATCTTCCGGATTATTTTTCTCTACTTTTTCCGCCGGTTTCTCTTCTGTTTTCTCGTTCTGTTGCTCCGCCGGCTTTTCACTTTTTTCTTTTTCATCTAATGTAAGCATCGCTTCTACTAAATCTGCTTTCTTCATTGCAGAGATTCCTTCGATGCCACGAGACTTTGCCAAATCACGTAATACCGCTACAGAAAGACTTTCATACTTTTCTCTCATATAAAGTTCTCCTTTATTTCTATCTATCTATTTATCAATTGTATCCTTGGGATTCCTGTCTGAATCGACGTTGAAACATCTTCGATGTATCTATTATAACGTATTTTTTCTGAAATAGAAAGCCCCATTTTTTCTTGATTAATGAAATGCAAAATGCTATCATGGATTTACTATTCAGAGAGGAGTTTACCCCCCTATGGATTTTCATCACAACCAGCCAAAATCAACATGGGGTGAGAAACGTTATCACTCATTAGATTATCATTTTAAAACTATATTCGGCGAAAAAATTTATCGTCTTTCATTAAATGGTGGCATGAGTTGTCCGAATCGTGACGGGCACATTAGTACCGGTGGCTGTATTTTTTGCAGTGCAGGCGGTTCCGGTGATTTTGCTGCTTCTCCTACGCTCTCGATAACGGATCAGATTGAAGAAGCCAAGTCTCGAATATCCGGTAAAACTAACTGCACCAAATTTATTGCCTATTTTCAGGCGTATACAAACACCTATGCTCCGGTAAACTATTTACGAAAAATTTTTTTAGAAGCAATTCATCATCCTGATATTGTGGCTCTTTCCATCGCTACCCGATGTGATTGTCTGCCAGAAGATGTATTATATCTGTTAAAAGAATTGAACTGTATAAAGCCGGTATGGGTAGAACTTGGCTTACAGACTATTCATGCAAAAACATTAGCATTCATTCGAAGTGGATTTACTTTAAATCAATTCGACACAGCGGTTGCCAATTTACATGAACATGGTATTTCAGTCATCACACACTTGATTTTAGGACTTCCGGGTGAAAGCAAAGATGATATGCTCGCCTCTTTATCCTATGTGGCAAAATTACCAATTTCCGGTTTAAAACTGCAATTACTTCATATATTAAAAGGTACTGATTTGGCAGCTTATTACGAAAGCAATCCGTTTTGGACTTTTTCATTAGAAGAATACTGTGATTTCATCGTAGACTGCATCGAGCTGCTTCCACCTGACATCGTACTTCACCGAATCACCGGAGATGGTCCGAGAAAGCTCTTAATTGCTCCCCTTTGGAGCACCGACAAAAAACGCGTACTAAATACAATCACCAAACGATTAATAGAACGCGATACCTGGCAGGGAAAATATTATAATATGGTAACTATTCAGAGCCAAGGCAATTTTTATAAAATACAGGCATTCAGCTTGCTGAAATGAATGTATTTTTGAAAATTTCTTTGGCGAGAAGCCAACATTCGCAAAACGGAAGCCTTGAAAAGGCAGTTTTGCGAATGGTGCTCTGAATAGTTACATAAATATATAATTTAGAAAGGAACTCATTATGGCAGAACCATTTACCATATACAAATTAACGATTTTAAATATGTTAGACAAAGTGGATTTTCCACTCTCCAATACTCAGCTTACTAATTTTTTCTTAGAACAGGAATATACAGATTATTTCCGTGTGCAGCAAGTTATTAGTGACTTATTAGATGCTGAATTGATTCGTACCGAATCAACTCATAATAACACCCACTATTACATTACCGCTGCTGGAAAAGAAACTTTAAATTTACTTAAAGATAAAATTTCCGACGCTATTGAATTAGATATTAATAATTATTTTGCCCAAAATAAATTAGAACTTCGTAACGATAATTCCATTATCGCTGACTACTACCGCACACCTAACCGGGATTTTGCTGTACGTTGCCAATATCGTCAGAAAGATACAAACCTGATTGATTTAACACTGTCTGTGCCAACCAAGGAACAGGCTGAAGCTATTTGTAACAATTGGAAAAAACAAAACGAAGATGTCTACATGTATCTGATGGACATTTTAATGAAATAAGGAGATTCTCATGGCAAAACAACATTGGAAAGCAGGAAATATGCTATATCCTCTGCCAGCTGTAATGGTTAGCTGCCAGAGTGAAAATGAAAAACCAAATATTATTACAGTAGCTTGGGCAGGAACTATCTGTACCAATCCACCGATGGTTTCTATCTCTGTCCGTCCGGAACGCTACTCTTATCATATGATAAAAGAATCCGGAGAATTTGTAATTAACCTCACGACCAAAGACTTAGTCTTTGCCACCGATTACTGTGGCGTACGTTCCGGAAAAGACGTGGACAAATTCAAGGAAATGCATTTAACTCCTCAACCTTCCCAGCACATCAGTGCTCCCGGCATCGCTGAAAGTCCTGTGAATATTGAATGCAAGGTTCGCGAAATCAAAGAACTCGGCAGCCATCATATGTTCATTGCAGACGTGGTAGGTGTATCTATTGATGATGCTTACATGAATGAAAAAGGCAAATTTAACCTTAACGATACCGGACTTGTGACTTACTCTCATGGAGAATACTTCTTATTGGGAGAAAAACTTGGCAGTTTCGGATATAGCGTAAAAAAGAAGTAAAAAACGGGAATGTTGCAAAATAATTCCTTTGCAACATTCCCTATTTTTTATTCTTTATCCCGAAACAGTTCCGCAATCTGTTCCGCAGTTACCATATCACCATTCTGCTCCTGATTTTTAGAAACAATCGTCGTACTTCCTGAAATACTATTCAGTGTCTCATCCATCTCCTGCTGCATCTGCTGACATTTCGCATCTGTTGCAATCGCTTCCATAATCCGTTTGATATCCTCCGGTGAAAACATACTGATTGCTTTTGCCAAATCATTAAGATTGTCACGGTTTACTTTTAAGCAGCCTCCTTCTGAGAGTGGAATATTAAGGACCTTAGACTCATCCGTCATATCACCAAGACAAATCGCATTGTGTATTTCATCACACACGAAAATCACACCGTTATACTCAATAACTCCGTTTTTTGCCAGATAACCATATGGCACATCAAGTGTACCTCCTGTTCGTGCCACCAACACCTCTTTGATATTCGCCTCTGTCATCATTTCCTTTTGCATCAGACGTTTTTGCAGGAGTTCTTTTTCCTGCTGTTCTTCGTCCATCTTCTCAAAACGAATTTTCTGTTCCTCTTTTACTTCGTCCAAATAATCATCCAAACCCTCAAGCATCTTCTTCCAGACACTTTCTGTAAAGGCATTGCCACCGGTTACAATCGCCTCTTCGGCATCACCATTTTTCAGTTTTTCTAAAATCTGCGACCTGCGTTGCTGTAATAAATCAATCGCCTGATTTTGAACAGAACCTACTGAACTTACCATACTAACTTCTTCCTTTCAAAATCATCCCTGAATCAATTTTGAAAATCCTTTTTCTCGTTATATGATATATCGGCCTATTGCATAGCTGACTTTAGTTCTTCCAGTGTTCCAAACGCATATCCCATCTCCTCCCACTTTGTCAGCAGCTCATCTAAAATCTCACCATTGGTCTTTGACGTATTGTGTAATAGCACCACAGCACCCGGATGCACACGTCCGGTCAGCTTGCTTAATGCCTCCTCATGACTTGGCTGTTTATCTACATTCCAGTCTACATAAGCCAAACTCCAGAAAAAAGTAGCATAACCTAATTGCTGAGCCATCTGTAGATTATTCGTACTATACTTACCTTGGGGTGGTCTGTAATACATGGACATGTCCGTTCCTGTAACTTCTTTAAACGCATTTGCTACATCATCCATTTCCTTCTGAAAAGCAGCCAAATTAGAAATTGCACTCATATCCGGATGATGATAGGTGTGATTACCTACTGTGTGTCCCTCTTCTATCATCCGCTTTACCATATCCGGTGCAGACTCCACATAATGACCAACCACAAAAAAAGTTGCGAGTGCGTTATGTTTCTTAAGTGCATCTAAAATGGCACTTGTGTTACCGTTTTCATAACCACAATCAAAGGTCAGATAAATCACTTTTTTATCCGTTTTTCCTACATAATAGGCATCATATTGCTTCAATGCTTCCGGTGTAGCATTTCCTGTCGGCTGACCACCCTCTGCAACACCACCAAATCCCAATCCCCAGTTTTCCGTCTGCATTACGACATTCATTGTTTCCGTATATTCCTGCACAAAACTGGCAGTATACCTTCCCATGAAAAACATGAGCAGAAATACCGCATATATTCCTATATATTTTGTATACTTCATACCTTTTATTTTCTGAATACTGCCTTTTATCTGCTGTCTCACATGAATTGTTTTCACTAATATACTCACTAATTCTCATTCTCATAAAAATATATGTGCCGATTTCACAGAGTATTCAGTAAGACAACTGAAAACCGCGTCAAGATACACTCCTGACGCGGTCATTTTACCATTTATGTAATTTTAGAAATCTACTTCTGTATCATAGTAGCAACATTTCAATAATTTTTCCATCTCTTCAACGCTTGGCTGACGTGGGTTAGAACCTGTACAAGCATCTGCTACTGCATTCTTAGCAATTTCTGGAAGTCTCTCTAAGAATACTTCTTCCGGAACGAAGCCCTGTTCTGCGTAGTAGCTGTCTACACCATAGTTCTTGATACACTGCGGAATTCTTAAATCATCGTTCATCTGACGTAAGTATTTGATTAATAATGCAACTTTTTCGTCATCGTTAGCACCGCCAAGACCGATGAAATCTGCGATTTCGCCGTAACGTTTCTTAGCTGTCTCATCTTTTGCATTGAATGTGATTACTTTTGGTAAGTACATAGCGTTTGCTGCACCATGGATGATGTGTGCACCGAATTCTTCGAATGCTGCACCTGTCTTGTGAGCCATTGAGTGAACAATACCAAGTAATGCGTTAGAGAATGCCATACCTGCAAGACACTGTGCATTGTGCATAGATGCTCTCTTAGACATATCTCCATTGTAAGACTCTACTAAGTCATTTTTCACCATTTTGATTGCATGTAATGCTAATGGATCTGTGAAATCACAGTTTGCTGTAGAAACATATGCTTCAACTGCATGTGTCATAGCATCCATACCTGTATGTGCAACTAATTTCTGAGGCATTGTCTCGGCTAAATCAGGATCAACGATTGCTACGTCAGGTGTGATTTCAAAGTCTGCTAATGGATATTTGATACCTTTTGTATAATCTGTAATTACAGAGAAAGCGGTTACTTCTGTAGCAGTACCTGATGTAGAAGGAATTGCTACGAAACGAGCTTTTTTACGAAGTTCTGGCATACCGAAAACTACACACATTTCTTCAAATGTGATTTCTGGATATTCGTATTTAACCCACATAGCTTTTGCAGCATCAATTGGTGAACCACCACCTACTGCTACAATCCAATCAGGTTCAAATTCTAACATTTTAGCAGCACCTGCCATAACTGTATCTACAGATGGATCCGGTTCGATACCTTCAATTAAAGCAACTTCCATACCTGCTTCTTCCAAATAAGCTACGATGCGATCCAAGAAACCGAAACGTTTCATAGAACCCCCGCCTACGCACACCATTGCTTTTTTACCTTTTAATGTTTTTAAGACTTCGATGGAACCTTTTCCATGATATAAGTCTCTTGGTAATGTAAATCTAGCCATTACTATCTCCTCCTAAAATATACCAAATATACTAGTTGTTATTTTTTTAACAAACATACGGATATTTTACCACTTTGTCTTAAAATTGCAATAGCTATTTTACCTTTTTAGCAAATAAATACTATTGATTTGCTTTGTATCCACACTTTGGACAAGTGTCTGCCCACCGGTATACATATCCACATCTAAAACAGCAAATTTCCTCATGATTTTCTTGGGCTAAATAAACTTCTTTACGAGAGAATGGCTTCTCTTGCAGATACTTTACAAACGCATCTAGTACCTCTGCTAGCTTTGGAAGTTCTGTAGTCTCTACCGCATAAGGAAGTTTTATCTTCCCACCATTTTTCTGATGCACATAAAGCCCCCGGTTTAGTAACCCGGTAGACGCACTTATATGATCAATTGCAAATACCGAAATACGATAAGAAGTAGTGAGATTACTGTAATATATCTTTTCTGGAGTTAAAAACATTCCCTTCTCACCGGAACGACTTAATGTTGTATCTACCGCCCAGATTGGATACTCAAAAAGTCCCATTCCCGCACCGTATGAAGCCTTTGCGTAATCTATTACTGCCACTTCCTCTTCGGCTGCTTCCTTTTCTAATACCCGTTTCGCCGGATAGTAATAATGTCTGTCCGACTCTTTCACTCCTGCTTCTTCCATTTCTTTTCGAAGCTTTTGTACCAATAACTCACACTCATCCGTCTTTATTTTAGACAAACGTAATTCTAACTGATTTAAGGCATTTGCTTTTAATTCCGGTAAAATATCTGCTGATAATATCTCTTCGTAAACCTTAGTTCCTTCATCCGAAGAGAGTTTTAGCACATCGCCTAAAAGACTATCTAGATATTCCTCATCCAACCGTTTTATCTGAGACCTCACATGTTCTACATAAGGCTCTAATACTTCCTCATCAAAATCCTGTGACAAAAGATTATCTAACAGTTGTTTTAAATCCTCGCGACTTGTAGATCGAGTTTCTCGAATCATGGATTCAATTTCACGAATATCTGACGCTTTATTTATTGCAGAGCGATTTATACCCGGCTTTTTGGTACTGTTCTCTACTTCCTGTTTTTTGTTATGAACAGAATTTCGTTTTACTACTTTCCCGATCTTGTCTGCCATACTGCCATGACTCGCTCCTACATCTTTATGTCCCTTTACACTACTATTCGAATCATTTCTTTGTCCTAACTCTATCTCCTCATCGCTCTTTGCTTCACGTAAATCAAACGTATCTTCTTTTTCTTTCAAATACTCATGATATTCCTTTGTACTTAGTCCAGTCAATTCGAATAGTTTTTTCCGCTCCACTTCCTCTAAATCAGCCTCATCAATTTCTTCATATACTCGAAACATCATAAGGCGATTCTTATTTTTTGCTCCGGCTACTTTTTCTTTTAATTTATCAAAATTATCCTGTTTCTTTCGTGCTTTTGCAGTATCTAATAATTCATTTTTGATATCACTTGGAATTGATGCATCCATAGATATCTGTTTCACAAGTTCATTACGCTGACGTTCCGATAACCTTGAAAACAAATTTAATCGCGTTTTATAACGCTCGACTTTTTCCTGTGTTACTTTATCTTCTATAAAATCATCCGTAGATTTCCTATTTGTCGTCTGGTTCGTATCCGTGTCCTTTTGTGACTGAAGCACTTTTTCTTGTCTTGATTCCAGACGATTATTATCCGTCTTATTATTTGACTTTCTTACGACCGGTAACTTCTCTAAACCTTTTATGCCGCCACTGGTCTTTTTTCCACGCTTTCTTGCATCGTGTTTTTTCCACAACTCTTTTTCCACGGGTTCAATCATTTTTTCTGGGAAAAATCCTTCTGTCACTTTCGCAAAAAACTGTTCAAATTCACGTTTTGGCAAGTCATCAATTTCCTCTAACAGCTCTCGAAATTCTGCCAAAAGCCATTCGTCTGATTCACTCTGATTGGATAATCCACCAGACTGCCCTAGTGTTTTTGCCACATTCTTATTACCGGCAATCTGTCCACTGGACAATGGCATACCACCTACGCCCTCTTTGTCTACATATGTGTTATAGTTCGGATTACAGAACTTTCCTCCATTTTTTCCTAGCAGTTCTTGATAATCCTGATATGCTACTTTATCACCGGCAAAATCCATAAGATAACAATCCCCGTCTATCAACAGACGGCGAGGTCTCGGTGTATAAAACGTACAACATGTTCCACAAGTATAAGCACGGGCTATCTTAACTCTTCCTTCGTTAGTATCAATCGTAAACTCTCCACCAACTTGATACACCACACCATGCATTTTATTTTTACAATCTGGACACGCATAACTACTCAGATAAAAATTGTTTCCTAGACGATTACGATTACGTTCTCTTGCCGTTGTCTCATGTACCGGAAATTCTTCAAACGTCTGCTTCCAAACCAATTTATGCCAAAGTCCTTTACTCTCTTCATTTGGGATCTCCGGATTCTTTTCCTTATAAGAAAGAGCACACTCCACCACCTCTTCATACACAATCCGAACACCTTTTTGAAAAAACCAAAAATGCTCCTTCGTATACTCTGGCTCGATATCCATTTCACCTAAAATATTTGCGAACAATTTTCCGAGTTGTGCATAATCCTTTTCCACTGTCAAACCCTTGATATTGCCCCATTTCCCAAAAGCATACAATAGCATATTGATTACATTTTTTATATAAGGATTATTCTCTACTGGTGTGATTTGCTGTACTTTGATATCCAAATCAATGATATTCGTCATTACTTTTCTACTATCAAAATGGAAAAACAAAGAACGTACATCCCCCTGTAAAATCAGCGTATTATCAATCACCACAAAAAGACCATTCCACTTTACGGGTACTTCCATGGTCTGAATCAGTTTCTCAAAAGTTAATCTCAATTCCGGAGTAGCATTTAAAACAATCATAGATCTCTCCTATAAAATAACTCCCTCTGTCTTCGTCTTTCTTGCAGACAGTTAGAGATAATCATATTTATTAGTATAGTACTTATAGTCTGTTTTTTCCACTTAATTCTCAAATTTATAAAGGTTTTCGCAAATTACATCCCCACTCTTTGTTAGCACTCTTTGCTTTTGAGTGCTAATTATCTATTGACATTTGTGTTTTGAAGTTTTATTATCATATCTATGGGAGAAATCTTATGAAATGTTTTGTGCTTTTTGCGTGCCATGCAATCATGCACACCGAAAATATATGTAGTAAAAGGAGTATTTTATTATGGCAGAAAAACATGGAAATCTTTCAATTAATAGCGATAACCTCTTTCCTATTATTAAAAAGTGGTTATATTCTGACCACGATATCTTCTATCGTGAATTAATCAGTAACGGTTGCGATGCAATCACTAAACTTAAAAAATTAGACATGATGGGCGAGTTCCAGCTTCCAGCTGATTACAAACCACAGATTCAGATTATTGTAAATCCAGAAGAAAAAACATTAAAATTCATCGACAACGGTCTTGGTATGACTGCTGACGAGGTAGAAGAATATATCAACCAGATTGCTTTTTCCGGAGCAACAGACTTTATCGAAAAATACAAAGACAAAGCAAACGATGATCAGATTATCGGTCACTTCGGTTTAGGTTTCTACTCTGCATTCATGGTAGCTGACCAGGTTACAATCGACACACTCTCTTACCAGAATGGTGCCACAGCGGTTCACTGGAGCTGTGATGGCGGTACAGAATTTACTATGACAGATGGCATCAAAGAAAGCGTTGGTACAGAAATCACTTTATACTTGAATGAAGAAAGTGTACAGTTTGCTAACGAATACCGTGCAAGAGAAGTCATCGAAAAATACTGTTCTTTCATGCCAACACCAATTTTCTTATCAAAAGCAAACGCAGAGACTCAGTACGAAACAATCGACGCTGCCGACAAGTTAGATACAGACGTAGTTGTAGAAGAAATCCACGAACCTGCTAAGACAGAAGAAAAAGAAAATGAAAACGGCGAAAAAGAAATCGTTGAAGTTTCTCCAGCAAAAGAAAAATTAAAAATTGAGAAGCGTCCGGTTCCATTAAACGATACAAACCCACTTTGGGCAAAGAATCCAAAAGATTGTACAGACGAAGAATACAAAGCATTCTACCGCAAAGTATTCTTAGATTATAAAGAACCATTATTCTGGATTCACTTAAATATGGACTACCCATTCAACTTAAAGGGTATCCTCTACTTCCCTAAGATTAATACAGAATATGATTCTATCGAAGGAACCATCAAACTTTACAACAATCAGGTATTCATCGCTGATAACATCAAGGAAGTTATTCCAGAGTTTTTAATGCTCTTAAAAGGTGTGATTGACTGTCCTGATTTACCTCTTAACGTTTCCCGTTCTGCATTACAGAACGATGGTTTCGTAAAGAAAATCTCTGAATACATTACGAAAAAAGTAGCTGACAAGCTCACAGGTATGTGCAAGACAGAGAAAGAAAACTATGAAAAATACTGGGATGATATCAGCCCATTCATCAAATACGGTTGCTTAAAAGATGGCAAGTTCTGCGACAAGATGAACGATTATATCCTCTTCAAGAACTTAGAAGATGAATATCTCACACTTCCAGAATTACTCGTTAAGGAAGAAGAAGCTAAAGCCGTTGATGCTGATGGTAATCCGGTAGACGCTGAAGTGGTAGATACAGACAATTCAGATGCTGCTGAAGAAAAAGATGAACGTAAAGTGGTATACTATGTAACAGATAAAGTGTTGCAGGGACAGTACATCAAACTCTTCAAAGAGCAGAACATGCAGGCTGTCATCTTAGATCACAACATCGATACTTCTTTCATCACTCAGTTAGAACAGCGCAATGAACACTACAAATTCATGCGTATTGATGCCGACTTAACAGAAGCTTTAAAAACAGAAACTTCTGCTGATGAATTAAAAGCAGAAACTGATACTTTGACAGAAGTATTTAAAAATGCTTTAAATAATGACAAACTCACTGTAAAAGTAGAGAAATTAAAAAACGAGAACATCTCTTCTATCATCACGCTTTCCGAAGAAGGAAGACGTATGCAGGATATGATGAAAATGTACGCTATGAACGGCATGGGTGCGATGGACATGAGCATGTTCGCTGCTGACCAGACACTTACATTAAATGCCAATAATGCACTCGTTAAATATATCTTTGAAAACAAAGATTCTGAACATGTACCAATGTTCTGTGAACAGCTTTATGATCTTGCTGTACTTGCAAACCAGCAGTTATCTGTGGATGCGATGACAAAATTTGTAGAGCGCAGTAATAAAATTATGATGTTGCTGACAAAATAAATTGTTCATTTTATGATTTAATTTCAAACAAGTGTATTGAAACATAAGAAAAGACTGTATAAGGAGTTTCTTTGTGCTAAGAACGTAAAAGAAACATCCTATACAGTCTTTTCTTATGTTTATATTTACGCTATGTAAAATCAAATATATGAAATTCACTCTGCCCTATTTTGTCGCAATATTATTAAAAAATGTTCATTATTCCCTTGTGCATTTTCCCTATTGTGATAAAATAGACTAATACACAAAATTGGATACAATCCAACGAAAAAGAAGGCATTTATTATGAACACATTTCAATTTATTTTCCAGTACGTAAAGAAACATCGTTTTGCGTACTCTGCAGGTATTATCACACTTTTTATCGTAGACTTTGCAAATATCTACATTCCCAAATTCACAGGTACAATCACAGATGGACTTACCGCCCGTGCAATTGACTGGAACGGCGTGGTACAGAACTTAATCTACATCGGTATTTTCGGTTTAACCCTTACCATCGGACGTTTTCTATGGCGTTTCTTTCTCTTTGGCTCTGCCCGTAAAATCGAGCAGGAACTTAGAAATGATATGTTCGCCCACTTAGAAAAGATGGACGTGGAATATTATAACGAGCATAAAACGGGCGACCTTATGACACACTTTACCAGTGACCTAAATGCAGTCCGTATGTCCATCGGTCCTGCGGTTATCTGCGTTTTCGATGCTACTGTTATGACGGTTATGGTCGTTGCTCAGATGATGGTTTATGTGGATGCGAAGCTGACTTTAATCGCAATCATTCCTATGCTTTTCATTTTATTTGGCGAAATCTATTACGGTAAAATCATTCATGCTCGCTACAAAGCCCGTCAGGAAGCGGTTTCTAATCTGACTGATTTTGTACAGGAAAGTATTTCCGGTGTCCGTGTTATCAAAGCATTCGTAAGAGAACGTGCAGAATTACGTGCTTTTGCCAAGGCGAACGCTAACACACAGGAAAAGAATTTAAACATTGCTAAAATGCAGTCCGTGGTAATGCCACTTTTAGATGTCATCATCGGACTTTCTGTTTTGATTACTTTGATTTACGGCGGTTATTTGGCATTAATCGGCGATATCACGCTTGGTCGTTTTGTCGCATTTAATCAGTACATCAATATGCTTGTATGGCCGATGCTTGCCTGCGGAGACGCAATTAATATGTTCTCTCAAGGTTCCGCTTCTATCCAGCGTATTCAAAATATTTTTAATGAAAAACCAGAGGTATTTGACCACGAGGAGGTAACTCCTATCGCCCCTATCAAAGGCGATATCACCTTCTCTCACCTTACCTTCATCCACAGAGGACACAGTGAACCGACATTGGAAGATATCAATCTTCATGTACCTGCGGGCACTACCCTTGCCATTATCGGTCGTACAGGAAACGGTAAATCTACCTTAGTCAATCTCCTGCTTCATTTATATAATACGAAGCCTGGCATGTTATTAATCGACGGCAGAGACATTAATACGATTGAACTGAAAACCTTACGCGAAAACATCGCTTATGTACCGCAGGATAACTTCCTTTTCTCTGATACGTTAAGACATAATATTGCTTTTGGTGTCGAAAGCGACGACATGGAAGCTATTACGAAAGCGACCGAAGCTGCATGTATACATGAAAATATCGTAGCCTTCCCAGATGGTTATGAAACTATCGTAGGGGAACGTGGTGTGACTCTTTCCGGTGGTCAGAAACAGCGTAGCTCCATTGCTAGAGCTCTTATGAAAGACGCACCGATTCTGATTTTAGACGATTCCCTTTCTGCTGTGGATACCGATACGGAAGAACAGATTTTAAAGAACTTAAAGGAAAACCGTGCAGGTAAAACCACGATTTTGATTGCTCACCGTATTTCTACCATTCAGAATGCAGATATCATCATGGTTTTAGAAGACGGAAAAGCACAGGAAATCGGCAATCACGAAGAGTTAATGCAGTTAAATGGCATTTATCGGGATATGTTTGAAAAACAGCAGTTAGAGGCTGCCGTTGGAGAAAAACGTGCTAACTTTGAGCAAGAATTAAACAATGACTTGCTGTATAGTGAATCGACAAATATTGATTCTTCCAAAACCAAAAATGAAAAAACAGGAGGTGCACAGGCATGAAACGATTACTAAAATACTTAAAACCTCATAAATGGGTCATGACTGCTGCTACCATCTTAGTCCTTTTCATTATTGTAGTCGAACTTTACCGCCCAATCATCATCGGTGATGCCATCGACGATTACATTAATGGCTACTACTCTCCGTATGTGGTATGTGACGTGAATGCGGAAGGTGCCGTTTCTTATAATGATTTTTATCTTACCAGAGATTTTGATGCAGAAACAGTTGCTTCTGACACCACCTACTATCAGATTTTGCTTTATGAAAATCAGTATTACATGGCAGAGGCATTATCCTTAGAAGAATCTCTCGCCTTAGTTGAGGCAGACAGTGCACTTTTAGAAAAGCACGTAGCTGATGGTGCTGTTTTACTCGAACGCGACCAGCTAAAAGAATTACGCTATTATGATTTTAGAGGTATCCTTGCTGCTGCAGGACTTTACCTTTTTATGATGTTACTGGGCTTTATTTTAAATGCCGCAGATACTTGGATGTTACAAAAAATGGGACAAAATATTATCTATGAAATGCGTGAAGAAGTTTTCACACATATTCATAGCCTGTCCTTAAACTTTTTTAATAATACTCCGGTTGGTAAACTAGTTACTCGTGTCTCTAATGATACGGAAGCTGTCAACGAACTTTTTACCACGATTTTGGTACGTCTTTTTAAAAACGTCGTCAAAATCATCGGTTATGCCATTGTAATGCTTTCTATCGACAAGCGAATGGCAGGCGTTTCGTTCCTACTGTTGCCCGCAGTTGGTGTATTGACCTTCTACTTCCGCTATATGTCTAGAAAGGCATATCAAATTACTAGAAATAAGATTACGGAGTTAAATACCTTCCTGTCGGAACATATTTCTGGCATGAAACTGATTCAGATTTTTGCAAGAGAGAAAGAAAAATATCAGGAATTTGAAACAAAATCACACGAATTATTCCGTGCAAACTGGCGTGAAACAATGACATTTGCTATCTTCCGTCCTTCCATCTACTTATTGTCTGTAGTAGCAATGATTATTGTAATCGGAACCGGAAGCCACTCTGTATTAAATGATACATTATCATTGGGTACATTATTCATTTTCATCAGTTATATCAGTTCCTTCTTCGAACCGATACAGGAACTCGCAGAACAATTTGGTACACTACAGTCCTCTCTCGCTTCTGCCGAAAAAATTTTCTCGATATTAGACGAACAGCCTGAAATCGTTAGTCCTGCTAATCCAACTGACGTTACGATCCAGGGACGTATTGAGTTCAAAAATGTATGGTTTGCTTATGAAAAAGAAGGCGATAATCCCGAGAACTGGCACTACATTCTTAAAGATGTCAGCTTTGTGATTGAACCAGGACAAAAGGTTGCTTTCGTCGGTGCTACCGGTGCTGGGAAATCAACAATTTTAAATCTGATTGGACGTTATTTTGATATCCAAAAAGGTGAAATTTTAATCGATGGAGTAAACATCTTAGATATTGATACTGATGTGCTTCGTGGTGCAATCGGTCAGGTACAACAGGATGTATTCATTTTTACCGGTGACATCAAGAGCAATATTTCTCTCAACAATGAGAACATCCGTTTAGAAGAAATCAAACGGGCTGCTACTATCGTAAATGCAGACCCATTTATCCAAAAGATGCCAGAAGGCTATGATTCTCCCGTTACCGAGCGTGGAAGTACGTTATCGGCTGGTCAAAGACAGTTACTTTCCTTTGCCAGAACGCTAGCTTATAACCCATCCATTCTGGTATTGGACGAAGCTACTGCTAATATTGATACAGAAACAGAATCTTTAATTACCAATGCTTTGGAAAAACTCATGGATGGCAGAACCACTATCATGGTAGCCCACCGTCTCTCCACCATCCAGCATGCCGATAAAATCATCGTTATGCACCATGGTAAAATCAGAGAATCAGGTTCACATCAGGAATTATTAAAGCAAAATGGACTGTATAAAAAATTATACGATTTGCAACTTGTAGAAGCTTAGTGTATACTATAAAAGGTTGTTCTGTTTTTAAAAGCAGGACAACCTTTAAAACATTTACAGGAGATATATAAAAATGAAACGAATCTATTATGTAACTGCTCTTGCTCTTTTACTTACCAGCCCTTGTGCATGCGGCAGTTCTGCTAATACGGAACAATCTGATAACTTTTCTGAAGATATGGTGATTGAAAATTCCGGAAACTTCTCTACTGAGATGTTTATCGAAGCTTCTACGGATGTTACTATTATCGAGATGGAATAATTAAAATCACATAAAAACCAAAGAGTTCTTGCCAAATCAACCATTTGATCCAATAAACTTTCGTCTGACAAGGTCTTAGAATACGCACCAATCGCAAGATTATAAACGAGATAATCCTGTGGTTGGTGCGAACTCTAATTATGTCGCTAAACGAAAGTTTAATCTGACTTGCTCTCACGAACCACACTTCCGATTCTTCCCAAAAATCAAATCATAATTGATTCCCTTATAGAAAAGATCCTCCACATCACCTTCTAAGCAATCGCGATTGCCAAGAATCCACATAATTTTAGCAATAACCGATTCCAATGTCATATCATAGGACTCTAAAATACGGCATTCTGCCTTGATATCACGCCCCACCTCATAGACTGTCATATCACTTCCTTCATGTGCTACCTGTGTTGCCATCACAATCAGCTTTTCCGGATGTTTCTGACACAACCGGAAGAAATCATCTGAAATAGACTTTGGAATACCGCCTACGCCAAAGCTTTCTACTACGATACTGTCATACTCTTCAAAAATACTTTCCAATACTTTCGCCTTGATTCCTGGTATCATTTTCATCAAATATACATTATCGTTCATATCCTCATAAAACTTCACGTCTTCTTCATACGGAAGCATCGGAATATAACGCATGATATTCATTTCCTGAATCACCGCTAAAAATGGATAATCGATACTAGAAAATGCATTGTAACTTTTTGAACGCACCTTTTTTGCTCTGGTACCTGCAATCACCTTCCCATCAAACACAATCTGAACACCCTGTGAAGCATCGTCACTGGCGTAGACAAAACTATCTAAAAGATTTGTTTTGGCATCTGTAATCTCCAAATCTATCGGTTTCTGTGAACCGGTAATGACAATCGGTTTTTTTGAATTCTGAATCAGATAAGACAGTGCCGCTGCCGTATATGCCATCGTGTCTGTACCATGTGCAATGACAAATCCATCAAATGCATCGTAAAATTTACGAATCGTCTGTGCCATCAGCTTCCAATGTGCCGGTTCTACATTGGTACTATCTAAATTCAATAACTGCAACGTCTCTATCTCGCAAAAATCCTTCACCTGCGGAATAAAACTTATCAGTTCTTCCGGCGTAATCTGTGGTTTCAATCCACTGTGAGAACGCTTTGAAGCAATCGTTCCACCGGTTGCAATCAGAAGAACTCTCTTTTTCTCTGACATTATTTTTCTCTCTTTCTGCCTATTTCAATATAGCACACATTTTTCTAAACTTTTATCGTGCTACAAGCTGTCATTATATACATGTATCTTACAGCAAACCCTTAATATCTGCTAATAATGCGTCTACATTTTCTTCCTTCGTCGCCCAGCACGTACAAAAACGTACTGCACTATGGGTATCATCTGTCTTTCCGTTGAACTCAAAAGAATATTTTTTACGTAATTCATCCAATACCGAATCCGGTAAAATAGGAAACTGCTGATTGGAAGGTGAATCTACCATGAATGATACACCTACTGCTGCTAATTCATCCTTTAACTTCTCTGCCAAGCGGGCTGCATGACGGGAAATTTCCATATAACGATCTTCTTCAAACAAAACCTCAAACTGAATACCTAGCAAACGTCCCTTTGCAAGCATACCTCCCCGCTGTTTGATATTATAACGGAAGTCTGTTTTTAATTCATCGTTGGTGATTACCACAGCTTCTCCAAACAACGCACCTACTTTTGTTCCGCCAATATAAAACACATCTGTCAGTTCTGCAATATCTGCAAGTGTCAAATCATTTTCCCTAGAAGCCAAGCCATATCCGAGTCTTGCACCATCCATAAAAAGATACAGATTATTCTCTTTACAAGCGTTAGAAATCGCCTGTAACTCTGCCTTTTTATAAATCGTTCCTACCTCTGTCGGGTTAGATATGTATACCATCTTAGGCTGTACAATATGTTCAAAACTATCATCTGCAAAATGTGCCTTGGTATAACGATCAATCATCTCTGCTGTCAGTTTTCCATCCGGTGTATCAATCACCAAACATTTATGACCACAAGCTTCTAATGCCCCTGTTTCGTGCACATTAATATGTCCAGTATTCGCAGTAATCACGCCCTGATAGTGCTTAAGTGCGGAAGAAATCACTGTCACATTCGTCTGTGTACCCCCCACTAAAAAGTGAACATCCGCTTCAGGTGCGTCACAAGCAGCCTTAATTAACTCAGCCGCATGTTTACAATGCTCGTCCACACCATATCCCGGTGTCTGTTCCATATTTGTCTCTGCCAAACGTTCTAAAATCACCGGATGACATCCTTCTGTATAGTCACTGTTAAATCTAATCATATAAAATCCTCTTTCCTTAATCTATTACTATTCTTTCAACCTCAAGAATGTGCTTACACATTCTCGTGCCACAAAAGCGTCGCATTAGCAACATTATACTCCTGATTTTTTGTGTGTATCGTTTGTACCTAGTACATTCTCTTCCATAAAATAAATCCTCGATGCAAAATCCTGGAATGGTCTAATCTCATTATTGTAACCGGTACCTGCAAAAGCCTGTTTCAAATGCACACCACCATACATCAACGCGTCACCATATGCTGTACAATCTTCTTTTTCACCATCTAACTTTACGAATTTTGAAATCAGATTATGTGCAACCGAATCCTGCTTGATATGTACCGGAGCCACCATATTCACAAGGCTTCCGAATTCCTTGATATTGTATTTTAAAGAACGGTTGGTAAAACGATACTCTACTTCTTCATCTAAACCTTTTGCCTTATAATAATCAAACTGTGTATTTGGTGCAACCAGTTTCTGCATCAGAAGCCCTACTGCCTGCTTCCGATCCTCAGATACACATGTCCACTCTGTCAGATTGCCTGCTCCGCTAGTCAGCACGCTCGCACTTCCACGACTACCACTTACTTTTAGTGCATCACACATCGTTCTGCCACGGTAAAAGTTTCCGTACTGCAATACGCCTCTCCATTTTTTATATAAAACAATCTGAGCTTTGATTGCCTCCATATCTTCTTTGCTCATTTCACCAAAATTGCATTCATATCCTAATACTCCAAATGCAGCCACATTGAATCTGGTCTCAATCGGTGTATTACGCAAGGTCTGATGATTCGGACAAGCAGACACATGAGCTGTCACCGTAGACATTGGATAACCATAACTATATCCGGTCTGAATCTCCGCACGACACATCGCATCCGTATCATCACTTGCCCATATCTGTGGAAAATAACACAAAATCCCCAAATCAAAACGATTACCACCAGAAGAACATCCTTCAAATAAAATCTTAGGGAATCTCTCCGTTAAAATCCTCATAACACGATAAAGTCCCAACACATATCGGTGTGCTACTTCGCCCTGACGCTCTGGTGAAAGTTCCTTTGAATAATAATCTGAAACGATTCGATTCATATCCCATTTCACATACGCGATATTGCAAGAACCAAATAACTCACTCATAACATCTATCATATAATTTTGGACATCTTCTCTTCCAAAATCTAATATACGCTGATTACGTCCCTCTGAATGACCTTTTCCCGGAATGTCCATTGCCCAGTCTGGATGTGCACGATACAAGTCGCTATCCACGTTTACCATTTCCGGTTCTACCCAAATACCAAAATCAAGTCCAAGTGCATTGACCTTTTCACATAAACGTTTTACGCCACCCGGCAGTTTTTTCGTATTTACATACCAATCACCCAATGAACAGGTATCATTATTACGATTTCCAAACCAGCCGTCATCCATAACAAACAACTCTATGCCAGCTTCTTTTCCTGCCTTTGCAAGATTTAACAATTTTCTCTCATTAATATCAAAATAAGCCGCTTCCCAGCTATTTAACAAAAGAGGACGTTCTTTCTTTTTCCAATAACCTCTCACAATATGCTCGTTTACAAACTGATGCATATGCTGACTCATCCCATTGTAACCTTCATGTGAGTAAGTCATCACTGCTTCCGGTGCCTCAAAATAAGTACCCGGTGCAATTTCAAAACAAAAAGACTGCGGATTGATACCCGCCACAAAACGAGTCTTATTATGACAGTTCACTTCCACCGCCTCATAATGATTACCGCTATAAATCAGATTACAGCCATAACAATCTCCTGTATCCTCCGTTGTGTGCTCGTGACTTAACATCACAAATGGATTCGCTCTATTTGAAGAAATCCCTGCATAAGAACTGTTCACATGTTTCCCAATATAAACTGGTGTATCCACACGGCGCATTTCTCTAGCCCATGCTCCATTAAAAGTCGAAATCACATAATCTGCGGTCTCAAAATCAAGCTGTGTACTCATAAGACGTGTTAATTTCACGCGATCCTCGCTATCATTTAAGAAACGTGCACTTCTAGTAATCACATCACAGTCTTCATATACATAATAATGCAATTCTAAAGCCAGCTTTGCATTTCTATCCTTCATAGTAATACACAAGTGCTCTACTTCATTTTTTTCATCATATGAGCCAGGTAATGTCTCATATGCATCCTTCCCTACTTCTATAGAAAAACTGTCGTATACAAAGTCACAAGTATAGCTTCCATCTGCATGAATCACTTCGATAAAAGGTTCTCTGATATCGCCTTTTCCATATCCTGATATTTCAAGCCGCATATCTTCCAATGAAAAATTCATATGCTCTTTACTATAACTGTTAGAACTTCCGGGAGTAAAAGCATGCTTCTCTACCAATGCCACAATACTGTCTATCTCAAGTGGTTCTTTCACTCTGATTTTTCTTCCATAATATAAATGCTCCAAATGCCCGGATGGTAATACATGAAAAGCATATGTCGTATGAACTGTCTGCAATATAAAAATCTGATTATTCTGTAAAATCATTTTCTTATCCCCTTTTTCCCGCACAGTATATTCCATTCTCATTGCAACAAAAATACGAAGTACCTTTTAATTCTTGTTACGCCTCTATCTCAAAATCAATACTAATTTCCTGACCGACACCATAGCGAATGATTAATGTTCCTTCTCCTGCTTCTCCTACAGTCTTTACATATGTTCCGCCCATACCTCCCTGAAGAGAAATTACAGATGGTCCTATCAATGCAAGGCTTCCCTTCACTTCAAAGGAAACCGGATCGTTATATACCGGAAGCACGTTGCCGCATTCATCCTTTGCCTGAATACGAATTAATGCCACATCATAACTATTCTTCTCCGCAAGCTTCGTATGATCAGCCTCTGCCTTTAACACTACCTCTGTCATTGGCTTTTTCCAAATCGTTTTATGAATAGTTGAACCATCCGTATCTATTGCCTCAAAACGATAGGTAGTAGCACTACCGCCCCAATCTCCTACATACTTCGTATATAAAGGCATTACCGATGCGAAACTCATATGATAACGTAAAATCAACCATGCCGCTTTTAATAATGTTTTCTTTGGCAAACCAGCCATGCCATATCTCGCATAATCATTAAACAACTGTTTTAAATAAGCTTCCTGCTTGGGCTTTAACCCTTCCTGTTTTAACGCATCTCCCAGATAATCATCTATTAACAACGGTCCATGAGCAAGATTCTTATATGGTGATTCTTCTTTTGAATATTCCTTAATGAGACAATCATTTTTGTACACGCGAACTTTCGGTGCATTTGTAAAAATATACGTCTCTTTACGATTACAGCCCGGGTGTTCTCCTATATCCATCGTCGAACTCAGCTCCAATACCGGAATATTTTCCTGCTGACAAGCATATGCTGCCGCTGCAAGCTTTGCATTACGGAACATATCCATCACTCCATGATAACAGATACGATCTCCACTACCAAAATCCTTGTGCGTATTATAATCAAACATGCACCAACCGAAACTTCCTGCAATGTCCTCTTCTCCAGCTACTGCATCTAACACTCTAACATGACGTAATGCATGTTCTACACGATGCTCTTCACTGTCAAAAGCCTTCGTTGGATACATATGCCCATTATACTCACTAATCAAGTATGGCTTCTCCTTGTCCGAAGTCACCGCAGACTTTTCTTCACACCCATAAGTCTTACCATCATGTAAAAAGTCATTATATGTATACACATCCTCTAATAAATGACTCTTTTTGATACAACGAACACCACCAGTCTGTCTGGAATCATCCAGCTTATGAGCCACTTCATTCGTTCTAAAATAAAATTCGTCATCGTCTACAGACTCATTGATACGCACGCCCCATAAAATAATAGACGTATGATTCCGATACTGTAGCACCATATCACGTACATTTTCTACTGCCTGGTCTTTCCACTCGTCATCACCTATATGCTGCCAACCCGGTATCTCTGTAAATACTAATAACCCAAGTTCGTCACATCGGTCTAAAAAGTAATGCGACTGCGGATAATGTGATGTTCTCACAGCATTCAAACCTAGTTCTTTTTTCAAAATATCCGCATCTAACCGCTGCATAGATTCCGGCATTGCATATCCTACATACGGGTAACTCTGATGACGATTTAAACCTCTAAGTTTTACTTTTTTCTCATTCAAATAAAAACCATCTTCTTTAAATTCTGCCTTTCTAAAGCCGAATCTACTGAAATTGGTCTCTATTACATTTCCGTCACTTATCAATTCTGTCTTAATATCGTATAGAACAGGATGCTCTGTGTCCCAAAACTCTACCTCTGAAACCACATAACTTAATGTAAGTGTCCGACTGCCAATACCGCATTCTCCCAAAACTTCCCATTCACCGCTTTTTCTATTCTTAATACTCTGTTTTACAAAAAGCCCCAGCTTCTCCTTATTCACACTAATCTGTGTAACCAGCTCGGCGGTATGCTTTTTAAAAGAACTGATTTGACTGCGAAAAAACAAATCTTGCATATACACCGGTTCTTTTATATCGAGGTAAACATCACGATAAATTCCACCATAAGTCATGTAATCTATCACAAAACCAAATGGTGGTACATTAATATCCTCTCTGCTATTTACACGTACGGTCAACAGATTCTCTTCACCATAATGCAATTTATCTGAAATATCGAGTGTAAATGCTGTATAACCGCAATGATGACTACCGACTTCCTCACCATTTAAATAAACGATACAATCATGCCCTACCGCATCAAACGTAAGCAATACAACTTTCCCCTGCCAGCTTTCTTCTGCAAAAATGATTCTCTGATAACCTGAAATCATTTGATAAATATGTTCATCAAAATAATGAAATGGTGTTTCTTTACAAGTATGCGGCAAACGTACCTTCTGCATCTGAAAAGACCCACCAATTTTCTGTATCAAATCTTCATTAAATTCTTCCGTAAATCCCCAATTATCATTAATATACTGTTTCATAATTTTCTAAAATTCTCATTCTAAAGTATCTATGTTACTGTAACAATTCAGAACACCATTCGCAAAACCGTCTTTGCTCTGAATAGTTACAATTTTTCTAATACATTCTCACGAAAAAAGTCTTTAAAATCTTCTCTCGTTACACCAACATAAACTTCGTCATTTATCTGAACCGTCACTCCGGTACGACTACATTTTCCAAGGCAAAAACTACCTGCAAGAGAAACTTTATTCTCCAGCTGATATTCTGCTATAGCCTTTTGTAATAATTCCACAATTTCGTAAGATCCTTTTAAATGGCAGGAACTACCTATGCAAACACAAATTGTCATATCTTTACTCCTGTGCTTTTTAATAATACTAATCTTCAATAACAAGTGTTCCAGGCACAACATCCAGATAAACACTTGCCTTATCAGTCTTATACTGTACTAACAACAATTCCCAAAGATTATGAATCTGGTTTGCCAAAACATTAGATGTTGTTATTGCATATGGGAGTAATGTCTGTAAATGAAAAGCTCTAATACCCATCGGAGGTAAAAATACCAAATTGGTAGTCTGTACTTTGTTATTTGCAGTCTTAATCATCTCGTAAGTAATCATACAAAAATCTTTTCCTTTATAATTACATACATAAGAAACATAACACTCATCAATTGTCCATGATACACCATCTTCTACCTCTACAGGTTTTTCAGATGGATTATTATGTTCTGTTGTCTGCACCTGCAGACTCCAACGGATTCTTCCTTCCTTTGTCTCTTTATACATCTCCGTCAAAAGGCGGCTTAATTCTTCCGGTTTTTTCATCTTACTAATCCTTTCTTCTCATACCATAAAAATGCAACAGTTCAGCCCACACCACATTCGCGCATTATACTGTCTATGCCAAACTGATACTTAAAAACTACGTATTTTATCATTACCTTCGTCTACTGTGTTTTCAATTTTTCGTATCTCTACTACATAAGAATAATTCTCATTTACTTTCACTTCTACTTTATCTCCTACTTTATGTCCTAATAAAGCTTTTCCTAATGGAGACTCGTTACTGATAAGATTTTTCTGAGAATTGCTTCGCACCGTGGTTACAATACGATATACTTCTTCCTCATCATCTTCTTCAAAATACACTGTCACCGTATTATTGATTCCAACCTCATCTTCTGCTGAATCCGTAGAAATAATTTTGGCCGTTTTAATCATTTTTTCTAAATAACGAATCCTGCTTTCATTTTGATTCTTATCCTTTTTAGCAGCATAATATTCAAAATTTTCACTCAAATCACCTTGAGCCCTAGCTTCCTTTACTGCTTCTAATGCATTTTTTCGCACTACCAGCTTACGATATTCTATCTCTTCTTCCATTTTCTTAATATCTTCTGCCGTTAATTCATCAAACATATCCCTTATACCTTTTTCAAAATCTCTTTTAAATCCACCTCTTGTAACGGTGTATCATCTTGTTCTAAAAGAACCGTTTTCCCTTTTCTACATACAGACAACCAGCTATCTGTTCCAACCGGCATGCTGGACAAATAATAAATCACACCTGCTTCTATCATCGACTGTGGCATTTTCTCGTTTACCCGTACCTGTTCTTCCAAAATAGAAAATCCGTCTATCGGCATTCTCATACCAAATCCAGTAGCCTTTAAATAACTCTCTTTTCTGGTCCATAACTTTGTAAACAAGTCATCACTCCAATGTTCTTTTAATACCGCAACTTCTTCTAATGAAAAAAAGCGTGTAGCCAACTTCTGGTAACCCATCCGTAGTTCTTCTATATCAATCCCCACCGGACACTCATCTACCACTAATACCACATACTCCTTGGAATGACTCAGATTATAATGAAATTCCGGATACTCTGCGATAAATGGTTTTCCATCTGTATTTTTTAAAAATGTAAGGTTCTTCCCCTGCATTCCATGCTCGCTTAGTGCATGCTCAAGCAATAGTCCCGCTGCCACACTTTGAATACTAGACTTTTCTAACTTAATTTTCCCTATTCGTTCGGCACGTTCTTTGGGAAGAATCTCCATACACTGTTGCATTTCTTCCGCAGAAAATACCGGTATCTTTGCATAATAAATCTTCAACGCTACTTTCCTAAAATACCCTTTAACTGTTCATTCGAAGCCAGAAGTTCTTTATAATTCTCATCCAGATTATATACTAAACCACCTCTTAATGGCTCCACTATAGTCTCCACGATAGAAAACATCGGAGTTAATCCCAGATTTGCAAATACACCTTTTAAAGTGTGAGCGGAATCGAAAGCTTCCAATACATTCCTCTCCGCTAACGCCACACCTAGCTTATCAAAGTTCCGATCCGTTATTACAGTCTCTAAGCAGGTCATATACAAATCTTTATCATCCAAAAAACGCTCTAATGCTCCCTCTACATCGCAGCCCCATTCTTCTAATTTTTTAAAAACTTCTTCCATATCCATTCACTTAACCTCTAGTCATAGTCTTCTATTTCTTTGACATTCTTCGAATACTACGATAAGAATCCAGCACGTTTTCTACTCGTCTGGTTACAATTTCCGGAATGAATGGTTTTACAATATACTCATCTGCACCCATTCTCATCGTATCTATCTGCTGCTCCGTTGTATCATCCGCAGTAATAATAACCACCGGAATCTCTGACAAGTCGGGTGTAGTTTTCTTGTGAGCTAAAAATTCTGCACCACTCATCTCCGGCATTTGTAAATCTAATAAAATAATGTCAACATTGCCTGCCTCTTCTGAAAGCACATCCAATGCCTGTCTGCCATTTTCTGCCTCTAAAATACGATATTTTTCTCCAAAAATACACTGTAACGATACTCTGTTAACTTCCTGATCATCTACAATTAAAATCGTCTCTTCCCTTGATTCAACCATAGTCAGGGCATTTCGGTATTTCTGTAACTCTGCATCAATTTCCTTGCGGGCAGTAATATCATTAATATAGCCATAAATAATATGTCTGCTACCTACCGGACTGATATATTTTAACTTCACAGAAATCCAGATTTCTCCCTTTGTAGTCTTTCTTAACACTTCACATTCACTGGCATCTTCGTTCTCCACAACCTGCTCAAATGCAGCACGTAATATTGCTTTTGCATCATCTGCCAAATCAACATCTAAGCTTCTTTGAATGTCATTTACATCTTCGAAACTAAACAAGTCAAAATATGCATCGTTTACACGAAGTAAATCTAACTTGCCATCTCCATATTCATAGACTGCAACTGCTTGTTGCATATTAGAAAACAGTAATTCCAGCTGTGAATTCTGATTCAAAATATCTTCGCTCTCTTTTTTCTGTACATCAATCCCGGAATGCTCAACCGTCGTTTCGCTAAACGCCAAGTCCTCATACTCCGCCACTGGCATTGGTCTTGCAAAATAATATCCCTGTACATATTCACAACCAATACCTTTTAAAAATAATACCTGTTCTTTTCGCTCTACACCTTCCGCTACAACCGGGAGATTCAGCCATTTTGCCATTCTCACTACCGCAGCGAGAATATTCTCACTTCGAGCATCCTCCTCCGTATCACTTAAAAAGCGCATGTCTATTTTTAGTACATCTACTTTGATATCCTTCAAAATATTCAAAGAAGAATAACCACTTCCAAAATCATCCATCATAACCACAAATCCCTTTTCCTGAAGATTGGTCATTATGCTACGAATCGAACTCTGGTTTGTAGTATAGGCACTTTCCGTCAATTCAAGTTGGAACAATTCTGGTGGTATATTATATTTGTCCATCAAACCACATAACACTTCTACTAATCTAGGATTATAAAGGCTTACTCTGGAAATATTCACAGAAATCGGTAAGACTCTGTGCCCTTCATCTAACCATTTTCTGAGCAACTGACAGGACTTTTCCCAAACATATAAGTCAAGCTTTATAATGAAGCCATTGCGTTCAAAAATCGGTATAAAATCACCTGGCGAAATCATTCCAGCCTTTGGATCAATCCAACGTACTAAAACTTCTGCACCTGCTATTGTATCAGACTGCAATTCGTACTTTGGCTGTAAATAAATAACAAATTCTTCTTCCGCCAAAGCACTTCTCATATTATTTACAATTCGCTGCTCTTTAACAATGTCATCTCCCATCTTCGAATCATAAAAAGCATAGTTTTTAATATTAAACTCTCCTTTACAACTCTTCGATGCCTGATTCGCATATTCATACATCTCACTCACATGATAAGTAGAATCTTCTATCAAATAAATACCATATACTACTGAAAGGTCGAATTCTAATGGATACTCTGCCATATATGTATTCATTCCATGCATAAAGTTGATAATATCTTCTATTTTTTCATAGGAGAGACACACTCCGAATACATCTGCACTCATATGACCAAAGGATACTGCCTCATTCATATAGTCCAGTTTATTCAAATATTTTGCAACATATTTTAAAAGCTCATTACCCTCTTTTCTGCCAAAAAAAGCGTTTATCAAACGAAACTTCTCAATATCCATATGAATAAGTGCAAACTTCTTATCTGGATGACGGTCTAACATTTCACGCGTTACATAGTAAAACATAGACATATTATAAATATTTCCTAATTCGCTAAACTGAGTACGACGGCGCAATTCTTTACTAACCTGATTTTCACTACGGTCGATTACATTTTTCAAACGTAACTGAATAATGCTGGCATCATATGGTTTTCCCACAAAATCCCATGCACCTAATTGCAAACACTTTTTCTCTGTCTCTAAATCACCTTCTATAGTGACAATTACAACCGGTATCATGCCAAAGGTCTTAGATTTTGCATAAACTTCCAAAAACTGAAAACCATTAAATTCCGGCATCACTAAGTCCAGTATAATCGCAGAAATTCTCTCAGGATCCTCTTCTAATATCTGAATAGCTTCCCGCCCATTCTCTGCTTCTATAATCTCGTAGGTATCCCCTAATATTTTAGCCAAACTCAGTCTGTTAACTTTTTCATCTTCTACTATTAATACGGTGTTTTCTTTCTTCATACGTACTCCCATATCGCACTTTTGTCCTAACTTACATCATAACAAAAATTGCATAAAAAGTATATATTTTTCTTCAAAATTTCCATCTTCTGCCAACACAATTTCTTCGGATAACTTTACAATATTCTTCACCCGCATTTCGCCATTTTTATCTGTCAGAAATTTCTGTAATCCCAATAGCGAAGTATTTCCTTTTGAAACCACATAATTATCCATTCCTTTTGGAAATAAACCTATAACACTTGCTGAATCGATATTTAATTCTGTTCCAAATCCACCCGCTAAAAATATACATTCAGGTACCGCTTTCTGACACAGAATCTCTATTCCTGCACGAATTGCCGCTTTTCCCATTTGTAATTCTCTGATATCCGCTTGTGTAATTTTTAAGTTTTTTATCGATACTCCGGTTTTAAAAAATTTCTCTATCAATGTTCCATTCTCATCTATCAAACTTTCCTTCCAAAGTCCAGCCGCCAAATCAATGAGTCCACTTCCACAAATCCCTTTTGGCATCTCCTCATTCTGCTGATTTATGCCGATCATCTCATAATTCCAGATATATTCTTTCTCTCCACCTTTGCTAATCTCCGGCAAGCATTGTACATGTGAAACAGCTCCTTTTACCGCCGGCATACCACAAGATATGTTTCCACCTTCAAAAACAGGACCGGCTGCTGTTGCAGTTACCAAAAATCTATCCTTATTCCCAATTACCATCTCTCCATTCGTTCCGATATCTAACAACATTTGCATTTTTTCGCTTACATCCATATCGCAGGCATACATGCCCGCTACAATATCTGCTCCTACAAATGCCGATATCCCAGGCAGAATCACTACTTCTGCATTCAGCTTATGATACACTTCATTTGTCTTTATCAAAAATGCAATTTTCTCAAATAATTCTGCTATAGTAATCTTTATCAAAGATAAATTTGTGGGTCTAAATGGTGCATTTCCCATCCCCTCACAAGAATAACCTAACAATAAATGGCACATGGTAGTATTACCTGCAATAGCAATCTTTTTCATCTGCTTTTCTTTTATTCCTGTTACCTGTAACATCTCTAGCAACATGTTCCAAATATCTTTCAGAATACAGATCTGCAACTCCAAGCCTTTTCCATTATTTGCCGCCTGAATTCGTGAAATCACATCTGCACCATAACTCCGCTGATGATTCACGGATGTTACCGTTTTTATACATTTTCCTGAAGATAATCGTACCATACTCATTGCCAGCGTAGTCGTTCCTATATCAAGGGCGATTCCTAGCAGTTCATTCTCATCTATTTCCTCTTTCTCCTGATATGTCTCTTCCATTGGCACTACTATTTTTTCCGTTCCAAAAAGATCACCCACCGCTTCAAACTGAGCATCTTTTTGCATTTTTGCTACACATGCAAGACGTACTCCTGCTTTCACTTCTGATTCTGTCAGTAATCTTTTTTCTTTCTCCTCTGGAATAGGTGCTTCCGATAAAAACCGAATTTTACATCTGCCACACTCTCCTGTTCCAGCACATGGTGCATCTATAAATCTATTATTCTGTTGATACCATTCTAAAATTGTCTGGTTACTGTTCTTTTTTTCCATTTCCATTATATCCAACTTGTTTCTTTTTTTATTTTCCACTATAATTGTAATGCTATTGGATCATTTTCTCACGCTCTGCACAGTAAATGCTCCGACCTAATGAACAATTACTTCTATTGTTCATTATAGCACATTATTATATATTATTTATGATTAACTTTGATTGGAGACTCTATTTATGAAATTTATTTCTTGGAATGTAAACGGACTACGTGCTTGTGTACAGAAAGGTTTTTTAGATTTTTTTCATGAAGCAGATGCTGATTTTTTCTGTATTCAAGAATCTAAATTACAGGAAGGACAGATTGATTTAGATTTACCGGGCTACCACCAGTATTGGAACTATGCTGAAAAAAAAGGCTACTCAGGAACCGCCATTTTCACAAAACATGAGCCTCTTTCCGTTAACTATGGTATCGGTATAGCAGAACATGATAAAGAAGGACGTGTCATCACCTTAGAATACAATGATTTCTATATGATAACCTGCTACACACCTAATTCTCAAAATGAATTAGCAAGACTTCCTTACCGTATGACCTGGGAAGATGATTTTCTTGCTTATCTAAAACAATTAGATGCAAAAAAACCTGTCATCTTATGTGGAGACTTAAATGTAGCTCACAAAGAAATTGATTTGAAAAATCCTAAGACCAACCATCACAATGCTGGTTTTACTGATGAGGAACGTGGTAAAATGACCCAACTTTTAAATGCCGGTTTTACCGACACATTCCGTCATTTCTACCCTGACATGGAACAAATTTATTCTTGGTGGTCTTACCGCTTTAAAGCCAGAGAAAAGAATTCAGGGTGGCGTATTGACTACTTTATTACTTCAGCTTCCATAAACGCTAAATTAGTTGATGCCAAAATCCACACAAACATTTTGGGTTCTGACCACTGTCCTGTAGAACTTGTGACAACACACTAATTGACACCCAAATCCTATTGCAAAATGAAATATTTCCTACACTAAACTTTCGTTTGTAGAGCTAAGTAAAAAAACGCACCGACCTCAGGATTATCTCGTTCGAGAAACTATAGAAAGTGCGAATATTTTAAATCAGTAAATTTAGTTGTGGTTTCGCAAAGTTTAGAAATTCTTTTCGCAGAATGCCGGAATAACGTTTTGTGTCCACCAACGCGTTGAACAATTTGGGAGAACTATCTGCATAGCACGAACAGGTGCCGGTTGCAGCTTCCTAAGAATCGCTAATAGGGGGCTTTGACAAATTCGATATTAAATCC
>JAFYVJ010000048.1 GCA_017549185.1 Roseburia sp. | reverse complement strand
TGAATGGGGATATCCAACATTCACAGAGTTCTATTTGAAAATATGTGAAAACTAAAGAACCGCCGTATACCGAACGGTACGTACGGTGGTGTGGGAGGTCGGTAGATAAAATAATTATCTATCTCCTACCCGATTATAGGAAAGCCCTTGTTACTTTAATTTGTGAAAGTCTATGACTTTCCTATAGAATAAAAGCACTACGTGCAAACGATGTGCAGCTACGCGCGCGGAACAAAAGCTGTGCTGGAAAGAAAATGAAGTCGCGAGAGTGTGCGAAGCACACTTTTGTTCTGTCTAGAGAAAGATAAGTTATTGTATTTGTGTGATGAAGGCTTTTTCTAAAGCGGTATTGATTGCTTCTAGTAACATCAGAGCAGTATATTGGTTGTCAGAAGAATAAGAAATTCCTTCCGTTGATTGTTTTTTTAGAATTTGGTTTGTTAGTTCTTTTAAGGCTGGCTCTACTAAAGGGTACATGGTGGCCACGGATTCATCTAGATTTATTAAAGAAATAGAGTGGATTTTATTCGCATCTACCACTACCTGTACATCGATGGCACTGTTTTGGAACAGGATGGAAGAAGTGTAGACGCCTGCGGTATAGGTTGCGGATTCTGTATTTTCCTGATGATTCTTTTCTGGTAAAAACATATAAAGAAATAGTAAAATTAATATGATGCTGAGTCCTGCAAAAAGCAATGTATAGATGACTTCTTTCATGTGAAGAACGACAATTTGGGTTTTGGCACTCACGAAAAATCCTCCGGTTACTGATTATTATATTGTATGTAACGTAGAAAGGAACATTCCAAAAAACTTTTGAAAAAATTTCAAAAAAGGTGTTGACAAAATACTGTAGGGCAAGTATAATGCTACTTGTGTCTGACACAAAGTAATATGCGCGAGTGGCTCAGTTGGTGGAGCACGACCTTGCCAAGGTCGGGGCCGCGGGTTCGAGTCCCGTCTCGCGCTCTAAGAAAAGAAAGCACATACAAATGTATGTGCTTTCTTTTCTTAGAGCATATGATGTACACACCGAAGCAGAGGTAGGTATCGCTAAAGCGATGCTTCGGTGGCACACGAGTCCAATCCTGGACTCGAAGGTTCTGGTTCTCCGTTCTATATTGATAAAGGATAATGTTGTGTAAAATATTTTTAGGACTTGTATAATATCTTTTTTTCGTTATAATCAATTTATATAGTAAAGAAATACTATTTCTATTTTTCAAGATATTCAGGAAGAGATTTGTGAATATTTCTTACTGTCGCTACTGGCAGTGTCGAATTTGCTTCGGCAAATCGGTAAATTCAATTTATATCAAACATAAAATTTAATATTGTAAAAAGTGGAGTATTCTTTATAATTAGGATATAAGGAAATGCTTTGTGTAGGGGATATTCTGCTTTTGGCAAGGAAAGAGGCAGAATGACAAAAGAAGTAAAAACACAGTGGCATCCGGCTTTTTGTTCAGCGGTAAAGTTGGAATTAATCGAGAATAAAGCCGATTTAGACTATACGAATGAATACCATCTAAATAGTAAGCCTATTCAGATGGATTTATTAGTGATTATGAAGTCTAAGGATGTAGAAATTAAAAATGAGATAGGCAAGATTTTTCGCGGACATAATATTATGGAGTATAAGTCACCAGAAGATGATTTGAATTTGGATACTTATGTGAAAGTGATTGGATATGCTTGTATGTATAAGGCGAGTGAGGTACATGCGGGAGATATTGATTTAAATGATATTACAATTACGTTGGTACGTGAAGGAAAACCAAGAGAATTATTAAAATGGTTTGTGAAAAATGATTATGAAGTTTGTGAGAAGTATAAAGGAATCTATTACGTAGAGAGAACCGATTGTTTTCCGGTACAAGTCATTGTGTCGGGGGAATTGTCAGTCGAGAATCAAAAGTGGCTGACATTACTAAGTAGAAATTTGAATCGGA
Organism: Roseburia sp.; assembly: GCA_017549185.1. Lineage (GTDB taxonomy): Bacteria > Bacillota > Clostridia > Lachnospirales > Lachnospiraceae > Roseburia. Next base: position 12,526 of record JAFYVJ010000048.1, on the reverse strand, counting down.
AAGATGTAGAGAGAATTATTTTGCAAACAGAAAAGCTGACTCAGAAAGATGAAAAATTGTATGCGGATTCAGTATTACGAGTTGCAGTAGAAGAGAATAAAGATGCGTTTCGTATAAGCAGATGGGAGAGTGAGATTATGTTTGATTCATTGCGAGAATTAATGAAAGAAGATCTTGATGAGGCGTTAGAAAAAGGAACGGAAATAGGAAAAGAAATAGGAAAAGAAGAACTGATCCTTGGAAGCTTAAAAAAGAATCGCACAGCAGAAGAAATTGCTGATTTTTTAGGCATTCCGTTAGATGCAGTTAAGGCAGTTGAAAAGAAATTATAAGAGAATCTTATGAAATGAAAAAGAGTTTGTTTCCAAAGCTATTAGGGTAGTTGCTTTGGAAACAAACTCTTTTTATGCGTTATAAGTTTGGAAACAGTTTTAAAAATTCTTCTGTGGATTGTGCCATAGGTAACGAAGGATTAATTGCTGCCACTATCTGACGTGGTGGAATAGTTTCTTTGGTTTTTACGATGAATAAATCTTTGGAATTCTCTTCGATACAAAAGTCTGGAACAAAGGCGATACCTAGACCGATTCGAGCCAAATCAATTAATAAATCGTTGCTGCTAAGCTCAATTTCAGGGATTAATTCCAATTGATGCTGTAAGAACAGATTGTGTAAAAATTCGCTGGTAGTACTGCGACGTTCTAATAACATCAGTGGATATTGCCCTAAATCTTCAAAGGCAAGTTCTTTTTCTTCTAAATCAAAATGATTGCGGTTGGCAATAAATACGTCGTTGAAATTACATACGATTTTTTGGATATAAGATTGATTTAGCTGAGAGTTAGGAAAGTTGGTAATAATTAAATCGACCTTGCCCTGTTCTAATAATTCTACACATCCTAAAGAGGTAGAATTCGAAACCTTTATCGGTACATTTGGAAATAATTCATGGAACTTTTGCAGATAAGGGACTAAAAAGTATCGGCAAAGTGTATCGCTGGATGCGATATGAAGCTGACCAAGTCCTAAAGTTCCAGTCTCGAGTAATTGGTTTTCTCCTCGCTGGATTAAATTCATTGCTGGTTCAATGTGTTTTAATAAAAGTTTACCGGCTGGAGTAAGCTGAACTTTTTTTGTGCTGCGGATGAAAAGTGATTGTTCTAGTTTTTTTTCTAGGGTTTTAATCGACTGACTTACCGCTGACTGTGAAATGAATAGTTGCTTGCTTGCGTCTGAGAAGCTCAAAGAAGTAGCAACGTAATAAAATACTTTATAAAGTTCGTAATTGATGTCCATAAAAATAAGCAGTCCTTTCTATAATACGTAATTATTCAGTAGATTCATACTTACTAAAAGTATAAGCTACACTAATAAATGTGTCAAATCTTATTTTTTCCATAACAGTTTAGCCATAGACAGAATAATAGGCGAATGTGGCGTGGGCTGAACAGTTATATTTTCTTCTATTTATGGTTGAAATTAATAAATCTTATAGAAAACATTAAATATATTAATTATTCTAATTTATATTGCTATGTTATACTTTAAAAGAAGATTAGGGGCAGATATCTGCCCTGCAATATAGAAATCAATAACATTTTATGATGAAAGGAAAATGCATGATGAGTAATGTAAGACGTGTATACGTGGAAAAGAAGCCAGCATTTGCAGTAAAAGCAAAAGAGTTGCAGGCAGAAATCAAAGGTTACTTAGGTATTAAGACCGTAACAGGTGTGCGTGTGTTGATTCGCTATGATATTGAGAATATTTCAGAGGACACCTACAAAAAAGCATTAGTAACGGTATTTTCTGAACCACCAGTTGATGATATTTATGAAGAGAATTTTGAAAATTTTGGTGCAGCTAGCTTTTCGGTAGAATACCTTCCGGGACAGTTCGACCAGAGAGCAGACTCCGCAGAACAGTGTATGAAGTTGTTAAATGAGGAAGAAGAACCAATTATCCGTTCTGCAACTACATACGTAATCGAAGGTGAAGTATCAGAGGAACAGTTAGAGGCAATCAAAAAACATTGTATTAATCCGGTAGATTCGCGTGAGGCAGATGCAGACAAGCCTGCTACATTGGTACAGTCATTTGATGAGCCTGAAGATGTTATGATTTTTGACGCATTTGTTGATATGCCAGAAGCTGAGTTAAAAGAACTTTACAGTTCCCTTAACCTTGCAATGACATTTAAGGACTTTTTGCATATTCAGAATTATTTTGCAAATGAAGAAAAACGTAATCCATCTATGACAGAAATCCGTGTGTTAGATACTTATTGGTCTGACCATTGCCGTCATACAACATTCTCTACAGAGTTAAAGAATGTTTCTTTTGATGATGGATATTACAAAGCTCCAATCGAAGCTACATACAATAATTATTTAGATGGTTTCAAGAACTTATATGAAGGTCGTTCTGATAAATTTGTCTGCTTAATGGATATTGCACTTTCTGCAATGAAGCAGTTGAAAAAACAGGGCAAATTAGACGATCAGGAAGAATCAGACGAAATCAATGCATGCTCTATCGTAGTGCCAGTAGAAGTAGATGGTGAAATCGAAGAGTGGCTGGTTAACTTTAAAAATGAAACACATAACCATCCAACAGAAATCGAACCATTTGGTGGTGCTGCTACATGTTTAGGTGGAGCAATCCGTGATCCATTGTCAGGACGTACATATGTATATCAGGCAATGCGTGTAACAGGTGCTGCTGACCCTACAGTTTCTGTAAAAGATACTATCCTTGGCAAGCTTCCACAGAAGAAATTAGTACGTGAAGCTGCACATGGTTACAGCTCATATGGTAACCAGATTGGTCTTGCAACTGGTTATGTAAAAGAAATTTATCATCCAGATTACGTTGCAAAACGTATGGAAATTGGTGCTGTTATGGGTGCAGCTCCAAGACGTGCCGTACAGAGACTTAATTCTGATCCAGGCGATATCATCATTTTACTTGGTGGTCGTACAGGACGTGACGGTATCGGCGGTGCTACAGGTTCTTCAAAAGCTCACAACACAGAATCTACTGAAGTTTGTGGTGCCGAAGTTCAGAAGGGTAACCCACCTACAGAACGTAAAATCCAGAGACTTTTCCGTCGTGAAGAAGTTGCTTACATCATCAAGAAATGTAATGACTTTGGTGCGGGCGGTGTATCTGTAGCAATCGGTGAATTAGCAGCCGGTCTTCGCGTACAGCTAGATAAAGTACCGAAAAAATATGCTGGTCTTGATGGAACAGAACTTGCTATTTCTGAATCACAGGAACGTATGGCAGTTGTAGTAGCTCCGGAAGATGTTGAGAAGTTCTTAGGCTTTGCAAAAGAAGAGAACTTAGAAGCAATCGAAGTAGCAACAGTTACAGAAGAGCCAAGACTCGTATTAGAGTGGAGAGGCAAAGAAATTGTAAATCTTTCTCGTGCATTCTTGGATACAAATGGTGCACATCAGGAGACAGATGTTGCTGTTGATATGCCAAATCCAGAAGACAATTACTTCAAAGCAATCCCAACAGCAAAAGTTGCGGAAGCAGTAGAAGCAGGCGATATGAAAGCTGCGTGGTTAGCAGAATTAGCTGATCTTAACGTATGTTCACAGAAAGGTCTTGTTGAAATGTTCGACGGATCTATCGGCGTGAACAGTGTATACATGCCATATGGTGGTAAATACCAGCTTACAGAGACACAGTCTATGGTAGCAAAATTACCAGTTATGAAGGGTACTTCAGACACTGTAACTATGATGTCTTATGGTTTTGATCCATATTTATCAAGCTGGAGCCCATATCATGGTGCGATCTATGCAGTAGTAGAATCATTATCAAGAATCGTAGCAGCAGGTGGTGATTACAGCAAAGTTCGTTTCACATTCCAGGAATATTTCCGCAGAATGGGAGCAGATCCAAAACGTTGGAGCCAGCCATTTGCAGCATTACTTGGTGCATATGATGCACAGATTGGTTTCGGACTACCATCTATCGGTGGTAAAGATTCTATGTCAGGTACATTCAACGAAATCGATGTACCACCAACATTAGTTTCTTTTGCTGTAGACGTAGCAAAAGAAAAAGACATTATCACACCTGAATTAAAAGAGAAAGACAATAAACTTGTATTGTTCAATATTGAGAAAAACGAATACGATTTACCGGTTTACGAACAAGTAATGAAGTTATATGATACAATCCACACCTTAATTGGAAAAGGTCTCATTGTTTCTGCATATGCTCTTGATGCAAAAGGTCTTGTAGCAGCAATTTCTAAGATGGGCTTTGGTAATAAGAAGGGTGTTACTGTATTCTCTGATGTAACAACAGCAGAATTATTTGCACCAGGCTTTGGTAATATCGTAGCAGAAATCCCAGCAGGCAAGCTTGATGATGTAAAAGAAGTATTAATCGAAGCTGGTCTTAGCGGTGTAGATAAGATGGTTGGTCGCGTAAACGGTGAAAAAGCATTTGTTTACGGCGATATGAAAATTACAATGGATGAAGCATTAGCAGCATGGACAGGTACATTGGAAAAAGTATTTCCAACTCGTTCACATGATGATGTTTCAACTGTTGAAACAGGACTTTACAATGCGGATAGCATCTACGTATGTAAGAATAAGATTGCAAAACCAACCGTATTTATTCCAGTATTCCCAGGAACAAACTGTGAATACGATAGTGCGAAAGCATTTGAACGTGCAGGTGCAGATACCATCGTTAAAGTATTCAAAAACATGAATGCAAACGATATCCGTGAATCTGTTGATGAGTTTGTAAAAGCAATTGAACAGGCACAGATTATCATGTTCCCAGGTGGTTTCTCAGCTGGTGATGAACCAGAAGGTTCTGCAAAATTCTTTGCAACAGCATTTAGAAATGCAAAGATGACAGAAGCTATCAATAAACTCTTGAACGAGAGAGATGGTCTTGCACTTGGTATCTGTAATGGTTTCCAGGCATTAATCAAATTAGGATTAGTACCATATGGCGAAATCAGACCACAGACAGTAGATTCACCTACATTGACATACAATACAATCGGTCGTCACCAGAGTAAGATGGTTTATACAAAAGTTGTTACCAATAAATCGCCATGGTTAGCACAGGCAGAGCTTGGAAAAGTATACTGCAACCCTGCTTCCCACGGTGAAGGTCGTTTCGTAGCTCCACAGGAATGGGTAGACAAGTTATTTGCCAACGGACAGGTTGCAACCCAGTACGTTGACTTAGACGGTAACCCAACTATGGACGAAGAATGGAACATCAATGGTTCTTACGCTGCTATCGAAGGTATCACAAGCCCAGACGGACGTGTACTTGGTAAGATGGCTCACTCAGAGCGTCGTGGCAGAAGCGTAGCAATCAATATTTATGGAGAACAGGATTTGAAATTATTCGAATCAGGTGTTGCATACTTCCGCGATTAAGCAGATATCCCAGGGCACACCCCTTTATCCCCAAAAGGCAAAAAGGGACAGCCTAAAGAATAAAATAACGAGATAAAACACAGACCTTGTGTAGAGGAAAACTCCTCTGCATGAGGTCTTTTTTGTGCGAATAACGAGGAAAATCGAGTGCTTGCATGAAGATTTGACGAGTATCGCGACGAGGGTGCCCCAAAACTGATTAGGGGCAACTGGTTATTATCCATACAGAAAGGAACTTAAAGTCCTAGGTCTTAGTTTCAATAAGCAAAAAGGATGCTAGATAATACATTTTGATGATTATTAAAGATACCATATAAATCCAGTATCTATGAGCTGTATTAGGGATAAGTATGGTTCTGTCATTATCAATACAAAGGTAAAAGAAGAAAATAATTACAGGAGATTGTAGGGATGTTAAAAGTTTATGATTTAGATAGTTATGCAGATTGTGAAGTACTTTTTGAGGGGCATTATTACAGGAAGAATTAAAAGGATGAGAAAAAGGATGAGAACCTAAAAGGATGAGAACTCTGGCTCTAGGGTTGGAGTTCTTATTGAAATGATTGACAATGTAAATTAAAATGCATATAATTAGAGTGTAAGGAGATACTATTAACATAGTTTTTAGTAGGAGAGTGATATTATGGCAACAGTACCAACACAAGTAAGGATAGATGAAGAATTAAAAAAACAGTCAATGGAATTGTTTGCACAGTTAGGAATAGATATGTCTAGTGCTATGAATATGTTTTTAAAACAGTGTGTTATGAGAGGTGGATTACCATTTGCAGTGGAAATTCCACAGTATAGGTCAGAGGTTCTTGAAGCAATGGAAGAAGCAAGAAGAATCAGCAAAGACCCAAATACAAAAAGATATGGTAGCTTTGCAGAAGCATTAGAGGACTTGGATGTATGAAATATAATTTAGTACTAACTGGCAAGTTTAAAAAGGGATTGAAACTTGCTAAGAAAAGAGGATTAGATATAAAACTCTTAGAAGACATAGTTGATAAACTACAGAATGGTATTCCATTGGAAGATAAACATCGTGACCATGAACTGAACTGAAAGGAAAGTTTAAAGGCTTTCGAGAATGTCATATCCAACCAGATTGGTTGTTGATGTATTTAATTGAAGATGATGTACTTGTATTGACATTAGTTGATACTGGTACACATTCAGATATGTTTAAAATGTAAGAATAGTGTGTATAGGAACTCTGGTCTTATGGCAAGGGTTCTTTTCATGCCTTAGAGATGGTGACTTGTCCTCAACTTAAAACGCTACAAGTATTGATTTTACTGGGTTTGCGAGTGCTTTTAATGTTAAAAAAATGTAATTGAAACCCTAATATATATTAGTACTGTTATATCTAAAATAAAGATTAGGCTTGTAAAAAGCAAAAGTGATAATAGTATTAGTTTGAAGATTTCAACGAACAAGAAGAAATCAAGCATTACATTTATATCTATGTAGTTAGTAGCAGTTAAATTTTCTTTGGTGTGTATTGGATCTTCACAAATATGTTTAATTCCATTTTTCCTTTTTTTGTTATATTTGAGATTGCGTCTGTATATAATATAGTACCCCGACAAAGGGGAACCCTCTAAGCAGAGGGATGCAACCTGTAAATGCAAAAATGAGATAAAGGGATGGCTGGACATAAATGGCTATTGTATTTAGGATTCACTTGCATGTCACCTTAGATGGAACAGGTTAGCTGAAAATGATATTGCTCTGGACACCATATGGAGTTTGGGGCTTTTTTGTTGTGTATCTTTGTAAGAATACAGAAGAATATTGGCTTTGAATTTTTATCAATACAAGATATAATAAGAAAATATAGGAGATTTACAATATGTTAGAAGTTATGTTTTATGACCAAGTAGAAGATAATCTTTTGAAATTTGCAGTTATTATATCTAAAACAGAGGGGAAATGGGTATTTTGTAAACATAAAGACAGAGATACCTATGAAGTTCCAGGTGGACATAGGGAATTTGGTGAATCTATCATGGATACTGCAAAAAGAGAGCTTATGGAAGAAACAGGTGCTACTGAATTTGATATCAAGCCAATCTGTGTTTATTCTGTAAAAGGAAAAAACAGAGTGAATGAAAATGCAGATGATGAAAGTTTTGGTATGTTATTCGTTGCAGATATTGTTTCTTTTGAAGAGTTACATAGTGAAATAGAAGAAATATTGATTACAGATACATTAGTAGAGAAGTGGACATATCCTTTGATACAGCCAAAGTTGATTGAAGAGGCAAGGAACCGGCTGTTCCTTTTTGACGAGCAACGCGAGCCCTAGAATTGCTTCGCAATTCTAAGGGCACTGCTCAATCGCGGAAGTCATTTCTAAGAAGTATAGAGGTTATAACTTTATAAAGTGAGGTTTTCTATTTTTGAAAACCGTAAAATAATCAAATCCGGCGTTTTTCAAAATAGCAGGCACTTTTCCAAAATCGTAGCCAATGTGTTGAGGTACATGGGCATCTGCACCGAGGGTAATGATTTCTCCACCTAGTTCCCGATAGCGGCAAATAATTTCTTCGGTCGGGTTAGGGTGTCCAAGACCATATTTAAAACCACCGGTATTAATTTCGATGCCTTTTCCTTTTTTAATGAGAAGTTTTAAAATTTCATCAATGATATCCTGATACTGAGTCCATAAATAGTTCGTGTTTTTTGTAGGACCATAACGGACTACATAGTCAATGTGCCCATATACATCAAAATCATCGAAAGCATGGATGTTCTCTAAAATTGATTCGAAATATTCACGATAGCAGTCTTCTTCCAGACGACCTTTGTAAAAATCGGGATAATATGGATCCATACCGTGAACTACATGGGAAGAACCGATGACAAAATCGAAAGAGTATTGGGATAAAATATCTTTGTGTAATTCAGCTAAGTGTGGTTGTAATCCGAGTTCTATACCGAGATGTACAGGAATCTGATTCAAATATTTTTCCTGCAACGCAAGGACAGAAGAAGTGTAGTTTGGTAAATCTAGTAAAAAGAGTGTCGCGTTATCCGGATAATCGATATCTAAGTGGTCGGTAAAGCAGATTCCACCTAGCCCGGCATCTATAGCAGTTGTAATCATATCTTCTTGTGGTGTGTCGCTATCTCCCGAAAACTGACTATGCATATGTACGTCCCAGAGACCAAAAGATTTCATAATTTATATACTCCTAAATAAAAATTAATTGTTTGTAATATAAAAACAGATGAATTATTAGAAAATAACCACTGTTTTTAGAAATATGATAGTAGATTTTTGGAGAAAAGAAAAGACATTGCACGTTAATTTGTACAAAAAAATGGAAAAAAAGCATTTTTTTTGTAGGTATAGTCAAAAATTTAACAAATATCTAATATTAACAATAAAAGTACTTGAACTTTGTCCAAAAATTAGTTAAAATATAGAAAGCGAGGGAACATTGGGAAAAGGAATTTTTTTAGTGTTTCTGATAAAGAAAATTACACATAATTTAATTCTAGGAGGAATTTAAAATGGCAGTAAGAGTTGCAATTAATGGTTTTGGCCGTATCGGTCGTCTTGCTTTCAGACAGATGTTTGATGCAGAAGGATATGAAGTAGTAGCTATCAATGACTTAACAAGTCCTGAAATGTTAGCTCATTTATTAAAATATGATACAGCTCAGGGTAAATACAAATACGCTGATTCTGTAGTAGCTGGCGAATCTTCAATCACAGTTAACGGAAAAGAAATCACAATCTATGCAAAAGCTAACGCAGCTGAACTTCCATGGGGAGAATTAGACGTAGACGTAGTATTAGAATGTACAGGTTTCTACTGCTCAAAAGAAAAAGCTTCTGCTCATATCACAGCAGGTGCTAAGAAAGTAGTTATCTCTGCTCCAGCAGGTAACGATCTTCCTACAATCGTTTACAACGTAAACCACAATATCTTAACAAAAGAAGATACAGTTATTTCTGCAGCTTCTTGTACAACAAACTGTTTAGCACCAATGGCTAAAGCATTAAACGATTTAGCACCAATCCAGTCTGGTATCATGACAACAGTTCATGCTTACACAGGTGATCAGATGATCCTTGACGGACCACAGAGAAAAGGTGACAAGAGACGTGCTCGTGCAGGTGCACAGAACATCGTTCCAAACAGCACAGGTGCTGCAAAAGCTATCGGTTTAGTTATTCCAGAATTAAACGGAAAATTAATCGGTTCTGCACAGCGTGTACCAACTCCAACAGGTTCTACAACAATCTTAGTTGCAGTTGTTAAAGGTAACGTAACAAAAGATGAAATCAATGCAGCTATGAAAGCAGCAGCTACAGATTCTTACGGATACAACACAGACGAAATCGTTTCTTCTGACGTTATCGGTATGACATATGGTTCATTATTCGATGCTACACAGACAATGGTAGCTCCAATGGAAGATGGCAATACACAGGTACAGGTTGTATCTTGGTATGACAACGAAAACAGCTACACATCTCAGATGGTTAAAACAATCAAATACTTCGCTGAATTAGCATAATTGTTACTTCTTCGAGAATAGGTGTGACTTAAGGCCCTGCCCAGAATGGGCAGGGTTTTTTTAAAAGAAAAATATATATTTTTTCAAGGAGGCCAAATCCTCTCCTCACCAGAGGGTAAACTCTGCAAGCAGAGTAGGATTTTGCTTCGCAAAACAAGGAGGATTAATCATGGGATTAAATAAAAAATCAGTTGATGATATTAATGTAAGTGGCAAAAGAGTACTTGTTCGTTGTGACTTTAATGTACCTTTAAAAGAAGGCGTTATCACAGATGAGACACGTATTAATGCAGCACTTCCAACAATTCAGAAATTATTAAACGATGGCGGTAAAGTAATCCTTTGCTCACATCTTGGTAAAGTAAAAGAAGGTCCAAATGAGAAAGAATCTTTAGCACCAGTTGCTAAGAGACTTTCTGAAAAATTAGGTAAAGAAGTTGTTTTTGTTTCTGACTACAACGTAACAGGCGAAGCTGCAACAGCAGCAGTAGAAGCTATGAAAGAAGGCGATGTTGTATTACTTCAGAATACACGTTTCCGTGGCAAAGAAGAGACAAAGAACGGTGAAGAATTCTCTAAAGAATTAGCTGATTTAGCAGATGTTTATGTATGTGACGCATTCGGTTCTTCTCACAGAGCACATGCTTCTGTAGCTGGTGTTACAAAATTCATCACAGAAAAAGGCGGCGAGAACGCAGTTGGTTACTTAATGCAGAAAGAAATCGATTTCTTAGGTAATGCAGTAGAAGATCCAGTTCGTCCATTCGTAGCAATCCTTGGTGGTGCTAAAGTTGCTGATAAACTAAACGTAATCAACAACTTATTAGAGAAATGCGATACTTTAATCATCGGTGGTGGTATGGCATACACATTCTTAAAAGCACAGGGATATGAAATTGGTAAGTCATTAGTAGACGATGAAAAAATTGACTACTGTAAAGAAATGTTAGCAAAAGCAGAAGAACTTGGTAAGAAAATCTTATTACCAGTAGACTCTGTTACAATTGCTAGCTTCCCAAGCCCAATCGATGCAGAAGTTGAGACAGAAGTATATGATGCAACAGCTATGCCAGCAGATCGCATGGCTTGTGATATCGGACCAAAAACAGCTGAATTATTTGCAGAAGCAGTTAAATCAGCTAAGACAGTTGTTTGGAACGGACCTATGGGTGTATTCGAAAACCCAACACTTGCAGCTGGTACACTTACAGTAGCAAAAGTATTAGCAGAGACAGAAGCTACAACAATCATCGGTGGTGGTGATTCAGCAGCTGCTGTTAACCAGATGGGTTACGGCGATAAGATGAGCCACATTTCTACAGGTGGTGGAGCTTCTCTTGAATTCTTAGAAGGCAAGGAACTTCCAGGTGTTGTTGCTGCTGACGACAAATAGTCGCGAGGCACAGACTGAGAAAACTACGAATAGAGAAAGACTTATGCTTGCATAGGGGATTTTTCTATTCGCAGTTATTGAAGTACGGACATGCACGAAAAAACGCTTGTGTTTTTGAGTTGACTGCTCCGGCTTATATATATATATACATAAAAGCGAGGTAAATAAAATGGCAAGAAAGAAAATCGTAGCTGGTAACTGGAAAATGAACATGACACCAAGCCAGGCTGTAGCATTAGTTGAAGAGTTAAAACCACTTGTAGCAAGTGACGAAGTAGAAGTAGTATACTGCGTACCTGCAATCGACATCGTTCCTGTAGTAGAAGCAGTAAAAGGTACAAACGTAGTTGTTGGTGCTGAAAATATGTACTACGAAGAAAAAGGTGCTTACACAGGTGAAATTTCTCCAGAGATGTTAGTGGATGCAGGTGTTAAATATGTAATCATCGGACATTCTGAAAGACGTGATTACTTCAAAGAATGTGATTGCATGTTAAACAAAAAAGTGAAAAAAGCATTAGAGCATGGTTTGACACCAATCCTTTGCTGTGGTGAATCTTTAGAGCAGAGAGAAATGGGTGTAACACTTGACTGGATTCGTCTTCAGATTAAATCTGACTTAAAAGACGTAACAGCAGAGCAGGTTGCTTCTTTAGTAATCGCTTACGAACCAATCTGGGCTATTGGAACTGGTAAAACAGCTACAACAGAACAGGCACAGGAAGTTTGTAAAGCAATCCGTGATTGTATCGCAGAAGTTTATGATACAGATACAGCAGAAAAAGTTCGTATTCAGTATGGTGGCTCTGTTAGTGCAGCTAATGCAGCAGAATTATTTGCACAGCCGGATATCGATGGTGGCTTAGTTGGTGGTGCAAGCTTAAAGGCTGATTTCGGTAAAATCGTTAACTATAAATAAGAAAAATATTAATGCCTCCGGTCTAACAGATTGGGGGCATTTTACATAATGAATGATTAGATACACAGTAAACTTTCGATTAAAGATAGTTATGGTACTTTTCACAACCAATGTCAATTAGTTATTTCGAATTTTGAAAATAAATTGACAAGTAAAAGTACTGTATGTTATTGTAAAATATAATATCAAAAGGAGTTGACAGATATCTTGAAAAGAATCATAATTTCTAGACAGACAGACAGACAG